>NZ_LZLY01000036.1 GCF_001673535.1 Mycobacterium sp. 1081908.1 | reverse complement strand
TACGCCAGGACCAACTTCCTGACGGCAACCCACGTTCACATGTGAGCGAGGCCCCAGCCCCACATACCGTCTAGACGGCGGAACTCGCCCGCAGGCCGTGCCGTTCGCTTGACGCCGAGCCCTTCGCGAAGGACCGAAGGTTCAGCCGCACGATGCGGTCCAGCACCCGGTCGGACACGACGCGGCTGATGCGCACCAGGATCGCCGAGTCACGGCCGATGGTGTAGCGAGTTCGGGGGCGAGTTGCCGTGGCGGCGTTGGCGATCACTTTGGCCGCGTGTTCGGCCGACACGCCATCCTCGCCGAACGAGCGGGCCTGGGCCGTGACGGCAACGCCAAGACTTTCGTAGCGCGCGAGTTGGGCCGCGGTCATGTCGGCCATGAGCGCTTCCGCGGTGGCGATTCCCCGTTCCGCCATCTCGGTCTTGACGGCGCCGGGCTCGACGACGACGACCTTGATTCCGCCGACCTCACGGCGCAGCGCGTCGCTGACCGCCTCGAGCGCGAACTTCGAACCGGCGTATGCGCCATACGTCGGGAGGACCACTTTGCCGCCCACCGAGCTGATGTTCACGACGGTTCCCGAGCTGCTCAGCAGGGCGGGGAAGAGCGCCTGGATCATCGCGATCTGACCGAACAGGTTGACCTCGAACTGCCGGCGCCACTGGTCCAGGGGCAGCGTTTCGACCGGCGCATTGATCGCGATCCCGGCGTTGTTCACCAGCGCGCGCAGGGGGCGCCGCAACGGGTCGTTCGCGACGCGGTCGGCGATCGCTGCGACGTCGGATTGCACGGTGATGTCGAGGATGTGCGGTTCGAGCCCGTCGGCGCGCAGCGCGCCGGCATCGGCCTCGCGCCGCACGCCGGCGAGCACGTGAAAACCCCTGCGGGCCAGTTCTTTTGCCGTTGCCGCGCCCATGCCGGTGGAAGCGCCGGTCACGACGATCAGCTCCTGACGGTCTGCGGGGTTCATGGCGGTCTCCGTCCGTGAAAACGTTTGAGTTGACGTTGTCAACTGAAGCTAGGTGTTTGAGTTGACATTGTCAACTGGGCGCCCGGCTTATGCTCTGCGGGTGACGACCCGAGCGGAAAGCGCCGCGGCGACCCGCAGTTCGCTGCTCGAGGCCGCGGCGGTCCTACTCGACCGCGGCGGCGTCGAGGCCGTCACGCTGCGTGAGGTGGGCGCCCGGGCCGGTGTTTCGCACTCGGCGGCGTATCGCCACTTCGCGGACAAGGAATCGCTGCTCGCGGTGCTGGCCACGAACGCATTGAGCGAATTGGGCGATGCGCTAGAGGTTTTGGTCAACAGTGACGATTCCCCCGAGGAGTCCCTGCGCTCCGGCCTGCTGTCGCTGATCGCCATCGGGCGCACCCGGCAGCACCTCTACCGGTTGATGTTCACCCCGCCGGCCGGCGACCCGGCGGAAGCCGCCCGGGCGGCGGCGGAACGTGCGCAGGACCTGTTCCTGGATATCGTGGGTCGCATCACCGGTCCCGGTCAGGCGAGACGCTACGGCGCGCTGCTGCTGACCAGCGCCCACGGCATCACGGGTTTGGACCTCAGCGGTCACATGGATCTGAACAAGTGGCACACCAACGCCGAGGAACTGGTCGACACGCTCATCTCGGTGTTGCCAAAAGCGCGATGAAAGCCTGCGCGGCGGCGTCGACGCCGGCCTCGTCGTCGGTGGCCACGAGGTCCAGCAGCAGCCCACGGGTGACGGCCAGCCCGAGCCTCGCCATCGCGCCGTCGTAGGGAACGTCGGCGTTGGCCTCGACGTGGCGCAGCCAGCCGTCGACGGCGCCGGGAACCATTCGCGTGAACGGCTTTTCGCCCTGCGCCGCGCGCGAATAGCACTCGAAGAACAGGCGCTCCAGTTGGCGCAATTCGGGGCGGCGAAGGTCGGCCCACATCGCGGCGAAGCCCTCGGCCGGATCCTGCGGCAAGTCGGGAACGAGCGCCATCTGGCGGCGCTCGGCCTCCTCGACGATCGCGATCAGCAGGTCTTCCCGAGAACCGAAGTGGTGCAACAGCATCCGGTGGCTGGTGCCGACAGCGGCGGCGACATCGCGAAGCGACCGATCGCCGATGCCGTTCGCGGCGAACTCGTCGAACAACGCGTGCAATAGTTCGCGGCGCCGCTGCAGGTCAGGCGTGCGGGCCATTGGCGCGGCTGACCTGCTCAGACCGGGCCTTGAGGCCCCGGGCCTCCATCGCGAGGAAGCGCTTGGTCCGCTTGAGCGTCAGCCGCCCGACCAGCGCGCCGAGGGCGCCCCGCTGGTCGAGTTCCTGGCGCACCAGGGTGCGTCCGCCGGGCAGGCCGGTGACGTAGTGGCGCGCGATCACATGCACGCCGGGGGAGCGGTGCGCCCACGTCCACGAGGTGCCGGGTTCGATCTCGGCGACCTTCCAGATCAGCTTCTGCAGGCCGGGTTGCTTGATCGCGAAACGCCTGCCGGTGGCCAGGGCGGATCCGTCCCGCCCGGTCAGCGAGGTCACCGACGCGGTCCACTCCGGCCAGCGTTCGACGTCGCTGAAGACGTCCCACACGACCTGCGGCGGCGCGTCGATCTCGATGCTGTCTTCGGTAAACATGTACCAGATGGTACATCAATGCTTGGGTCTTGGATATGCCCTTACGCGACGCGCGCGTTGAGGTGCTTGAGGGCCGCCTCGGCGCCGTTCCAGCCGGGGATGCCGGTCACCCCCGGACCGGGGTGCGTGCACTGGCCGCACAGGAAGAGCCCGTCGACCGGGGTGGCGAACTTGTCGGCGCCCTCGACGACGCGGCCGGTCCACAGCTGGTTCGGCTGCAGCAGCCCGTGCGAGTAGTCGCCGGCGTGCGCGCTGAAGGTGCTGCCGAAATACCGGTTGGAGAACACGACGCGGTTGGTGACGGAGTCGGCGAACCCGGGCGCGAACGTGTCGAAGATCCGCACGCAGGTGTCGGCGTATTGCTCCTTCCAGCTACGGTTTTCGTCGGCGTCCAGCCCGGTGGGGAAGTACGGGGTGAAGATGGTCGCGCTGTGCTTGCCCTCGGGCGCGAGCGACGAGTCGACCATGCTGGGGATGTAGAGGTAGGTCGGCGGCGCGTCGGGAAGTTGCCCTTTGCGATATTGCTCCCACGCGTCGCTGATGTACTCCGGGGACGGCGCGTAGGCGACGGTGGGACACCAGTGGCCGTTGTCGTGCATGTAGGGCTGCAGGCGCTCGATCCATTGGGGCGCTTGGTCAATGGTGAGATGTGCCTGGATGTAGCCCAGGTTGAAGTTGATCTCTTTGATCTTGCGGATGTAGTCGGGCGGAAAGTTCTGCGCGCCGGCCAGATTCACGAACGTGGTGTAGGGGTCGAGCGAGGAGAGCACGGCGTCCGCGGAAATCGTTGTGCCATCCTTTAATCGGACCCCGGTGGCGCGTCCGTCGGTGACGATGATGTCCTTGACGTGCTGTTTCATCTGCACCTCGGCGCCCAGCGATTCGGCGCGCCGGCACAGCGCCGCGCTCAGCGAGCCGATGCCCCCGCGCGGCATGATGTATTCGACGTTGCCGCCGCCGATCAGATAGTGGTACAAGGTCGATGCGTTCGAGCCCGGGGTCCAGGGTCCGCCGTCGAACGCGTCGATCGACATCGCCGCCAGCGAGCCCTGGATGCAGCGGGCCTGATCGGGCGCAAGGAAGCGCCGGACCGTGTCCATCGTGCTGCCATACCACATCTGGGCGAAATCGTGCCGGGCTTCCGGCGTCGGCTGGGAGGCGATCACCTCGATGATGTCCAGCGGCGGCCCGAACGCCGATTCGACGAAATACGGTGCGAACCGGCCGATGTGGGCGAACAGGCCGCCCAGAGCCGCCGCCGTGTCGGCGCCGTGGTCGTCGAGCAGGTGGCGCGCCATGCGCTCGAGGTCGTTGTACATCACGAACGGGGCGTCGGCCTCGTCGCCGAACGTGCACGTCGACGTCCACTGATCCATCAGCTCGAAGCCCCACTTGGTGAGCTCGAGCCGTTCGGTCATCTCCTGACGCCAGATCAGCACGGCCCACGCGCCGACGCTGTGCTTGTAGCCGTCGAAGAGTTCGCGGGTGGCCGCCATCCCGCCGAGGAAGTGCGCCCGTTCCAGGACAAGCACTTTCGCGCCGCCCTTGGCCAGCACGTTTGCGGCGACCAGGCCGTTGTGCCCGGCCCCGATGATGATCGCGTCGTAGTCCGCCATGGTGAACTCCTCCGGTGATGACCCGCCCGACTGAACGCACAATGTCACATGTGACATATTTGCGTCAATGGTGACATTTGGTGTCTGCTTACAGGGTGGAATCTCGTAGCCAGCGCACGCGCCAGGCCTTGTTGCAGGCCGCGATGAAGCGTTTCGTCGCCGACGGCGTGCACCAAACCAGCGTCTCGGATATCGCCGCCGACGTCGGGGTGACCGAGCGAACGTTCTATCGGCACTTCACCTCGAAGCACGCGGTGATCTTCGCCGACTACGACATCGGCTTCGAGTGGTTCGCCCGCGCGTTGGCGTTGCGCCCGCATGGGGAGCCCATCACCGCGTCCGTGCGAAAAGCCATGGACGCATTCCCCTTTGACTTCGCCATGGTCCGCGAAGCCGCCACCATCCGCTCGCGCGACCTCGACCAGGAGATCATCACCGGCCACGTCCGGCGGATGCGCGATCAGGTCGCCGACGAGATTGCCCGCTTCATCCATGAACGATCGGCGCCCACCGCCGACGGTGCCATGATCGCCGACATTGCGGCGCACAGCCTGGCCACCGCCGTGTTCGTCGCGCTGGAAGCGTGGATGGCCAAAGGCGAGCACGACATCGACGACCTGGGTCGCCTGACGGACATCGCGCTGAGCGCGTTGGAAGACGGCCTCACCCACACGTTGCGCAAGGCCGGGCTGGACTAGTGGCGGCTGCCGCCGAGCGTGCACAGAGGGCGGAATTTCGCCCGATTTTTCGCCCTCAGAACACGTTCGGCGGAAAGGGAAACCGCGACACGCAAACACAACTTGTTGTGTTGCCGCGGGTTGTCGTACCCCAGGGGTAGTGTTTGTGGCCTAGACATCGAAGTCAAAACCGGCTGGTGAAGTGGGGTTCTTCTGGTGACCGAAAACATGAAGCTGATCGACCGGACCTCGGCGATCAACTGGAACCGGCTGCAAGACGACAAGGACGCCGAGGTCTGGGACCGGCTGACGGGCAACTTCTGGCTACCCGAGAAGGTGCCGGTGTCCAACGACCTCCCGTCGTGGGGAACGCTGACCGCCGGCGAGAAGCAGCTGACGATGCGGGTGTTCACCGGGCTGACGCTGCTGGACACCATCCAGGGCACGGTCGGGGCGGTCAGCCTGATCCCCGACGCGCTGACCCCGCACGAGCAGGCCGTCTACACCAACATCGCGTTCATGGAGTCCGTGCACGCCAAGAGCTACAGCTCCATCTTCTCGACGCTGTGCTCGACGGCCGAGATCGACGACGCCTTCCGCTGGTCGGAGGAGAACCCCAACCTGCAGCGCAAGGCCGAGATCGTCATGCAGTACTACCGCGGCGACGAACCGCTGAAGCGCAAGGTCGCCTCCACGCTGCTGGAGAGCTTCCTCTTCTACTCCGGGTTCTACCTGCCGATGTACTGGTCGAGCCGCGCCAAGCTGACCAACACCGCCGACATGATCCGGCTGATCATCCGCGACGAGGCCGTGCACGGCTACTACATCGGCTACAAGTTCCAGCGCGGCCTGGCCCTGGTCGACGAGGCCAAGCGCGCCGAGCTGAAGGACTACACCTACGAGCTGCTCTTCGAGCTCTACGACAACGAGGTGGAATACACCCAGGACCTCTACGACGAGGTCGGCCTGACCGAGGACGTCAAGAAGTTCCTGCGCTACAACGCCAACAAGGCGCTGATGAACCTCGGCTACGAGGCGCTGTTCCCGCGCGACGAGACCGACGTCAACCCGGCGATCCTGTCGGCGCTGTCGCCCAACGCCGACGAGAACCACGACTTCTTCTCCGGCTCGGGTTCGTCGTACGTGATCGGCAAGGCCGTCGTCACCGAGGACGAGGACTGGGACTTCTAAAGAGCTCGATGAACGGCGCATGAATTGTCAGGGCGGTCAGGCCCTACGGTGGCGCCGCTGACCGCGTACCCGGGACACTGATGGGCGTGGCGATAACCCCATCTTCTACGACCGCTTTTTTCCGCTCGGTGATCCGGTGGCTGCAGTGCGGCTACCCCGAGGGCGTCCCCGGACCCGACCGGATTCCGCTGCTGGAGCTGCTGCGCAGCACACCCTTGACCGAGGACCAGATCAAGGAAGTCGTCGACGAGATCGACGAGGAGGTCGAGGCGGGCAGTGCGATCGACCGCGACGTCCTCGCCGATTTCATCTCCGGAGTGACCCATCACGACGCCGGTCCGGAGAACATCGCGCGCGTGGCCGCCAAGCTGGCCGCCGCCGGGTGGCCGCTGGTGGGCATCTCCAAGGGGCCGGAAGCGGTCGCCGAGCAGGGCGCTGCCAACGGCGAACCGGAACCGGCCCCGGAGCAGGTCTCCTAAGCCCTCACAGGGTCGAGATGTCGATGACGAAGCGGTAGCGCACGTCGCTGGCGAGCACCCGCTCGTAGGCCTCGTTGACGTAGTCGGCATCGATGACCTCGATCTCGGGCGTCACGTCGTGCGCGGCGCAGAAGTCCAGCATCTCCTGCGTCTCGGCGATCCCGCCGATGTTGGACCCGGACAGGCTGCGCCGCGCCAGGGCCAACGGGAAGGCGTGCACCTGCATCGGGTGCTCGGGGATGCCGAGCTCGACGAGGGTGCCGTCGACGTCGAGCAGGCTCATGTAGTCGTCGAGCGGCAGGTTCGCCGACACGGTGTTCAGGATCAGGTCGAAGCTGCCGCGCAGCTTCGTGAAGGTGTCCGGGTCGGCCGTCGCGTAGTAGTGGCCGGCGCCCAGCCGCAGGCCGTCCTCCATCTTCTTCAGCGACTGGGACAGCACGCTCACCTCGGCGCCCATCGCGGCGCCCAGCTTGACGCCCATGTGGCCCAGGCCGCCCAGGCCGACGATCGCCAGCCGCGTGTCCGGGCCCGCCTTCCAGTGCCGCAGCGGGGAGAACAGCGTGATGCCGGCGCACAGCAGCGGCGCGGCCTTGTCCAGCGGCAGCGAGTCGGGGATGCGCAGGACGAAGTTCTCGTCGACGACGATGGCCTGGCTGTAGCCGCCCTGCGTCGGAGTGCCGTCCTTGTCGGTGGAGTTGTAGGTGAACGTCGCTCCCGGCTTGCAGTACTGCTCGAGCCCGGCTTTGCAGCTGCTGCACTGGCCGCAGGAGTTCACCATGCAGCCCACGCCCACGTGGTCGCCCACTTTGTACTTGGTGACCTCGCCGCCCACCTCGGTCACGACGCCGGCGATCTCGTGGCCGACGACCACGGGGTAATTCGGTTGGCCCCATTCGCCTTTCGCGGTGTGGATGTCCGAGTGGCAGATCCCGGCGTACTTGATGCCGATGACGACATCGTGCGGGCCGGGGTCGCGACGTTCGATGGTGGTCTTGGTCAGCGGTTCAGTCGCCGAGGTGGCGGCGTACGCCGAAACTGTGCTCATGAATATCCCTCTTTTTGATCGATGCGTCCTAGAGAAGTTTAGCTAAGGTAATGTTTTCGGGCCACTTGGCTAGTTGATGGGGGCGTTGAGCAGGCGCAGGTCGTCGACGATGCCGCGGGCCGCGATCACGCCCTCGCCGGTTTGCCACACCTCGTCGTTGACGACGTAGACACGGTTGTCGTGATTGGCGGACAGCTTGCGCCAAGGGTTGCTGTCCAGCACGGCGGCGGCGCGGTCCGCGGCGGCCGGGGTGGCGCACGACAGGTAGACGACGTCGGCGTCGGCGGCGGAGAGGTCCGGGTTTTTCGCGAGGTCGGCGTCCGTGGCGCCGATCTCGATGTAGGGCTTGTCGGTGAACCGCTGGGCGGCCGGCCGGTCCACCCCGACGGCGCCGAGCACGCTGGCCGGGAAGTTGTTGGCCCCGTATATCCGGATGGTGGTGGCGGTCAGCTGCACGATCGACGCCTGGAAGTGCGACGCGTCGTGCGTCGCGCCGATCTGGGTGGCCCGCTGTGCGAAGCCGGTGACCAGCGCGTCGGCGGCCGCGCCGCGCGCGGTGGCGGCGCCCACGCCGCGCAGGTTGTCCTCCCACGCCGCGCCCGGCGCGGCTGTGAACACGGTGGGGGCGATCGCGGCGAGCTGCGGGTACAGCGTGGGGGTCAGGCCCTGCGATCCCAGGATCAGGTCGGGGTGGACCCCCGCGATGCCGCGGAGGTCGGGATTGGTGCGGGTGCCGACGCCGGGCAGGCCGTGCACCGCACCCCCCAGGTACGACGGCTGGGCCGACGACCCGTCCGGGAGCGCGGCGGCGACCACCCGCGATTGCAGGCCGAGCGCGCACAGGGCGTCGAGCTGGTCCCCGGAGAGCACGACGATGCGCCGAGCCTCCGCGGGGACGGCGACCGTGTCGGGGGTGACACCCGCGGCGTTGCGGGCCTGCCGGGTGGGCGGGCCGGGATCGGCCGCGGCGGCGTCGCGCGCGCACGACTCGTCGGGCCGGCGATCGTTTCCCAGCACGCCGGCGCCCGCGATCTGGGTGGTCGGCGTGACCAGCGATCGGGTCGACGCGTTGTTGCCGGAGCCGCCGGAACCGCATCCGCCGCAGGCCAGGACGGCGACGGTCAGAACGGCTGCGGCCGTGATCGATCGCCTTGCCCGCACGGGTCCGACGCTAACATCCGGCGGCTCCAGGCCCTTTTACGACAGTTTGTAGGACTGCCCCTGACGGGCAGTTCTTCGGGGGCTAAGATTCGGAGTCAATACTGGGTTCGGGCCCTGTCCGACGATGTTTGGAGGAGCTCTTGACAGCCGAAGCCCCCCCGCTGGGAGAACTCGAGGCCGTCCGTCCGTACCCGGCCCGGACCGGTCCCAAAGGGAACCTTGTCTACAAGCTGATCACCACCACCGATCACAAGATGATCGGCATCATGTACTGCGTCGCCTGCTTCATCTTCTTCTTCCTGGGCGGGCTGCTGGCGCTGCTCATGCGCACCGAGCTGGCCGCGCCCGGGCTGCAGTTCCTGTCAAACGAACAGTTCAACCAGCTGTTCACCATGCACGGCACGATCATGTTGCTGTTCTATGCGACGCCGATCGTGTTCGGGTTCGCGAACCTGGTGCTGCCGCTGCAGATCGGCGCGCCGGACGTCGCCTTCCCGCGGCTGAACGCGTTCTCGTTCTGGCTGTTCCTGTTCGGCGCCACGATGGGGGCGGCCGGCTTCATCACCCCGGGCGGCGCGGCCGACTTCGGCTGGACCGCGTACACCCCGTTGACCGACGCCATCCACTCGCCCGGCCCCGGCGGCGACCTGTGGATCATGGGCCTGATCGTCGCGGGTCTGGGGACCATCCTGGGCGCGGTGAACATGATCACCACCGTGGTCTGCATGCGCGCGCCCGGGATGACGATGTTCCGGATGCCGATCTTCACCTGGAACATCCTGGTGACGTCGATCCTGGTGCTGATCGCGTTCCCGTTGCTCACCGCGGCGCTGTTCGGCCTGGCCGCCGACCGCCACCTGGGGGCGCACGTCTACGACGCGGCCAACGGCGGAGTCCTGTTGTGGCAGCACCTGTTCTGGTTCTTCGGCCACCCCGAGGTGTACATCATCGCGCTGCCGTTCTTCGGGATCGTCTCGGAGATCTTCCCGGTGTTCTCGCGCAAGCCGATCTTCGGCTACACCACGCTGGTGTACGCGACGCTGTCGATCGCCGCGCTGTCGGTGGCGGTGTGGGCGCACCACATGTTCGCCACCGGAGCCGTTCTGCTGCCGTTCTTTTCGTTCATGACGTATTTGATCGCCGTGCCGACCGGGATCAAGTTCTTCAACTGGATCGGCACGATGTGGAAGGGCCAGTTGACGTTCGAGACGCCGATGCTGTTCTCGGTCGGCTTCGCGGTGACCTTCCTGCTGGGTGGCCTGACCGGCGTGCTGCTGGCCAGCCCGCCGCTGGACTTCCACGTGACCGACACCTATTTCGTCGTCGCGCACTTCCACTACGTGCTGTTCGGCACCATCGTGTTCTCAACCTTCGCCGGCATCTACTTCTGGTTCCCGAAGATGACCGGGCGGCTGCTGGACGAGCGGCTGGGCAAGCTGCACTTCTGGTTGACGTTCATCGGCTTCCACGTCACGTTCCTGGTGCAGCACTGGGTGGGCGATTTGGGTATGCCGCGCCGCTACGCCGACTACCTGCCCACCGATGGCTTCCAGTCGTACAACATCGTCTCGACGATCGGCGCCTTCATCCTGGGCGCGTCGATGTTCCCGTTCGTGTGGAACGTGTTCAAGAGCTGGCGCTACGGCGAGGTCGTGACCGTCGACGACCCGTGGGGCTACGGCAACTCGCTGGAGTGGGCGACCAGCTGCCCGCCGCCGCGGCACAACTTCACCGAGCTGCCCCGGATCCGTTCGGAGCGCCCGGCATTCGAGCTGCACTATCCGCACATGGTGGAGCGGCTGCGCGCCGAGGCGCACGTGGGCCGGCACGCCACGGCGCTGGAGTCGCCGAAGGGATTCGGGCCGCGCACCGAAGCGGATCGCTCCACTGCTGAGCAGTAGCGGCGGCAGCCGGGAGTGAATCCTCCAGCCAAGGTGTCGGTGCTGATCACCGTCACCGGCGTGGATCAGCCGGGCGTCACGTCGGCCCTCTTCGAGGTGCTGTCGCGGCACGGGGTCGAGCTGCAAAACGTCGAACAGGTGGTGATCCGCGGCCGCCTGACGCTCGGGGTCCTGCTGTCTTGCCCGCCCGAGGTCGCCGGCGGCGCCGCGCTGCGCCAGGACGTCGAATCCGCCGTCCGCGCAAAGGGTCTCGACGTCAGCATCGAACCCAGCGAAGATGTGCCGATCATCCGGGATCCGTCCACCCACACCATCTTCGTGCTCGGCCGGCCGATCACGGCCCGGGCGTTCGGCGCGGTGGCGCGGGAGGCGGCGGAGCTGGGTGTCAACATCGACCTCATCCGCGGCGTCTCCGACTATCCCGTGACGGGCCTGGAGTTGCGGGTGTCGGTGCCGCCGGGCGCCGACGCGACGCTGCGCAACACGCTGTCGCGGGTGGCCGGTGACGAGGGCGTCGACATCGCCGTCGAGGGCTACAGCCTGGAACGGCGCGCCAAGCGGCTCATCGTCTTCGACGTGGACTCGACGCTGGTTCAGGGTGAGGTCATCGAGATGCTGGCGGCGCGGGCCGGGGCGCAGGGCGCCGTCGCCGCGATCACCGAGGCCGCGATGCGCGGCGAACTCGACTTCGCGCAGTCGCTCGAGCAGCGGGTGGCGACCCTGGAGGGCCTGCCCGCCACGGTGATCGACGAGGTCGCCGACCAGCTGGAGCTGATGCCCGGCGCCCGGACGACGCTACGCACGCTGCGGCGCTTGGGTTTTCGCTGCGGTGTGGTCTCCGGCGGCTTCCGGCGGATCATCGAGCCGCTGGCCGAGGAGCTGATGCTGGACTACGTCGCCGCCAACGAGCTGGAGATCGTCGACGGGACCCTCACCGGCCGGGTCCTCGGTCCGATCATCGACCGGGCCGGTAAGGCGCAGGCCCTGCGGGAATTCGCGGAGCAGGCCGGGGTGCCGATGGAGCAGACCGTCGCCGTCGGCGACGGCGCCAACGACATCGACATGCTGGCCGCGGCCGGGCTGGGGGTGGCGTTCAACGCCAAGCCGGCGCTGCGCGAGGTCGCCGACGCGTCGCTGAGCCACCCCTACCTGGACACCGTGCTGTTCCTGCTGGGCGTGACGCGCGGCGAGATCGAGGCCGCCGACGCGGTCGACGGCCAGCTGCGCCGGGTGGAGATCCCGCCGGATTAGTGGCGATCGCGGTACGGCACGATGGGCGGGTGCCCGAAACCGGAAGTGAGGCAGCCGACCCCGATCTGCTGATCGACTTCAGGGACGTGTCGCTGCACCGTGGCGGACGCGTCCTGGTCGGGCCGCTGGACTGGGCGGTGGAACTCGACGAGCGCTGGGTGATCATCGGGCCCAACGGCGCCGGCAAGACGTCGTTGCTGCGCATCGCCGCCGCCAGCGAGCACCCGTCGTCGGGCGTGGCGTTCGTGCTCGGCGAGCGGCTGGGCCGGGTCGACGTATCGGAGTTGCGGTCGCGGATCGGGCTGAGTTCCTCGGCACTGGCGCAGCGGATCCCCACCGACGAAGTGGTGCGCGACCTCGTCGTGTCGGCGGGCTACGCGGTGTTGGGTCGATGGCGCGAGCGCTACGAGGACGTCGACTACCGCCGGGCGATCGACATGCTGGAAAGCCTTGGCGCCGAGCACCTCGCGGACCGCACCTACGGGACCCTGTCCGAGGGGGAGCGCAAGCGGGTGCTGATCGCCCGCGCGCTGATGACGGACCCGGAGCTGCTGCTGCTCGACGAGCCGGCCGCCGGCCTGGACCTGGGCGGCCGCGAGGAGCTGGTGGCCCGGCTGGCCGACCTGGCCGCGGACCCCGACGCGCCCGCGCTGGTGCTGGTCACCCACCACGTCGAGGAGGTGCCGCCCGGCTTCAGCCACTGCATGCTGCTGTCGGAGGCCCGGGTGGTCGCCGCGGGTTTGCTGCCCGACGTGCTGACCGCCGAGAACCTGTCCGCGGCGTTCGGCCAGTCGATCGCCCTGGACGTCGTCGACGGGCGCTATTTCGCCCGCCGAGTTCGCACCCGCGCGGCCCACCGGAGGCAGCTATGAGCACACCGCAGGATCCGCCACCCCTGGTCCCCAGGCCCGCAGCGACCGTGATGCTGGTCCGCGACGCGCCCGGCGGGCTGGCGGTGTTCCTGATGCGCCGGCACGCCCGGATGGAGTTCGCCGCGGGGACGATGGTGTTCCCCGGCGGCGGCGTCGACGACCGCGACCGCAACGCCGACATCGCGTGGGCGGGGCCGCCGCCGCAGTGGTGGGCGCAGCGGTTCGGCATCGAACCCGACCTGGCCGAGGCGCTGGTCTGCGCCGCGGCCCGGGAGACGTTCGAGGAGTCGGGGGTGCTGTTCGCGGGACCGGCCGGCGACCCCGACGGCATCGTGGGCGACGCCTCGGTGTACGCCGACGCGCGCCGCGCGCTGGCCGACGGGACGCTGTCCTTCGCGGACTTCCTGCGCCGCGAAAACCTGGAGCTGCGCTCCGACCTGCTGCGGCCGTGGGCCAACTGGGTCACCCCGGAGGCCGAGCGCACCCGCCGCTACGACACCTACTTCTTTGTGGGGGCCCTGCCGGCGGGGCAGCGGGCCGACGGGCAGAACACCGAGTCCGACCGCGCGGGCTGGACGACGCCGCAGGCGGCCATCGACGACTTCGCCTCGGGCCGCTGCTTCCTGCTGCCGCCGACCTGGACGCAGCTGGACTCGCTGGCCGGTCGCACGGTCGCCGACGTGCTGGCCGTCGAGCGCCAGATCGTCACGGTGCAGCCGCACCTCGAAATCCAGGGCGACAACTGGATTTTCGAATTCTTCGACTCCGACCGCTACCACCAGGCCCGCGAGGCGGGCGGCATGGGGTGGCGGCATTGAGGGAATTCGTCAGCGTCGTGGTCAGCGACGGGTCGCGCGACGCCGGCCTGGCCATGTTGCTGCTGTCGCGGCCTCCCACCAACGCGATGACCCGGCAGGTCTACCGCGAGATCGTGTCCGCGGCCGACGAGCTGGGGCGCCGTGACGACGTCGCCGCCGTGATCCTGTTCGGCGGCCACGAGATCTTCTCCGCCGGCGATGACGCGCCCGAGCTGGAAACGCTGACCGCGGAGGAGGCCGAGGCCGCGGACCGGGTGCGCCGTGCGGCCGTCGACGCCGTGGCGGCGCTCCCCAAGCCGACGGTCGCCGCGATCACCGGGTACGCGCTGGGCGCCGGCCTGACGCTGGCCCTGGCCGCCGACTGGCGGGTCAGCGGCGACAACGTCAAGTTCGGCGCCACCGAGATCCTGGCCGGCCGGGTCCCCGGCGGCGGGGCGACGGCCCGGCTGACCCGCGTCACCGGCGCGAGCCGGGCCAAGGAGCTGGTGTTCAGCGGGCGCTTCGTGGACGCCGAGGAGGCGCTGGCCCTGGGCCTGATCGACGAGATGGTGGCCCCCGACGACGTCTACGACGCCGCGGCGGCATGGGCGCGCCGCTTCCTCGACGGGCCGGCGCAGGCGCTGGCCGCCGCCAAGGCCAGAATCAACGCCGTTTTCGATCGGTCACCGGACGCCGATTAGGCTGCCCTGCATGACGACGAGTTCGACCGACGCCGTTCCCAACCCGCATGCCACCGCCGAACAGGTGGAGGCGGCGCGGCACGACAGCAAGCTGGCCCAGGTGCTCTACCACGACTGGGAGGCGGAGAACTACGACGAGAAGTGGTCGATCTCCTACGACCAGCGCTGCGTCGAGTACGCCCGGGACTGCTTCGACGCCACCGTGCCCGACGAGGTGCTTCGGGAGTTGCCTTACGACCGGGCTCTCGAATTGGGTTGCGGGACGGGCTTTTTCCTGCTCAACCTGATCCAGTCCGGGGTCGCGCGGCGGGGGTCGGTGACCGACCTGTCGCCCGGCATGGTCAAGGTCGCCACCCGCAACGGCCAGTCGCTGGGCCTGGACATCGACGGCCGGGTCGCCGACGCCGAGGGCATCCCGTACGAGGACAACACCTTCGACCTGGTGGTCGGCCACGCGGTGCTGCACCACATCCCCGATGTCGAGCTGTCATTGCGCGAGGTGGTCCGGGTGCTGCGCCCGGGCGGCCGGTTCGTCTTCGCCGGCGAGCCCAGCAACGCCGGCGAGGTGTACGCGCGCGCCCTCTCGACGCTGACCTGGCGGGTCGTCACCAACGTCACCCGGCTGCCGGGCCTGGGCGGCTGGCGGCGCCCGCAGGCCGAGCTGGACGAGTCCTCACGCGCCGCGGCGCTGGAGGCCCTCGTCGACCTGCACACCTTCGCGCCGGGCGACCTGGAGCGGATGGCGGAGGGCGCCGGCGCGATCGACGTCCGCACCGCCACCGTCGAGTTCACCGCCGCGATGCTGGGCTGGCCGCTGCGCACGTTCGAGTGCGCGGTGCCGCCCGGGCGGCTGGGCTGGGGCTGGGCGAAATTCGCGTTCAACGGCTGGAAGACGCTGAGCTGGGTGGACGCCAACATGTGGCGGCACGTGGTGCCGAAGGGCTGGTTCTACAACGTGATGGTCACCGGGGTCAAACCCTCCTGAGCGACGGGCTGCGCTTCAGCGGCGCCGACGTCGACTACCTGCGGTCGGAACCGGGCGCCGCGGCGCTGGCCGCCGTCGCCCAATTCGAGCTGACCGACGCGACGCGGGTCGCGGACATCGCGGCCGCGCGCGCCCGGTTCGGTGACCGGGCGCCGGTGCTGGTGGAGACGACGCTGCTGCGCCGCCGCGCCGCCGAGAAGCTCGGGGAGCTGGACGTCTCCGGCTGGCTGTTCACCGACGAGGCGCTGCAGCAGGCCACCGCCGCGCCGGTGGCCCTGCACCGGGCCGGGCGGCTGGCGCAGGCCGGGATGCCGGTGCACGACGCGACCTGCTCGATCGGCACGGAGCTGGCCGCGCTGCGCCGCGCGGGCGTGCGGGCGCTGGGCAGCGACATCGACGCCGTGCGCCTGGCGATGGCGCGCCACAATCTGGGCGCGGACGCCGACCTGTGCCGCGCCGACGCGCTGCGCCCGGTGACCCGCGACGCGGTGGTCCTCGTCGACCCGGCGCGCCGCGTCGGGGGCCGGCGGCGGTTGCGCATCGACGACTACGCACCCGCCCTGGGCCCGGTGCTGGACACCTACCGCGGCCGGGACGTCGTCGTAAAGTGCGGCCCCGGAATCGATTTCGATGAACTGAGCCGCCTCGGTTTCGGCGGTGAGATCGAGGTGACGTCGTATCGCGGATCGGTCCGGGAGGCGTGTCTGTGGTCGGCCGGGCTATCGCGGCCGGGGGTGCGCCGGCGGGCGAGCGTGCTGGATCGCGGGGAACAGATCACCAACGCCGAACCGGACGAGTGCCCGGTGGCGCCGGCCGGGCGGTGGATCGTCGATCCCGACGGGGCGGTGGTCCGCGCCGGGCTGGTGCGCCACTACGGCGCCCGTCACGGGCTGTGGCAACTGGACCCCGACATCGCTTACCTGTCGGGGGATCGGCTGCCGGCGGGGGTGCGGGGGTTCGAGGTGCTCGAGCAGCTCCCGTTCGACGAGCGCCGGTTGCGGCAGGCCCTGGCGGCGCTGGGCTGCGGGGCGCTCGAGATCCTGGTGCGCGGCGTGCGCGTCGACCCCGACGCGCTGCGGCGGCGTTTGCGGCCGCGCGGTGACCGGCCGCTGTCGGTGGTCGTCGCCCGCATCGGCGCCGGGGCCGCCGGCCGTGCGACGGCGTTCGTCTGCCGGGCGTCCCGGTAGGCTGGCGGGGTCACCCCTGGTAGGCGCCCCGCCCTTGATCTGCGAGGACAATTCGACGATGCGTTTCCTGATAGCTGCTGCGGCGCTGCCTGCCGCGGTCATGTTGGGTTTGCCGGCGGCCGCCGAGCCGCCGTCGTGCGCCAGCCTGGGTGGCGCCGTCGAGGCCGGGCAGCTGTGTCACGTGCGCACCACCGGCCCCACCTACATGCTCAACATGACATTCCCTGCCGACTACCCCGACGAGCAGGCGCTGGCCGACTACATCACGCAGAACCGCGACGGGTTCCTCAACGTCGCGCAGGGCTCCGGCACCCGCGACCAGCCCTACCAGATGGAAGCCACCACCGAGCAACACACCGCCGGCCAGCCGCCGCACAACACCCGCAGCGTGGTGCTGAAGTTCTTCCAGGACCTGGGCGGTTCGCGGCCGACGACCTGGTACAAGGCGTTCAACTACAACCTCGGGACCAAGCAGCCCATCACCTTCGACAACCTGTTCCCGACCGGCACGACGCCGCTGGACAGCATCTTCCCGATCGTGCAGCGCGAGCTGAACCGGCAAAACCCTTTGGGTGCGGTGATATTGCCGTCGACCGGGCTCGACCCGTCGCACTATCAGAACTTCGCCATCACCGACGACCAACTGATCTTCTACTTCGCCCCGGGCGAGATGCTGCCGGCGTTCGGCGGCCCGGTCCAGGCGCAGGTGCCCCGCAGCGCCATCCCGCCGCTCGCGATCTAGCCCCTCCCGCGCGTTGTGATTTCTGGGCTTTTGCGTGTGAGTCCAGGGCGGCGACACGCCGACGAAGTGCGCGCCGTACACGCACAATCGACTAGACGGGTCCGGCCAGCGTCTCCATCGCCGCGGCGCCGATCGTCAGCGCGATCTGCGCCACGCAGCCGATGATCGGAACGAAGAAGGCGGTCCGGCGCCGGATCAGCAGGAACACGGCGACCGCGATGTCGGCGACCAGGACGGCGGCGCCGCCCCAGATCCCGAGGATCATGGCGCGGTCAATCCAGGCGGGATCGCCACACTTCACGGTCCCGCACGGGTCGGTCCCCATGACGAACAGGCCGAGCAGCACATACGTCGCCGCCAGCAGGAAGCCGTGGACGATCAGCAGGACGACGGTCGCGGCGACGTTCGCGGGGCGGCTGCGCGTGCTCATGCCGGCCCGAAACCGTAGACCTGGCCGTCGCTGGTGGTGGCCACCACCCGGCGATCGTTGCCGATGGACACCCCGACGGGATACCCACTGGCCGCCGGAAGCGGATAGCTGCCCAGCGTGTGGCCGTTGCCCGGGTCGAAGACCAGCACCGACATGCCGGGCGCGCCGTCCGCGGGTGGACCGCCGACGACGGCGTATCCGGCTCCGCCACCGGCCAGGCTCGACGACGACAGCGGCGTGACGTCGTCGCGGCGCCAGGCCGGGTCGGCGTGGTCGCCGGCGTCCTTGAACGCCGCGAGCCGCGTGTCGGGTCCGCCACCCGAGACGATCAGCCCCTGCGGGGTGACCGCGGGCGGCGTCTGCGCCAAGAAGCCCAGCGGCGCAGACCATTTCGGTTTCCCGTCGGCGGCGTGCAGGGCCCACAGCCGTTGGTCGCGGCCGTTGACGTAGACGGTCGACCCGTCGGCGGACAGCACCGGGCTGGCGATGACACCGCCGCCGACGGCGTCGCTGGCCCAGTCCCGGGTGATCAGCGGCGTCTGGCCTGGGTGGTATTTCAGCCCGACCAGCCCGGCGGCTGGAGCGCCCGGCTGCCAGACACCCAGCACCGCGGTCCCGTTGGCCGGTGAGAAGGCCGGCGCCGCGGCGACCGGGCAGCCCGGCCGCGCGGGCGCGCAATCGGCCAAGCCGCGCGTCGCGTCGGTGGGGTCGACGCCCTCCACCAGATCGAGCGGGCTGCCGACCACCTCCCCGCGGTGCGAGTCGAAAACCAGCACCTGACCCAGGTGCGTGATGACGAGCAGCTGGCCGTGCCCCAGAAACCTTGGGGTGGTGGGCATCCCGATCACCGGCTGGCGCCACCGCGTCCACTGGGTCACCGGAAACGACAAGAAGGTGCCGGGCTGGCCGACGTACAGGTTGTCGAAGCCGTCGAACAGCGGGCCGGCGAAGCCGCCGCCCTGGACCAGCCGCACACACCAGCGCTGGCGGCCGTTGTCGTCGGCCTGCCACTCCATCAGCGAACACCCGGCCGGGGTCTGCGCGTTCAGCGCGAGATAGCTGCGCGCGCTCAGCGCCGCGCCGGACCCCAGGCTGCCCTTGACCGACCGGGTCCACTGCAGCGAAAGCTTGGTGGCCCCGCCGGTCGCGGTGTAGCTGCTGTTGGCGGCGTCGCCGTATTGCGCCGGCCAGCCCTGCGCGGGCGAGGCGTCCACCCACGAGTCGGTGTTGCCGCAGCCGCCGAGTCCGACCGCCAGAGCGGCCGCAGCCGCCGCGCACAAGGCACGCCGAAGCCCTCGCAGGAGATGTCGGGCACGCACCTCGGGTTTCCAAATCCTTTACGTGAGCGGGCAGCGATCGAGTCCAGGTGAGGGTAACGCGTGGCGGCTCCGATAGGCTTTCCGGCCATGACGAGCATGTGGAATGCTCCGCTTCACCGCCGCTGGCGTGGATCGAACCTGCGGGACCCTCGCCAGGCCAAGTTCCTCACGCTGGCCTCGCTGAAGTGGGTGCTGGCCAACCGCGCCTACACCCCGTGGTACCTGGTGCGCTACTGGCGGCTGCTGAAGTTCAAGCTGGCCAACCCGCACATCATCACCCGCGGGATGGTGTTCCTGGGCAAGGGCGTGGAGATCCACGCGACACCGGAACTCTCCGAGATGGAGATCGGCCGCTGGGTGCACATCGGGGACAAGAACACCATCCGCGCGCACGAGGGCTCGCTGCGCTTCGGCGACAAGGTGGTGTTGGGCCGCGACAACGTCATCAACACCTATCTCGACATCGAGCTCGGCGACTCGGTGTTGATGGCCGACTGGTGCTACGTCTGCGATTTCGACCATCGCATGGACGACATCAACATGCCGATCAAGGATCAGGGCATC
Source organism: Mycobacterium sp. 1081908.1 (assembly GCF_001673535.1). Classification (GTDB taxonomy): domain Bacteria; phylum Actinomycetota; class Actinomycetes; order Mycobacteriales; family Mycobacteriaceae; genus Mycobacterium. The sequence continues at coordinate 16,106 of NZ_LZLY01000036.1, read as the reverse complement.
GTCAAGTCCCCGGTCCGGATCGGCCCCGATACCTGGGTCGGGGTCAAGGTCACCGTGCTGCGCGGCACGTCCGTCGGGCGCGGCTGCGTGCTGGGCTCGCACGCCGTGGTGCGCGGCGTCGTCCCCGACTATTCGATCGCGGTCGGCGCGCCGGCCAAGGTGGTCAAGAACCGGCAGCTGTCCTGGGAGAGCTCGGCCGCGCAGCGCGCGGAGCTGGCGGCCGCGCTGGCCGACATCGAACGCAAGAAGGCCGCCCGCTAGCCCGCCTTACTCGGGGTGGTCGTCGACCTTGTAGTCGAAGTTGACGTCGCCGGCGTCGACGCTCGTAACGGTCACGGCGATGCCGTATTTCTGTGGGCCGTCGGTGAGCTCGCACCGCAACGTCGCGCCCTCGACCCCCTTGAGGTTGTCCGGGCACGTCACCGAATCGGGCTTGCGGCCCACCTGCTGGGTCAGCTTGTTGCTGAGGATCTTGGCGACCTGGTTCTTGTCGACCGTCTCGACCATGTCGAACTTGACGTCGTTGCCGTTGACGCTGGTCACGGTCACGTTGACGTTGAAGGTCTGGTCTTTGACCTTCATCGTGCAGTTCAGCTGCGCCCCGACCGCGGCCGGCAGGTCGTTCGGGCAGTCGACCGATTCGGGCTTGTTGCCGGCGGCGTCGGTCAGCTTGGACGTGATCTGGCTGGCGACGTCGCTCTTGCTCACCGCGTGCTTCGACGAGACCGAACACGAACAGGCGCCCGCGCCGGCCATCAGCCCCACGGCAGCGCCTGCAACCAACAACGTCCGAACGACCGAGCGAGCCATGGCGCCTCCTGTGGGCGAAATCGACGAGAACTGTGAGTCGGCTGATAATTGCATGCCAACCAGCTTCGGGTCCAAGGAATCGCTCAGATGCTGCGGTAGCGGCGCAGCGCTTCGGCGCGCTCGGCGCCGCGGTCGACGACCGGCGCCGGGTAGCAGTGCGGCCGTACGCCTTTCCTCAGGTGCGCGTCGTCGACGAGCTGATCCAGGAACCATTCGGCGCCCCACTGCCACGGCAGGTGAGGTCCTTGACCAGAAACGACGCGGCGATCATCCGCACCCGGTTGTGCATGAAGCCGGTCTGGCGAAGCTGACGCATCCCGGCGTCAACGAACGGAAACCCCGGTCCGGCCGGCCTTCCAGGCCGCGAGGCGGCGCGCGGCGTCGGGACCCGTGTCGGTCGGGATGTCGTCGAAACGGCTGTTCCAGTCGCGCCAGGCGCTGGCCGGCCGGTGGCGTAGCTTGTCGGCGTAGAAGTCGCGAAATGCCAACTCCCGCAGGAAGGCTTGCGTCCCGGCGCCGCGCGCGTCGAGGTCGGCGACCGTGGTGCGGGGATGGATGCACCCGAACTTCAGTGCGCCGACATCCGGCTGGTGCCCGCCAGGTCGGGCCGGTCGCGGTCGCGGGAGTAGCGCGCTAACCCGTTGTCCGCGAACGACTTCCAGAGCTTTCGCGCCGCGTTTTCACCGGCCGCCGCGTCGAGCGTGGCGCCGGGGTCGGGGATCTCGCACCGCTCGATCCCCAGCCGCGCCGGATCGAGCCAGCGCGCCCCGACGAGGCCTCCAGCCGCGGATCGAGGACGAAGCAGGCGAGCACTTTCTCGCCGTTTTCGCCGGCGGCGGCCAGGGCGGGGTGATCGCGCAATCGCAGATCTCGGCGAAACCATAACAGCGTCGGCATGATTCAGCGGTTGAGCCGCCAAACGTGGGTGGCCAGGACGGCGGCGAAGGCGCACCACAGCGCGTAGGGGGACAGCGCCAGGCCCGCCCGCGGGTCCGCCTGCGCGGCCCGCCGCGCGAGGTCGGCGCTGCTCACGGTCAGGGCGGCGGCGCCGAGCGCCGAGGCGCCGAGCTTGTGATACCGGAAGAACAGCCAGCTCCATCCGGCGTTCAGCGCCAGGTTCACCCCGAGGGCGGCGGCGTAGCGTTGCGCCCCGTCGTGCTGGCCGGCCGCGCGCAACCGGTCGATGACCGCCGCGGACGTCGCCGCGATGTCGGTGTAGAGCGCGGTCCAGACGAGTGGGAAGGCGGCGCTTGGCGGCTGGTACGGCGGCTTGCGAAGCCGGGAATACCAGGCGGGCAGCCGCTTTGGGCTGGCAATGCTTCCGGTGCCTGCGGCCGCCGCGACGGCCAGCGTCGTCGCGGCCAGTACCGATCTATCCACACTCTGCCCCGTTCGCCGTGCCCGGCCACCCGTAACTGTTTCAATATCTTAAACATTAACGTGCTTAACGAACCGCGGCAAGCGAGGGTCGCCTATCGCGCCGCCTCCTGGCGGCGCTGATCGCCAAACGTCGACATCGCGGCGATCATCGCTGTGAAGACGCGGTGAGCGGCGAGCAGGTCCCCATCGCTCAGATCCGCCAGGGCGGTGCTGAGCAGCTCGCCGAGCGGCTCGAAGAAATCGCGCGCCAGCGTCATGCCGCTCTCCTCGTAGCGCAGCAGCCACTTTCGCCGGTCATCCGGGTCGGGTTCCCGCCGGATGTGGCCCACGTCGATCATCCGATCAACGAGATAGGTGATCGCGGCGGGCGATACCTCCATCCGCTGCCGCAGCTGGGCCAACGTCAAAGGGGCGCCTGCGGTTTCGCCGACCATGATGTGTAGCAGGGCGTGGAAGTCGCTGCTGCTCACGCCGTTCAGCCGCGCGAAGCGCCGGCCGATGCGATCAGATTGGGATGTGATCGCCCGCATGTCGGCAGACAACTGCTTCTCGAGTTCCGCCCGGGTGGGCGGCGCGTCATGTGCGCGCCGCTTGGTCAACTAGCCGCATCCTTCATCAAGCACCAGCGTATCGGCGGGCCCATCGAAAGACCAGGAAGGTGGCCCAGCGCGCCGCCCGCGCGGGCGAAAGCTGCGGTGGGCTAAGGCTTTATGCCCTCAGGAGGGGACGGCGGCAACGTCCGCGGTTTCCCGCCGCGGTTGACGCTGCCGGATCACGTCCGAGAGCAACCGGCGCCGCGCCTTGACGATGTCCTCGATGAGCTGAAGGGCTTCGGCCACCGATCCGACGACCGGCATGCCGTGGTCGTAGATGATGTGAAGCAATGGGCGCATCGCGGCCCCGGCGACCACGCTGCAGTGCACCCGCGCCTGCTGATGCTCGTGGTTGAGCACCAGCAGCGCGCGAAACCCGTCGAGGCTCAGAAAATCCAGGTGGCTCAGGTCCAGGATCAACGGGGTTTTCAGGCGGGAAAAGCGCCGGATCGTTTCGGAGAATTGGCCGGCATTCGACGCGTCGATCTCGCCATCGACGCGCAGGACGGTGCCGAGGCTGCGCGCATAGACAAAGAGCCGCGCGCCGTTGAAATCGGCCATGTAGCGGCAGCTGGCGGGTTGGTTTGTGTCGGGTGGATCGGTGGCGTGGTGAGCGGTCATGTGGTGCGCCTATCGGCTGGTGAGGGGAGCGACAGGGGTGTTATGCGCCGCGCTCCACGAAAAGAAGCTGTGAACTCAACCTGCTTTAAATGCTAGCCCCGGCGGCGCGCTGGCGTGGCGGAATGCGGGGGCCGATTTCGCCGGTCGACCTGCCGGGCCACCCGGTACGCCCCGCCGCGGCCGGGTTTTGGTTTTCCGGCTGCGTTTCGCCGTGATTGACGGGCGCAGATCGGTGGTTTCCTGCGGCGGAGAATGGGAACCCGGCGCCGGTGAACGTTTCCGATGTCCTGGCCAAGCCCTTTCAATGGGGATCCGCCCTGCGCGGCCGGCGGTTTTTCCATCCCGTCGGCGTGCTCGCGGAAGGCTCGCTCGAACGCGTCGCCCCCGCGGGCGAGGGGCTGCCCCTCCCGTCGTCCGACGCCGTCGCGCGCATCTCCAAGGCCGCCGGCACGCCCGGGGCGCTGCCCGACTTCGTGGGGCTGGCGGTCCGCGCCGTGCCCCAACAGCTGGCGGCGACGCCCTGGGACATCCTGCTGGTCTCCGCGGGGTCCGGCGTGCTGGCCCGGGCCGTGGCGCTGCGGCCGACCGCGTCGTGGACCGGGCAGACGCTGACCAGCCTCATGCCGTTTCGCTATCAGGGCAGCGTCTGGTGGCTGAGGGCCCGAACCCTGAGCGATGTCAACGGCTTTGGGCTGTCGCTGGGCAGCGTGGAGCGTGCCATCGGCGACGGCGGCATCGACTTCGCGATCGACCAGGCTTGCGGCAGGGGCGATTTCGCGCCGCTGGCCCGGCTGACGCTGAGCGGCGTCCTCGACCCCGAGCCGGACGTGTGGTTCGATCCGGTGGCCAACACGGCGTCGGGGGTCAGCCTCTATCCGGAATGGCTCGCCGATCTGCGGGGGCGCGCCTACCGGCGCAGCCGCGACGGGAGGGACGCGGAGTGAAGCCCGACGGGCGTGCCCTGATTTAACGGTCGGGCAGCGCGTGCTCCACGATGGGCAGCCGCGGCTGTGGCTGCCGCTCGCCGCGCTTGGCGGCCAGGTAGACCTGCGCGGTCTCCTGTGCCACGGTCTGCCAATCGAAGTCGGAGGTGAGCCGTTCGCGGGCCGCGCGGGCGCGCCGCTGGGCGGCGTCCGGATCGTCGAGCACGGTGCGAACGGCCGAGGCCAGCGCCGCCACGTCGCGGGGCGGGAACGACACCCCGGTCTGCCCGTTGATCACGGCCTCGCCCAGGCCGCCGATGTTCGACGTCACCAGCGGGGTGCCGGCCGCGGCGGCCTCCAGGGCCACGAGCCCGAACGGCTCGTAGTGGCTGGGGAGCACCGCGGCGTCGGCCCGGTGCAGCAGCGCCAGCAGCTCGGCGTGGTCGAGGTGCCCGACGAACCGAATCGCCTTGAGCACCCGGTGTTTACGGGCCTGCTCGATGAGCCAGTCCTGCTGGGTGCCCTCCCCGGCGATGGTCAGGGTGGTGCCCGGGTGGCTGCGCCGGATCCGCGGCAGCGCGGCGATGGCGTCGTGCACACCCTTTTCGTACTCGAGCCGCCCGAGGTAGAGCAGTTCGGCCGGGCCGGTGCGCGGCCTGCGCGGCGCGAAGGGCCAGCGCGCCGCGTCGATGCCGTTGCGGATCACGGTGATTCCGGCCAGGCCGGGACCGAACAGCTCGGTGATCTCGTCGGCCATCGACGCCGAACACGTGATCAGCGAATCGGATTCGCGCACCAGCCACGACTCGACCGCGTGCACCTGACGGCTAATCGGTCCACTGACCCAGCCCGAATGCCGGCCGGCTTCGGTCGCGTGGATCGTGGAAACGACTGGCGCGTCGTAGAACTGGGCCAACGCGATGGCCGGGTGCGCGACCAGCCAATCGTGCGCGTGCACGACGTCGGGACGCCATGACCGGTCGCTGCCGTACTTCTTGAGCGGCAGCCCGGCGCGGATCATCGAGTGGCCCATCGCCAGGATCCAGGCCATCATGTCCTTGCCGAAGGTGAATTCGTGCGGGTCCTGGGCGGCCGCGATCACCCGGACGCCCTCGGTGATTTCGTCGCACGACGGGTGCGTGCTGGGATCGGTGCCCGAAGGGCGGCGCGACAGGACGACGACGTCGTGGCCGGCGGCGGCCAGCGCGGTCGAGAGGTGATGCACGTGCCGGCCCAGCCCGCCGATGACCACCGGCGGGTATTCCCACGACACCATCAGGATCTTCACCGGGGCAGCCTACGCGCGTCCAGGGCGCCGAACAGGCCGTCGGCGCGGTTCCAGCCGTCGGCCAGCCGCTGGGCGGTGTCGCGCCGGCCGGACGCCAGCGCCCCGGCGATCTCGCGGGTGGCGTGCGCGTGCAGATGGGCGCGGTAGCGGGCGTAGTCGGCGGCCGAGTCCTTGCTCACCATGAACGGCCAGTCGCTGGACACGGTGAGCAGGGTCTCGCGCAGGATCTGGTCCGCGACGTGATCGCGGGGGAGCGGCCCGTCCAGCGACGCCGTCTGCGACAGCGCCTTGTCGACCGTGCTCAGCGCCGTGTCGACCACCTCGGTGTTGAGCTGGACCAGGTCGGTCACCTGCTCGCCGGCCCACACCTGCCAGTCCTTGCCCGAACCCCACGAGCTGGGCGGCAGCGCGACGGGGTCGCCGACGAATCCGCCGTCGATCGCGTCGCGCAGCGTGCCCACGCGCACGCCGGCCTCGGGCAGCGCGCGCAGCACCCGCTGCAGCCACGCCGGGCCCTCGTACCACCAGTGGCCGAACAGCTCGGTGTCGAAGGCGGCGACGACGTGGGCGGGCCGCCCGATGCGCTCCGACTCGGCCAGCAGCCGGCCGCGGACCACCTCGACGAAGTCTGCGACGTGGGCGTCGACGGCGCGGTCGGCGCGCTCGGGATCGTAGGGCGCCTTGGCTTCCGACGGGACGTTGCGGCCGGTGACCCGCGCCGGCTTGAGCCCGGTCAGGTGGTCGTAGGTGTGGAAGTCGCGGTAGGCGGAATGGCCCGGATAGCCGGATTTCGGCGACCACACCCGGTAGCTGACCTGCAGGTCGCGTCCGAACGCCACCACGTCGGTGTCGCCGACGGGCCGGCCCAGGGCGGTGTCGCCGTGCAGCGACGGGCCGTCGACCATGAAGTGCGTGACCCCGGCGCCGGCGTAGTCGTGTTCCATGCCGGGGGCGTAGGCGCATTCGGGCGCCCAGATCCCGGTCGGGCGGTGGGCTAGGCGCTGCTGCGCGTCGGCCAGGCCTTCGCGCAGCGCGAACTCGCGCAGCCGCGGGTTCAGCAGCGGCTGGAACGGGTGGGCCAGCGGGCCGCCCAGCAGCTCCACCGTTCCCGCGTCGATCAGGGCGCGCAGCAGCGGGCTGCCGCCGTGCCGCCAGAGGGTGGCGTAGTCGTCAAGCGCCTGGTCGGCTTCGGCGCATTCGCGAATCCCGAAGGCCCGCAACGCTTCCGGTGTGCAGGACTGGTAGTCCGCCGACTTCGAGCCGCGGGCCGAGCGCACGCTGGCGGCTTCGGACGCCCGCAGCCGCCAGTTGGCCAGCCAGTGGTGCATGCCGTCGAGGCAGTACGGGTCGTCGAGCTGGGCGTTGACCACCGGGGTGACGCCCAGCGTGACGAGGCGGTGCCGATCCTCGTCGGCCAGCGTGCGCAGCACCCGCAGCAGCGGCAGGTAGGCCGCCGCCCAGGACTGATACAGCCATTCCTCGCCGACCGGCCAGCGGCCGTGATGGGCCAGCCACGGCAGGTGGGTGTGCAGCACCAGGGTGAACATGCCGGGAACCTGGGGGCTGCTCACGGCCGCACCGCGATCGCGATCAGGTCCAGGCTTTCATCTATCTCCCGGTCGCCGGCGTCGACCAGGTCGAAGTCGTCGCAGGTGACCGCGGCGACGTCGGCGGCCAGCTCGGGGGGCCACGGCGCATCCGCGACCGCTCGCACGATCTGCGCGTCGATGATGGACCCGCCGTGGCGGGCGTCCATCTCGCGCAGGCGCGGGCCGTGAAACAGCCCGCACACGGTCACCTCGGAAAAGCCGGCGTCGACCAGCAGCTCGGTCAGCTCGTCGGCGTTGAGTTCGCGGGTGTGGAACGGGTTGACGGGGGTGTCGCGGCCGGGCGAGAAGGTGATCCGGTTGGGGGTGGACACCATCAGCAGCCCCGAGGGCCGCAGCACCCGGCCGCACTCGGCGACGAATTGTGGCTGATCCCACAGGTGCTCGATGACCTGGAAGTTCACCACAACGTCCATCGACGCATCGGGCAGCGGCAGCTCCGCGAGGTTGGCCTGCATGACCTCGACCCGCGGGTAGCGGTTGCGGACGTGGGCGACCGCGGCCGCGTCGTAGTCCACCGCGACGACGCGGCGCGCGACGGCCGCGATCAGGTCGGCGCCGTACCCCTCGCCGCAGCCGGCCTCGAGGACGTCGGCGCCCGCGCAGCGCGGCGCCAGCCGCTGGTAAACGACCTGATGGCGGCGAAACCAGTAGTTCTCGATGTCCAGGTCCGGGATGGTGCGCTCGCCGGTCAGCGTCAACACCGCGTCGGCCCCCGACGGGGTCGCCGCCTGGGGGCCGGGCACGTCCGAGGGAACCTCAGGGAGGAATGCGCTCATTGAATAGGCAGGCTAACGCGAAGTGTCCGATTCGCGAACCGCGAACTGGGCACCGTTGTGGGACGGGGCAGACAGGGCGAAAGAACGTGCAGTACTACCCGCTATGGTGTGAGAGCAGACCGCACAAAGTTACCCGTCAGTAACACTCCGTGCAGTCTTAAAGTGCGTGACCGAGGTCCGCAGACGACCGCTGCGCGACCCCTTCGAGGAGGACGAACCACACTCATGACGAACATCGTGGTCCTGATCAAGCAGGTCCCAGACACCTGGTCGGAGCGCAAGCTCACCGACGGCGATTACACGCTGGACCGCGAGGCCGCCGACGCGGTGCTGGACGAGATCAACGAGCGCGCCGTGGAAGAGGCGCTGCAGATCCGGGAGAAGGAGACCGCCGACGGCGTCGACGGGTCGGTGACCGTGCTGACCGCCGGCCCCGAGCGGGCCACCGAGGCGATCCGCAAGGCCCTGTCGATGGGCGCCGACAAGGCCGTCCACCTCAAGGACGATGGCATGCACGGCTCGGACGTGATCCAGACCGCCTGGGCCCTGGCGCGCGCGCTGGGCACGATCGAGGGCACCGAGCTGGTCATCGCCGGTAACGAGGCGACCGACGGCGTCGGCGGTGCGGTGCCGGCCATCATCGCCGAGTACCTGGGCCTGCCGCAGCTGACCCACCTGCGCAAGCTGTCCCTCGAGGGCGGCAAGGTCACCGGCGAGCGGGAGACGGACGACGGCGTGTTCACGCTCGAAGCCACCCTGCCCGCGGTGGTCAGCGTCACCGAGAAGATCAACGAACCGCGCTTCCCGTCCTTCAAGGGCATCATGGCCGCCAAGAAGAAAGAGGTCACGGTGCTGACGCTGGCCGAGATCGGGGTCGAGGCCGACGAGGTCGGGCTGGCCAACGCCGGCTCCACCGTGCTGTCGTCGACGCCGAAGCCGCCCAAGACCGCGGGCGAGAAGGTCACCGACGAGGGCGAGGGCGGCAACCAGGTCGCCCAGTACCTGGTCGCCCAGAAGATCATCTGAACGAGCACGAAACCACGGACGAGAAGAGCGAAATAACCCATGGCTGAAGTACTTGTGTTGGTCGAGCACGCCGAAGGCGCGCTGAAGAAGGTCACCTCCGAACTGATCACCGCCGCCCGGGCGCTGGGCGAGCCGTCCGCCGTCGTCGTCGGCGCGCCCGGCACGGCCGCGCCGCTGGCCGACGGGCTGAAGGAGGCCGGCGCCGCCAAAATCTACGTCGCCGAGTCCGACGACGTGGACTCCTACCTGATCACCCCGGTCGTCGACGTGCTGGCTTCGGTGGCCGAATCCAGCTCGCCCGCCGCCGTGCTGCTGGCCGCCGGCGCCGACGGCAAGGAGATCGCGGGCCGGCTCGCGGCGCGGATCGGATCGGGCCTGCTGGTCGACGTGGTCGAGGTCAAAGAGGGCAACAAGGGCGTGCACTCCATCTTCGGTGGCGCGTTCACCGTCGAGGCGCAGGCCAACGGCGACACCCCGGTGATCACCGTTCGCGCCGGTGCCGTCGACGCGGAGCCGGCCGCCGGCGCCGGTGAGCAGGTCACCGTGGAGGTGCCGGCCGCCGCCGAGAACGCCACCAAGGTCACCGCCCGCGAGCCCGCGGTCGCCGGTGACCGGCCCGAGCTGACGGAGGCCACCATCGTCGTCTCCGGTGGTCGCGGCGTCGGCAGCGCGGAGAACTTCAGCGTGGTCGAGGCGCTGGCCGACTCGTTGGGCGCCGCCGTGGGTGCGTCGCGCGCCGCGGTCGACTCCGGCTACTACCCGGGCCAGTTCCAGGTCGGCCAGACCGGCAAGACGGTGTCGCCGCAGCTCTACATCGCGCTGGGCATCTCCGGGGCGATCCAGCACCGGGCGGGCATGCAGACCTCGAAGACCATCGTCGCGGTCAACAAGGACGAAGAGGCACCCATCTTCGAGATCGCCGACTACGGCGTGGTGGGCGACCTGTTCAAGGTCGCCCCGCAGCTGACCGACGCGATCAAGGCCCGCAAGGGCTGAGTTCTCGCGCCACCAGACGCAAAGGCCCCCGCACGTTCGGCGTGTCGGGGGCTTTTGCGTCTGCTGGCCGGACGCGCACCGGCGGTCATTCGTCTGTTAACCGCACGGTCAGACAGCGCCGATTTTCGCGATATGTCGTCATCTGACGTGCACCGACACGTCACAGCGTCGATGCCGAATAGCACAACGACTACGCGACGTTGTTCCCATGAGCATTGCTTCTGTCCTGATCGCCAGCGACAAGCCGCACGGCGCGGCGACCGGTTCGGCCGGTCCGCGCTATTCGCTGTTGCTGTCCACCGATCCCACCTTGATCGAGGCGGCGCAGCGCCTGCGGTACGACGTGTTCACCAGCACACCGGGCTTCGCCCTGCCGGTGACCGGTACGGAGCGCCTCGACGTCGACAGGTTCGACGAACACTGCGACCACCTCCTGGTCCGCGACGACGACACCGGCGAGCTGGTGGGTTGCTACCGGATGCTGGCGCCCACCGGCGCCATCGCGGCCGGGGGGCTTTACACCGCAACGGAATTCGACGTTCGCGCCTTCGACCCGCTGCGGCCGTCGTTGGTGGAGATGGGACGCGCGGTGGTCCGCGACGGTCACCGCAACGGTGGCGTCGTGCTGCTGATGTGGGCGGGCATCCTGGCCTACCTGGATCGCTACGGCTACGACTACGTGACCGGCTGCGTGTCGGTGCCCATCGGCGACGAATCCGACGGCGACTCTCCCGGCAGCCAGCTGCGCGGGGTGCGCGACTTCATCCTGAACCGCCACGCCGCGCCGGCGCGGTACCGGGTGCACCCGCACCGCCCGGTCCGGGTGGCCGGGCGCGCCCTCGACGACATCCCCGCGCCGCCGCGGCCCGCCGTCCCGCCGCTGATGCGCGGCTACCTCCGGCTGGGCGCCCAGGTCTGCGGCGAGCCCGCGCATGACCCGGACTTCGGTGTCGGCGACTTCTGCGTGCTGCTGGACAAACGACGCGCGGACACCCGATATCTCAAGAGGCTGCGGTCGGTGTCGGCGGCTTCCGAAATGGTGGGCGGCGCGCAGTGAACACCCCCGGGGCCCACGCCTGGCTGCCACGCGCGACGTGCGACAGCAGCTGCGTGCGTGTCGGTCCCGCCCCGGCGCGGTGGCGGGTGGTGCTCCGGGTGACGCTTCGCGTCCTGCTGGCGCTGCTGTTGGCGCTGGTGGTGCCGCTGGCCCTGGTGCCGCTGCCCGGCCGGGCGCGGGTGCAACGGTTCTGCTGCCGGGTGGTGCTGCGTTGCTTCGGTGTCCGGATGAGCGTGTCCGGCAGCCCGATCCGCAACCTGCGTGGGGTCCTGGTGGTCAGCCCCCACATGTCCTGGTTGGACGTGTTCGCCATCGGCTCGGTGTTGCCCGGGTCGTTCGTGGCCCGGGCCGATTTGTTCGGTGATCTTTCGGTGCGCCTGCTCAAGATCATTCCCATCGAACGGGCCAACCTGCGGCGGCTGCCGTGTGTCGTCGAGGCCGTCGCGCACCGGCTGCGCGCGGGTCAGACGGTGGTGGCGTTTCCGGAGGGCACCACGTGGTGCGGGCGGGCATCCGGGACGTTCTATCCGGCGATGTTCCAGGCCGCGATCGACGCCGGCCGCCCGGTGCAGCCCCTCCGGTTGACCTACCACCACGCCGACGGCGGCGTGTCGACCGCTCCGGCCTTCGTCGGTGACGACACGCTGTGGCGGTCGATGTGCCGGTTGCTGGCCGTGCGCCGCACCGTGGCGCACGTTCACGTGGAATCGCTGCAGCTGCCGGGCGCCGACCGGCGGGCGCTGGCCCGACGCTGCGAGTCCGCGGTGGGCCTGGGCGTGCCGCAGCGCCCGGACCGCCGCCACGTGCTGGTGGCTTAGCCTTTCGGACCTGCGGGTATCGTGGGGCGCGTCATGGTCTACCTCGATCACGCCGCCACCACCCCGATGCACCCCGCCGCCATCGAGGCGATGACGGCCGCGCTCGGCACCGTCGGCAACGCGTCCTCGCTGCACACCAGCGGGCGGGCGGCGCGGCGGCGCATCGAGGAATCCCGCGAGCTGATCGCCGACAAACTGGGCGCGCGCCCGTCCGAGGTCATCTTCACCGCGGGCGGCACCGAGAGCGACAACCTCGCCGTCAAGGGCATCTATTGGGCCCGGCGCGGCGCCGACCCGTCGCGCCGGCGCATCGTCGTCAGTGAGGTCGAACACCACGCCGTGCTGGACTCGGTGAACTGGCTCGTCGAACACGAGGGCGCCGAGGTGACCTGGCTGCCCACCGCCGCGGACGGCTCGGTGTCGCCGGCCGCGCTGCGCGAGGCGTTGCAGGGCCAGGACGACGTCGCTCTCGTGTCCGTGATGTGGGCCAACAACGAGGTCGGCACCGTGCTGCCGGTCGCCGAACTCGCCGCCGTCGCCGCCGAATTCGGCGTCCCGATGCACAGCGACGCCGTCCAGGCGGTGGGGCAGTTGCCGGTCGACTTCGCGGCCAGCGGGCTGTCGGCGATGAGCGTGACCGCGCACAAGTTCGGCGGTCCGCCCGCCGTGGGGGCGCTGCTGCTGCGCCGCGACGTGGCCTGCGTGCCGCTGTCGCACGGCGGCGGGCAGGAACGCGACATCCGTTCCGGCACACCGGATGTCGCCGGCGCCGTCGGAATGGCGGCGGCGGCCCGGATCGCGGTGGACGCACTCGAGCCCAACAGCGCGCGGCTACGCGTGTTGCGCGACCGGCTGGTCGAGGGCGTCCTGGCCGGCATCGACGACGTCAGCCTCAACGGCGCCCGCGACCCGTCCCCCGCAAGCGGGAGGTACCCCCAGCGGTTGCCGGGCAACGCGCACTTCACGTTCCGCGGCTGCGAGGGCGACGCGCTGTTGATGCTGTTGGACGCCAACGGCATCGAGTGTTCGACCGGCTCGGCGTGCACCGCCGGTGTGGCGCAGCCGTCGCACGTGCTGGTCGCGATGGGCGCCGACCCGGCGAGCGCCCGCGGATCACTGCGACTTTCGTTGGGGCACACCAGCGTCGACGCCGACGTGGACGCCGTCTTGCGGGTGCTGCCCGCGGCCGTTGACCGCGCCCGGCGCGCCGCGCTGGCCGCCGCGGGGGCGCCGTAAGTGAAGGTCCTCGCCGCGATGAGTGGCGGCGTCGATTCGTCCGTCGCCGCCGCTCGCATGGTCGACGCCGGGCACGACGTGGTCGGGGTGCACCTGGCGCTGTCGTCCGCGCCGGGCACGTTGCGCACCGGCTCGCGGGGCTGCTGTTCGAAGGAAGACGCCTCGGACGCGCGCCGGGTCGCCGACGTGCTCGGAATCCCCTTCTACGTCTGGGATTTCGCGGATAGGTTCAAGGCGGACGTGATCGACGATTTCGTCGAGTCGTACGCCCGCGGGGAGACCCCGAACCCCTGCGTTCGGTGTAACCAGCGGATCAAGTTCTCGGCGCTGTCGGCGAAAGCCGTTGCGCTGGGCTTCGACACGGTGGCCACCGGCCACTACGCCCGGCTGTCCGGTGGGCGGCTGCGCCGCGCCGTCGACCGGGACAAGGACCAGTCCTACGTGCTGGCCGTGCTGACCGCCGAGCAGTTGCGGCGCGCGGCGTTCCCGATCGGGGACACCCCGAAGCCCGACATCCGGGCCGAGGCGGCCCGTCGCGGCCTGGCCGTCGCCGACAAGCCGGACAGCCACGACATCTGCTTCATCCCGTCCGGCGACACCCGGGCCTTTCTGGGGGAGCGCATCGGGGTGCGCCGCGGCACCGTCGTCACCACCGACGGCGCCGTCCTGGCCACCCACGACGGGGTGCACGGTTTCACCATCGGGCAGCGCAAGGGCCTGGGCATCGCCGGCCCGGGACCGACCGGCCGTCCGCGCTACGTGACGTCGATCGACGCCGCGACGGGGACGGTCGAGGTGGGGGAGTCGGCCGACCTCGACGTGCACGGCCTGGTCGGGCGGTCCCCGATCTTCACCGCCGGAGCCCCGCCGGAGGGCCCCGTCGAGTGCGCGGTCCAGGTGCGCGCGCACGGCGAGACGGTGGGCGCGGTCGCCGAACTGGTCGGCGACGAGCTCGTCGTGCGGCTGCGGAACCCGCTGCGCGGAGTGGCGCCCGGGCAGACGCTGGTGCTGTACCGCCCGGACCCCGACGGCGACGAGGTGCTCGGCAGCGCCACCATCTCCGCCACCAGACGCTGAGCGCCCCAAGAATTCGTTGAGGATCCGCCAAGGGCGGTTTCCGATCCTTTCCCTGACGCCAGGAAAGGAGCCAACGCAGATGACCACCCAGCAAGTCGCGGCCCGTGAGGTGCCGACCGTCCAGACCAACGCCTGGGCCATCGCGGCCTTCGTGCTGAGCCTGATGGGCATGTACGGCAGCCCGCTGCTGAGCACCATCTTTGCCGTCGTCGCGCTGCACCAGGTCAGGCGCCGCGGGGAGAACGGTTTCGGGCTGGCGATCGCGGCCCTGGCGGTCTCGGCGGCCATGACCGCCCTGCACGTGGCGATGTGGGTCAAGTACGGCCACCCCAACTTCGAGCTGCTGGCCACCGCGCACTGGTGAGCTAGCTAGGGATGTTCGCGGCGATGTTCGTCATCACGATGTCGGATACCGATTGCGCGAAGCCGCAGAACGTGACCTCCACCATGGCCACCTTCAGCACCCGGTAGTCGCGACCGCACCCGCCGGGCCGCAGGTGCAGGGAGTTCGCGTCCGCCGTCCACTCGCCCACCAACAAGTCGCCCGCCGAGTCACCCGCGCAGCCGCCGACGGCGCCCACCAGGGCGCGGAAGGCGCGCCGCGCCGTGTCGACGTCTTGGTAGGCGGCGGCGCCCTCGGAGATCAAAGCGCCGTCGGGCGGGTCCTGGAATGTCGTCTTGTGAAACTCCTCGATGTCGGGGCCGAAGGTCGCCGTCTCGGCGTAGAGGAACCGGCATTCCGCCGGCGTGGCCTCGGCGAGGGCGTCGATGTCCACGGGGCGGTTGCCGTCCATCGAGGGAATGATCGTGAGGTGCTCGCCGGCACCGGTGATGGCGCGCATCCGCGACTGGTCCAGCAGGATGGTGTCGACGTTGACGCCCTGAACGCCCTTGGCGGCGGGCCCGAATCCCGCGAGGGGGGTGCCGCCGACCACCCGGGTGCACGCCGCCGTCAGCAACACCGCGCCACACAACAGCAGCGGCCTTGTCCGTGCCAGTCTCGCCCTGCGCCCCACCGTTTTGCACCCTTCTCGGCATGAACCTACCCCGCCCCGAACACCCCTGGCGACCGGAGCCGATCGCGGCGTCGAATACGGTTGGCCGGTGAGTGTTTTCGCGCATCCGTTCGCGAGGGCCAGCGGCGTCGGATCGTGGCCCGGCACCGCGGCGCGCGGGGCCGCCGAGGTGGTGGTCGGCGAGCTGGCGGGCGCGCTGGCCCACATCGTCGAGCTGCCCGCCCGCGGAGTGGGCGCCGACCTGCTCGGGCGGGCCGGCGCGCTGCTGGTCGACGTGGCCATCGACACGGTGCCCCGCGGCTACCGCATCGCCGCCCGACCCGGCGCCGTGACGCGCCGCGCCGTCAGCCTCCTCGACGAGGACACGGACGCGCTGGAGGAGGCCTGGGAGACGGCGGGGCTGCGCGGCGCCGGGCGGGTGGTCAAGGTGCAAGCGCCCGGGCCGATCACGCTGGCCGCCGGGCTCGAGCTCGCCAACGGCCACCGGGCCATCACCGACCCGGGCGCCGTGCGCGACCTGGCGGCGTCGCTGGCGGAAGGCGTTGCGGCGCATCGCGCGTCGCTGGCCCGCCGCCTCGACACACCGGTGGTGGTGCAGTTCGACGAGCCGTCGCTGCCGGCGGCGTTGGGCGGCCAGCTGACCGGGGTCACGGCGCTGAGCCCGGTCGCCGCGCTCGACGACGCTGTCGCTCAGGGACTGCTGGACGCGTGCGTCGCGACCGTCGGCGCCGACGTGCTGCTGCACAGCTGCGCACCTGCGTTGCCGTGGGACCTCTTGCAGCGCAGCGCGATTGGCGGGGTATCCGTGGATGCCGGCATCCTGCGCGCCAAGGACCTGGACGGCATCGCGGCGTTCGTCGAGTCCGGTCGCACCGTCGC
>NZ_LZLY01000035.1 GCF_001673535.1 Mycobacterium sp. 1081908.1 | reverse complement strand
CAGCATGCTGCCGCCGCGCGGATGGCAGGCTGCGATGCCCCCTTTGTGGCGAGTCGCCCCTAACGGGAACGGATGCTGAGCATCGCGACGACGAAAAACACCGCCAGGGTTCCCGCGCCGATGACGATGCCCGTGACCGCCCCCGGTGTACGGGCCGCCGCCGGGCTATGGCGCCCCGCCCTACCCGCCGCCCGGCTACGGGCCGCCGTCCTATCCCGGCGGCTACTACGCGACCCCGGACTACCGGGTCCAGTCCGGGACCAACGGCATGGCGATCGCGTCGCTCATCTCCTCGTTCAGCGGCTTCCTCTGCTGTGCCATCGGCTCGATCGTGGCCATCGTGCTGGGCGTGGTCGCGCTGAACCAGATCAAGCAGACCCGCCAGGAGGGCTACGGCCTGGCGGTCACGGGCATCGTCATCGGCGCGGGAACCCTGGCGGTGTTTTTCGTCGTCGCGATGCTCAGCATCCGTTCCCGTTAGGGGCGACTCGCCACAAAGGGGGCATCGCAGCCTGCCATCCGCGCGGCGGCTGAATAGGCGGGCGGGTAGCCCGGCGGGTAGCCCGGCGGCGAATACGCCGGATACTCGATCGCCGGCGGATCCCAGGGCGGTGTCCAATCGTCGCGGCCGCCTTGCGGCCGGTTGGCGTCGTCGCCTCGGGCGCCCTCGCCGAAACCACCGGGGCCTGACATGCTGCTCAACCTAGCAAAACGGCCTCGGGATGAGAGGATTACCGAGGCGGAGGAGAATGAGCGGCGATGACTAGTCCTTTCCAGCCCGGACAGGTTCCCGGCGCCACGCCCACGGGCGCGGCGGCGCGGCGGCGCGGCGTGCCCCCGCTGCCGACACCGCCCAAGGGCTGGCCGGTCGGCTCCTATCCCACCTACGCCGAGGCGCAGCGCGCCGTCGACTACCTTTCCGACCAAGAGTTCCCGGTGCAGCAGGTGACCATCGTGGGCGTCGACCTCATGCAGGTCGAACGGGTCACCGGGCGGCTGTCGTGGCCGAAGGTGCTGGGCGGCGGGGTGATCAGCGGGGCCTGGCTCGGCCTGTTCATCGGGTTGGTGCTGGGCTTCTTCAGCCCCAATCCCTGGGCCGCGCTGGTCACCGGTCTGGTCGCCGGGGTGTTCTTCGGCTTGATCACCTCCGCGGTTCCGTACGCAATGGCCCGTGGCACAAGGGATTTCAGCTCCACCATGCAATTGGTGGCCGGCCGCTACGACGTGCTCTGCGATCCGCAAAACGCAGAGAAGGCGCGGGATCTGCTGGCGCGCCTGGCGATCTGAATTGGTGAGCCGTCGGGGGCGCGCGCGCCGAGTGGGCGCACTCGCCCTGGCGACGCTCACCATCGCGTCGGCGTTGCCGGCCTGCGCGGCGCCCGGTGGCGGCCTGGTGATCAGCTTCTACACGCCGGCCACCGACGCGGCCACGTTCACCGCGGTCGCGCAGGAGTGCACCGCGCAACTCGGGTTCACCGTGCGGCACGTGAGCCTGCCCCGGGGCCCCGGCGAGCAGCGGGTGCAGCTGGCCCGGCGCCTCTCCGCGCACGACCGCGGCCTGGACGTGATGGCGCTGGACGTGGTGTGGACCGCGGAGTTCGCCGAGGCCGGCTGGGCGCTGCCGCTGTCCGACGATCCCGCGGGGCAGGCCGAGACCGACGCCACCGTCGACACCCTGCCGGGTCCGCTCGCGTCGGCGCGGTGGAAGCAGCGGCTGTACGGCGCCCCGGTGACGACCAACACCCAATTGCTTTGGTACCGACCCGATTTGGTGGCCCAGGCGCCGGCGACCTGGGACGCGATGGTGACCGAGGCCGCCCGCCTGCAGGCGGCGGGCCAGCCCGCCTGGATCGCCGCGCAGGCCAACGAGGGCGAGGGCCTGGTCGTGTGGTTCAACACGCTGTTGGTGAGCGCCGGCGGGCAGGTGCTCTCCGACGACGGCCGGCGCGTCACGCTGACCGACACGCCGGCGCACCGGGCCGCCACCGTCGACGCCCTGCGGGTGCTCAAGTCGGTGGCCACCGCGCCCGGCGCCGACCCGTCGATCAGCCGGACCGACGAGGGCACCGCGCGGTTGGCGGTGGAGCAGGGCAAGGCCGCGCTCGAGGTCAACTGGCCCTATGTGCTGGCGTCCCTGCTGGAGAACGCCGTGAAGGGCGGGGTGCCGTTCCTGCCGCTGAACCGCGATCCGGCGCTGGCCGGCAGCATCAACGACGTCGGCACGTTCGTGCCCACCGACGAGCAATTCCGCATCGCTTATGAGGCCAGCCAGAAGGTGTTCGGTTTCGCGCCCTACCCGCGGGTGGCGCCGGGCCGGCCGGCCAAGGTGACCATCGGCGGGCTGAACCTGGCGGTGGCCAGCACCACCCGCCACCGCGCGGAGGCGTTCGAGGCGGTGCGCTGCCTGCGCAGCCTGCGCAGCCAGAAGTACGTGTCGATCCAGGGCGGCTTGCCCGCGGTGCGGACTTCGTTGTATTCCGATCCGCAATTTCAGGCCAAGTACCCGATGTACACCGTGATCCGCCAGCAGCTAACCGACGCGGCGGTGCGCCCGGCAACGCCGGTGTACCAAGCGTTGTCGCTGCGGCTGTCGGCGGCGCTGAACCCGATCACCCGGATCGACCCGGAGCGCACGGCCGACGAACTCGCCGCGCAGGCGCAAAAGGCTATCGACGGCAAGGGGCTGCTGCCGTGAGGGCCGAACGGCGGCTCGCCTTCGCGTTGGTCGCGCCGGCGGCGATCCTGATGCTCGCTGTGACGGCGTACCCGATCGGCTACGCGGTGTGGCTTAGCCTGCAGCGCAACAACCTTGCCACGCCGGATGACACGGCCTTCATCGGGCTGGGCAACTACCAGACGATCCTGACCGACCGGTACTGGTGGACGGCGCTGGCCGTGACGCTGGGAATCACGGCGGTTTCGGTGACGATCGAGTTCGCTTTGGGTCTGGCGCTGGCCCTGGTGATGCACCGCACGCTGGTCGGCAGGGGCCTGGTGCGCACCGCGGTGCTGATCCCCTACGGCATCGTCACCGTCGTCGCGTCGTACAGCTGGTACTACGCCTGGACGCCCGGCACCGGCTACCTGGCCAACCTGCTGCCGCAGGGCTCACCTTTTACCCAAGCGCCGCTGACGCAACAGATTCCGTCGCTGGGCATCGTCGTGCTGGCCGAGGTCTGGAAGACCACGCCGTTCATGTCGCTGCTGCTGCTGGCCGGGCTGGCCCTGGTGCCCGAGGACCTGCTGAAGGCCGCGCAGGTCGACGGGGCCGGCGCGTGGCGGCGCCTGACCCGGATCATCCTGCCGATCATCAAGCCGGCGGTGGTGGTCGCGCTGCTGTTCCGGACGCTGGACGCCTTCCGCATCTTCGACAACATCTACGTGCTGACCGACGGCGCCAACAACACCGACTCGGTGTCAATCCTGGGTTACGACAACCTGTTCAAGGGCTTCAACGTCGGGCTGGGCTCGGCGATCAGCGTGCTGATCTTCTGTTGCGTGGGCATCATCGCGCTGGTGTACATCAAGGTGTTCGGCGCGGCCGCGCCCGGCGGTGGTGGCGATGGCCGCTAAACCGCGCGTGGCCCTCTGGGCCGTGATCGACACGCTGGTCGTGGCGTACGCGCTCGTCCCGGTGCTGTGGATTCTGTCGCTGTCGCTCAAACCGTCGTCAACGGTCAAGGACGGCAAGCTGTTTCCGTCCTCGGTGACCCTGGAGAACTACCGCGGCATCTTCCGCGGGGAGTTCTTCAGCTCGGCGCTGATCAACTCCATCGGGATCGGGCTGATCACCACCGCGATCGCGGTAGTGCTGGGGGCGATGGCGGCCTACGCCGTTGCGCGGCTGGAATTTCCGGGTAAGCGGTTGCTGATCGGTGCCACGCTGCTGATCACCATGTTCCCCGCGATCTCGCTGGTCACCCCGTTGTTCAACATCGAACGCGCGCTCGGCCTGTTCGACACCTGGCCGGGCCTGATCCTGCCGTACATCACTTTCGCTCTGCCCCTTGCCATTTACACGCTGTCGGCGTTCTTCCGGGAAATCCCGTGGGACCTGGAGAAGGCCGCCAAGATGGACGGCGCCACGCCGGGCCAGGCCTTCCGCCGGGTGATCGTGCCGCTGGCGGCGCCGGGCCTGGTGACCGCGGCGATCCTGGTCTTCATCTTCGCCTGGAACGACCTGCTGCTGGCGCTGTCGCTGACCGCGACCAAGGCGGCCATCACCGCGCCGGTGGCGATCGCGAACTTTTCCGGCAGCTCGCAGTTCGAGGAACCGACCGGGTCGATCGCCGCCGGCGCCGTCGTGATTACCGTCCCCATCATCGTTTTTGTTCTAATTTTCCAACGACGGATTGTCGCCGGGTTGACCTCTGGCGCTGTGAAGGGATAGCGCGATGGCCGAGATTGTGTTGGAAAACGTCAACAAGAGCTACGCCGACGGCGCCGCGGCGGTGAAGGACCTGAACATCACCATCGCCGACGGCGAGTTCCTGATCCTGGTCGGGCCCTCCGGATGCGGCAAGACGACGACACTGAACATGATTGCCGGGCTTGAGGACATCTCGTCGGGCGAGCTGCGCATCGACGGCGTCCGGATGAACGAGAAGGCGCCCAAGGACCGCGACATCGCCATGGTGTTCCAGTCCTACGCGCTCTACCCACACATGACCGTGCGGCAGAACATCGCGTTTCCGCTGACCCTGGCGAAAATGAAGAAGGCCGAGATCGCGCAGAAGGTCGAGGAGACGGCCAAAACCCTGGACCTGACCGAGCTTTTGGACCGCAAGCCGTCCCAGCTTTCGGGTGGGCAGCGGCAGCGGGTCGCGATGGGCCGGGCCATCGTGCGCCATCCCAAGGCGTTCCTGATGGACGAGCCGCTGTCCAACCTGGACGCCAAGCTGCGGGTGCAGATGCGCGGCGAGATCGCGCGGCTGCAGCGCAGATTGGGCACCACCACCGTCTACGTCACCCACGACCAAACCGAGGCGATGACGCTGGGGGACCGCGTGGTGGTGATGCACGGGGGGGTGGCGCAGCAGATCGGCACCCCCGACGAGCTTTACGAGCGTCCCGCCAATCTGTTCGTCGCGGGGTTCATCGGCTCGCCGGCGATGAATTTCTTCCCTGCCGACCTGACGCCGAACGGGCTGACCCTGTCGTTCGGCGAGGTGATGCTGGCGCCGGACGTGCAGCGGGTGATCGGGGGGGACCCGAAGCCGGCGAGCGTCATCGTCGGGGTGCGGCCCGAGCACCTGGCCGACGCCGCGTTGATCGACGGGTATCAGCGCATCCGGGCGCTGACCTTCGAGGTCAAGGTCGACATGGTCGAATCGCTGGGCGCCGACAAGTACGTGTACTTCACCACCGCGGGCCCGGCCGTGCACGCGGCCCAGCTGGACGAGCTGGAGGCCGAAGGCGAGGTGCACGAAAACCAGTTCGTGGCAAGGGTTCCCGCGGAGTCGAAGGCCACCATCGGGCAGTCGATCGAGTTGGCCCTGGACACGACGAAGATCGCCGTGTTCGACGCCGACTCCGGGGCGAACCTGACTCGGGCGCCCGCCGAGTGACCCTGGAGCTTGTGCGCGCGCACCTGCGCGGCCACTTCGCCGGGGGCGAGCCCGACTCGGCGAGCGTCACGTTCCTGGGCACCGAACCCATCGAGGTGTTGCGGTTTCGCGGCGGGGGATTGGTTCATCACGTGTCGCTGGGGTGCTCGCGGCACCCGATGACCGATCCTTCCGAGATTGTCGCCGACCCGCTGCGCGGCCCGCGCGCCGAAATCGTGCTGCGGCTGCGGGATCCCGGGCCGGCGACCGGCATCGCCCGCAGCCTGGCGGTGCTGGCGGCTACGCCGGCCGTCGATGGCGTGGTGCTGGTCGCCGACGCCCTGATCGACCTCGGCTCGCCGCTGTGGGCGTGGCCGGCCGGTCGGGTGCCGTTCACCGCGGTGCTGTTGGGCGACAGCGACATCCCCGATTTGCCGCTGGACCCGCCGCGTGACCCGGTGAAGTTCCTGTCGGCGACCCCGATCACCGCGACGGAGGCTGCCTGGGTGCGGCTCAAGGGCGCCGAGGCGATGCGGCAGGCCTGGCGCAGCGACGGCGTCGACGTGCTGGATCCCAACCGCCCGGCCGCGCAACCCGATTGATTGCTGCGTTGGGTTGGGCGAGCAGACGCAAAAGCCCCGGACACGCCGGGCATCCGAGGGCTTTTGCGTCTGCTCGCGAGGGAAGCGTGCGGTCAGCCGGCGATGCGAGGTTTCATGAGGTGGCCGTTGATGCGTGCGACCAAGCCGCCCGGATCGTGCCGGATGTCGTCAACTGTCATCGGAATGGTCGTCCATCCGCACTCCTGCAGTCGAGCGGTTTTCAGTCGGTCGTGCAGGAGGGCATCGCGGCCGACATGCCATTCCACGCTGTCGTATTCGGCGATCACCATCGCGTCAGGCCACGCAAAGTCGGTGCGCCAGAGGCGCCCGCGTCGGTCGAGGATGGTGTACTGCAATTCCGGCACCGGCAGTCGATTGTCGATGAAAACCAGTCGCGCCTCGCTCTCCATCGGCGATTCGGCGCGGCCGTCGGCATAGCCAAACAGTCCCCGGACCTTCACAATTCCGCGTCGGCCCCGCTGCTCGTGAATCGCCGCGTCCAATTCCGTTCGGCTACAAGCACCGACATGCAGGGCGGCGTCTAGGGTCGCCAAGGCGCGTGGGCGCCGAAGCATTCGAGCTATCTCGACCGCGGTCCATGCTGGCGTTGTTGCCAGGCGGCCCTGTACTTGTCGCAGCGGTGCACCAATACGCTGATGAACCATCACGCCCGGTGTCGGGCGCATGCGTATCCCGGGATCAAGAACGTGAAGTTGGGACGTCGTCTCCGTGTCGAATCCGTACAGCGCCGCAGCCGTGCCCATGCACGCGACCACTCGCTGATTGGCCATCAACTCCACCGCTGCGAGCCGGTCGAGCATGTCGGGCTCCGTTGCCATGTAGACGCCATGGCATACCCGAATAAGCCTGCCGCACTTCACAAGTCCGGCCAAACGCTTGCGCGAGGCCACAGTCAGGAGCTGTGAAGTAGTTGCCATGCCGCCGCCGTCGAGCAACACCTTTTCGATGTCCACAGCTGTACTGTCCGGCGGGGCAGGCGAGCGAGGTAGTCAACTTCCGACGCGATGTGGACAAGCCCGCGACTGTGCAGGCGCCAGCAGACGCAAAAGCCCCCGACACGCCGACGGATTGGGGGCTTTTGCGTCTGCTCGCGAGAGAAAGGTGAGTTAAAGCCAGTGGTTGCGCCGGAATTGGAAGTACAGGATCAGGCAGGACACCGCCATCAGGGCCATGATCCCCGGGTAGCCCCACGTCCAGTTCAGCTCGGGCATGAAATGGAAGTTCATCCCGTAGATGGCGGCGACGGCGGTGGGCAGCGCCGCGATACCGGCCCAGGCCGCCATCTTGCGCATGTCGTTGTTCTGCTGCATGCCCACCCGGGCCAAGGCGGCCTGGATCAGCGAGTTGAGCATGTCGTCGTAGCTGTTGATGTGGTCGGCGGCCTCGGACTGGTGGTCGGAGACGTCGCGCAGGTAGCGCCGCACCTCCTTGGAGATCACGTCCTTGTTTTCGATCTGGATCCGATGGAACGCGGACGACAGGGGATTCACGCACCGGCGCAACTCGACGACCTCGCGCTTGAGCAGATAAATCGGTTCGACGTCGATCTTGCGTCCGGGGGCGAACGCCACCTCCTCGATGCTGTCGATGTCCGACTCGATCAGGCTGCTCACCTCGAGGTAATGGTCGACGACGTTGTCGGCGATGGCGTGCATCACCGCGTACGGGCCGAGGCGCATCTGCGCGGGGTCGGCGTCCAGGCGCTTGCGCACCTCGGACAGCCCGCCATGCTCGCCGTGGCGGACGGTGACCACGAAGTCCTTGCCGACGAAGACCATGATCTCGCCGGTTTCGACGATCTGGCGGGCCGCCGCCACCGACTCGTGCGGGACGTAGTTGACGGTCTTCAGGACGAGGAACACCGTGTCGTCGTAGCGCTCCAGCTTGGGCCGCTGATGCGCGCACACGGCGTCCTCGACGGCCAGCGCGTGCAGCCCGAAGACGTCGGCCACCTCCTGCATCTCGTCCAGGTTCGGCTCGCGCAGGCCCACCCAGACGAACGCCTCCTGCCCGAGCGCCTCGCTCTGCCGCACCCGGGTGAGCGCGGCCGCGTAGGTGAACTTGCCCGGCAGCCGATTGCCGTCGGCGTAGACCGCGCAGTCGACCAGGGTCTCGACGGGCGTTTTCTCGACGGGCGGTGTGCGCGGCTCGCGGGGCTCGTGCACCAGCGGTCGCAGCACTTCGGGCAGTGCGTCAGGTCCGGGAAACACCTTCACCTCCGATCGCGGCGCAGGTCGGGAAAGCGGTGCTCAATGCTACGCGTCCTGGTGAAACGTGATGTGAAGACTCCGCGCGCGCCGTGGACCGGAGATTTCGCGCCGACGGCGGTGCGCTAGTTTCGACGTCGACCGCAACCGTGTCTTGAGGAGTAAATCGACGTGAGCGCAAGTCCTGTCAAGGTCGCCGTCACCGGCGCCGCCGGCCAGATCGGCTACAGCCTGTTGTTCCGCCTGGCCAGCGGGGCGCTGCTGGGCGCCGACCGCCCGATCGAGCTGCGCCTGCTGGAGATCGAGCCGGCGCTCAAGGCGCTCGAGGGCGTCGTGATGGAACTCGACGACTGCGCCTTCCCGCTGCTGGCGGGTGTGGAGATCGGCGCGGACCCGAACAAGATCTTCGACGGCGTGAACCTCGCCCTGCTCGTCGGCGCGCGGCCGCGCGGCCCGGGCATGGAGCGCGGCGACCTGCTGGAGGCCAACGGCGCGATCTTCACCGCGCAGGGCAAGGCGCTCAACTCGGTCGCCGCGGACGACGTGCGCGTCGGCGTGACGGGCAACCCGGCCAACACCAACGCGCTCATCGCGATGACCAACGCGCCCGACATCCCGAAGGAGCGGTTCTCGGCGCTCACCCGCCTCGACCACAACCGGGCGATCTCGCAGCTGGCCAAGAAGACCGGCGCCGCCGTCACCGACATCAAGAAGATGACGATCTGGGGCAACCACTCGGCCACCCAGTACCCCGACATCTTCCACGCCGAGGTCGGCGGCAAGAACGCCGCCGAGGTCGTCGGCGACCAGGCGTGGATCGAGAACGACTTCATCCCGACCGTCGCCAAGCGCGGCGCGGCCATCATCGACGCGCGCGGCGCCTCGTCGGCCGCGTCGGCCGCGTCGGCGACCATCGACGCCGCCCGCTCCTGGCTGCTCGGCAGCCCCGAGGGTGACTGGGTGTCGATGGCGGTCGTTTCCGACGGTTCCTACGGCGTGCCGGAAGGCCTGATCTCCTCGTTCCCGGTCACCACCAAGGGCGGCGACTGGTCGATCGTGCAGGGCCTGGAGATCGACGAGTTCTCCCGCGGCCGGATCGACAAGTCGACGGCGGAGCTGGCCGACGAGCGCAACGCGGTCACGGAGCTCGGGCTCATCTGATCTCAAACGGAAATTAGGCCTACTAATGGGTAGCCCTTACCCTGGTGCGATGCCGGAAACCGCGTCGCCGCAACTGGCCATCGGAGACGACGAGATCTTCGACGCGCACGTCGGCGGGAAGCTTTCGGTGGCCCTGAGCGCGCCGCTGGACACCCAGCGCGCGTTGTCGATCGCCTACACGCCGGGCGTGGCGCAGGTGAGCCGGGCGATCGCCGCGGACCGCACCCTGGCCGCCCGCTACACGTGGTCGAACCGGCTGGTGGCCGTCGTCAGCGACGGCAGCGCGGTGCTGGGCCTGGGCGACATCGGGCCCGCGGCGTCGCTGCCGGTGATGGAGGGCAAGTGCGCGCTGTTCCAGGCGTACGGCGGGCTGAACGCGATCCCGATCGTGTTGGACACCAAGGACCCCGACGAGATCGTCGAAACCCTGGTGCGGCTGCGCCCCACGTTCGGCGCCGTCAACCTCGAGGACATCTCCGCCCCGCGCTGCTTCGAGATCGAACGGCGGGTCATCGAGGCGCTGGACTGCCCGGTGATGCACGACGACCAGCACGGCACCGCGATCGTCGTGCTGGCCGCGCTGATGGGCGCCAGCAAGCTGCTCGGCCGCGACATGTCCTCGCTGCGCGTGGTGGTCTCCGGTGCCGGCGCCGCCGGGGTGGCGTGCACGAATCTCCTTCTGACGATGGGTGTTTCGGACATCACCGTGCTCGACTCGCGCGGCATTCTGCACGGCGGGCGCGACGACATGAACGGCGTCAAGGTCGAGCTCGCGCAGCGGACCAATCCCGACGGCCTGTCCGGCGGCCTGGTCGAGGCGCTCGAGGGTGCGGACGTGTTCCTCGGGCTGTCGGGCGGCGTCGTCCCCGAGGAGCTGGTCGCCACCATGGCGCCGGGCGGGATCGTGTTCGCGCTGTCCAACCCGGACCCCGAAATCCACCCCCACGTCGCCGCCAAGTACGCGTCGGTGGTGGCCACCGGCCGCAGCGACTTCCCGAACCAGATCAACAACGTGCTGGCGTTCCCCGGGGTGTTCCGCGGCGCGCTGGACGCCGGGGCCCGCCGCATCACCGAGAAGATGATGGTGGCCGCGGCCGAGGCGATCTTCTCCGTCGTCAGCGACGACCTGGCGCTCGACCGGATCGTGCCGAGCCCGCTGGACTCCCGGGTCGGGGAAGCGGTCGCCGCCGCCGTCGCGATCGCTGCCGACTCGTCCGTGTGACCAGGCTGGCCGCCGCGCTGCTGGCCGCGCTGCTGGCGCTGACGGGCTGCGGCGAGCGCCGCCCCGCTCCCGAATTGGTGGTTGGGTCCCAGTCGTCGCTGCTGGCCGCCGTCTACGCGGCGGCGCTGCGGTCCTACGGTTTCGCGGCCCGGCCCGAAACCGCCCCCGACCCGATGGCGAAGCTGGACTCGGGCGCGTACACCGTCGTGCCCGCGTTCACCGGCCAGACGTTGCGGCAGCTGCAGCCCGCCGCGACGGCGATGTCCGACGCCCAGGTCTACCGTGCGATGATCGCGGCCCTGCCCGAGGGCGTGCTGGCCGGCGACTACACCACCGCGGCGGAGGACAAACCCGTGCTGCTGGTCACGCGCGCGACGGCGAAGGCGTGGGGCGGCCACGACCTCACCGCGGACCTCAGCGCGCTGCCGGCGCATTGCGCCGGGCTGGCGGTCGGGGCGGTCACCGGGTTTACCCCGCCCGCGGCGGTGGGATCGTGCCGGCTGCCGTCGCCGCGCCAATTCCCTTCCGAGGCAGCCCTTTTCGACGCGGTGCGGGCCGGGCAGCCGGCGGCGGGGTGGACCACCACGGCCGACCCCGCCAGCCCGGGCGACCTGGTCGCGCTGGCCGACGGCAAGCCCGCGCTGATCCAGGCCGAGAACGTGGTGCCGCTGTATCGGCGCAACGCGCTGAGCGACCGGCAGCTGCTGGCGATCAACGAGGTGGCCGGCGTGCTGGACACCGCGGCGCTGGCCGACATGCGCCGGCAGGTGGCCGGGGGCGCCGACCCGCAGGCGGTCGCGGGCGGGTGGCTCGCCGAGCACCCGCTGGGGCGGTAGCGCGTCAGGGTTTGGGCATCAGGCGGCCCATCACCGGGCCGAACAGCTGCTGGTAGTACGGGCCGGCGACCCGGACCATCACGTCCAGCAGCTTGGCGTCCGTGCCGACGAGCACCCGGGCCTTCTTCTTGCGGACCGCGTCCAGGATGACCTTGGCGGCGCGCTCGGGGCTGGTCCGGGCGAGCCGCTTGTCGAACAGCTTGGCCAGTTGCTCGGGGTCGAGTCCCTCGGCGGCGGTGGCGTTGCGTGCGATGGCGGTCTGGATGCCGCCCGGGTGCACCGTGGTCACCGCGACCGGGTGGCGGGCCAGCACCATTTCCTGCCGCAGCGCCTCGGTGAAGCCCCGCACGGCGAACTTGGCCGCGTTGTACGCCGCCTGCCCCGGCACCGAGAACAGCCCGAACACGCTGGAGACGTTGATCACGTGGCCGTCGCCGGAGGCGATCAGGTGCGGCAGAAACGCCTTGGTGCCGTTGACGACGCCCCAGAAGTCGACGTCCATCACCCGCTCGATGTCCTTGAACTGGCTGACCTCGATGTCGCCGGTGAACGCGATGCCCGCGTTGTTGTAGATCTGGTTGACCTTGCCGAAGTGCTCGGCGACCGCGTCGGCGTAGGCCAGGAAGGCCTCCCGCTCGGTGACGTTGAGCCGGTCCGCCTTGACCGGCGCGCCGATGGCCTTCAGCCGCTCCTCGGTTTGCGCGAGGCCCTCGGTGTCGACGTCGCTGATGGCCACCTTGGCGCCCGAGCGGGCCAGCTCGATCGCCAGCGCCTGACCGATACCTGAACCGGCGCCCGTGACCACGGCGACCTTCCCCGCGAATCCCTGCATGAGCACCCTCCTCGTGTCGGCTCGGTGTCGAGGCTAACCGGTACCCCGGGTACCGGCGGCATCGGGAGGAGGCGCGGCCGGGCAGCCGCCGCGGCCCGCCGGTGTCGGCCATATCGCGCCACGGGCGGTAGCAAACATGAGATGCTTCCCTCCCGAGTGGCGAATCGGAGGTGGCGATGTCATTCTTGGTGGCCCTGCCCAGCGGATTGGAGGCAGCGGCAACGGATTTGGCCGGCATCGGGTCCACGCTGGGCGAGGTCAACGGCGTGGGCGCGGCCGCGACCACCGAGCTGCTGCCGGCGGGCGCCGACGACGTGTCGGCGGCCATCGCGGCCCTGTTCGGCGCCCACGGCCAGGCCTATCAGGCCCTGGGCACGCGGGTGGCCGCATTCCATCAGCAGTTCGTGCAGGCGGTGCAGGCCGGCGCGGGCGCGTACGCGGGCGCGGAGTCCGCGAACGCCAGCCCGCTGCAGGTCGTCGAGCAGGACGTGCTGGGCGTGGTGAACGCGCCCACCCAGCTGCTGCTGGGGCGCCCGCTCGTCGGCGACGGAACCAACGGGACGGCGGCGAGCCCGAACGGCGGGGCGGGCGGGCTGCTGTTCGGCAACGGCGGCACCGGGTTCACCCAAACGGCCAACGGCGTGGCCGGCGGAAACGGCGGCGGTGCCGGGCTGTTCGGCAACGGCGGGGCGGGCGGTGGCGGCGGCGCCGGCGCCAACGGCGGTCACGGCGGCGCCGGCGGGCTGCTCAGCGGCAACGGCGGAGCGGGCGGGCTCGGCGGGGCCGCCGCTGCCGGCGTCAACGGCGGCAACCCCGGTACCGGCGGCGCAGGCGGCAGCGCCGTGCTGTTCGGCAGCGGCGGGGCCGGCGGTCAAGGCGGCATGGGTCTGACGGGGACGACCGCCGTCACCCCCGATGGCGGCACGGCGAACACCGGCAGCACCGGCCTGAACGCCGGAAACGTCGGCGGCCCGGGCGGTCCCGGCGACAACGGGACGGTGGGACAGGTCGGCGGCACCGGCGGGGCGGGATACGGCCCCAACGTCCTGCTCTCGGGCGCCGACGCCCAGGGTGGCACCGGTGGCATCGGCGGCCTCGGCGGCAAGGGCCTCGACGCGACCGCCGGCGCGGGGGGCACCGGGGGCGCCGGCGGGATGGGCGGAAACGGCGGGCTGCTATTCGGCAGCGGCGGAGCCGCCGGCAGCGGCGGCACCGGTGGCGTCGGCGGCACCGGCGGCATCGCCGCGAACGGCGGCGTGGGCGGAAATGGCGGTACCGCCGCCGACGGAGTTGAGGTCGGGATTACCGGGGGCACCGGCGGCACCGGAGGTGTCGGGGGTGACGGGGGCCGCGGCGGACTGCTGTTCGGCTCCGGCGGAGCCGCCGGCAGCGGCGGCACCGGTGGCGTCGGCGGCACCGGCGGTGTGGGCGGCGCCGGCGGCACGGGCGGCAACGGCGGCGACGCCTATGCGCTGAGCGTGGGCAACGAGTTCGGGATCGGCGGCAACGGCGGTGTCGGCGGCGACGGCGGCGTCGGCGGCACGGGCGGCCAGGGCGGCGCCGGCGGTGCGGCCGGTAAGGCGGGGGATGGCGGCCTGTTCGGCTCGGCGGGTTCCGGCGCCGGCTCGGGGGCGGGCCAGCGGACGATGGCGGTGCCGATCCGCCGCCATCCGCGGGTTCGCATCGCGCGTTTCGG
>NZ_LZLY01000034.1 GCF_001673535.1 Mycobacterium sp. 1081908.1 | reverse complement strand
GGGCTAGCCGCTCAGACCTTCTCGACCTTGACGGCGTGCGCCATCTCGTGCGGCAGGGTGACGTTCTCGTGGCCGGGAATGAGGATGGTGACCCCGCCGCCGGCCGGACTGGTCTCGACGGTGACCCGGGCGTTGGGAACGACGCCGGCGTCCTTGAGGCGGGTGATCAGGTCGATGTCGCCCTGGACGTGTTCGGTGAGCTGGCGGACGACCACCGCCACCGGAGATCCGGCGGGCAGCTCGGTCAGCCGGACGAGGTTGATGCCGTCGGCGCCCGAGTCGGGGCCCACCCCGAGGTCCAGCAGGCCCGGGATCGGGTTGCCGAACGGGGAGGTGGTCGGGTTGTTGAGCACCTTCACCAGCCGCCGCTCGACCTCCTCGCTCATCACGTGCTCCCACCGGCACGCCTCGGCGTGCACTTCCTCCCAAGGCACCCCGATGACGTCGACGAGCAATCGTTCGGCGAGGCGGTGCTTGCGCATCACCGCGATGGCCAGCGCCCGGCCCTTGTCGGTGAGCTCCAGGTGGCGGTCGCCGGCGACGTGGAGCAGCCCATCGCGCTCCATGCGGGACACGGTCTGGCTGACGGTCGGACCGCTTTGTTCGAGGCGTTCGGCGATCCGGGCGCGCAGCGGCGTCACGCCCTCTTCCTCGAGGTC
Source organism: Mycobacterium sp. 1081908.1 (assembly GCF_001673535.1). GTDB lineage: Bacteria > Actinomycetota > Actinomycetes > Mycobacteriales > Mycobacteriaceae > Mycobacterium. The sequence goes on along the minus strand of NZ_LZLY01000034.1, from coordinate 112,010 downwards.
GTAGATGGTCCGCAGGTACATCTCGGTGGTATCAACCAGCTCGTTCATCCAGCACCCTCCATTGACGCTGAGTCTACTTGGCCAGCTGCGCGAATGGGTCCAACGCCTCCTGCGGATGTCCCCGGCAAGCAGTATGCCCGCCGCGGGCGCGGCGGGCATACCGACTTGCTACCTGGCTCTGGTTGGAGGGCCTCAGCTGGCGTACGACCGCAACCGATCGGCGCGCTCGCCGTTGCGCAGCTTCGACATCACGTCACGCTCGATCTGGCGGACCCGCTCGCGGGACAGCCCGAACAGCTTGCCGATCTGGTCCAGCGTGCGCGGCTGGCCGTCGTCCAGGCCGAAGCGCAACCGGATGACCTGGTGCTCGCGCTCGTCGAGAGTGGCCAGCACACTGCGGATGTCGGTGTGCAGCAGCTCGGCGATCACCGCGTTCTCGGCGGACATCGCCTCGGCGTCCTCGATGAAGTCGCCCAGCGGGGCCTCTTCCTCGGAGCCGACGGGCATGTCCAGGCTCACCGGGTCGCGGCTGTGCTCGAGCAGGTCGTTGATCTTCTCGACCGGGATGCCGGATTCGGCGGCGAGTTCCTCGTCGGTGGCTTCGCGGCCGAGGTTCTGGTGCATCTCCCGCTTGATCCGCGCCAGCTTGTTGACCTGCTCGACGAGGTGGACCGGCAGCCGGATGGTGCGGCTCTGGTCGGCCATGCCGCGGGTGATGGCCTGGCGGATCCACCACGTTGCATAGGTGGAGAACTTGAATCCCTTTGTGTAGTCGAACTTCTCCATCGCGCGGATCAGACCGAGGTTGCCCTCCTGGATGAGGTCCAGCAGCGGCATCCCCCGACCCGTGTAGCGCTTGGCCAGCGAAACCACCAGGCGCAGGTTCGCTTCCAGCAGGTGGCGGCGCGCCGCCTGGCCATCGCGCGCGACGGCCTCCAGGTCCCGTTTGCGGTTCTCGCCGAGTCGCTTACGAGTCTCCAGCAGATGCTCGGCATACAGGCCGGCCTCGATCCGCTTGGCCAGCTCGACCTCACCCGCCGCGTTCAGCAGCGCCGTCTTACCGATGCCATTGAGATACACGCGCACTAGGTCCGCTGCGGGGCTTTGAGCATCCAGATCGCCGTCGATCCTGCTTGTGCTGGCGTTCGCCATAGCGACCTCCCGTTCGGCTTTGCACTGTCATGAAGTCCAACGATGGATCCGCCCTGGGAGTTCCCGCCCGGTCGCGATCTCACACGCCTTGACGTGCACAGATGTGCCGACGACCTGAGAATGTCCTGAGAAGTGCGCCGCGCGGGCGCTTAGCCGGAACCCTCGTGGCGGGGTCGCCGCGGCTCGAGCGCGGGGTGCTCGGCCGTGGGGAACAGGGGGGTGCGCCGCCGCTCCTGCTCGAACCGCCTGGGCTCGTCCTTGCGGCGCGGCGGCCGGTCGTTGGCGATCAGCACCGCCATCCACGGCAACGGCACCGAGGCCGCCACGATCAGCAGCGAGATCAGTCCGTTGTGCCAGGCGCCGTAGGCGACGGCGGCCAGAATGAGCGCCGGGATCCGAAACGCCATCAGGGTCAGGTACTTCCGCACCCGGGCGCGATGCTCCTCCTCGTACGAGGGGGCGGCCGAGGTGATCAGGACGGGGCGGCTGGTGTCGTCGAAGCCGTCGAACCCTGGCTCTTCGCCGCGCTTCATATCTCCACTGTCCCACAACCAATCGATTCCGGTACCGGCGAGTCAGGGGGCACAATGTGAGGCATGCAGACCCAGACGATCGAACGCACCGAGACCGACGAACGCGTCGACGACGGGACCGGCAGCGATACCCCGAAGTACTTCCACTACGTCAAGAAGGACAAGATCGCCGAGAGCGCGGTCATGGGCAACCACGTGGTGGCGTTGTGCGGCGAGGTGTTTCCCGTCACCCGGGCCGCCAAGCCCGGCTCCCCGGTCTGCCCGGAGTGCAAGCGGATCTACGAGCACCTCAAGAGGGACTGATCAGGCCGGAGGCTCGGCCGCCGCCACGTCGGGCGGCGTCGCGGGCGCCGCGGGCAAATCCGCTATCCGCTTCGGGCCGGGCCTGCGCGTCAGCAGCCAGTTGCGCAGCCGATGGGCATGGGTCCTCGGCGCGGGGAATTCCTCCTGGACGGCGGCGTTGAGCTCGGCGCCGAGCATGATCGCGAAACCGCCGAAGAACGCGAACAGCAGGAACGCGATCGGCGTGGACAGCGCGCCGTAGGTGTAACCGGTGCTGGTGATCCACCTCAGGTAAAAGCGCAGGCCCAGCGTGGCGATCAGGAACACCGCCGTGGCCAGGATGGCGCCCAGCACCAGCCGATGGCTCGGCAGCGGCACCGGCAGCGCCACCCGATACAGGAGCATGATCCCGATCATCAGGCCGAGGATCAGCGCCGGGTAATAGCCGTAGCGCAGCACGTTGGCCAGCCCGACCGGGATGTGTTCGCTCACCTTGCGCGGGCCCACCACCATCACCGGCGCGGCCACCACCGCGAACACCAGCATCACCACGTAGAGGAACAGCGAGAAGAAGCGCTGCCGCACCGGGTGTCGCAGCGGGGTCTGGTCGTGGGCCTCGACCACGGCGTCGACGAACGACGAGATCGCCGACGACCCGGCCCACAGCGAGATCAGAAAGCCGAGCGACACCACTTCGCCGCGCGCGTTGGCGGTGATGTCGCGGATGGTCGGCTCGATGATCTCGTTGACGACGCTCGGCGAGAAGAAGCTGTGCGCGGTCGAGATGATGCTTTTCTCGATCGCGGACAGCGTGTCCTTCCCGAACAGCGGTGCCACGTAGGCCAAGCTGCCCAGCATTCCCAACAGCAGCGGCGGCGTGGAAAGCGCCGACCAGAATCCCGCCTGGGCCGACTCGGAGAAAATGGAGTCGTCCCAGCTTTTGGCCAGGGCTCTAAGAGAGATTCGCCAGACGTGGTGGCGCGACGGCCGCGCGGCTTGGACGCTCATACCCGTCCAGCATTACCGATGACCGCCCGCGCAGCCCACATTGCCCAGGGGTGAGTTCGGCTGGACTAGCTTTCGCTGACCTCCAGCACGGCGTCCTGCTCGGTCAGCTTCGACTGGTGCTGGTTCGCGTGGTGCTGGCAGAAGAGAAGCTCAAGTCCGGAAGGCAGCTTGGCGCGGACTCGAGCAGCGGCACCGCAGCGGTCGCAGCGGTCCGCTCTGGTGAGCTCGGGACTGGTCAGAGTTGCGTGCATGGCTTCTCCGTTCTCGTACATTCACTGTCTCAGACGTGTGGCGTTTTCGCCTTGTTCCCCGATCGTTATCGGGTGTGTCGTTTCTCACGGGTTTTAAGCTGACCGACTGTGACCCTCCCGGCCGGCGTCCTGGTGCACCTGTGCGGGCGCGAGCAGTGGTCCCGCGCCCGCGACCAGGGCGGAATTCAGCCTGATCACCCGCCCGGATTCATCCATCTCTCGACGCCCGAGCAGGTGCATCTGCCGGCCACCCGGCTCTACCGCGGCCGCGACGACCTCGTCCTGTTGCACATCGACCCCGCGCTGCTGGACTCGCCGGTGCGCTGGGAGCCGGGGGTGGCGACGGATCCGGAGTCCATGCTGTTCCCGCACCTGTACGGGCCGCTGCCGGCCCGGGCTGTGATCCGGGTCACCGCCTATCGCACGGAGCCCGACGGCACCTTCGCGCCGGTCGCGCGGCCTCAGGGCTCGACGTAGGCGTCGGCCTCGATCTCCACCAGGAGCTCGGGTGCGATCAACGCCGTGACCTCGACCATGGTGGCGACCGGACGGATCTCGCCGAAGATCTCGGCGTGCACCGCCGCGACCTCACGCCAGCGCGAAATATCGGTCACGAAGATGCGGGTGCGCACCACGTCGGTGAGCGCGGCACCGGCCTGCTGCAGCGCAATCTCGATGTGCCGCAGGGCGTCTCGGGCCTGGGCGGCGATATCACCGGCCGCTCCGGCGCCGGTCGTTCCGGCCACCGCCACGAGCGGGCCGACGCGCACCGCGCGCGAATAACCGACCGCCCCCTCGAATTCGGAGCCGGACGACACCATGGTTCGGTTGATTGGCATGCGGTCACGCTACGCGCGATTGGCTTGGCCACCAAAGGCTTTACGCGCGCACCCGGCGGTGGTAGGAGTGCTGTGTGGGCAAAGCAGCGCGTTTACGGTGACGCCGGTCAACATCGGCACGCCGGACATCGGAATCCCCACGGCGCAAGGAGTTTTCGTGGTAATCGACAGGTACTGTCAGGCGCTCGGGTTGGTCCGATGATGCCCGGCATCTCGGAGGACGCGCTCATCGCGCAGGAGGAACGCTTCGCGCGGGCGTTCGCGGTGCGTGATCCGTCGATCGCGCGGGACCTCTACCAGCCCGACGTGGTGTACGTGAGCCCGACGGTGCGCCTCTTCGGCTGGCCGGAACGGATCGACGGCGTCGAGCGCACGCTCGAGTTCATCGCGCTCACCATCGACGGCTGCTCGGACATCCGCTACGAGGCGGTCGAACACGCGATAGCCCCGGGCGGGGACGCGGCGTTCGTGCGCGTCGAATTCGACTGGGACCAGGGTGGGCAACGCCTGCGCTCGACCTACGTGGTGGTCTACCGCTACCGCGACGGCCGGATCGCCCGCCAGGAGCTGTACTACGACCCGAGCGGCGAGCTGGAGCGGCTCGCTTGAGCGCTAGTCCAGGTAGTCGCGCAGCACCTGGGAACGGCTGGGGTGGCGCAGCTTTGACATCGTCTTGGACTCGATCTGGCGGATGCGCTCGCGGGTCACGCCGTACACCTGCCCGATCTCGTCCAGCGTGCGCGGCTGGCCGTCGGTGAGCCCGAAGCGCAGCCGTACTACGCCGGCTTCGCGCTCGGACAGCGTCTCCAGCACCGACTGCAGCTGGTCCTGCAGCAGCGTGAACGACACCGCGTCGACGGCCACCACGGCCTCGCTGTCCTCGATGAAGTCGCCGAGCTGGCTGTCGCCCTCGTCGCCGATGGTCTGGTCCAGCGAGATCGGCTCGCGCGCGTATTGCTGGATCTCGAGCACCTTTTCGGGCGTGATGTCCATTTCCTTGGCCAGCTCTTCGGGCGTGGGCTCGCGGCCCAGGTCCTGAAGCAGCTCGCGCTGGATGCGACCCAGCTTGTTGATCACCTCGACCATGTGCACCGGGATGCGGATGGTGCGGGCCTGGTCGGCCATGGCGCGGGTGATGGCCTGGCGGATCCACCACGTGGCGTAGGTGGAGAACTTGTATCCCTTTGTGTAGTCGAACTTCTCGACCGCGCGGATGAGCCCCAGGTTGCCTTCCTGGATGAGGTCGAGGAACGCCATTCCGCGGCCCGTGTAGCGCTTGGCAAGCGACACCACCAAGCGCAGGTTCGCTTCCAGCAGATGGTTTTTCGCGCGGTCGCCGTCGCGGCAGATCCACATCATGTCGCGGCGCTGGGCGGCGGGCAGCTTGTCGCCGCGCTCGGCGTGCTCGGTCATCAGCTGCGTGGCGTAGAGGCCGGCCTCGATCCGCTTGGCGAGCTCGACCTCTTCCTCCGCGTTGAGCAGCGCCACCTTGCCGATCTGCTTGAGGTACGCGCGAACGGAGTCCGCGGACGCGGTGAGTTCGGCGTCCTTGCGGGCCTGCCGCAGCGCCTCGGATTCGTCTTCGTCCCAGACGAAATCGCCGGAAGCCTTGTCCTTTTCGGACGGCTCGGCGATTTCCTCCTCCTCGGCGGCGGCGGTCTTGGTCTTCGCGGCGGGCGCGGCCGCGGCGTCCTCCTCGCCGTCCTCGGTGTCGTCCGCCTCGAGTTCGGCGTCTTCGCCGTCGGCGGCGACGTCGACTTCGAGGTCGTCGAGATTGAGGTCCTCGGCGTCGATCTCCAGGTCCTCGCCGGGCTCGGCCTCGAGGTCCGGTTCGGCGTCGAGATCCTCGACCTCAACCTGGGCGCCGTCGGCGTCGATCTCGAGGTCGGCGTCCGGGGCACCCTTGGCCGCCTTCGTGCCGCGGCCGGATGGCGCCTTCGCGCCCTTGGCCGCGGGGCGGGCTTTCTTCGGGGCCTCGGCGGGCGCCGCCTCGTCGTGTGCCCGGGCGGACTTGGTGGCCCGCGGCGCGGCCTTGGCGGCCCGTTTCGCTGGGGCGGCGGCGCCATTGGCGGCCTTCGCCGGGGATCGCTTGGCGGGGGACGACGGAGACTTCGTGGCGGTGCGTTTCACCGGCTCATCGGTCGCCGGGCTTGCCTTGGTCGCTGCCACTTACACCCCTTCGGTCGGACGCACTTTCGGTGGGTTTGGGCATGGTCAACCGAAAGTGTCTGCTATGTCGAATGTCGGCGTTGGAGATCAGCGTGAGTGCTCGCACGCTTTCAGTCGGGCGGTCGCCGAGCACCATTGTAACGACAGCGGACGCTTCCACCGGCCTACCGGGCAAAATTCAGTGCGTCACATCGGAGGTCGCGGCCATCGCCGCTCCCACGATGCCGGCGGTGTTTTGCAAGGCGGCGGCCACCACCGGGGTGCGATTTCGAAGCAGCGGCAGCCATTTGTCGGCCTTGCGGCTGATGCCGCCGCCCGCGATGAACAAATCCGGCCAGATCGCGTTTTCGATGGCCACCAGCACCCGTGTTACCTGGTGGGTCCACTTTTCGTAGCTCCAGCCGTTGCGCTCTTTGACCGACGACGCCGCGCGCTGCTCGGCCTCTTTGCCGCCGACCTCGAGGTGGCCGAATTCGGTATTGGGAATCAGCGTCCCGTTGTGGATGACCGCGGATCCGATCCCCGTGCCGAAGGTGAGCAGCACCACCAGCCCCGTTTGTTCGCGGCCCGCGCCGTAGCGCTCCTCGGCCAGCCCGGCGGCGTCCGCGTCGTTGAGGATCGTGACGTCCTGGCCGTTCAGTTCGGCGCTGATGACGTCGCGCGCGTTGGTGCCGATCCACGCCTTGTCCACGTTAGCCGCCGTCTGGACGACGCCGTGGGTCACGACGCCGGGATAGGTCACCCCCAGCGGCCCGGTCCAGCCGAACCCGTTGACGACCTCGGCAATGGCCTTGGCGACGGCCGCCGGCGTCGCGGGCTGCGGGGTCAGCACCTTGATGCGTTCGCCGATGAGCAGCCCGGTGTCCATGTCGACGATGCCGCCCTTGATGCCGCTGCCGCCGACGTCGATGCCGAACCCACGGCGCTGCGGCTTGCCGGTCGCCGCGTCGGGTGGCGTGCCCGTGATCGAGTCGGTGCTGGTCATCGGAACTCCTCGGCGAGACTTGGCCTGTCCGATCACCTTAGCTCCACGGGTACGCCGGCTGGGGGTCTGCGCGACCGTGGCGACTGTGATGCGATGGCGGGGTGACGCAACCTACTGACAAGCGGGCCGAGCCCGGGCAGCTGCGTTCGGTGGCCGAGAAGTTGGCCGCCGAGGCCGCCGAGTTCGTGCGCCGCCGGCGCGCCGAGGTGTTCGGCCCGGCGGCGTCCGGCGTGTCGGGCGCGGGCGGCGGCGCGGTGCGGTCGAAGAGCACCCCGACCGATCCGGTGACCGTCGTCGACACCGAGACCGAGCGGCTGCTGCGGGATCGGTTGGGCCAATTGCGGCCCGGTGACCCGATTCTCGGGGAGGAGGGCGGCGGGCCCGCCGACGCGCAGTCCGGCGCGGTCACCTGGGTGCTCGATCCCATCGACGGCACAGTGAATTTCGTCTACGGCATCCCCGCCTACGCGGTGTCGGTGGGCGCGCAGGTCGACGGCGTGTCCGTGGCGGGGGCTGTCGCCGACGTCGTGGCCGGCCGCGTCTACTCGGCGGCGACCGGCCTCGGCGCGCACGTCACCGACGCCCGCGGGACGCGGCCGCTGCGCTGCGCCGCCGTCGACGATTTGTCGATGGCGTTGCTGGGCACCGGGTTTGGTTATTCGCGGCGGCGCCGCGCGAGCCAGGCGGCGCTACTGGCGCACATCTTGCCGGCGGTGCGCGACGTGCGCCGCATCGGTTCGGCGGCGCTGGACCTGTGCATGGTCGCGGCGGGCCGGCTGGACGCCTTCTACGAACACGGGCTACAGGTGTGGGACCGCGCGGCGGGCGCGCTGATCGCGGCCGAGGCGGGCGCCCGCGTCGTGGTGCCGGAGCCGAACGGCCCGGTGGGCGGCGAGGGGTTGGTGGTGGCCGCCGCCCCCGGCATCGCCGACGAGCTGCTGGCCGCCCTGGAACGTTGCGGCGGCCTGGCGCCCCTGCCGGACTGAGGGGTCAGCAGCTGCTGGCGTGAATCTTTTGCAGCAGTGCGGGATCCGACGGCTCGGTGGCGCCCGGGCGCAGGCTCGCCAGCACCGCGTCGATGTTGTCGTTGTGGGCCAGCGCGCTGAACTCGGTGCCGAGGGCCAGGTCGACGGAGTCGTCGGCGCGGTTGTCGTTGAACAGCTCGGTGCACGGCGCCACCAGCCACACCGCGGCCGCGGTGGCCTGGCCGGCTGTGCCGAAGCGGATCTGGCCCACGCAGCTCAGCCGGGTGCCGGCGTAGAGGGGGTCGTTGGCGGCGGTGGGCTGGGCGAAGCCCAGGTCTTTCATCGCGCCGGCGACGTCACCGGCTTGCCCGCCGCGGCCGCTGGCGTTGAGGACGCGGACCTTGGTGTCGGCGAGTTTGGCCGGGTTGACGTCGGCCATGGCGCTGCGGGACACCTGCTCACCGAGTTGGGGCGCCGCCGAGCCGGGCGGCTGCGGCGGCGGGTTGCACACCACCGCCTCATGCACCTTCGCCGGTCGCGTCAGGGCCACCGTCCACACCACGGCGGTGGCCACCACCAGCAGCGCCACGACGACGATGGCGGGCCGGGGGTTGCGCCGCCGGAAGGGCCGTCCGTGCTTGTCAAAAGCGGTACCCTCGGTGATTTGCGCGACCACAGGGGAACTCTAACTGCACCGTTTGAGACCCAAGACAAGGGTCAATCCGGGGTTGTGACGCAAATCACACCTTAATGGCACTGGATACGGGCACGAATCGTTTGGTGGATGCGTTCGACGCTGGTACAAAGCGTTGCTTGAGGTACGAGAGGGCTGCGAGGGGACGAGACGATGCCTACCGACTATGACGCTCCGAGGCGCACCGAGACGGACGACGTTTCGGAAGACTCGCTGGAGGAGCTCAAAGCGCGACGGAACGAGGCGGCATCGGCCGTGGTCGACGTCGACGAATCCGAATCCGCCGAATCTTTCGAGCTGCCCGGCGCCGACCTGTCCGGCGAGGAGCTGTCCGTCCGCGTCATTCCGAAGCAGGCCGACGAGTTCACCTGCTCGAGCTGCTTTCTGGTTCAGCACCGCAGCCGTCTCGCCAGTGAGAAGAACGGCGTGATGATCTGTACCGACTGCGCAGCCTGAACGGTCAGCTGCGCAATGCCGACAGCACCCGCTCCGGGTGACGGCAGCTCACCAGCCAGTACGGCGTCGGGTCGTCTGGGTCATCGAGGACCACCAGAACCATCGGACCGACCCATGCCCGGTGCAGCACGTAGGCCGCCGGGTCGAGCTGGCGGCCCAGGGCTGCCGATTTCGCCGCGGGCGCTATCTCCGCGGAGCGGGCGATGACGTCGACCGGTAGGTGCGCCTCGCCGGCCCACAGTTCGACTCCGCCCGGGACGGCGGAGTCCGCGGTGACGCGGATCTCGACGCGGCCCAGCCACAGCAGTGTTCCGGCCGCCACCACGAACAACGTCGCGTACGGCAGCCAGTCGGGCAGCGACCGAACCCCGAGGTTGACTTCGAACGCGATCAGCGCCGCCAGCCCGAAAGCCGGTGGCCACCACCACCATGGCACCCAAAGTCGTTCGCGATATCGCACACTGTGCGGCGCGACGCGCGTAGCTGACACGCGGTCAAGGGTAGTCTGTGGCCCCGTGTCGACCAGTCTGGCCATCGTCCGCCTTGACCCCGAGCTTCCGCTGCCCAGCCGCGCCCACCACGGCGACGCCGGGGTCGACCTGTACAGCGCGGAAGACGTCAAGCTAGCCCCGGGGCAGCGCGCGTTGGTGCGGACGGGCGTCGCGGTCGCCATTCCGTTCGGGATGGTGGGCCTGGTGCACCCGCGGTCGGGATTGGCTGCGCGGGTGGGGCTTTCGATCGTCAACAGCCCGGGCACCATCGACGCCGGCTATCGCGGCGAGATCAAGGTCGCGTTGATCAATCTCGACCCGGCCGAGCCGATCGTGGTGCACCGCGGCGACCGGATCGCCCAATTGCTGGTGCAGCGGGTCGAACTGGTCGAGCTGGTCGAGGTGTCGTCGTTCGACGAGGCCGGGCTGGCCGAAACATCCCGTGGCGACGGTGGTCACGGTTCCTCCGGCGGACATGCGAGTTTGTGATGGCTAGAAGATCAGACAACGACGAGTCGGCAGCCGAGGCCGAGGCCGTCGCCGACCCGGTCGACGACGAGTTCGACGAGGAGCTCGAGGGCCCGTTCGACATCGACGACTTCGACGACCCCGCGGTCGCCGAGCTGGCCCGGCTCGACCTGGGTTCGGTGCTCATTCCGATGCCGGAGGCCGGCCAGCTGCAGGTCGAGCTGACCGAGACCGGCGTGCCCAGCGCGGTGTGGGTGGTCACGGCCAACGGCCGCTTCACGATCGCCGCCTACGCGGCCCCCAAGACGGGCGGCCTGTGGCGCGAGGTGGCCGGTGAGCTCGCCGAGTCGCTGCGCAAGGACTCGGCGAAGGTCAGCATCAAGGACGGCCCGTGGGGCCGCGAGGTGGTCGGCACCGCCTCGGGCGTGGTGCGCTTCATCGGGGTCGACGGCTACCGCTGGATGATCCGCTGCGTCGTCAACGGTTCGCACGAGACCATGGAGGCGCTGGAGCGCGAGGCGCGAACGGCGTTGGCGGACACCGTGGTTCGCCGCGGCGACACACCGCTGCCGGTGCGCACACCGTTGCCCGTGCAGCTGCCCGAGCCGATGGCCGAGCAGCTGCGGGCCGCCGCGGCCGCGCAGCAGCAGCAGGCCCAGGAGCAGGAGCAGCCGTCCGACGAGCCGGCCGCGCGCCGCAGCGCCGAGGGTTCGGCGATGCAGCAGCTGCGCACCACGACCGGCGGCTAGCGCCTAGAGCTCGGCCAGCGCGGCCAGGCAGGCGGCGCCCAGCGCGGCGGTCTGCGCGCCCATCTGATCCAGCGTCACGGTCCGCAGCGCCGCGCGCGGCGCCGCGGCGACCCAGTCGACGGCCACCCGCAGCGGGTGGATCGGGTCGTCGACCGCGGCGGCCACCGCCAGCGGCGCGGCCAGCCGGGCCAGGTCGGCGCAACTGGGCGCGACGTAGGCCGCCGCCTCGTCCATGGCGTCGGGCAACTGCGGCCACTGGGCGCGCCAGGACCGGGTCAGCTCGTCGGCCAACCACGGCGGGCTGGACGCCCGCATCTGCGTGGTCGTCGCCGCCAACCCGTCGGCCCGCAGCTGCGCCGCCGAATGCCGCGCCGCCAGCGCCGCCGGCGCGTCGTTCGGGGGGCCCGCCCAGGCCGGCAGCGCGGCCAGCACGGCGACGGTGCGCCCGGGATGGGCCAGCGCCCACGCCGTCGCCACGGCGGCGCCGATCGAGACCCCGCCGACGGCGATCGGGCCGTCGCTCGCGGCGTCGTCGAGCGCGGACAGGTAGCCCTCGACCAACCGGTCCGGGCGCGGCGGCGGGGCCACCAGCGTGGCGCCGGCGTCGCGCAACGGGCCGGAAAACGCCCGGTAGACGTAGTCGTCGTCGGAGCCGGTTCCGGGCAGCAAAACCGTCGCGACACTGCGCAGATCGACAGTCACCCTTCGATATTGCCCGGCCGTCGGGGAGCGTCCAACATCACGTTTCGTTCTGTTGGCACCGGGGAACCAACAGGTCTACGGTGTCCGTTGGCATAGAGAAAGCGCCGAAGCTTTATCACCACTGTCAGGAGGGGCCATGGGGGCCCAAGGGTATCTGCGCCGGCTCACCCGTCGATTGACGGAGGACCCGGAACAACGTGACTCCGAAGAGTTGTCGGACGAAGTCGACAGCGCCGGCGCGCAGCGTGCGATCGATTGTGAGCGTGGCCAGGAGGTCACCATGATCGGCACGCTGCGCAGCGTGGAAACGAACGGCAAGGGTTGTTCCGGCGGTGTCCGCGCGGAACTGTTCGACGGCACCGACACGGTCGCCCTGGTGTGGTTGGGCCAGCGCCGCATCCCCGGCATCGACTCGGGCCGCACGCTTCGGGTGCGGGGCCGGCTGGGCAAGCTCGAGAACGGCACCAAGGCCATCTACAACCCGCACTACGAAATTCAACGGTGACCCTTTCCAGCGAACGCTTGCTGGACCAGGTCGGCGGGGTGAGCGGCGTCATCTACTCGTCGCTGCCGGTGGTCGTCTTCGTCGCGGTTTCCAGCCTTTCCGGTCTGTTGGCGGCCATCGCGGCCGCGCTCGGCGTGGCGGCGCTGGTGTTGCTGTGGCGGCTCATCCGGCGGGAATCGACCCAGCCGGCGTTTTCGGGTTTCATCGGCGTCGCGGTCTGCGCGCTGATCGCCTATCTCGTGGGGCAGTCCAAGGGCTACTTCCTGCTGGGCATCTGGATGTCGTTGTTGTGGGCGGTGGTCTTCGCGGTCTCGGTGCTGATCCGCCGGCCGCTGGTCGGCTACGCGTGGAGCTGGGCCACCGGCCGCGACCGCGGCTGGCGCGCCGTGTCGCGGGCCGTGTACGCGTTCGACATCGCCTCGCTCTGCTGGACTCTGGTGTTCGCCGCGCGCTTTGTGGTCCAGCGGCTCCTCTACGACGCCGATCAGACGGGTTGGCTGGGGGTGGCGCGGATCGCGATGGGCTGGCCGCTGACCGTGCTTGCCGCGCTGGCCACGTACGCGGCGATCAAGGGCGCGCAGCGCGCCCTGCCGGCCCCAGACGAAGCCGAATCCGCGGAAAGCCTCGCCGACTAGTTGTACGGCGTGCGCGCGTTGAGTGTGAATCGTGGGCTTCGTGTGTGAGCCCTGGGCGCAGAAATGGGCGAAATCCCGCCCTGAGCGCACACCGAAAACCGCCACGGCACACTCAAAGCCGACCGGTTAGTCGCCCGGCTCCGCTTCGGGCAGCAGCAGCTTCTGCAGTTCCTCCTCGGCCTCGGTGACCGCGACGAAGAGCAGTTCGTCGCCGCCCTCGAGCGGCTCGTCGGCTTCCGGCACGATGACCCGGGGGCCGCGCAGGATCGTCACCAGCGCGACATCGCGCGGCAGCTGCAGCCGGCGCACCGGCTTTCCGCCCCACGCCGTGTCGTCGGGCAGGGTGATCTCGACCAGGTTGGCCTGGCCCCGGCGGAATTCCATGAGCCGCACCAGATCACCGACGGCCACGGCCTCCTCGATCAGCGAAGCCAGCATCCGCGGCGTGGACACGGCCACGTCCACGCCCCAGGCGTCGGTGAACAGCCATTCGTTGCGCGGATCGTTGACCCGGGCCACCACCCGCGGCACCGCGAACTCCGTCTTGGCCAACAGGCTGAGCACCACGTTGACCTTGTCATCGCCGGTCGCGGCGACGACGACGTCGAAATCCTCCAGGTGCACCGACTGCAGCAGGCTCAGCTCGCACGCGTCGCCGAGGCGCCAATGCGCGGCCGGGATCGCGTCGACGTCGACGTGCTCGGGGTTGCGTTCGATCAGCGTCACGTCGTGGTTGTTTTCCAACAGTTCGCGGGTGACCGACCGGCCGACCGCGCCGGCCCCGGCGACAGCGACCTTCACTTGACGGCTCCCGCGTCGAGGTCCTCGCTGGGCGGCAGCGCCGCGATGGCCACCGCCTCGGCGGCGCGACCGGAAATCGCCGCGAGGTAAACCTGATCGCCGGCCTGGATCACCGTCTTCGGCTCCGGCAGCACCCCGGTGCCGAACCGGATCAGGAACGCGACCCGGCCGCCGGTGGCCTGCTCCAGCTCGGTGGCCCGGTGCCCCACCCAGTCCTCGTGCAAATCGACCTCGGCCACGGCGACCGTGCCGGTCGGGTCGCGCCACTTGGTCATTTCGCCTTCCCGGGTGAGCAGGTTGAGCAGGCGGTCGGTGGTCCAGGGCACGGTGGCGATCGTCGGGATGCCGAGGCGCTCGTAGACCTCGGCGCGCTTGGCGTCGTAGATCCGGGCGACGACGCGCTGGACACCGAACGTCTCCCGGGCCAGCCGGGCCGAGATGATGTTGGAATTGTCCCCGGACGACACCGCGGCGAACGCGTCGGCCGCCTCGACGCCCGCGCTCAGCAGCACGTCGCGGTCGAAGCCCTGGCCCAGCACCCGCTCACCCGCGAACTCGGGGCTGAGCCGGTTGAACGCGGTGCTGTCGCGGTCGATCACCGCCACGTCGTGGCCGATCCGGGACAGCCCGTCGGCCAGCGAAGAGCCCACCCGGCCGCAACCCATCACAACGACGCGCACTTGAGGTCCTCTCGGCTGGGTCCCGTGCTGTTCACTCGGCAGACCGGGCCGGCCAGCCGATTCGGTCCGTCGGGGAACATTGTTGCCTACGAAACGCTAGCAAGCACGGGTGGGCTTACTCTTGGCTCTCGTGTCCAAACTTTCGACCGCTGCGCGCCGGCTGCTCATCGGCCGGCCGTTTCGCAGCGACCGGCTGAGTCACACGCTGCTGCCCAAGCGGATCGCCTTGCCGGTGTTCGCCTCCGACGCCCTGTCCTCGGTGGCCTACGCCCCGGAGGAAGTCTTCCTGATGCTCTCGGTGGCCGGGGTCACCGCCTACGCGCTGACGCCCTGGATCGGCCTTGCGGTGGCGGCGGTGATGCTGGTCGTGGTGGCCAGCTACCGGCAGAACGTGCACGCCTATCCGTCGGGCGGCGGCGACTACGAGGTGGTCACCACCAACCTCGGCGACACCGCCGGCCTCGTCGTGGCGAGCGCCCTGATGGTGGATTACGTTCTCACCGTTGCGGTTTCGACGGCGTCGGCGATGTCGAACATCGGCTCGGCGCTGCCGGTCGTGGCCCAGCACAAGGTGTTGTTCTGCGTCCTCGCCATCGTGCTGGTGATGGCCCTGAACCTGCGCGGGGTCCGCGAGTCCGGGCTGGCTTTCGCCATCCCGACCTACGCGTTCATCTTCGGGGTCCTCGCGATGATCGGCTGGGGTCTGTTCCGGATCTTCGTGCTGGGCAACCCGCTGCGCGCGGAGTCCGCCGGTTTCCAGATGCATGCCGAGCACGGCCAGGTCGTCGGGTTCGCCTTGGCGTTCCTGGTGGCGCGCTCGTTCTCGTCGGGATGCGCGGCGCTGACCGGTGTCGAGGCCATCAGCAACGGGGTGCCGGCGTTTCAGAAACCCAAGTCGCGCAACGCCGCCACGACCCTGCTGCTGCTGGGCGGCATCGCGGTGACCCTGCTGATGGGCATCATCGTGCTGGCCGAGAAGATCGGGGTCAAGCTCGTCGAGGATCCGGCCCGGCAGCTGACCGGCGCCCCGCCGAACTACTACCAGAAGACGTTGGTCACACAGCTGGCCGAGACGGTGTTCGGCAGCTTCCACATCGGCTTCCTGCTGATCGCCACGGTGACCGCGCTGATCCTGGTGCTGGCGGCCAACACCGCGTTCAACGGGTTCCCGGTGCTGGGTTCGATTCTGGCGCAGCACAGTTACCTGCCGCGCCAGTTGCACACGCGCGGCGACCGGTTGGCGTTCTCCAACGGCATCCTGTTCCTGTCGGCGGCGGCGCTGCTGGCGATCATCGCGTTCCGCGGTGAGGTCACCGCGCTGATCCAGCTGTACATCGTGGGCGTGTTCATCTCGTTCACCCTGAGCCAGATCGGCATGGTCCGGCACTGGACCCGGTTGCTGCGCAGCGAGACCGACCCCCGGGCGCGGCGCAAGATGATGCGCTCGCGGGTGGTGAACACGGTCGGATTGCTTTCCACCGGCGCGGTGTTACTGGTCGTCCTGGTCACCAAGTTCCTCGCCGGGGCGTGGATCGCCCTCTTCGCGATGAGTTTGCTCTTCATCATCATGAAGCTGATCCGCAAGCACTACCACACCGTGAGCCGGGAGCTGGAGGAGCAGGAGGCCGCCCAGCACGACGTCGTCCTGCCGAGCCGCAACCATGCCCTGGTGCTGGTGTCGAAGCTGCACCTGCCGACGCTGCGCGCGCTGGCCTACGCGCGCGCCACCCGCCCGGACACGCTCGAGGCCCTCACGGTCAGCGTCGACGACGCGGAGACCCGCGAGCTGGTGCACCGGTGGGAGGAAAGCGATATCAATGTGCCGCTCAAGGTCATCGCCTCGCCGTATCGCGAAATCACCCGCCCGATACTCGATTACGTCAAGCGGATCAGCAAGGACTCGCCGCGCACCGTGGTGACGGTGTTCATCCCCGAGTACGTGGTGGGCCACTGGTGGGAGCAGGTGCTGCACAACCAGAGCGCGCTGCGGCTCAAGGGCAGGTTGCTGTTCATGCCCAACGTGATGGTGACTTCCGTTCCGTGGCAATTGAATTCGTCGGAGCGCCTCAAGGCCCTCCAACCGCACGCCGCACCCGGCGACGCCCGACGTGGAATCTTCGACTGAGCACTGCGTTGAAGCCCAACACATTGACGCTGGTGACCGGCGCCCCGGCCAACGGGGGCAGCTGCGTGGCGCATCACGAGGGCCGGGTCGTGTTCGTCCGCTACGCGCTGCCCGGCGAACGGGTGCGGGCGCGCATCACCGCCGAGCGCGGATCCTATTGGCACGCAGAGGTTGTCGAGGTGATCGAGCCGTCGGCCGACCGGGTCGATTCGCTGTGTCCCATCGCCGGGGTCGGCGGCGCCGGCTGCTGCGATCTGGCGTTCGCCGCGCCGCGGGCGGCCCGCGCGCTCAAGGCCCACGTCGTGGCCAATCAGTTGCAGCGGCTGGGCGGGCACCAGTGGAGCGGCGCGGAGGGGGGCGCCGAGCCGCTGTCGGACGGCGGCCCCACCGGTTGGCGCACCCGGGTGCGGCTGGACGTGGGCGCGGATCGCCGGCCCGGCTTCCACCGCTACCACAGCGACGAGCTGGTGACCGACCTGCGCTGCGCGCAGCTGCCGCCGGGGATGCTGGACGGCCTGGCTCATGATTCGTCCGGGGCCGACTGGCCCGCGGGCGCGCAGCTGCACGTCGCCGTCGACGACGACGGCCAGCGCCACGTGGTGCGCACCCTGCGGCAGGGCGGGCAGACCGCGACCGCCGTGGCGGAGG
Organism: Mycobacterium sp. 1081908.1; assembly: GCF_001673535.1. Lineage (GTDB taxonomy): Bacteria > Actinomycetota > Actinomycetes > Mycobacteriales > Mycobacteriaceae > Mycobacterium. The sequence goes on along the minus strand of NZ_LZLY01000034.1, from coordinate 94,872 downwards.
GCGGCTACGAGGCGGTGCAGCGGGTGGGCGCGCGCGCCTGGCGCGTTCCGGTCACCGCGTTCTGGCAGGCGCACCGGGACGCGGCCGGGGTCTACAGCGGCCTGGTCGCCGACTGGGCGCAACCCGCCGCCGGCATGACCGTCTGGGATCTCTACGGCGGCGCCGGCGTTTTCGCCGCGACGCTCGCCGACGCGGTGGGGGAGTCGGGGCGGGTCATGACCGTCGACACCTCGCGCTCGGCGACGCGGGGCGCGCGAACCGCGCTGGCCGACCTGCCGCAGGTCGACGTCGTCACCGACTCGGTCCGCCGGGCGCTGACGGCGCAGCGCGGCACTGCGGACGTCGCGGTGCTGGATCCGCCGCGGGCCGGCGCCGGGCGCGACGTCATCGACCTGCTGGCCGCGGCCGGGGTCCCGCGCGTGGTCCATATCGGCTGCGAGGCAGCGTCTTTCGCGCGCGACATCGGCCTCTATCGCGGCCATGGCTACGCCGTCGAGCAGATCAGGGTGTTCGACGCGTTCCCACTGACCCACCACACGGAGTGCATCGCTCTGCTGACGCTTTAGCGAGCGGCTAGACTCCGTCGCGGTGTGCCGGGAAGTCTGGTCGGCGATGGTCCTTAGATGTCCTTGTCGACCAACCGAAAGGCTCGGGTGCCGGATGCGATTGCCGCAATCGTGAGCGAAAGCCTTGGCTACGCACTAATCGTCTTGTTCTCCAGCGCGGTCGGCTTGGTCGCGGTGCTGGCGAACCGTCTCACCGAGCGGGTGAAGGTCCCGGTGGCCTTGCTCGTGCTGGTCGGAGCCGCCGTGGCGGTGCGCACCGTGCCGGTGGTGCAGCCCCCGTCCGAGCGGACCGTCGAGCGGGTGATCACCATCGCGCTGGTGCTGGTGTTGTTCGACGGCGGCATGCACATCGGGCCGAAGCGGTTCCGCGCGGCGGCGGCCCCGATCCTGACGGTGGGCGTCGTGGGAACCGCCCTCACCGCCGCCGGGGCGGCGGTGGTGGTGCACTACGTGTGCGGAATCGGCTGGTTTCCGGCGGTTCTGGTGGCCACGGCCGTGGCCCCCACCGATCCGGCCGTGGTTTTCTCCGTCCTCGGCAAACGTGAGATCAGGGGCCGCAGCAGCACGATCCTGGAAGGCGAGTCGGGCGCCAACGATCCGGTCGGCATCTCCTTGATGTCGAGCCTGATCGCCGCCGGTGGTCTCAGCGTGGCCGGATTCGCCAGTGTGGGAACACAATTCGTGCTGCAGATGGCGATCGGGCTGGCGGTCGGGGTGATCGGCGGCCAGGCCCTGCTCGTCTTCATGCGTCGCGTTGCGTTACCCAGCGAAGGCCTCTACCCGCTGCGAACGCTGGCGTCCTGCCTGATGCTGTACGGCATTGCCACGCTCGCGCACGGCTCGGGGTTTCTGGCGGTGTTCGTCGCCGGCATCGTGATCGGCGACGCCCGCGCGCCCTACAAGCCGGAGATCAAACGATTTCACGCCGCCCTGGCCGGCCTGGCGGAAATCGTCGCGTTCGCCGTTCTGGGTTTGACCGTCGACCTCAATGTGCTTACCCATCCCGACGTGTGGATCCCCGGGCTCCTCCTGGGCGTGGCGCTGACACTGGTCATTCGTCCGTTGGCCGTGGGCTCGTGCCTGATTCCCGTCCAACTGCGGCGAAACGAACGCATCTTCGTCCTCGCCGCCGGGCTCAAGGGCGCGGTGCCGATACTCCTCGGCGAATTGCTCCGGGCCGCCCACGTCGCGGACGCCGAACGCCTCTACGGCATCGTGGTCGTCGTCGTCATTTTCTCGGTGCTGGTGCAGGGCAGCTCGGTGCCCGGCCTCGCAAGGCTGCTGCGGCTGCCCATGCGCACCGTGGAGACCCGGCCATGGGAGATCGGTGTCCGGCTCGCCGACGAACCGGAGGGTGTCCACCGCTTCAGCGTTGCCCCGGGGTCGGCCGGCGAGGGGTGCACCGTCGAGGGGCTCGGTGACCGTGTCGGTGACATCTGGGTGAGCATCGTCGTCCGGACCACCGGCCTGGTGCCCGTGCGGGGCGACACCGAACTTCGGGCGGGCGACGAGGTCGTCGTCCTGGCGGACCCCGAGCTGCACGACACCCTGGCCGAACTCTTCGGACCGCCATAGGCCGGCTGCGCAACTAGTGATCGGGCGGCCGCTGCGTAGACTGACGGGATGCTGGAACAGATCCGCGGGCCCGCTGATCTGCAGTACCTCTCCCAACAGCAGCTCCGCGATCTGGCAGCCGAGATTCGCGAGTTCCTGATCCACAAGGTCGCTGCCACCGGGGGGCATCTCGGGCCCAACCTCGGCGTCGTCGAGCTGACGCTGGCGCTGCACCGGGTGTTCGACTCGCCGCACGACCCGATCATCTTCGACACCGGCCACCAGGCCTACGTCCACAAGATGCTGACCGGGCGCGCCCACGACTTCGAGAGCCTGCGCAAAAAGGGTGGGCTGTCGGGGTATCCGTCGCGCGCCGAGAGCGAACACGACTGGGTCGAGTCCAGCCACGCCAGCGCCGCGCTGTCCTACGCCGACGGCCTGGCCAAGGCGTTCGAGCTGAGCGGGCACCGCAACCGGCACGTGGTGGCCGTCGTCGGCGACGGCGCGCTCACCGGCGGCATGTGCTGGGAGGCGCTGAACAACATCGCCGCGTCGCGCCGCCCGGTGATCATCGTCGTCAACGACAACGGCCGCAGCTACGCCCCCACCATCGGCGGCGTCGCCGACCACCTGGCCACGCTGCGGCTGCAGCCCGCCTACGAGCAGGCGCTGGAGCGCGGCCGCGACATGGTGCGCTCGTTTCCCTTGTTCGGCCAGATCGCCTACCGGTTCATGCACAGCGTGAAGGCCGGCATCAAGGACTCGCTGTCGCCGCAGCTGCTGTTCACCGACCTCGGCCTGAAGTACGTCGGCCCGGTCGACGGGCACGACGAGCGCGCGGTCGAGGTGGCGCTGCGCCACGCCCGCGGCTTCGGGCGCCCGGTGATCGTGCACGTCGTGACCCGCAAGGGCATGGGGTACGCGCCGGCCGAGGACGACGAGGCCGAGCAGATGCATTCGTGCGGCGTGATCGACCCGGCCACCGGCCAGGCCACCAAGATCGCCGGGCCGGGCTGGACGGCGACCTTCTCCGACGCGCTCATCGGCTACGCGCGCAGGCGCCGCGACATCGTCGCGATCACCGCGGCGATGCCCGGCCCCACCGGCCTCACTCCGTTCGGCCAACAGTTCCCGGATCGCCTGTTCGACGTCGGCATCGCCGAGCAGCACGCGATGACGTCGGCGGCCGGCCTGGCCATGGGCGGCATGCACCCGGTGGTGGCCATCTATTCGACCTTCCTCAACCGCGCCTTCGACCAGGTGATGATGGACGTGGCGCTGCACAAGCTGCCCGTCACCATGGTGCTCGACCGGGCCGGGATCACCGGCAACGACGGCGCCAGCCACAACGGCATGTGGGACCTGTCGATGTTGAACATCGTCCCGGGCATCCGGGTGGCCGCGCCCCGCGACGCGACCCGGCTGCGCGAGGAGCTCGGCGAGGCCCTCGACATCAACGACGGCCCGACGGCGCTGCGCTTCCCCAAAGGCGATGTGGGCGAAGACATCCCGGCCCTCGAACGGCGCTCCGGCGTGGACGTGCTGGCGGTGCCCGCCGCCGGGCTGAACCACGACGTGCTGCTCGTCGGCGTCGGCGCGTTCGTGCCGATGGCGTTACAGGTGGCCAAGCGGCTGCACAACCAGGGCATCGGCGTGACGGTGATCGACCCGCGCTGGGTGCTGCCGGTGTCCGACGGCGTCGTGGACATGGCGGCCCAGCACAAGCTGGTCGTCACGTGCGAGGACAACGGCGTCAAGGGCGGCGTGGGCTCGGCCGTGTCGGCCGCGCTGCGGAGCGCCGAGATCGACACGCCCTGCCGCGACGTGGGTCTGCCGCAGCGCTTCTACGACCACGCCTCGCGCGGTGAGGTGCTCGCCGACTTCGGGCTGACCGACCAGGACATCGCCCGCCGCATCACCGGCTGGGTCGCGGCGCTGGGCGCCGCCGTCACCGAGGCCGAGATCCGGGAGCACCTCGACTAGTCGCCGGCTTCGGGCGGCTGCAACGCCCGGGCCAAAACGGGATCCACGAGTTGTCGCTGCCACGCCCGCGCCTGCCCGGCGCGCAGAAACGCGTCGACGGCCTCGTCGGGGTCGGGCGCCGGTTCCCAGTCCCAGCACAGCCGTCGCACCAGATCGGGCGCGACCAGGTTTTCGGTGGGGACGTGCACCCGCTCCGACACCTGCCCCAGCGCGGCGCGGGCCGCCTCCAGCCGCGCCGCGGCCTCCGGTTTGCGCCTGCTCCACCGCGACGGCGGCGGCGGCCCGTTGGGGGCCTCGGCCTCGTCGGGCGGATCCTGGGTCTGGCGGGCCGCTTCCAGCGCCGCCAGCCAGACCCCGGCGCTGCGGCGCTGGTTGCGCCCGCCGAACACCGGCAGCGCGACGAGGTCCTCGACGGTTTTCGGGTTGGCGAGCGCGGCGTCGATGATGGCCGAATCCGGCAGCACGCGCCGCGGCGCGATGTCGCGACGCTGGGCGATGCGGTCGCGCGCCGTCCACAATTCGCGCACCGCCGCGAGGCCCCGCCGGTCGCGCACCCGGTGGATGCCCGACGTTCGGCGCCAGCGGTCCCGCCGCGGGACCGGCGCGACGTCCCTGGCGCCCACCTCGCGCAGATAGTCGAATTCCTCTGTGGCCCAACCGGTCTTGCCCTGCTCGGCGAGGACGTCCGAGATCGCGACGCGCAGGTCGATGAGCAATTCCACGTCCAGGGCCGCGTAGTTGAGCCAGTCGGCGGGCAGCGGGCGTTTGGACCAGTCGGCGGCGCCGTGCCCCTTGGTCAGTCCGACGCCCAGTAGCCGCTCCACCATGGTCGCCAGGTTCACCCGGTCGAAGCCGGCCAGCCGGCCGGCGAGCTCGGTGTCGTAGAGCGCCGGCGGCCGCATGCCGACCTCGGCCAGGCACGGCAGGTCCTGATCCGCGGAGTGCAGGATCCATTCGTCGGAGCCCAGTACCTCGGCGACCGGCCGCAGCGCGGTCAGCGGGTCGCCGCCGTGGCTGACCGGGTCGATGAGCACGGTGCCGGCCCCGGCCCGCCGGATCTGGATCAGGTAGGCCCGGTTGGAGTAGCGGAAGCCCGACGCCCGCTCGGCGTCCACCGCGAACGGTCCGCGCCCGCGGTCCAGCAGTCGCGCCGCCGCCTCGATCTGGCGGATGCTCACCGCGAGATCGGGAACCCCCTCGGCGGGGTGCAGTAGCGGGGTGGCTTCGGGCGGGCTTGTTTCGGGCGCGATGCTGTCGGGCCCGGGGGCCCCCGGTTCGCCCATGTCAGGCGCGTGACCGGGAGCTCAGGTCGGTGACTCCGGACGGCGGCAGGCCCGCGGCGTGCTCGAGCACCTCGCAAAACGCCTCGACGTGGGCCCCGACGGCGGGGGTCGTCGCCGTCCACGAGGCCCGCAGCTCCAGCTGGTGGGCGCGGGGTGGTCCGGAGATGTCGCCGTAGCGCACCGAGGTGGTGGCGGTGACGGTGCCCCCCAGGGCCGTGGTGTGCTCCAGGCGCGACTCCAGCGCGTCGACCAGCCAGCTCCACGCCACCTCCGGCAGCAGCGGGTCGACGGCCTCGCTGGGATCCAGGTCGGCCTGGATGTAGGCGACCAGCCGGATCGTGCCGTCCCAGGCGTCGGCGCCGTCCGGGTCGTACAGCAGGATCAGCCGGCCGAACGCGTCGCCCTCGGATCGCTCCGGGACGATCTCCAGCTCGGGGTGCTTGACCTCGGCGCCCAGGGCGTAGCTGTAGGGCGCCAGGCGCTGCGGCGGCCGGATCGGGCCCAGCTCGATCTCCGGCCGCACGGTGACGGCGTTCATCGCCGCGACCGCCTCGCGGAATGGGGCCGGTTCAGTCGAGCTCACAGCGTTCGACGCTAGACCCATCACCCGACACGGGAAAACAGGCGCGCCGAGTTTCGCGGCCGTCGCGACCAAGCCGTTACCAGGGATTATCTGGGCCCCCTGGAGGGCATCGTGGCTGATCAGGGCTTCGTTCCCCCGTTGAATCGGGCCGGGCGCTTCTCCCGGTGCGCGGCCAGGCCCTCGCGGACGTCGGGGCCGCTGAAACTGAGGAATTCCAGGCCGAGCGACGTTTCGAAGGCGGGCCCGAACATGCGGTACCAGTGGTTGAGGCTGTGCTTGGTCCAGCGGATCGCGTCCTGCGCGCCGCGGGCCAGGTCCTCGGCCAGGCGGGTCGCGGTGGCCAGGACGTCGTCGTCGTCGACGCAGGTGGAGACCAGGCCGATGCGCTCGGCCTCCTCGCCGAGCAGCGTCTCGCAGGTCAGCAGGTAGTACTTGGCCTTGGCCATGCCGACCAGCAGCGGCCAGCAGATCGCGGCGTGGTCGCCGGCGGCCACCCCGAGCTTGGTGTGCCCGTCGATGAGCTTGGCGGTCCGGCCGGCCACCGAGATGTCGGCCAGCAGCGCCACCACCAGGCCCGCGCCGACGGCGGGCCCGCGGATCGCCGAGACCACCGGCTTGTCGAAGTTGACCATGTTGAGCACCATGTCGCGGGCCTCGCGCATGATGCGGATCCGGCCCTCGTAGTCGTTCATGGTCTCGTCGATCAGGTCGAAACTGCCGCCGGACGAAAAGGCCCGGCCCTCGCCGCGGACCAGCACGACGCGCACGGCGGGATCGCGATCGATCACCGGCCAGATGTCGGCCAGGTCGCGGTGCATCTGAGGCCCGACCGAATTCAGCCCCGGCGCGTCCAGAACCAGGGTCAGCACGCCGCTTTCGCTGGGTTCGCAGCGCAGGCTGGGGAACTCGTCGTAACTGATCGGCATTGGCGTGATGTTACGCAGCGGCGGTGCCGGCGGGCCGCCGTGGCAGCATTGAAGCCGATGAATACGCGTCGCGACCTCCCCGAGTCGCCGTACCTGGCCACCGTCACCGGGCGCAAGCCCAGCCGGCTGCCGGTGTGGTTCATGCGGCAGGCCGGTCGCTCGCTGCCCGAATACCGCGCGCTGCGCGAACGGCACAGCATGCTGGCGGCCTGCTTCGAGCCCGAGGTGGCCGCCGAGATCACGCTGCAGCCGATCCGCCGCCACGGCGTCGACGCGGCGATCCTGTTCTCCGACATCGTGGTGCCGCTGCGGGCCGCGGGCATCGAGCTGGACATCGTCGCCGACGTCGGGCCGGTGATCGCGCACCCGGTGCGCACCGACGCCGACATCGAAGCCTTCAAACCCCTTGACCCCCAAGCGATCCAGCCGATCTGCGAGGCGGTTTCGCTGCTCGTCGGCGAGCTGGGCGACGTTCCGCTGATCGGCTTCGCCGGTGCGCCGTTCACGCTGGCGTCCTACCTCGTGGAGGGCGGCCCCAGCCGCAACCACGCGCGCACCAAGGCGATGATGCTGGCCGAACCGGCCAGCTGGCACGCGCTGATGTCGAAGCTCGCCGACCTCACCGTCGCGTTCCTGCGCGGGCAACTCGAGGCCGGCGTGGACGCCATCCAGGTGTTCGACTCGTGGGCGGGGACGCTGTCGCTGGCCGACTATCGCCGGTACGTGTTGCCGCACAGCTCAAGGGTTTTCGCGGCCCTGTCCGAATACGGCGTGCCGATGACCCACTTCGGGGTCGGGACCGCCGAACTGCTGGGCGCCATGTCCGCGGCGCTGAAGTGCGGCATGAAACCCGGCCAGTCCACCGTCGTCGGGGTGGACTGGCGGACCTCGCTGGCCGACGCGGCCGTCCGGGTCGAGCCCGGCACGGCGCTGCAGGGCAACCTCGACCCGGTGGTGCTGCTGGCGGGCTGGCCGGTGGCGGAACGCGCCGCGCGGGCCGTCATCGACGACGGGCGGCGCGCCGTGGACGCCGGCGCGGCCGGCCACGTCTTCAACCTCGGGCACGGGGTGCTGCCCGAGACCGACCCCGGTGTGCTGACCGATCTGGTTGCGCTGGTCCACTCGCTATGACATCCCGCTCGTATTGTGTTGTGGGCGGTGGGATTTCGGGGCTCACGGCGGCGTACCGGCTGCGCGCGGCCGTCGGGGACGACGCGACGATCACGCTGTTCGATCCCGCCGACCGGCTGGGCGGCATCCTGCGCACCGAGCGGGTCGGCGGGCGTCCGATGGACCTGGGCGCCGAGGCGTTCGTGCTTCGCCGCCCCGAGATGCCGGCACTGCTGGCCGAGCTCGGCCTGTCCGGGCGCCAGGTCGGCACCACCGGCGCCCGGCCGCTGATCTACAGCGGCCACGAGCTGCACCCGCTGCCCGCCGGCACGGTCGTCGGCATCCCGTCGTCGGCGGCGTCGGTGGCGGGCTTGGTCGACGAGGCGACCGTGGCGCGCATCGACGCCGAACCCGCCCGCCCGCTGGGCTGGCAACCCGGCGGCGACCCCGCGGTGGCCGAATTGGTCGGCGACCGGTTCGGCCCGCAGGTGGTGGCGCGGTCGGTGGATCCCCTGCTGAGCGGGGTGTACGCGGGCTCCGCGGCGACGATCGGGCTGCGCGCGGCCGCCCCCGGCGTGGCGGCGGCGCTCGACCGCGGCGCGGCCAGCCTGACCGACGCCGTCCGTCAGTCGCTGCCGCCGGCCACGGGCGCGCCGGTGTTCGGGGCGATCGACGGCGGCTACCAGGTGCTCCTCGACGAGCTCGTCGCGCGCGCCCGGCCGCGCTGGGTCCGGGCCGCGGTGGAGCGGCTCGACCCCGCCGAGCCGGGCTGGTCGTTGCTCGACGACACCGGCGCCCACCGGCATGCCGACGCCGTGATCCTGGCCGTTCCGGCCCCGCGGCTGGCGGCCCTGCTCGACGAGGTCGCCCCGCGCAGCGCGGCCGCGGCACGCCGGATCGAGAGCGCGTCGTCGGCGGTGGTGGCGCTGGCGGTGCCCGCCGACACCCCGTTCCCGCAGTGCTCCGGGGTGCTCGTCGCGAGCGGAGAGCCCTTGCGCGCCAAGGCGATCACGCTCTCGTCGCGCAAGTGGGGCGCCCGCGGGGGCACGGAGCTGCTGCGGCTGTCGTTCGGGCGGTTCGGCGACGACGTCGCGGCCACCACCCCCGACGACGACTTGCTGGGCTGGGCGCTGAGCGACCTGGTCGACGTGTTCGGGCTGACCGTCGACCCCGTCGACGCCCGCGTGCAGCGCTGGATCGACGCCATGCCGCAGTACGGCCCCGGCCACGCCGACGTGGTCGCCGAGGTGCGCGCCGGCCTGCCGCCGACCCTCGCCGTGGCCGGCAGCTACCTCGACGGCATCGGCGTGCCGGCCTGCGTCGGGGCGGCGGGCCGGGCGGTCGAGGCACTGCAGGCCGAAGTGGCACGATAGGTTCCATGGCCAAAATCGATTACGAGGCGCTGAACTCGCAGCTTCGGTACCTGATGTTCTCGGTGTTTTCGGTGCGGCCCGGCGCGCTCGGCGACGACCGGGGTGCCGTCATCGACGACGCCGCCGCCTTTTTCAAGATGCAGGAGGAACGCGGCGTCGTGGTGCGCGGCCTCTACGACGTGGCGGGCCTGCGCGCCGACGCCGACTTCATGATCTGGACCCACGCCGAACGCGTCGAAGCGCTGCAGGCGACCTACGCCGACTTCCGCCGCGCCACGGCGCTGGGCCGGGCCAGCTCGCCGGTGTGGAGCAGCGTGGCGCTGCACCGGCCCGCGGAGTTCAACAAGAGCCACATCCCGGCGTTTCTGGCCGGCGAGGAGCCCGGCGCCTACATCTGCGTGTATCCGTTCGTGCGGTCCTACGAGTGGTACCTGCTGCCCGACGAGGAACGCCGCCGGATGCTCGCCGAACACGGCATGGCCGCCCGCGAGTACAACGACGTCCGCGCCAACACCGTGCCGGCGTTCGCGCTGGGTGACTACGAATGGATCCTGGCGTTCGAGGCCCCGGAGCTGGACCGGATCGTGGACTTGATGCGCGAGCTGCGCGCCACCGACGCCCGCCGGCACACCCGGGCGGAGACGCCGTTCTTCACCGGCCCGCGGGTGCCGGTCGAGCAGTTGGTGAGCGCGCTGCCATGACCGCACCCGACCCGACCGATCCCACCCGCTTCGAGGAGATGTACCGCGACGACCGGCTGTCGAACGGCCTGCCGGCCGCCACGCCGTGGGACATCGGCGGCCCGCAGCCGGTGGTCCAGCGGCTGGTCGCGCTCGGCGCGGTCAAGGGCGAGGTGCTCGACCCGGGCACCGGCCCGGGGCACCACGCGATCTACTACGCCTCCAAGGGCTACTCCGCGACGGGCATCGACGGGTCGGCGGGCGCGCTGGAGCGGGCTCGCGAAAACGCCCAAAAGGCCGGGGTGTCAGTGAATTTCGAGCTGGCCGACGCCACCAAGCTGGAAGGGTTCGACGACCGGTTCGACACGGTCGTCGACTGCGCCTTCTACCACGTCTTCAGCACCGAACCCGAAATGCAGAGGTCCTACGCGCGGGCGCTGCACCGCGCGACCAGGCCCGGGGCGCGGCTGTACATGTTCGAGTTCGGCGAGCACGACGTGAACGGCTTCAAGATGATGCGGTCGTTGTCCGAGAACGACTTTCGGCAGGTGTTTCCCGACGCCGGCTGGGAGATCACCTATCTGGGTCCGACGACCTATCTGGTCAACATGAGCACCGAGACCATCGACATGATGATCGCGCGAAACCCCGACATGGCCGACCAGGCGCAGCCGATGCTGGAGCGGTTCCGGGCGATGGAGCCGTGGTTGGTCAACGGCCGGGTGCACGCCCCCTTCTGGGAGGTGCACGCCACCCGGCTGGACTAGCTGTTGCCGCGGGTCGCCTCGGCCAGGGCGTTGGTAACCCGCTCGCCCTTCTGGTGATGGCTGAGCGCGCGAATGGACACGTCGTGGCCTTCCGCCGCCCGCCGCAGCGCGCCCACCGTGGCCTGTTCGCGCGGATGGTCGGCGAACGGGTCGAATGAGTACCAGCGCATGGCGTTTTCGTGCGTCATCTTGTCGATGTCGGCATCCGGGACGTCGTGCTCGCGCAGGACACCCCAGAGCTCCTCGGGCGCGCCGGGCCACATCGAATCGCTGTGCGGGTAGTCGGCCTCCCACGCGATGTTGTCGATGCCGATTTGGTGTCGCAGCTGGACCCCGACGTGGTCGCTGATGAAGCACGTCAGGAAGTGCTCGCGGAACACCTCGCTGGGCAGCTTGCCGCCGAAGTCCTGCTTGGTCCACGCCGAGTGCATCTCGTAGGTGCGGTCGGCCCGCTCGAGGAAGTACGGGATCCAACCGGTGCCGCCCTCGCTCAGCGCGATCTTGAGGCCGGGGTACTTCTTGATCGGCGCCGACCACAGCAGATCCGCGGCGGCCTGCACGATGTTCATCGGCTGCAGCGTGATCATCACGTCCATCGGCGCGTCGGGTGCGGTGACCGCCAGCTTTCCCGACGAGCCGATGTGCACGTTCATCACCGTCTCGGTGTCCACCAAGGCCTTCCACAGCGGTGTCCAGTAGTCGTCGTGAAAGCTGGGATAGCCCAGCACCGAAGGGTTTTCGCTGAATGTCAGGGCGTGCACGCCGCGATCCGCGTTGCGCCGCACCTCGGCCGCGCACGCCTCGGCGTCCCAGATCACCGGCAGGCACATCGGGATGAACCGCGCCGGGTACGCCCCGCACCACTCCTCGACGTGCCAGTCGTTGTAGGCCCGCAAGAGGGCCAGGCCGAAGTCGTGGTCCTCGGTGGCGAACAGCCGGCCGGCAAACCCCGGAAACGTCGGAAAGCAGATCGAGGCGAAGATCCCGCCCGCGTTCATGTCCTTGACCCGCTCGTCGACCTGCCAGCACCCGGGCCGGATCTCGTCGAGGCCCTGCGGTTCGAGCCCGTACTCCTCCTTGGGTCGACCCGCCACCGAATTGAGCGCCACGTTGGGAATCACCACATCGCGAAACTGCCAGCTGTCGCTGCCATCTGGGTTGTGCACCAACCGCGGCGCCTCTTCCGCGTACTTCTTGGGCAAGTGGTTGGAGAACATGTCCGGCGGTTCGACGATGTGGTCGTCGACGCTGATCAGGATCATGTCGTCTTTGATCATGTTCGCCCGCTTCCCGATTCCCTTACCGTTGGCGCAACGGTACCGCACCGGACACAGCGGCGAAAGCGTTCGTTGACGTCGATGTTCGTGCCAAACCCCGCATGCCGCGCCCCCGGAGCGCGTAGGCTGCGTTCGCTGGTGACCGGCGCCGGGGGAGATGACTTGTTGGTCATGGCGCACCGGATTGGGGAGGTATCCCATGTCGTTCGTGATCGCGGCTCCAGACGCGGTGCTGGCCGCGGCCGGCGACTTGGCGGGGATCGGTTCGGCGATCAGCTCGGCCAACACGGCCGCGGCGGCCGCGACGACGGGCGTGGTCGCGGCGGGTGCCGATCAGGTGTCGGCGGCGGTCGCGGCGCTGTTTTCCGCCCAAGGGCAGGAATACCAGGCCCTGAGCTCACAGGTCGCGGCCTTTCACGCGCAGTTCGTGCAGAACGTGACGTCCGGCATGGCCGCGTATGCCGGCGCCGAGGCCGCCAACGTGCAGGGGAGCCTGCTCGACGCCGTCAACGCGCCCACGCAGGCGCTGCTGGGGCGCCCGCTGATCGGCAACGGCGCCAACGGCGGCACCGTCAACGGGATAGGACAGCCCGGCGGCCCCGGCGGGCTATTGGTCGGCAATGGCGGGGCCGGCGGCAACAGCACCGCCCCCGGAGCGCCGGGCGGTAACGGCGGGGCGGCCGGCTTGTTCGGCGTCGGCGGCCCGGGCGGCGCCGGCGGCGCCGGCCCGACCGGCGCCGGCGGTAACGGCGGGGCCGGCGGGCCCGGGCTGCTGTTCGGCGGCGGCGGCACCGGCGGCACCGGCGGATACGGCCTCACCCAGGGCGGTAACGGCGGTCCCGGCGGGCCCGGCGGCCTACTCGGCTTCGGCGGACCCGATCAGACCCACGGCAGCGCCGGCGGCGCCGGCGGTCCCGCGGGGCCCAATGGAATAGGCGGCACCGGGGGCGCCGGCGGAACCGGCGGGCTGCTTGGCTCCGGCGGGTTCGGCGGACCGGGCGGCGACGGCGGGACCGGCGGCAACGGCGGGGCCGGCGGCGGCAGCCTGCTGTGGGGCAACGGCGGACCCGGCGGACCCGGGGGCACCGGCAGCACGGGCGACGGCGGCAACGGCGGCAACGGCGGTACCGGCGGGCCGTTCGAAGGCGGCGGCGGGATCGGCGGCGCGGGAGGCACCGGCGTCATGGGCAACGGGGGTAACGGCGGCAACGGCGGCACCGCGGGCGGCATCTCCGGCAACGGCGGCCTCGGCGGCGCCGGCGGCACGGGCGTCACCGGACACGGCGGCGACGGCGGTGCCGGCGGCAACTCCAATCCCTACCAGGGCGCCGGCGGGGCCGGCGGCCGCGGCGGCGTCGGCGCCACCACCGGCGGCGACGGCGGCGCGGGCGGCAACGGCGCCGGGTTCAACGGCTCCGGCGGGGCCGGCGGCATCGGCGGGTTCGGCTACACCACGGGCGGGAACGGCGGGGTCGGCGGCAACGCCGGGCCGATCGGCAACGGCGGGGTCGGCGGCGCCGGCGGGCAGGGCCTCGTCACCGGGGGCAACGGCGGTCACGGCGGCGTCGCCGTGCTGATCGGCAACGGCGGCAACGGCGGCAGCGCCGGCGGCGGCCCGACCCCGGGCACCCCGGGCGCCGGTGGCGCGGGCGGGAGCCTGTTCGGCCAGCCCGGGATGGACGGGGTGTAGGAGCCGGGCCGTTTCCGCGTACCTTCGTACGCCGAGATCGACGTTAGCGCGCGCGGCACTCGCACTTCTTCGCGCCAGCGTCGATCTCGAAGAAGACGAACGCCCTAGGCGCCCGTCGGCACCAGCCGCAGCGAGATCGAGTTGATGCAGTACCGCTGGTCGGTCGGCGTCGGATAACCCTCGCCGGCGAACACGTGGCCCAGGTGGCTGTGGCAGTTCGCGCACAGCACCTCGGTGCGCGTCGTCCCCATCGAATGGTCCGGGCGCAGGATCACCGCGTCGGAGTTGGCCGGGTCGAAGAACGACGGCCAGCCGCAATGCGACTCGAATTTCTCTGTGCTGCGGAACAATTCGGCGCCGCAGGCCCGGCATTGGTAGATGCCTTCGGTCTTGGTGTCGGTGTACTCACCGGTGAACGGCCGCTCGGTGCCGGCGCGGCGCAGCACCTCGAACTCCTGCGGGTTCAGCTTTCGGCGCCACTCGTCGTCGGACAGTTGCACCTTCGGACTCGTCATGCCTCCACGCTAGCGCGCTCACGGTCAACCGACAGCCAAGCAGGATCGATCCCGTCGTCCAGCCGGTTCTCGGCCTTGGCGTCCAGGTAACGGAAGTAGAGCACCGTGAACACCACGATCAGCAGCAACGACCAGCCGTAGGTGATCTTCAGGTAGTGCAGCGCGCGGCCGTAGCGCATGTGTTGGTAGATCAGCCAGTCGTCCAGCGCCAGGAAGCCGTAGACACCCAGCCAGGCCGGCCAGTTGCGGATCAGCGAGTTCTGCAGCACCACCGTCATCAAGAAGGGGAACAGCATCATCGAGTAGTAGCCCTGGGCCAGCGGCAGCACCAGCCACGAACACAGCAGCAGCACCCCCGACGAGTTGGTGTACCAGAACCGCGGGTCGCGGGTGCGGTAGTAGCGATACAGCAGCCACAGCGCGCCGATCGTGAGCAGAACGAACAGGACCCGCAGGAACACGATCAGCCAGGTGGGCAGCCCGAAGTACACGCCGTTGCCCTCGATCGAGCTGTTGAAGTAGTCCCGCACGCCCCCGATGTAGGGCAGCGTGCGGGTGACGAAGTCCATCGGGTCGCTGACCAATGGCCACGCGGCCGCGTTGATGACGAGCGGGACGACGACCGCGGGCACCAGCGCCCGCCACTGGCGGTTGAGCAGCGGCAGCAACAGCAGCGGCGCCAGCACGGGTTTGAGCGTCAGCGTGAGCCCGATGGCCACACCCGCCCACCACTGATGGCCGACCCGGCCGTCCAGCAGCCACCGCAGGAAGAGCACCTCGGCGAGCAACACGCAGCCGTTGATGTTGGTGAACACCAGCGTGCTGGTCACGGATTCCGTGCAGAACATCGCCAACAGCAGGGCGGGGGCGGCCACCGAGGACAGCGTGTAGTTGAACAACCGCAGCAGCAGGTACCAGGCGAGCAGGATCGCGACGGTGTTGATCAGGATGAACAGATACCGCGACGGCGTGAAGGACAGGTAGCCGAAGGGCGCCATCAACAACGTGCCGCCGGGCGGGTACAGGTAGTGCGGGTCGACATAGTCGAAGTGCTCGTTGTAGATGTCCCAGCCGCGCCGGAAGTTCAGCACCGCCCGATAGACCGGCTTGAAATCGTCGGTGATGTTGCCGTTGAGCGTGAGCACGATGCTGCGGTGCAGCACCGACATGACGGCCAATGGCCACAACACCGACCGCACGATCGTCGCGGTGCCCGGTGCGCCGGTGCGGGGACGAAACGCGGCCAGCAGCGAATCGCGCAGGCCGGTTCGGGTCGAGTCAGCTGCGGTCACGAAGCGCAAAGTATCAGGCGGGACAGTAAGTGTCGGTCCCGGGCAGCTTGCCGCTGTTGAGATAGCCGACCAGCGGCGGGACCGCGCAGGGCGAATAGATGCTGGCGCCGTGGCCGATGCCCTGCCACATCACCCGCTTGCTGGCCGCGTTGGCGTTGATGATCATGGCCGCCGTCGCGGCGGTCCCCTCGTTGCCGACGATCGGGTCGTTCTGCACGCCCGCCAGCAGGACGTCGACCTTGAGATCCTTCGGCGGCGCGGGCGGCGGAATGGTCGGCCAGTGCACGCATTTCACCAAGCCGAGCGCGGCAACGGGGCCGAATTGGGGATAGAGCTTCGCCCACGCCACCACGAGTTCGCGCACCCGGTCCGGGGTCGGCCGGTTGATCGCGTCGCTGCAGGAGTTGACGAACTGGCCGTCCGAGTCGGTGAGCGAGTACGCGTGCCCGATCAGGTTGTTCAGCTGGTTGGCGTCCCCGGACCGGGCGGCCGCCAGCGCGTTGGCCAGGCTCTGCGTGGCGCCGACGCGTCCGCCCGAGGGGAAGCCCAACGCGACAGTGATGGCGTTGGCCACCGCGGACACCGGCGCGCCGCCGGGCCCCTTGCCCGCGCGGGCGTCGGCCAGCATCGCGCTGATGGCGCCCTTGGGGTCCGGGCCCAGCGCGCAGTTGACGGCGACGCACTGGGCGGCGAACGCGTCGAGCGCGGCCTGCTGGCCCTTGACCTGTTGCTCGGCGGCGGCTTCGGCGTTGACGCCCAAGGCAATTGGGGAGTCGAGGATCAGCCGGGCCACCCGGTCGGGCCGCGACGCGGCATAGGCCAGCGCCACCTGGGCGCCGTTGCCGACACCGACCAGCGCGACCGCGGGCACGTCCCACAGGCTGCGCAGGCGCTCGATGTCGGAGGCGGCGTGCGAGTTGTCGTAGGACGAGGAGCCCGGGGCGATGGCGTCGGTGCAGTTGGTGGTGGCGGTGTTGGAGATGTCGGACAGGTTGGCGACGGGGTCGTCGCCGGTCTGGAACTGCGCCTGGTCGCGCATCGCCTGCCGGTCGAGCGGGTCGCGGCAGTCGATCGGGCTCGACATGCCCATGCCGCGCCGGTCGACGGCCACGATCGGGTGGGTTTGCAGCACGTCGGCGCCGCCCCGGGCGAGCCAGGCCGGCAACTGTACCGAGGACGGCAGGTCCGTGCCGGTGGTGAAGACGAGGGGACCGGCGTCGTGCGGCGTCTTGGCGGAGCGCGCGCGGACCACGCCGATGCTGAGCGTTCCCGACCCGCCGTTGACGGGGTCGAGGTCGGTGTCGTAGGTCGCGCAGTCCAGCTGCACGTCCGGCGCCGCGGGCACGGCCGCGTCGCCGAACACCTTCGCCGTGCAGTCGCGCCAGGACAGGTCGTTCTTGGGCGCGGCGATCGGCGGGGGACCGGCCGGCGGGGGCTTCGTGGTGGCCGCGCCCTGCGGTCGGGCACCGGAATTGGTGGCGAAGCGCGGGTCCGCGCCCAGCCCGGGAACGCAGCCGGCGACCAACGCGGTCACCGCCACCAGGATCGTGGCGGACGCGATCTGCCGACTCATGCCGACCACAGTAGCTATCCCCGGACGTAGCGGGCGTAAAGGTAGCCGGCCTCGTCGGTGAGCAGGTGGGCGCGGCGCATCCGGGTCAGCACCTGGCCGGGGCCCGTCGCGATGCGCCGGGCCAGGCCGCCGACCAGGTAGGGCGCGATCGTCAGGCACAGCTCGTCGAGCAGGTCGCGGTCGACGAATGCGCCGAGCAGCATCGGCCCGCCCTCGGTCAACACGCGGCGCATTCCCTGCGCCGCCAGCCCCGCCAGCAGGGCGGCCTCGTCGACTTGTGCGGGGTCGCCGCCGGAGCAGTCGAGCACCTCGCACAGGTCGCCGAGCCGCCGGCTCGTCTCCGCGGCCGTCGCGGCGCAGGTGAGCACCAGCGGCGGCACCTCGGTCCGGGTGAACACCGCCATGTCGCGGTCAAGGCGGCCCGACTTGGTGACGATCGCCAGCCGCGGCACCTCGCTCTGCCCGCGGGCCTGCCGCCCCTGGCGCTGCGCGACGGCCAGGTGCGCGCCGGAATAGCCCTCGATGCGCACCGTGCCCGCGCCGACCACGATCACGTCGGCCAGTTCCCGCAGCAGGTTGAAGATGTGCCGGTCGCCCGGCCCGCCCATGGCACCGCTGCTGCCGTCGGCGGTGGCGCCGCCGTCGACGCTGGTGATGAAATTCGCGCGCACGCAGGTGCCGTCCCGCTCCGGATAGCCGTAGAGGCGGGCGAGTTCGGCGTCGTCGATTTCCCGCGTCGACCCGAGCAGCGTCAGCGGGGTCTCTGGCATGAGCTTGATTGCAGCACGCCGCTACAGTTCCTGCATGCACGGGGGCCGCGTGGGGCATCTGGTGGATCGGCATCCGACCGTGTCGCCGGAGCGGCTGATCGCCCAATTGCGGCCGCCGCCAACGTTCGTCGACGTGAGCTTCGCGACGTATCGCCCGGATCCGCGGGAACCGAGCCAGGCGGACGCCGTCGCAGCGTGCCAGGACTTCTGCCGGCAGGCCGTCGAGCGCCGGGCCGGCCGGCGAAAGCTGTTGGGCAGGCGGGCCGTGTCACCCGGCGTCGGGCTGTATCTCGACGGCGGGTTCGGCGTGGGCAAGACCCACCTGCTCGCCTCGGCCTACTACCAGCTGCCCGGAAGCGGGCCCGAGCCCCCAACCCCCAAGGCGTTCGCCACCTTTGGCGAGCTCACCCAGCTGGCCGGGGTGTTCGGCTTCGCCGAATGCATCGAGATGCTCGCCGGCTACACGGCGGTGTGCATCGACGAGTTCGAGCTCGACGATCCGGGCAACACCACCCTGATCTCGCGGCTGCTCTCCTCGTTGGTGGAGCGTGGGGTGTCGATCGCCGCCACCTCGAACACCCTGCCCGAGCAGCTCGGCGAGGGCCGCTTCGCCGCCCAGGACTTCCTGCGCGAAATCAACACGCTGGCAAGCATTTTCACCACGGTACGGATCGAGGGGCCCGACTACCGGCACCGCGGCCTGCCGCCGGCGCCGCAACCGTCGTCGGACGAGGAGGTCACCGCGCGCGCCGCCGCGGTCGACGGGGCGACGCTCGACGATTTCGACGCGCTGTGCGCGCACCTGGCCACCATGCACCCGTCGCGGTACCTGACGCTGATCGAGGGTGTGACGGCGGTGTTCCTGACCGGCGTGCACCGCATTGACGATCAGAACGTGGCCCTGCGGCTGGTGTCGCTGACCGACCGGCTCTACGACGCCGGCATCCCGGTGGTCGCGTCCGGCGCGAGGCTGGACACCGTCTTCAGCGAGGAGATGCTGGCCGGTGGCTACCGAAAGAAGTACCTGCGGGCTACGTCGCGGCTGGTGGCGCTGACCCAAGCTCGCGAACCATGACGTAGTCGTTCTCGAGGCCGGCGCCCACCCGAAACGTCCTGGTGCCGCTGACCTCAAACCCGTGCTTGCGGTAAAAGCGTTGCGCGCGTTGGTTCGCCTGATTGACGCCCAGCCACAAGCGGCGCACGCCCCACTGCTGCGCGGTGGCCACCGCGAGGTCCATCAGCGCCGCCGACGCGCCGGTGCCGTGCTGATCGGGCAGCACGTAGATCTTGGACAGCTCGGCGGCGTCGTCGCCGGCGTCGCGAATGACCATGGCGTAGCCGAGGATTCGGCCGTCGCGCGTCGCGGTGAGGATCGCGCGGCGCGGATCGGCCAGGTACTCCGCGAAGCGCTCGGCCGACAGGTTGGTCTCGACGAACGAGGCGATGTCCGCCGCGGCGGTCGCCGGGGGACACGCCAGCGGAAAGGTCTGCGCCGCAACGTCGGCCAGCTCCGCGGTGTCGACCGAACCCGCCGTGACGACGCGTACGTCCAGGGTCAGAGGTTCCACTGGGCCAGGTGATAGCCCGTCTTCTTGTCCAGCAGCACGACGGTGGAGACCGGGTCGCGGTAGGCGTCCCAATACACCGCGCCGCGCACGATCGCCCCGTTCGGCGCGTTGACGAGCACGTTGTCCAGCGCGTCGGGCGCATCGGACGCCCGCGGCTTGTAGGCGTCGGCGAACGGGGTCACGCCGTCAAAGCTGAACTCGGTGGCCATGATGAACGGGTTGGGCACCCGGACAGCGCGGACGGTCACGTCGGCGCGATCGACGGTGCTGCCCGGGAAGCTTTTGACCGGGACGCCCTCGCGGGTGTAGCCGAATCCCGGCGGCGGGTCGCACGGGGCCACGCTGCTGACCGTGACGTCGGCGATGTACTTGCCGGTGTCCACCCGCAGCGTGTCGCCGATGTGACCGATCGGCGCGTCGCCCGCCCACGCGCGCGGCGCCGCGAGGTTCGCGGCCGCGACGATCAACACGGACAGGGCGATCAGCCAGCGATGCATCCTCGCATGATCGCACAGGGGCTATGGCGAAGGGGAGGGGTTCTTGCCGCTGGCCAGTGCTTCGAGCGCGGCGGCGGCATCCTCATCAACGCGGTCCTTGTCGACGCCGCACCGGTGCAGCGGCCCCGCGCCGTCCTCGAGTTCGAGCAGCGCCAGCAGCAGGTGCTCGGTGCCAATGTAGTTGTGGCCCAACCGAAGTGCCTCGCGGAACGTCAGCTCCAGCGCCTTGCGCGCCGGGCCGCTGAACGGGATGAGCTCTGGGGGTTCGCCGACCGCCGGGGGCAGGCTGACGGCGGCCCGGAGCGCCTCGACGTCGACCTGTTGCCGTTGCAGCAGCAGCGTGGCCAGGCCGGCCGGGTCGCTGAGGACGCCGAGCAGCAGGTGGTCGGGCGTGATCTCGCCGTTGCCGGCCTCGTGCGCGGCGTTCTGGGCGGCCACCACGGCATTGCGGGCCCGCGGCGTGAAGCGCCCGAAGCCCTGTTGGTCGTCCAGCGTGGTGGGCTCGGCGCGCGGGACGAACCGCTTCTGGGCGGCCTGTTTGGTCACGCCCATGCTCTTGCCGATGTCGGTCCAGGAGGCTCCGGAGCGGCGGGCCTGATCGACGAAATGCCCGATCAGGTGGTCGGCGACCTCGCCCAGGTGCTCGGCGGCCAGGACGGCGTCGGCGAGCTGGTCCAGGACGTCCGGGTGCACCCGTTTGATGGCGGTGATCAGCTCGTCGAGGCGGACGGGGTAGGCGATGGGGGTCGGTTCGGACATGCCGTCAACATTAGGTTGACGGCATGCATCGTGTCAACCTCTGGTTGACGCAGTGCGGCGGCCGTAATTCGTGATTTGGGGTGCGCCCGTTCCTACGCTCTGGCACGATCAGACACCGTGAAACCGCTGCTCCTGACGTTGGCGGGCTTGGCCGCCCTGGTCGGCATGGCCGGGCCCGCGCGGGCGGACGACACCGACGACGCCTTCCTGGTCTCGCTGCGCGCGGCCGGCATCACCTTCCCGGACCCGGGGCCGGCGATCGGGGCCGGAAGGTGGGTGTGCGACGCGATGGGCAAGGGGACGCAGACGGTGGACGTCGTCAAGACGATCCAGGCCCAAAACCCCGGGCTGCACGGGGACAACGCGGCCCGGTTCACCGCGATCGCGGCCAACGTGTACTGCCCGCAAACCCTTGCGGCCAGCGGCGGCAAGGTCAGCGGCGGCGCCTAGCGTCACTGGATTTTTACAAACACGCCGGCCAACCGCCGGTTAACGAAACCTGTCCTCAACATTTCGCGTTTACGCTGCGGCGAGCAAACGGCCCAGGTTGGGGATGGATTTGGACTTCGTTCAGGCGCGGTGGATCGACCCGCTGAGCAATGCCCTGAGTTGTCATGTCCTCGTGTACCTGCTCATCGGCGTCGGCATCTATTTCACGGTGCGCACCCGATTCATTCAGATCCGCTACTTCGGGCGCATGCTTCGCCAGCTCCGCAGGTCCCACCGCCAAGACGGTGGGATCTCCTCTTTTCAGGCCTTCTGCGTGGGCCTCGCGTCGCGCGTGGGCACCGGAAACATCGCCGGCGTGGCGATCGCGCTTACCGTCGGCGGTCCGGGCGCGATCTTTTGGATGTGGGTGGTCGCCGGCGTCGGGATGGCGACGGCGCTGATCGAGGCCACCCTCGCCCAGGTCTTCAAGGTCCGCTCGGACGACGGCGCCTTCCGCGGCGGCCCCGCGTTCTACATCCAGCGCGGCCTGCGCTCACGCACGGGCGGCGTGTTCTTCGCCGTGCTGCTCGTGGTCACGTTCTCGACGGCGTTCAACATGGTGGAAACCAACGCGATCAGCGGTGTGCTGAAGTCGTCGCACGGTGTCGGCATCGGTTGGACGACAACGGGATTGGCCGTGCTCGCGGCGGCGGTCCTCTTCGGCGGGGTGCGCAGCGTCGCCAGGTTCGCGGAGCGGGTCATCCCGGTCGCGGCGCTGACGTACGCGTTGCTGGCGTTGGCGATCGTCGCCGTCAACATCTCGGCGTTGCCGGCCGTCCTCGAGGAGATCGTCGGCGGCGCGTTCGGAATCAAGCAGCTGGCGGGTGGATTCGCGGGGGGCATCGCGACGGCCATGCTGACCGGGGTCAAGCGCGGGCTGTTCGCGTGCGAGGCGGGGATGGGCAGCTCGCCCAACATCGCCGGCGCCGCGACGGTGTCACATCCGGTGGAGCAGGGCCTGATTCAGTCGCTCGCCGTTTTCGTCGACACCATGGTGATCTGCACCGCGACGGCGTTCATCGTGCTGATGGCGGGCCCCGGCGTTTACGATCCGGCCCACACCGGTTCGATCGCGGGCGCCAGCCTGACGCAGTCGGCCGTCGCCGCCGGCCTGGGATCCTGGACCACCGTGGTGATGACCGCCGTGGTCTTCGTGTTCGGATTCGCCTCGGTGCTCAGCAATTACGTGTGCGCCGAGGCCAACCTGTTCTTCCTGGGCGGCCGGCAACTGGCGACCAACGCGCTGAAGGTGGTGACACTCGGGGCGATCGTGTTCGGCGCGATGTCCCAGCTCAAGCTGGTGTGGGCGCTCGCCGACCTGACGATGGCGCTGATGTCCATCGCCAACCTGGTCGCGATCTGCCTGCTGAGCAAGTGGGCGTTCGCCACGGTGCGCGACTTTCACCGCCAGTCCATGCGCGGCGCCTATCCCGTCTTCATCGCCAGCGAGGCCGGGCTGCCGGGCATTCTGGCCGGCGACATCTGGGAGGTCCCGGAGCGCCGGCAGGTCGGTGCGCTGCCCGACTCGTTGCGGCTGAGCCGGCCGGCGGCGTAGCCCTCGCCGCCGAGGCCCCAATTGTCACGATCTGGACTGCGTTCCGCGCGCTCCGCGCTGCGCAGGGCTTTGGCTCGATACAGTCAGCCCGTCTGACACGCCATCTGGGCTGAATACGAAGGGTTTTAGCACGCCCGCAGTCATCATCGACGCCAACAGTGCTCGACGGCGGCCGAACCCAGCGGCTTCCACAACTCCTAGCGCGCCTGCAAACACCTGAGCCAAAGGATCGCCGTGAGCCGATTTACCGAGACGATGTACGAAAACGCGCGGTCGAGCCCCAAGGGGATGGTCACCGGCGAGCCGCACGCACCCGCCCGGCATACCTGGGCAGAAGTGCACGCGCGGGCTCGTCGGGTGGCCGGTGGGCTGGCGGCGGCGGGCATCGGGCACGGCGACGCTGTCGCCGTGCTCGCGGGCGCACCGGTCGAGATCGCGCCCACCGCGCAAGCCATCTGGATGCGCGGCGCAAGCGTCACCATGTTGCATCAGCCCACCCCGCGCACCGACCTGGCGCGTTGGGCCGAGGAGACAACCGGCGTCATCAACATGCTGTCGGCGAAAGCCGTTGTCATCTCGGAGCCGTTCATGGCCGCCGCGCCGGTGCTGTCGGGTCTCGGGATGACGGTGCTTACCGTCGAGACGCTGCTTGCGAACGCCCCCGTCGCACCCGTCGACACCCGCGATGACGACGTGGCGCTGATGCAGCTGACATCGGGCTCGACGGGATCGCCCAAGGCGGTTCAGATCACGCACGCCAACATCGTCGCCAACGCGGAAGCCATGATGGTCGGCTGCAACTTCGACCTTGATACCGACGTGATCGTGAGCTGGCTGCCGTGCTTCCACGACATGGGCATGACGGGCTATCTGACGGTGCCGATGTACGTCGGCGCCGAGCTGGTAAAGGTCACGCCAATGGACTTCCTGCGCGATACGTTGTTGTGGGCCAAGCTGATTGATAAATACAAGGGCACTATGACCGCCGCGCCCAACTTTGCCTACAACCTGTTGGCCAAGCGGTTGCGCAGGCAGGCCACACCCGGGGACTTCGACCTGTCCTCGCTGCGGTGGGCGCTCTCGGGCGCCGAACAGGTGGACCCGCTCGACGTCGAGGACCTCTGCGAGTCCGGGGCGCCGTTCGGGTTGAAACCCGAGGCGATCATCCCCGCCTACGGCATGGCCGAGACGACTGTTGCGGTGTCGTTCTCCGCGTGCGGCGGCGGCATGCTCGTCGACGAGGTGGACGCCGCCCTGCTGGCCATCCTGCACCGGGCGGTCCCCGCGAGCAGGGGACATACCCGCCGACTCGTCTCACTGGGCCGACCGCTGGAGGGCCTGGAGCTGCGCGTCATCGACGAGGAAGGGTGTGTGCTGCCGCCGCGCGGCGTGGGCGTCATCGAGGTACGCGGTGAACCGGTGACCAATGGCTACACCACGGTGGCCGGGTTCATCCCTGCGCAGGATGAGCGGGGCTGGTATGACACCGGCGACCTGGGCTATCTCACCGAAGACGGCAATGTGGTGCTGTGCGGGCGGCTCAAGGACGTGATCATCATGGCTGGCCGCAACATCTACCCGACCGACATCGAGCGCGCCGCCTGCCGGGTGGCCGGGGTGCGGCCGGGCTGTTCGGTCGCGGTGCGACTCGACGCGGGGCAATCGCGGGAGACGTTCGCGGTGGCGGTGGAATCCAAGGAGTACGACGACCAGGCGCAAGCGCGCCGCATCGAGCGGCAGGTGGCGCACGAGGTGTTCGCCGAAGTCGATGTCCGCCCCCGAAACGTGGTCGTGCTGCAGCCCGGGATGATCCCGAAAACGCCGTCGGGCAAGCTGCGGCGCGCCCACGCGCTGGGACTGGTCAGCTGAATCACACAACAAGAAGCGCTGACACACAAAGGCTTCGCCACGACGAGGCCCGGCTTCAGCGGATCGACACCAGCTGGTCGATCGAGTCCCTGGGCAGATCGCCGTCAACGACGGCGGTCACCACCAGTTTGTCCAGCGTGATCGCGCCGTTGTGGTTGTCGAGGAAGGCGATGTCGGCGGCATCGCGTCCGGTGGCGATGCGCACGAGGCTTTGTCTCGGCGCCAAGAGAGTGCCGTCGACGACTCGCCAGTGTCCATCGACGAACGCCTCGGCTACCGCATGAAAGTCCATCGGGTACAAGCCGGGCGCATACACCGAAACAACGCGGGCCGGCACCTTGACGGCCCGTAACAAAGCCACCACGAGATGCGCGAAGTCTCGACATACGCCGGCGCCGGAGAGCAAGGTATCCGCCGCGCCGTCGATGGGGTCGCTCGAGCCCGGTACATAGTTCAGCCGGCTGCCGACCCAACGGGAAACCTTCTCCAACAGGGTCGCCGAGTCGATGTACCTGCCGAATTCGGTTGCGGCGAAACCGAAGAACTTGTCGCACTCGGCGTAGCGGCTCGGACGCAAGTACAACGATAGGTCATATTCGGTCACCGGTGCCGGGTCGGTTTGCCCAACGATCGTCGCGGAGTAGTCGACCTTGAGGTCCCCCACCGGGACGTCCAGCTTGTGGATGCGGTTACCGTGCACACCGCTGATCTCCAACGGCCGCAGAGGCTTTCCGTCCAAGACGAATGACATCGACTCGGATACCTCGGTGTTGGGATGCGGTGCGACGGCGATCTGGAACTCCAAGGTCGTCGGCGCGGTGATCTCGACCTCGAGTTCAGCGGCGACCTCTCGTCTCATCTGTCCCTCCTGTCGCCTGACAGTCAACCCTCGGTCACTGCCGCTGCCAAGCGCGCCGCCGCGCCCCGGTCAAGGGATTCACGACGGTGGCGTCGTCGCCTCGGAATCACCGTTGGGTCGGTCGGAGAAAGTAGGAAGTTGCACCGGTTCCGAGTCGCGACCGGTGTCGGACACGACCTCGGGCTCGTAGCGATGTGAAAACAAGTTGGACGATTTCATATGTGCGGGGTCCTCATATCAGTTGGGTTTCTGCCCAAACGTGGATCTGTCGAGAGGGGGCGTTCGATTCGTGAGCTGCTCATCTGCGCAAAAATGTCTACGATGGCAGTGGCCAAACGAACGACTTACCGACCAATCTACACGCGAGCCGTAGGTAAGACCTGCTCCGCGCCGACCCGGAAGCCATCGAGCGTGCCGTGGGTGCGCTTGACCTACACGTCACCGAACCGCAAGTAGTTGCCGCGCCCACGTACCCCGGGATGCGGGGACGGCGCGAGTCTGGGACGATGGCGGCGTCATGAGGTCTCTGTGGGGGATGGCAGCCGTGGTCGCCGTGATCGGCCTGGCCGCGCCGGCGTACGCCGACCCTGACGCCGCCACCGATCCGGCCGCTGCGAGCGATCCGGCCACCGACGCCGACTTCCTGTCCGCGCTCAAGTTCGCCGGCATCACCTACCAGGACCCGAAGGCTGCGATTTCGGCCGCCAAGACGCTGTGCCAGCTGGAGGACACCGGGTCGACCGAAGAGGAAATCATCGGAAACCTGCAGCAGCGCAACGGGTTTACCGGCAACGGCGCCGCCAAGTTCACGGTGATCGCGCTCGGCGCGTATTGCCCCAAGTACATCACCGGCGAGGGCCGGGGCCCCAAGCCCGAGGGTGCGGTCGGCGACTAACCCCACCACCGGGCTTGCCCGCCCGCCATAATGAGCCATGCGCAAGGGGATGGTCATCGCGTCGGCGGCCGGTTTGCTGGGTTGGGGCGCCGCACGGGCGATGGCCGCGCGGATAGCGCGCAACCCGGATCCGTATCCACGCGAACGGCTTCTCGCCGAGCCGGACGGCGAGCAGGTTCGGATTGCCCGGCCCGACGGGACGGTCCTGCACGCGCTGGTCGCGGGGCAGGGCCCGCCGGTGATCCTCGTGCACGGCTATACCGCCCGCATCCTCGAGTGGAATCTCGTGTGGGATGAGCTGCAGGCCAGGGGATTTCGCGTCATCGCGTTCGACCAGCGCGGCCACGGACGCTCCACGCTCGGCTCCGACGGGATCGGATCGGAGCCCATGGCGGCCGACCTCGCCGCGGTCCTGCAGCACTTCGACGTTCAAGACGGCGTGCTCGTCGGGCACTCGATGGGCGGGTTCGTCACCATCCGCGCCGTGCTCGACCACGCCGACGTGGCACCTCGGCTGCGCGGGCTGGTGTTGTTCGCCACCTGGGCGGGCCGCATCCTGGACGGGGCGCCGCAGAACCGGCTGCAGATCCCGCTGCTGGAATACGGCATCCTGCAACGGCTGATGCGCAACGACACCGTCGCAACGCTGTTCGGTGCCGCGCAGTGCGGCGCGCGCCCGTCACCGACCATGGTCTCGGTGTTCGTCGACTTCTTCAACCAGCACCTTGACGAACACGGGCCGCTGCTGCCGATCGTGCGGGCCTTCTCCCACGAGGATCGCTACCCGCGGCTGGGCGAGATCGCGGTGCCGACCGCGGTGATGGTCGGCTCCGCTGATCGCACGACGCCGACGAGCCATTCGCGCCGGCTCGCCGAGGGAATTCCGGGCGCGCGGCTGGTCACCGTGCCCGACGCGGGGCACCTGCTGAACTGGGAAGCGCCCGACGAACTGATCAAGGTCGTCGAATCGTTTCCGGCGCAACGGGTTTAGGTGTTTAGGCGGCCCGCGCGGTCCAGCTGAAGCTGTGCATCTCGGGGATCTTCGGCGTCAGCGCCGCGGCCACGCTGCGACCGATCCGATCGGCCTGGGCGAGTGGGGTTTTCGGGTCGAGGAAGCCTTCCACCTCGACCCGGAGGGTGCGTCCCGTCCAGCGGGCCCGCGCGTGGGCGTGCATGACGCCCGGAATCGCGGCGGCCGCGGTTTCGGCCGTGGTGATGATTTCTGGGTCGACGCCGTCGAGCAGCCGGTGCGCGATGTCGGAGGTCACCTCCCACCCGACGTGGCAGATGAACGCGGTGACGACGATCCCGGCGACCGCGTCCGCCCAGCCCCAGCCGAGGGCCACGCCGATCAGCCCCAGCATCGCCCCCGCCGAGGACAACGCGTCGAGCCAGGAATGCTTGGCGTCGGCCACCATGGTCGCCGATCGGATCCGCCGGCCCACCGCCAGCTTGTAGCGGGCCACCAGCTGATTGCCCGCGATGCCGACCGCGGCGGCGGCGATTCCCCAGCCCAGGTGCCCGGTGCCGCCGTGGCGGAGCAGCTTCGTGACGCTTTCGAAGCCCGCGACCGCGGCGCTGCCCCAAATCACCAGGGCCACACCGATGCCGGCGAGGTCTTCGGCGCGTTCGTAGCCGTAGGGATAGCGCTCGGTGGGCAGCTTGCGGGACGCCCGGAAACCGACGAACACCAGGGCGCTGGTCGAAACGTCGGACAGGTTGTGCAGCGCGTCGCCGAGCAGCGCCACCGATCCGGACACCAGCGCGATGGCCAGTTCGACGAGGCCGGTCAGCGCCAAGCCGACCGCGCTGACGGCGACGGCGCGGTTGGCCTGGCGGCGCTCGCCCGCGTCGTCGGCCAGGGTCTCGAGGGGGAAGCTCGCCGCGGGGTCGCGGACTCCGTTGATCACGTGCATACCGCCAAGGCTACGAGCTGGCGACCCACGGCGTGAGTTAGGTTGCGTCCGTGAGGGTCGTGGTGGTGGGCTACGGGAGCCGCGGCGACGTCGAGCCGTGCGTGACGGCGGCCCGCGAGCTGCTGCGCCGGGGCCACGACGTCCGCATGGCGGTGTCGCCCGACAAGGTCGGCTTCGTCGAGTCGGCGGGGCTGGCCGCGGTCGCCTACGGACCGGACACGCGGGAGCGGATGGACTCGGCCGCGAATTTCGTGCGCGGCGTCGACAACCCGTTCGCCGCGCTGCCCGAGGTCATGGAGCAACTCACCCGGGTTTGGGCGGGCAAGACCGCCACGCTGACGTCGCTCGCGAGGGACGCCGACCTGCTGGTGGCCGGCTTCAACGAGCAGGAGCTGGCCGCCATCGTCGCGGAGCATCGCGGCATCCCGCTGGCCGCGCTGCATTTCTTCCCGACGCGGGTGTTCTCCACCGGGGTGCTGTATTCGAACATGGTCAACGACATCGCGGCGGCCCAGCGCCGTGAGCTCGGGCTGCCGGACGGGGCCGCGCCGACGCCGCTGGAGATCCAGGCCTACGACGAGCTCTGCCTGCCCGGGCCGGCCGCCGAACTTGTGGAGCCGAACGGCCGGCGGCCCTTCGTCGGCGCGTTGACGCTCGAGTTGCCGGCATCGGCCGACGACGAGGTGTTGTCGTGGATCGAGGCGGGGACGCCGCCGATCTGCTTCGGGCTGGGCAGCACGCCGGTCTCGGCTCCGGGGGAGCTGGTCGCCATGATCGGCGCGGCCTGCGCGCAGCTGGGGGAGCGGGCCCTGATTTGCGCCGGCCCCAACGACTTTGCCGGTACGCCACCGTCCGATCACGTGAAGATCGTGGACGCGGTGAACCATGCGGTGGTGCTGCCGGCGTGCCGCGCCGTCGTGCATCATGGCGGGGCCGGTGTCACGGCGGCGGGCCTGCGGGCCGGGATCCCGGCGGTGGTCCTGTGGCTCTGGCTCGATCAGCCGTTGTGGGCGGCCGGCATCGAACGGCTGAAAGTAGGTGTCGCGCGCCAGCTTTCGATGACGACCCGGGAGTCGCTGGTCGCCGACCTGCGCTCGGTCCTTGCCCCGGACTACGCTGCGCGGGCCCGTGACGTCGCCGCCAGGATGACCAACTCGGCCGAAAGCGTGGCCCGCGCCGCCGATCTGCTGGAGGGCGCCGTTTCGGGTTGCGGCTAGCCGCCGCGTATCCCACGCTTGAACGATGGGGGTGAAGCTCGCCTTGGTGGTCGGACTGACGGCGGCCCTGCTTGCGCCGGCCGAAGCACCCGGCGTGGTGCCGCTGGGCTGCGGGATCACCTGGACGCGAACGGGCGGCGTGTGGATCTACCAACCCGACTGCCCGCAACAGCCGCCGCCGTCGCAGCCCCCGCCGTCTGGGCCGCCTTCGCCGCCGCCAACTCCGTAGACTTCCGCCCGTGGCATATGACGTTCACATCCGAACCGCCGACGGCGGTGTCCAATACCCCAACGCATTCGGCTACGACATCAAAGACGGAATCCTGATGGTGGAGGTCGGCGACGACGCCGACCACGCCGACAAGATCTACTTCGCGCCGGGCTACTGGCAGCAATACGTCGTCGACCCGTACGGCGAGGACCCCCTCGACCTGGAGCTCGACGTCTTCGACGACGACGAAGACGAGGAGTACGAGGACGACGACGTCGAGGAAGACCACGACGAGGCCGACGAATAGGGCGTCGCTTCATCGGGTGATCCGCGCCGTGACGTCGGTCACGATTGCCGCGGATTTGGGCAGGCCTGCCGTCGCTCCGGTGTTGCACGGGACGGTTGTCGCATCAGGCGGCGACCCGAACCGAGCGAGGCAGACATGCGGCACATCACGATCAATGGGCACCACGGGAACCGCGACCTGGAGGCCGCCGCGTTCTGGATCTTCGGGGGCATCATCCTGTTGATCGCCTTCGGCGACGCCGTGGCCGTGTTGGCCGTCGCGGTCGCGATGCTGACCGCGGTCGCGTGGATCTACCGGAAAATCGAGCGCCGGTTGGAGCGGCACGATGCGCCCGCGGCTCCGGTGACTCAGCTTCGCTGGGAGTGGGCCGGCCAATACGACGCGAAAGAGGCTCCCGCGCAAGCGCTGCCGCATCACCCGCACGCCGCATAGCCGGTCGGGCATTTCAGTCGGGAAAGCCGATTATTCAGCTCCGCATAATCTGATTTTTCCCGGCCGTCTCTATTCTTCTACGGCCCCCTCAACGCCGAGGAGAAAGAGAGCGCACCGAATGCCCTCACTTCGCTGGCTGGCCACACTGGCCATTCCCGTCATGACCGGCGCCGCGTTGGTTTCCGGCGCCGCGACCGCGGCCGCCGATCCCGTCGACGACGCGTACCTGACCCAACTGCGCGCCGCCGGCTTCAGCTGGCCGCCCGACCACGACGAGGCGCTGACCGCGATGGGGCGGCTTATCTGCGACGATCTCGGGTGGGGTTGGACCTACGACCAAATCGCGCAAAACATCCACTCCACCCTGGACCCGAGGAACGTCACGCTCGGGGAGATCGGGTCGATGGTGCGAATCGCGCATGCGACCTATTGCCCGCTGCAGCAGTGCTGGGCCGCTCACTGCTGAGCGGGCTTAGCTGGCGTCGTCGTTTTTAGCCCGGGGAAGCGTCTAGGTGAAGGCGCGGAATACGGGTATAGATGGGGTATACGCACTTCGCTCTAGTTCCGAAGTTTGTCGCGGAATGAGAGGAGGAGCCGATGGCCCCGAATGGTCTGCGCGGTCTGGCTGGTTTGTGTGCCGCGCCGCTCGCGATCGCCCTGCCGCTTGCCCCACCCGCTTCCGCCGACGCCGCGTCCTGGAACGGCACGTACGCGATAACGTTCATGGTCGGTCCGAAGTCCGGGACCAGCATGGCCGTCGGTGACCCCGAGGTGCAGCACACCGATACATATGGGTTCCGTTCGAGCTGTTCGAGCGGAAAATGCGTCGCCACCATCGTCAGCGGCCCGCCGCCGAGCAACCCGACGGTTCCGCAACCGGTCCAATTCACCTGGGACGGGTCGTCCTGGACGCAGGTCAGCGATTTCCAGTGGGACTGCATGATGCCCGACACCAGCATCCAATGGAATCCGGCCCACTCCACCGTGCGCTACACGCCGCAACCCGACGGGTCGCTTTCCGGCGTGATGCACACCGAGATCCTCAGCGGCGCGTGCCAGGGCACGATCGACATGGACATGAAGGCCGAGAAGGCGTGAGTTGCTCTAAGCTGTTGCGCTGCAATTCAATTCGCTTAACCCTTTGCCGCGGGCATGCTCGGCGATACGATGCGAGAATGCGTTTCACCTATTTCGCTGCGGCGGCCGGCGTGGCTATTGCTCTGCTGGGGGCGTCGCCTGCTCACGCTGATTACAGCGGTTTCAATCGTTGCGTCGGGGGCATCAAGGAACTTCCGCTGGGGGAACCGGACCCACAAAACTTCCAGCGGGCTGGAGTCATCGAGCAGGACCTCAAATCTGGCGTTTCCCCCGACGCCGAGGCCCAGAAGGTAGCGCGGATGGGATTCGACCAGCAGACGGCCGCCACGATTGTGCAGTGCGTCATCGAGGAGAACCCCTAGCCGCGGCGCTTTAAAAGCAAATCAGTCGGTCTTGTGCCAGGTTTGGCAGCTACGCGTCAGGAACGCCTTGTCGGTTGGCGCGATCATCACCACCTGAGGACCGGTGCCGATGTCGCTATCGATGATGTGGGTTGCATTGAGACTGCTCAGCCGCGCCCAATAGCAATCGGATCCTCCTTCGGGGCTGGGACCACCCGAGCGATAGGTGCCCGCCACGATGTCGATGCCGACCCGATAGGTGCCGTCGGTTTCGATGACGGTCCTGGGGGCGAACGGTGGCGGCGGAGCGGTCACCGTGACCGTTTTCGTGATTTCCACCGCGGACGTCACCGTCGTTGCTGTCTTGCCTGACCCGCCGCAACCTGCGAGAACTATCGCCGCGCCCGCGACAGCAATTTTCTTGCCCTGCATTGAAGGAGGGTAAGCAAATGGTGGTCGGACCGCCAGCGAGATCGCCGGGGGCGAAGGCCGGTTGCGCCAGATGTTTGGGCGTCGCTCGAAAAAAGCTTTGACGTGCGGCGATACTGGTGCGCGATACTGGGATTGAACCAGTCTCAATCAGAACCCTCTACACTGTTGCTGACCTGCATCAGAAAGCCTCTGACCAGGCGACACGCTGAACAGTAGCATTAACCGGACTTGACCACAATTAACCACACCTACCCGATATAGTGGTGCATATGTGGTGCAAAAGGCGGCGACAGTGACATCGGTGGATCGTAAACAGAGACGCAGTTTCGGGCGGTTGCGGCAATTCCGCTCCGGCCGCTGGAAAGCCAGCTACACCGGACCTGACGGGATGCTCAACGAGGCTCCGACCACGTTCGCGCTAAAGCAAGATGGCGAAGCATGGCTCACTGATCGACGCCGGGAGATTGACCGAAACCTTTGGTCACCGTCGAGCGGACAGGACGATCGGCCCAACGCACTGTTCGCCGATTACGCCACCGAGTGGCTGAAGCGCCGGACCGTCAAGGGGCGGCCGCTGAAGGACAGGACATTGGCGCACTATGAGGCCCTCCTTGAGGATCACATTAACCCGACATTTGCTCGCGTGACGGTTCGCGCGATCAACCCCGACGCCGTGCGCAAGTGGTACGCGACATGTGCGATTGGTGCGCCGGTTATGCGCGCGCACGCCTACTCGCTGCTGTCGACGATCCTGGGCACCGCGGCATCGGAGGGGATCGCCGACGCCAATCCCTGCACCATTTCTGGCGCCGGCAACACAGAGCGCCGAGTCAAGATCCGACCAGCAACCCTCGCCGAGCTGGAAACCATCGCCACCGAAATGCCCGAACGGCTGCGACTCATGGTGCTCCTAGCCGCCTGGTGCGCATTGCGCTACGGCGAACTCGCCGAGCTACGTCGAAAAGACATCATCGGGAATGTGATTCAGGTTCGCCGTGGCGTCGTCCGCGTTGACGGCGAAATGCGAACGACGACACCCAAGAGCATCGCGGGATCGCGTGATGTCACCGTTCCGCCTCATCTGATGCCGGTCGTTGATCGGCACCTTGAACGGCATACCGGCCCATCCCGCGAATCGCTGTTGTTTCCTGCCATCAACGGCCACCATCTTCAACCGTCGTCGCTGTATCGCTACTACTATCCGGCTCGCAACAAAGCCAAGCGCCCCGACTTGCGATTCCACGACCTTCGGCACACCGGAGCGACATTGGCAGCTCAGACAGGGGCGACCCTCGCCGAATTGATGGGCCGGCTCGGCCACAGCACGGTGAGCGCGGCACTGAAATACCAACACATAGCGGCCAATCGAGACGCACAGATCGCGGCCGCGCTGTCACAGCTCGCACAGAAAGAATCTGCCGGTGCCCCATAAACTTCCCGACTACCGGTTGACCGTTTACTGCGCCGAGCCCAGTCACGCAGAGGCCGTCCTGGGCCCATTCCTTAAGATTGATGGCGCTTTGGCCGCTGAGGGCTTGGTACAAGATGCTGAAGGTGTATTTGCCGTTGCGGTGATGGAGCTGAACCGGTCTGAAGATGAGATTCTCACCGCTGCAATGAAACGCGGCTCCGAGACGTTCGGCCTGTGGACCATCGCTAGTGATGTACCTGCTCCTGGCCCGCTAAGCATTCACCGGCCCAGGAGCAGGAGCGCCGAGATGCTGACGCATTCTGACGGAACCGCGCCCGGCAGAGTTCGTATTCGTTTGAGATGCGGCCGGTGCGGGCTGTCCTATGAAAGGCGCATGCCGGAGTTCTGCGCTCAGCTCGATGCGCTGGCCGAGAACGGCATTGCCGCAATCTCGCTGCGCTCACTCATCGACACAAGATAGGGGCAGGTTCGCGACATTCGGCGTGCGTGGTTCCATGCCTACCCACAACTAACCATGTACAGTCAGAGTTGCTGCGCCCGGCATGAAGCTCCGGCCAGCGACAACCTCCCAGCAGAGGGTCGATCCCTCATGCACTGGGAGGTTCAGTGTCTACACGGCAATCCACGTCTCCGACGAATCTGAAATCAGGATCGAACCGGAGAATCCGGCGGCAAGCAGAACAACAGCCTGCTTATCTCGGAATCCCTGAAGCGGCAGCATATCTCGACGTCGATCACAAGACGATACGGAGGCTAATCGCCTCGAAGCGATTGGCCGGCTACCGGCTGGGCAATCGGATCATCAAGATCAAGGTCGCCGACCTCGACGCCGTCCTCACTCCGATGCACGGCGGTGTCGCATGAGCGGGCCACCGGAACGAAAAAGCCGCCAGCCTGGGAAACTGGCGGCCCCTTCAACAGCAGCAGCTACACCCAACGATACCGCACCCACCGCCGATCGGCCCGGTAGCGCACTGGTCTGGTTGCCATGCACCTGGGACCACCCGCAAGACCTGCGGTCCCAGCTTGGCCGACGCCGCGACAAGG
The DNA here is from genome assembly GCF_001673535.1 of Mycobacterium sp. 1081908.1. Classification (GTDB taxonomy): domain Bacteria; phylum Actinomycetota; class Actinomycetes; order Mycobacteriales; family Mycobacteriaceae; genus Mycobacterium. Next base: position 60,006 of record NZ_LZLY01000034.1, on the reverse strand, counting down.
CCGCACGGTCAGTGCCATTGGACTGCGGCTGTCGTGATCCCTGGCCGTGCCGATGCACCGAACCACCCCTATCCGAACGCGCCATCGACGCCTATCGCGACGCGGCGGAACATCTCCTCGGGACGGGTCAAATCCCGCTGCTGCCATTGGAAGCCAGACGCGCACTGTGGCGCCGCGGCGGCCGTGACCGCGACCTCGCCGAGCTGCTACACGAAGCTTGCGGGGGAGAGGTCGCATGAGCGACGCAGATGGGAACGACGACGGCGCCGAACTGCTCGGCGAGCTGTACGCCACCTTCGCGCGGTACGTCTCACTGCCCGATCAGCACTCGTACGTGGCGGCGGCATTGTGGACGGCCGCGACACATGCCCTGCCAGCGTTTGAGTTCGCGCCGCGGCTGGTGGCCACCAGTCCCGAGAAGCGTTGCGGCAAGTCACGATTCCTCGACATCATCACGGGGACGTGTCATAAGCCGCTTGCGACGGTCAACGCGACCGTGGCCGCTATTTTCCGGTCCATCAATGGCGAGCATCCGCCCACGTTGGTGATCGACGAGGCCGACACCATTTTCGGAACCAAGAAAGTCGCCGAACAACACGAGGATCTGCGCGCTTTGCTGAACGCCGGCCACCAGCGCGGGCGCCCAGCGCTCCGCTGCGTCGGACCGATGCAGATTCCCACGGAATTCAACACGTTCGCGATGGCTGCCTTGGCCGGCAGCTGGAACGTCTGACCCCATGATCGGCGGCGGCGGGCGTCAACCGTTTCAGGCCCTCGACGGAAGGACTGGCCAAGACGGCGAGCCGGGTTACTCGCCGAGTCAGTATCTGCGCTACGCCGCCGCTCACCTACGACTGACCGGCAAGCTTCCGAGCCGCAAGGACTAAGCGAAAGGAACATCTGACCGCCGATGCCGTTCGCCACCAAAGCGATCCGAGACCGCAACCGCAAACGCATCGCGCGCCTCGTCCACGCAGGCCAACCCTGCTGCTTCTGCCAACAACCGATTGACCTCACCCTGCGCTGGCCCCACCCCAGGTCCTTCGTCGTCGACCACCAAACCCCAACCAGCCACGGTGGAACCGACGACTTCGAGCAACTGCGCCCAGCACACCACGCGTGCAACGGCAAACGCAGCAACCTGCCCGACGGCACCGTCGGACGCAACTCAGGAGCCCTCGGATGACACCCCCCGACCCCCAGGGCGTAGGCCCCCTCGACCCCGATCAAGGCGACGCCCGTCGGCATACGGATAAATCTGGAGGGTCGCGCAGCCGAGCGGCCGGCGCGGCGCCGCGTAGCGACCGTTCTCGTCTGGAAACGCTGCGTGACCTGCTTGAATCCGTGCTGAATGACCCGCAGACGGCCCCGCGGGACCTCGCTGCGGTGTCGCGGGAGTACCGGTTGGTGGTGGCGGCGTTGGCGGCTTCCGCGCCGGCGCCGGGTGGGTCGAAGCTTGATGAGATCGCTGCCCGCCGGCGTAAGCGGGGTGCGTGATGACCGCGCCGGCCACGACGGAGCCGACGTTCTCGCGTATTCCCGACGGGGATGAGACGACGGGCCAGGATTGCGTGGATCTGGCGCTGGCCTACGGTGTGCCGCTGGACCCGTGGCAGACCGGGATCGTGCGCGGGGTGCTGCGCGAGGCTCACGGCGGCTGGTCGTGCTCGCAGGCCGGTTTGGTCGTGGCGAGGCAGTCGGGAAAGGGCCAGATCATCCTGGCGCTCGAGCTGTTCGGGCTGTACCAGTTGGGTGAGAACATCTTGCACACGGCGCATGCGGTCAAAACCTCTAGTGATGCGTTTCGGCGGCTGTGGTCGGTGATCCAGTCGCATTCGGAGCTGGCTAGCCGGGTGCGGCGGCATTCGCAGATGATCGGCGCCGAGTACATCGAGCTGGACACGGGTGCTCGGATCGCGTTCACGACGCGCTCGGCGTCCGCGGGTCGTGGGCTGTCGGTGGATCGCCTGGTGGTTGATGAGGCTGAGGATTTGCCGGCGCCGGAAGTGGGGGCGTTGGCGCCGACGGTGTTCTCGCGGCCGCGCGCGCAGTCGCTGTATTTCGGGACGGCGCCGGGTCCGATGCATGATTCGGAGGCGTTCGCCACGATGCGGTCGTCGGCGCATGATGGGCTGAATCCCCGGCTCGCGTGGTGGGAGTGGTGCGCGCAGTGGGGCGCCGATGTCGATGACCAGGAGTTGTGGCTGCGTGTGAATCCGGCGGTGGCGGCTGGCCGGGTGCCGTTGCAGGCCATCCTTGATGACCGCGCGGTGCTGCCGGTGGATCAGTTCCGGGCGGAGCGGTTGTCGATGTGGCTGCCGAAAGCCGCAGCGACGGCGGTGTTCGACGCCGATGTGTGGGCATCGCTTGCTGATCCGAATTCGGTGCCGGTGCGGGATCTGGCGATCGGTGTGGACGCGATGCCGTCTCGCGACGCCGCGACCGTGTGCTTGGCGGGCCACCGCGACGACGGCCGGCTGCACCTGGAGTGGTACACCACCGCGCCGGGTGTGACGTGGCTACCGCAGTGGGTGAGCGCACACCTTCAGCCGGGGGTGCGGGCTGTCGTCGTTGATGAACGGAACGCGCTGGCCGAACTCGATTGGGCTGGTGCCAGGATCCGGCCGACGCTGACCGGGCATCACGACGCGGCGATCGCGGCAGGGCTGCTGTGGGACGCGGTGACCGAAGGAAGGCTGGCGCATCGCGGGCAGGTCGAGTTGACCCGCGGCGTGCTGTCGGCCAAGCAGCGACCTATGCTCGGCGGTCAAGCGTTCGGCTGGGACCGCAAAGCTGCGGGCTCCTCAACCCTCGTCGCGGCGACGTTGGCGCTGTGGGGAGTGACCTGTGAAAGGCCGATCCGTCCACGCCGCAGGGAAGGCTCCCGAACCGCGATTGTCATGTGACGGCGAAGAACATCAAACTCGCCGGGGGATAATCGGTAACTTACGACTTGTGGCCAATGTTTACCGAGACTCCATTGGCGATGCCGAGTACGTAGCGCGGGTCCGTCGGCACTCGCCATCCTCGCTAGTGCCGCTGATAGCGCAAACGTCGGCCCAATACTGGCAGCCCGGTTCTTGGCTCAAGAGCCCTTACCGCAAGTACACGCCATGGGCGCTGGCTGACATCGCCCGAGTGAGCCTTACATCCGGGAACGAATATCGTTCTGCGGCAACACAAGAAGATCTGCTGTATTGCTGTGCGGCATACGTCGCGGTCAGTGATGCCGGGCTAGCTTCGAACAGCCCAGACTCGCTCACTGGGTTCTTTCTGAGGATTACGTCCGAACAGGGTTACAACCAAACGCCGTACAACGAAGTAGGCCGAACGGTGGCGCTCTTCGAAAACACGCAATCTTCGAAACCGCTCAAGGTGATCCGCCCAGGATGGGACACCGAGCTGTTTGGCTGTACCCTCTCGCAATACACCGGGGCGGGATTCTTTGTTCAGGCGACAGCGGCGCATAACGCGGGAATGTTTTCGGCCGACTGGTTCAACCATCCGCAACTAGACCCGATCACGGCGGTCATGCCGACCGAAGTGCTCGCCAGCGCTGTCGCTCAGAACTTTGTTGGTTCTCTGAAGTGGTTCCACGCCCAGCGAAGCGTCCCCATGGCCAGCGATTACCGGCGATTCACGTTCAATCCTCTGCTCGCTAGGCCTGTGGTGGCAGGTGTCTCGAACGAATTGCTAGTCCCTTCAATACTTCTCGTGCTTCGTAAGATCAGTCCGCTTGGCGTCTATTACGCGGGCGCGAAGAAGTGGGGCAACAGCTTCACGGATGACGTTGGTGACTTGTTCGAGCAGTACGTCGGCCGGCAACTCGCGACCATCCCAAACGCTCAAATTCATCCTGAAATCGTCTATGACAAAGGCGGCAAGCGATCAGTCGACTGGGTAGTGGTCTGTGCAGATGCGGTCATCTTGGTTGAGGTCAAGTCGGTTAGACCAACGGAGCCCGTGCGTATGGGCACTGCCGACGCCGGCGCAGAACTGCGGCGGATGCTGGGCAAGGCATACAAGCAGGTCAATACGACCGATGATCGGATCGCCGAGCAGCACCCAGCCTTCGCGCACATCCCCGCGGATCTGCCTCGAATTGGGCTCATCGTGACCATGGAACGATTCGATTTAGCCAATGCGAGACCGATACAGGATCTCCTCGATGTCACGCCGAAAATCCCGACAACCATCGCTGCCAGCGAAGACATCGAAAGACTTGTCACCCTTCAAGATATCGACGTCAGCGCTTTCCTTCAGAAATTTCTAGCCGACCCAACAATGAGCGATGGATCGCGCATTTCTAACGCGCTCGCCGACAAGGAGCTTGGACGGAACTCCGTGCTCGACCACGCGTGGGACACCTACGAGTGGGGACCGAAAATGGTTCTGGGCCAAGACCTTCCGGACTTGCAGGATGGCAGCGGGGCTTAACAACGCCCGTTAAACCAAACCCGACCCGGTCGGCCCCTCGCGTGGAGTATCAGTCAGTAGGAAAGTTGGGATTGATGCCCTCGTGACGAAGGGCGGATAACTCCTGTGCGATTGATAGCAGCGCAGCGACCTCGGCCACCTTCAGACGCTGATCTGTGCTTAAGTGATCAACCTCGTTGATGTAGCCGGAACTCTGCCCTTTCTCGGCTCCGATGGCATCGGCCAGACAGTCCCAGGCTGTGTTGTAGTCGCTCATTGCTCTCCTTTGTCTATTGGGCTGGGGCGCCGCAGAACCCCGCGGTGAGATCGAAGGTACCTGCCGGGCGTGACGTTAAAGCGGACGTGTCAACCTCTGCACAAACAAGGTGCGATTCCGCGGTTCAGTGAGGTGATCATGGCGCTGCCAGCCAAGCGAACCCCAGAAGTCGTCCGCTTCCATGCTGAACGCAACCAATGTCCGGTCTGGATACTGAGCCTCGAGCCCACGCACAATTGCTGTGCCGATGCCCTCGCGGCGGCAAGTGTCCGACACCTCAAAGAAGCCGATCTCTAGGGCATTCGCTGCTACCTGCCGACTCACACCGTAACCACGGAGAGACAACTTCCTGTCGTCAAACTTGACCCGACCAACCTCATCACCATTTCGGAGCACCTGCACGTACCACGGATCGTCATCACCGTAGGGCGGCCGGTCCCACCAATCAGGATTGAAGCTTCCAGACGATTCAAACGGTATCCAGCTATATCTGTCGGAGCGGCCGCGCCGCCTCTCTACGAAGTTGAGAACCACGATGTGCCTATCGCCTGAATTAGAAATCATCTACTGGTCGATTCTATTGGCCTGACGCTCAAGTCGAGCTGGGCCAGGCGAAACACCTCAGTGAGGAAAGTCAAAGCGGATGATGCGGAAGATGGGTCCGAGGTCGCTGTCGTCGTAGTATCGGAAACCGATTGTTTCCAGTGACGTCCGCAGCGTCGCGGCCACGTTTCGCATTGCGACGCAGAGGATTTCCGGACTGGTAGTTAAGTTCTCGACGGGAAGAGTCCGAAGACCGTCAAGCCACAAGACAGACCAGACGTCGCCCACATATCGCTCCCAAAGCGGTAGTCCTCTGATCTCGGCGGGTATGTCTGCGATGTTGGCGTCGTCTGCTCGATATTGGGCTATCCAGTAGCCGAGTGTCGTCCAGAGATTTACGCAGCTGCTTAGGGCAGCACCTGCAAGTTCGGAGATTGCACCGGGTCTTTGTGGGGCCGCCTGGTACCCGTCATGGGCAGCGGCGAGTTGGGAACCAAGCGCCTCAAGTACGGGGACAACATCACCAGCCGTGACCGGCTCGTGCTCGGTAAGTTGAATGGCTTGCCACTCCGCTCGATGCTCGTCGCATACTTTCGCGGCGCAGCGGGCGAACTCCTGGTTGGTTGCTCCGCTTTCCGCGCCATATGCATAGGCGTCAAACCCCGATCCGCGTTGGTGCATGATGACGTGTTGCGCTTCATGCACCAGGCATCGACGAATGTCGCGCATGGCGTGCCGGATGTGATCCGGAGTGTCGAACGCATGTAGCCAGCCTGGATTGAGGATCACGTCCACGCGGCCACCGGGCATACTCATCGTGCGCGCGCTCACGAAGCCTGATCCACGTTGCGCGGTGTAACTCGGGCCGTCTTCTCGTCGCCGAACCGCGTCCGCCATGTCGACCGGGATAATCAGCGCCACGGAGGCCGGGTCATCGACATGCTGGGCAAGAAGTTCACCGAATTCGATGAATGCAGTTCTGAAGCTTGCAGGGCGAGAGTCTGACCAGATCCGATCGGCGTTGCCCGCGTCCCACCCCTCAAGATCTATTCGGCACCGCGTATCGGTGGCAGGCAACACGGTGTTCACGTCGCAGCACAGTACCAAGCATGGGCGCGCGACTATATCGCCGTCAGCGCCGGCACACCCATTGGTGAGATCGAGCTTGGCTCGCACTACCCGGTGGTGCGCGTCTGGTGACCTGCTAATTCTCGATCAGCTCGTGATTTTGCGGTAAGCAGACTGGGGGCGCCGGGCCGGTTTCCGGTCCTGGCGGGGTGCGATTCGGGCATTTCACCTGAACGGCGCGCTGATATATAGAAGTCTCTGTGGTGTGCCGTCCGTCGCGACCGTTGAGCAGTGGCGGAGCTGGGCGACCTCTGCCGTTCAGGCGCTGTTGGAGGCCGAGGGGGCGGCGACCCAACCGGGGATGGAAGCAAAGCTGGCTGATCAGAAATTCGAAGGTGCGGCACGCAAGATTGACCCTCACCACCTGACGACGGCGCGGAATCGCCTCCTTGATGGTCATGTGATCGAACGGCGTGTCGACGCGACGCGGGGTGGTCAATCTGTGGCGACATATGTCCTAGCCAATCCCAGCAAGGCGGCTCTGCGGCACGCGGGGCGCAAGCGGCTGCTCCACAGACGGTTTTTAAGCTGGAGCCACCCAGTCACAGAATGGGGCGCTCCGCCGATTCCAGCAGCTCTTGAGCGAGTTGTTCACACGTCGCTTACGGCGGCGGCTCCAGAGGGTTACCGTCTGCTGAGGCCGCAGGGGGGCGAGGTTGCGACGATTGCTGGCGCCCCGGTCCCGGGCGGCCGAATGGACAACGCGGCGTTTTACACAGGTATGGATACGGGTGGTCTTCCAAAGCCGGCGCTCCTCGTCGCGATCGAAGTAAAGAACGTCCGCCAGTGGATTTATCCTCAGACACAGGAGCTCTACCAGCTCCTGTTCAAATGCGCCCAACTCCGGCTCCACCACCCCGAGCTACCAGTCATGCCAGTGCTTGTGTGCAGAAGAGCCCACTACACAACGCGTCTGATGGCCCAGCAGTTGGGTTTCCACGTGATATCGACTCAGAAGCAGTACGTGCGGCCCGCGGTGGCAGGCACCCCCGACGATCGCCGCAAGTTTGAGGAAGTTAATTCAGAGTTGGGTTACAACCTTGAGCTTCACGAGGGCCCTGTCGACCAGATGACGAAGCACTTCACGAGAACCATTCCTGACCGCTGCCAGGAGGCTTCCGAACGCTGGGCCCAATTCGCAGCCCACCCAGAGGTACCGGATCTTATTACGCGACTTCGCGATGACGACATCAGCAACCAAGACCGCACAGTGGCACACGACATGCTGATCGAACTCGCCGAAGAAGTCTTCACTGAAGATGTCGAGTGGCGGTTGGAGCGAAACGATTAGCCGGGTGCGCCAACCCCAGGCATATCGTCAGGCCGCTGCTCTCACCATTCCCGCAAATTCGTATCAGATGTCGGGTGCTCTTCCCAGATTGGTTGAGTGGGAGCCCAGTGGTCGGCCCCGCGCGGCCGCGACAGCCACCTTAATGGTTTGACCGGCGATAACTGCGGATTGAAGACCGCCCGGGCGATCAGTTCGCGGTGCTCGTGGTCGGCTCGGGCGGCGACGGCCGCCCGCTGGCGCGCGGCACGGTTCAGCAGCACCGCGCACAGGATGATCGTTGCCGGGATGGTGAACCACGGATACACCAGCATGACGCCGATGAGGGTGTACCCGGCTGGAAGCGCGAACAGCACCGCGGCGACCGGGTGACGGTCCCACCAGCGCCCGTGGGAACAGCTCGACTCAAGCCCGCAGCGCGGGCACGCGCACTTCTTCTTGGCCACCATCCAACCTCTCTGGGAGCTGATGTCCGCGTCGCGGATACCTGGATTTGAAATCCGGGTATCTGCGGCGCTGCAGTGAGCGCGGACATTTTTCAACCGACACCTCTTGGGTGCCGATTCGGGAAAGGGTCGCGTTTGAAATGCGACCCTTTGGGTTGTCGCCAGGAACGACCCGCCATACCCAGTGCTGAATACGCAGTATGCAACCTGCGGTTCACCAACGGGCCGTTACTGGCGTAGTTCATTCGGCGCTGCGCTTCCGCGCGACTTGTTCGGCGAGCACCGCGAGCCGCCAGATGGCGACCGCGAGCGCGTCGAAGGAATAGACCTTCTCCGGGATGTCGTCCTCCATGATGTCCGCAAGCACGCACGCCGCTCGTTGCAGCCGGCGGGCCGCCCAGGGGCTGTCCCACTCGCCAGGGTGTTGCGCCCGGACAACGGCGATCACTTTGTCAATCCACGCCGCAGCCTGAGTCACCCGCTCCGCGGCGAACGCGTCGACCGCCTCGTCATCGACGGCACTCACGTGAACTCCCGGTCCAGGTCGTCGGCCAACTGGTCCAGATCCGTCGATTCCGGCTTGCCGATCCGGCGGCAGGTCTCGGCGTGACCGACGCGCCTGATCAGCTCGTCGATGATTTCCCGCGCCGAGTAGTTGCCGATGGGCGTCTTCATCGCTCGGCCCACCTGTCGAGCTCCTCAGCGGCCATGAGCAGCGCAGCTGCCAGCTCACGCGCTTGTTCCGCGGTGAGCCCGTCGTCGGTGAGCACGTAGACATCCATGCTCGGCGGGCACTCGGTCGTGTCGATGCTTCCGTCCCGGCGCTGTATCCCTCCGGTCCGTACTTCGGCGATCTTCTTGCCAGCGGCGTTCGAGACAGTCCGGTCGGGGCCGTGGAAGATACGAAACTCGTTGTCCCAGAACGCCCAGCTCTCACAATCCGCTACGGCGCCGGCCGGCAACGGGACATCGGGTTGTGTGCTGGTTGCGGTCGTTGTCATGGCTGGACCTTCCTGTTCGGGGAAGTCCACCGTGGCACCAGGCGCCGACACATCAGGTCGCGGATTGGTTGCTGCGGTCACTGCGGGGTTCTCCTCACTGATACTGTGCGGAGCCCTGACCTGCATCTACGTTGTGGTGCATATGTGGTGCAAAACCGAGTCGGATCAGCCGTCTATGCACGTAGAACGTGGTGCGCGATACTGGGATTGAACCAGTGACCTCTTCCGTGTCAGGGAAGCGCTCTCCCGCTGAGCTAATCGCGCCTGGGGGGTCAAAACTTGGAGGTGGAGACGGGAATCGAACCCGTGTGCACGGCTTTGCAGGCCGTTGCCTCACCACTCGGCCACTCCACCGCTGGGGATTGATGCCACTTGCACCTTCGAGCGGACGACGGGATTCGAACCCGCGACCCTCACCTTGGCAAGGTGATGCGCTACCAACTGCGCTACGTCCGCGCGCAACGGGCGAGATCGTCGCCCGTCGCGAAGGACGACGATAGTCCACCTGAGCGGGCACGCACAAATCTCTTGGTTACGTTGCGGCTCTAGGCTAGCGCGCCCGGCGACGCACGCGGCGAGTTGGGCGCAGTCCGATTCGTGCTAGTCTTCTTCGTCGTTCGCCCCTCGGCGCCGGGTCCCGTGGCTCAGTGGAAGAGCGTCCGCTTCACACGCGGAAGGTCGCTGGTTCGATCCCAGCCGGGACCACCCTGCTGACCTGCACGAATAGAGCTTGTGCACTCTATGATTAGCGGGATTCGTCGGCTCTGGGTACGCCCACCATCCTTGGCGGACAAGACAATCCGTCGCCCCCCCACACACCGGCGCACACCACTATCGAGATTCGATCACCGACACCGTGTTGTCGCCGCCGTCGGTGACGTAGGCGGTGTGGCTGCCCGGGTCCACCGCCACCTCGCCCGGGTGCTTGCCGACGGGCACGGTGGCGGTGACGGTGCGCGTCGAGGCGTCGATCACCGACACCGTGTTGTCGTCGCGGTTGGTGACGTAGACGGTGTGGGTGCCCGGGTCCACCGCCACCCCGGCCGGGTGCTTGCCGACGGGCACGGTGGCGCTGACGGTGCGGGTCGAGGCGTCGATCACCGACACCGTCCCGTCGCCGCCGTTGGTGACGTAGACGGTATGGGTGCCCGGATCCACCGCCAGGCCGCCCGGGTTCTTGCCGACGGGCACGGTGGCGACGACCGTGCGCGTCGAGGCGTCGATCACCGACACCGTGTTGTCGTTGGCGTTGGTGGCGTAGACGGTGTGGGTGCCCGGATCCACCGCCACCGAGTGTGGTTGCTTGCCGACCGTCACGGTGGCGGTGACGGTGCGCGTCGGGGCGTCGATCACCGAGACCTCGCCGTCGTCGTTGCCGACATGGGCAGCGGCCGTTCGAAGTCGACCGACGTAGACGGTGTGGGTGCCCGGATCCACCGCCACCCCCGCCGGGTTCTCTTCCGGGCCCGCGCTGACGGGCACGGTGGCGGTGACGGTGCGCGTCGAGGCGTCGATCACCGACACCGTGACGCCGTAGTTGGTGACGTAGACGGTGTGGGTGCCCGGGTCCACCGCCACCCCCTCCGGGCCATAGAACGGCTTGCCGACGGGCACGGTGGCGGTGACGGTGCGCTTCGCGGCGTCGATCACCGACAGCGTGTCGTCGTCGCGGTTGGTGACGTAAACGGTGTGGGTGCCCGAGTCCACCGCCACCCCCGACGCCGACTTGCCGACGGGCACCGTGGCGGTAACCCGGTAAGTCGGAGGCGTCTTACTGCATCCGGTGACACCGATGGCGGCAACGGCAGGCAGCACGAGCGCGGCGATGGCGGTCGCGACGGAGAGCGCCGCGATTCTTGCGTTCTTCATGATTGCTTTCCTTTCCGCCGAACATGTCCGGGCTGGGATGCCGCGATGGCGTGGAACGGGTTGCCGGGGGCGGCTGTTGTGGTCTGTCATACCAAGGCTGCGGTGGGCGCCTTGCGTGTTTCTTGCTTGGTTCTTGTGCCGGTTCGCTGTGGGTCGGCATGCGAAACACATTGCAGCGCAGGCAAATATCTCAGGGGCCTGACTTTCGAGCGTGTGACGTACGTGCACTCGTCGTCAGCCCGCCGCCAGCTTCACCACATGTTGCCGCTCGTCGGTGACGTAGAGGTTGCCGGCGGTGTCCACCGCCACACAGAATGGGAAGCGGAGGCCGGTGAACGGCAGCACTGTTTGATTGTTCGATCCGGGAGCCAACCCCACCACGCGGTCGTGGTTGCGGTCGACGACGTAGACGGTGCCCGCGGTGTCCACCGCCAGACCGGTAGGGGTGTCGAGGCCGGTGAATGGCAGCACCGTTTGGGTGTTCGACCCGGCTGCCAACGTCACCACCCGAGCATCAGTTCCATGCTTGCCCATGTCGAGCACGTACACCTTGCCGGCGCTGTCCACCGCCAGACCGGAAGCGGTGTCGAGGCCGGTGAGCGGCTGCACCGTCTGGGTGTTCGACCCGGCCGCCAACTCCACTACTCGATAGTGGTGGGGGTCGGCGTTGCTTCCGCCGTCGACGACGTAGACGTTGCCGGAAGCGTCCACCGCTATACCGGAGGGGCCCTCGAGGCCTGCGAACGGCAGCACCGTCTGGGTGTTCGACGCGGCCGCCAACCTCAGCACCCGACGGTTGCGGTAGTCGGTGACATAGACGTTGCCGGAAGCGTCCACCGCCACATCGCCGGGGTGATCAAGGCCGCTGAACGGCAGCACTGTCTGCCCGCCCGACCCGGCCGCCAACTTCACCACGCGACCGTGCGAGTCGTGGTGACCGCTGTCATAGTCGACGACGTACACGTCGCCGGCGCTGTCCACCGCCACACTTTGGGGGTTGGTGAGGCCGCTGAACGGCAGCACGGTTTGTCGGGATGGCGGCGGCGTTGGCCCCGTCGACGGATTCGTTGGTCCGGTAGACGCGCTCTTCGTTGCCGTTCCATGCGGGGACGGCGGCGTCTTGCTGCATCCGGTGACGCCGATGGCGGCAACGGCGAGGAGCACGAGCGCGGCGATGGAGAGCGCCGCGATTCTTGCGTTCTTCATGATTTGCTTTCCTTTCCGCCGAACATGTCCGAGACTGGGTCGCCGGGCGCGGCTGTTGTGGCCAGTCACGCTAAGGCTGCGGCGGGCGCCTTGCGTGTTTCTTGCTTGGTTCTTGTGCCCAGCGAAAGGCATTGCAGCGCAGGCAGATAGAGCGAACCGGCACTTCGACGCATCAGCCCGCCGCCAGCTTCACCACCTCGGCGTTATCGCGGTCGGTCACGTAGACGGCGCCCGACGCGTCCACCGCCACCCCCCAAGGGTCGCCGAGGCCGGCGAACGGCAGCACAGTTTGGGTGTTCGACCCGGCCGCGAGCTTCACGACCCGCTTGTTGGCGGAATCAGCGACGTAGACGGCGCCCGCCGCGAGGATCGCGACGCCGTGCGCGCCGTCGGCTCGGCTAAGGCCGTTGAACGGCAGGACCGTTGGCGTGTTCGACCCGGCCGCCAGCTTCAGGACCTTGTCGTAGTCGACGATGTAGACATCGCCGGCGGTGTCCACCGCAATGCCCCAAGGGTCGCCGATGCCGGTGAACGGCAGGACAGTTGGCGTGTTAGACCCGGCGGCCAACTTCAGCACCCGATTCTTGCGGTAATCGGTGACGAACACATCGCCCGCGGTGTCGACCGCAACAGCCCGGGGGGCGACGCCGGAAAACGGCAGCACGGTCTGGGTATTGGAGTCTGGCGCCAACTTCAACACTCGATTGGTTTTGTTGTCGACGACGTACGTGTTGCCGGCGGTGTCGACCGCCACGCTCTCGGGGAAGCCGAGGCCGGTGAACCGCAGATCGGTTTGGGTGTTGGACCCGGCCGCCAGCTTGATTACCCGGTTGCGGTGGTCGCCCGAGGTGTTGTTGACGACATAGACATTGCCGGCGGTGTCCACCGCCAGGGCCCAGAGATCGTCGAGGCCAGTGAACGGCAGCACCGTCTGTCGGCACGCCGGCGGCGCCGCTGACTGCGCCGACGAGAGCCTCACGACTCTGTTGTTTTGGGCGTCGACCACATACACATTTCCGGCGGTGTCGACCGCCGCACTCTCGGGGCCGGTGAGGCCGATGAACGGCAGCACCGTCTGGGTGCACGATCCGGCCGCCATCGTCACCGCGGCGTTGTTGAAATAGTCTGTGACAGAAACCCTTCCGGCGGTGTCGACCGCCACCCCGATGGGGCCGTGGAGGCCGTCGAATGGCAGAACGGCCTGGGTGGTCGCCCCGGCCGCGAGCTTCACCACCCGCTTGCGCCCGAAGTCGGCGACGTAGACGCTGCCGGCGCCGTCCACCGCGACACCGCGCGGCAGGCCGAGTTGGGTGAATGGCAGCACCGTCTGGGTGGTCGACCCGGCGGCCAACTCGACCACCCGAGCATTGAGGTAGTCGGCGACGTAAACGGCGCCGGCCGCATCCACTGCCACGCCATCCGGGCCGTTGAGGCCCGTGAACGGCAACACCGTCTGGGTCGTGGACCCGGCCGGCAGCTTCACCACCCGGTTGTTGTGGTCGTCCGTGACGTAGACGGCGCCGGCGGCGTCTACCGCCACGCTGTCGGGGTAGTTGAGCCCGGTGAACGGCAGCACCGTCGGGCTGTTGGACCCGGAGGCCAACTTGAGCACTCGCTTGTTGCCGCTGTCGGCGACATACACCGCGCCGTGGGTATCCACCGCGACGCCGGCGGGGTGGTTGAGACCGCCCAGCGGCAGCACGGTTTGTTGGGCGGCCGGCGGCGACGAGTGGCACGCTGTGATGCCGATGACGGCAACGGCGAGGGCGACGATCGTGGCGTTTCGGCGGTGCCGCCACAGCCGCTGGTGCGGTCGCACGCTACTGCTCGCCCGGGTAAGGCACCGCGCTGATGACCGCGCCGCCGTTGAGCGGCGGTCCCAGCAGAACGTTGGTGGTGCCGGCGGCGGGGTCGTACTCGAGCAGCGACTCGGCGGGTCCGCAACCGGCGACCGTGGCTTTGAGGTCGAGGTTCCCGCCGTGGACGCCGATCACATAGATGCTGTGACTCGGATCGACGTTGGGCACCGCAACCTTGGACACCGTGCCGTCGGGGTTGAGCTTGCCGAGGTGGATGGCGCCGCATCCGCCCGCGTACTGGACATAGGTGCCGGCCGGCAGTTGCCATGCGCTGATGTCGCCGGTGTCGTGCGACGCCGGGTCCGTTATCGGCGCGGTGAGCGCGGTCGGTGCCGAACCGTCGATGGGGACCAGCCAGAGCCGTCCGCGCTGGTTTGCGGCACTGCAGTTGGCGAGGACGGTTTTCGCGCCGGCGTCCCACCATCGCACCGGTGAGCAGCTTCCTTCCGTCGACGACAGCTCCTTGCCGACTGTTCCGTCGTTGCCCATCAGAGCAAGGCCGGAGGCGGTACCCAGCACCAGCTGCGTGCCGTCCGGGGTTGAGAGGTACTGACCGTTGAAGGCGCTCGGGAGCTTGTCGGTCGGATAGGTCAGCTGCGGATTGCCGGCCAGGTCGACCCGCATCAGTTTTTTGTCCACTGTCAGCAGCAGCGCCTTGCCGTCGGGGCGGGTGAAGCGAGGGGCGACAGACGAGCCGTCAACGGTGAACGTGGTGCGGGTGCCGTTGTGCAGGTCGAGCTCGGTGATCACCGTCGATTTTCCGGGGCCCGCGGAGGCCCAAAGGGCGTGGCTGCCGTCGCCCGACCACTCGACCCCGTGGGGTCCAGCCTTCGGCGGGAAGGTGGTGATCGCGTAGCGACCGCCCGCCGGGTCGACGAGGTACAGGGTGACGGGGACCGTGTCGGGCGCCGGCGAGCCCGGAGGCGGCGGCACACCGGGAGGCACGCTCACGGCCGGGCTCCACGTCGCGAGCATCCAGCCCGGACCGACTTGCGACCAGGGCACGTCGCCGATCGATTTCTCGACGCCATGAGCCGCCATCTCTGCGGCCGCGGTTGGCATGGATGTCGTGGGGTTGCCCGGGTGCGATGCGGTCGCATCGTTCGACGAGCACCCAGCCGCCAGAACCGCGGCCAGCGCGACGAGGCCGGCGCGCCAGCGCCGTGCGGTGGAGTGGCGCGAACTCGTGATCATTTCGGTTCCTTTCCCGCGAGCGGTAAGTGGCAATTGCGGCAACGATGTCGCTGATACCTTGCGTGATTCTTGCTTGGTTCTTGTGCGGGTCGCCGCGAGGTGGGGAACCTCAGCCCTGAGGCTCCGCGGCCGACAACCGCGCGTCGACGCCTCCCTCGACGATGTCGCGGACACTCTTGGCCTATGCCGCCTTGTCCGAACTATGTCCGATTGCCGGACCAACTGAATAAGTCAGCCCGGTTCAAATATCGGGATTCAGCCCTTCCCGCTGGGCGGTGCCGGCGCTGGGCCGGGCGGGGGCTTCTCGGTGGGCGCGTACTCGGATTCGCTTGTCATCTCGCTCCCCGGATTCAGCTCCTCAAGTTTTCTTTCTGACTCGCGGTCCGGATTTGGATTATCGAACCGTCCAGCGGTCCCGAAACGATAGGTGATTATGGGATATTCAGTGCCCACATCGTTTGGATTATTGAGCCAGGTGGTCAGTTCCACGGCTGGATGATTAGCGATCAATTTCTCGATGAAATTGCGTGGGGCGATGTCGAATTCTCGACAGAAATAGTGGGTATTCGAACCTTGCAACGGCTGCGCCTGTCGTACCTCTGATGCAAATTGTGTGAAATCCGCATATGCCGAAGTGTGTTTGTCGGTGCACGATCGAATATCTTCGATCCTTCGGTCGGTGAGGGTTATAGCGGCGGCGGATAAGCGAACCAGCGAAACCTTTCCGGAGTCTATATCCACGTCTCTTTGAAAGACATCCGTCTCGCCCGGAACCAAAAAATCAGACTGAAGAGTGGTGACGTAAACTAGTTGGCTACCTGTGGGTGGAGTGGGCGTGAAGAAGCCAGTTATAGTCGGATTTACGCGGAAATCCAGGTCCAGTGAATTTCCCGAGGGATCTATGCCTCGCGCCAGCCTGCACCAGCCTTCGTCCCGGTCTGGCGTTTCCGCGCACTTATTCCAGTAGATTTTCGTGTCTAGGTCTTTCGGGTCTTTCGAGTATGCAGTCACCCTCATCAGCGAATTCGCGATGTTAACCCGCGTGGAACCGCGATTATGAATTGTGACCTTTGCCGACAAATGGACGATCGACCCGGACCAGCCCTGTGGCGAGAGCTCGGTCGTTATATCGACGAGGGGCAATGAGGTTGAAGGCATGTAGTAGTTTTGCAGCCAGAACTGAAGAAGTCCGGCGAGCGGAAAGAGTGCGGTTACAACTACCGCGGGCTTTGTCCATTCGAATCTGGACTTTGGCGCCAGAAGTAGAAGCCATAGGAAAGAGGCGCCAGCGACCAATCCCGCAGTTGCCATCACATACCAGTTTCTTATCGCGCTTCGCTGGTCGACGACGATTATGTATCCTGCGAGAAAAAGCACGAACATTTGAGCGATGAAAGCGTCTCTTGCCCAGGTTGGAGCCGCCCGTCGAACGGAATTGAAAGCCCAACCGTTCGCGACACCTATTGCGAGCTGAATAGTGGCTGCCAGCGTTGCGAAGATGGTCAGGGGCATCGAGAATTCACCGACGGCAAGCGCGAGCGCCCCTAGACAGTCCACCGCCAGTGTGAGCAGCAGGCAGATGCGAAGAATCTTCGAGAGGCGCCCAGCTCGTGTGGACGATTCGTCGTTACCGATTTCAGGCCGCTTGAGCCCAAGTCTGCTCGAACCCTGGGCGTAACCCCTCATCACTTCCCCTCTCAAGGACCGAGCGTTAGGGATGGCGTGCTTCAAGGCCAGATCCGGTCGCAGTGCACAAGTGGATGGAGCCGGACCAAGCGGTATGAAGCGATTGGGTGGACGAACCGATTGTGTGCGGGCGATCGCCTGCTCAGCATGCGTAATTTGGTACTCCATTTGGAGTCTGTGATCGAGCCTGATGGCGCGGCCCGCGACTCCGGGCGGCATGCTCGGCGATGCGGTAGTGTCCTGACCGACCGAGCATGGAACTTGCGTTCCGCGTGAGTGCGGCTCGGGCGTGTCGACTTCGGCGGTGGCGGCAGGGAGGAGATGGCGGGTGTATCGACTCTTCAAGAAGGTGTGGATCCCGCTACTTCTGGTCGTCGTCGTCGCGCTCGGTTCGTATGTCGTGCTGCGGGTCCGCGCCAGTTTCGGTGCCACCGCGCACGCCTCCAGCCACGACGCGAACGCCGACGATACGAAACCGTTCAACCCGAAACACATCACCTACGAGGTCACTTCGCCATCGGCGGGCAGTGTCAGCGCCAACTACCTCGACGAGAACGGGCAACCCCATCTCGTCGAACACGCCCCGCTGCCGTGGTCGTACACGATCGTGACGACCCTGCCGTCGATGTCGGCCAACATCGTCGCCCAAGGTGACAAAGGCGTCCGCAACATCCGATGTCGGGTCGTCGTCGACGGCCAAGTCCGCGACGAACGCACCATCGACGAATACGAGCCGTTCATCTACTGCCTGGTGAAATCCGTATGAGTAGCGAGCCTGGCTCCCGCTCCCGCATCGCCCGCACGATCCGCGTCCTGGCGGTGCCGATCATCCTGCTCTGGCTGCTTGTCGCGCTCGGCACCACGCTGTTCACGCCCGCGCTTGGCGACGTCGCGGGCAGGCACTCGGTGCCCATGACTCCGCGGGACGCGACCGCGTTCAAAGACATGATGAACATCGGCCACAAGTTCCAGGAGTTCGACACCGACTCCACGGCGATGGTCGTGTTGGAAGGCGACGACAAGCTCGGCGACAGCGCGCACGAGTTCTACAACAAGATCGTCGCCAAGCTCAAGGCCAGCAAGCATGTCCAGTTCCTCCAGGATTTCTGGAGTGACCCGCTGACCGCCGCCGGGTCCCAGAGTCCGGACGGTAAAGCCGCCTACGTGCAGGTCTTCCTGGACGGCGCGCAGGGCACCACCCCCGCCCACAAGTCGGTCGCCGAGGTCCGCAAGATCGTCAAAAGCGTCCCGCCGCCGCCGGGGGTCAAGGCCTACGTGGCCGGCAACACCGCGCTCAATACCGACACGCTGATCGCCGCGCACAACAGCATGGAACTGATGACGATGGTCACGATCGGCGTCATCTTCGTGATGCTGCTGATCATCTATCGCTCGCTGAAGAACGCGATCCTGGCGTTGATCCTGGTCCGCTTCGAGCTCTATGCCGCGGAAGGCATCGTTGCGACCGCCGGGAATCTGGACATCATCGGTCTGACGCCGTACGCCGTCAGCATGGTCACGATGCTGACCATCGCCACGGGAACCGACTATTTCATCTTCCTGTTGGGTCGCTATCACGAAGCCCGATCCCGTGGCGAGGATCGAGAGCAGGCGTACTACAGCGCCTACAACGGCGTGGTGCACGTCATCCTGGGGTCGGGTCTGACGATCGTGGGCGCCTGCCTGTGCCTGACCGCGACCAAGCTTCCGTACTTCCAGACGATGGGCATCCCGTGCGCCATCGCCCTGGTGGTGACGATGCTGGCGGGCCTGACGCTGGCTCCCGCAGTGCTCGTGGTCGGGTCCAGGTTCGGTTTCTTCGATCCGAAACGTCAAGTGTCGGAACGAGGTTGGCGCAAAGTCGGCACGATGGTGACGAGGTGGCCGATACCCATCATCGTGGTGGCGTCCTTTGTCGCGGTGATCGGTTTCGTCAGCCTGACGACCTATGTCCCGACTTACAACGACAGGAAGTTCACCCCGCCGGACATCGCGGCGAACGTCGCGCAGACGGCGGCCGAGCGGCACTTCAGCCCGGCGCGCATGAATCCGGAATTACTGATGGTCGAAGCCGACCACGATCTGCGCGATCCGGCGGACATGCTGATCATCGACAGAATCGCCAAGACCGTCTTCCATGAACGCGGCATCGGGCGGGTCCAGACCATCACCCGCCCGCTGGGCGCGCCGATCGAGCACAGTTCGATCCCCTTCGTGATCGCCATGAACAGCTCCAGCACCCTGCAAACCGCGAAGTTCATGAACGACAGCATGGCGTCGATGCTCGAGCAGGCCGACGAGATGGGCAGAACGATCAGCGTCATGCAGCACATGTATGGCGTCATGCAGCAGATGACCGCCACGACCCACAGCATGGATGGCCGGACGCACGACCTGGTGAACACCACCAACGAGCTGCGGGACCGCATCGCGGACTTCGACGACTTCTTCAGGCCCATTCGCAGCTATTTCTATTGGGAGAGGCACTGTTTCGACATCCCCATGTGCTGGTCGCTGCGCTCAATCTTCGATGCGCTCGACGGCATCGACGAGATTTCCGACAAATTCGCCGGCCTCACAGTCGATTTCGACGCCCTGGACCGGTTGATGCCACAGCTGCTCGCCGACTTTCCCAAGACCATCGAGTCGATGCAAAGAATGCGCGACTTCATGCTGTCCACGCACAGCTCCATGGCGGGCATCCAGCGGCATATGCAGGAGAACGCAGAAGGCTCGACGATGATGGGGAACTACTTCGACGAAGCCAAGAACGACGACAGCTTCTATCTTCCGCCCGAAGTCTTCAAAAACCCCGACTTCAAGCGCGGTTTGAAAATGTTCGTCTCGCCCGACGGTAAGGCGGTCCGGTTCATCATCACCCACCAGGGCGACCCCGCCTCGGTGGACGGGATCCGGCACGTGAAGGGCGTCAAGCAGGCGGTTGCCGACGCGGTCAAGGGAACCCCCTTGGAGTCTGCCAAGGTGTCGCTGGCCGGCACCGCCTCGATGTACAGCGACATGCAGGACGGCGTGAAGATCGACCTGACGATCGCCGGCATCGCGACGCTGATCCTGATCTTCTCGATCATGCTGCTGATCACCCGGAGCCTGGTGGCGTCCCTGGTGATCGTCGGCACCGTGCTCGCGTCGTTGGGCACCGCGTGCGGTCTGTCCGTGCTGCTCTGGCAGGACATCCTCGGGGTGGGGCTGCAATGGATCGTGCTACCGCTGACGGTGATCATCCTGCTGGCCGTCGGGTCCGACTACAACCTGCTGCTGGTCTCTCGCTTGAAGGAAGAAATCCCGGCCGGCCTCAACACCGGCATCATCCGGGGCATGGGAGCCTCCGGCCGGGTGGTCACCGCGGCCGGCCTGATATTCGCGGCGACCATGGCGTCGATGATCGTCAGCGACCTGGTGGTGATCGGGCAGTTCGGCACCGCGATCGGGTTGGGTCTGCTCGTCGACACGTTTATCGTGCGGGCGTTCATGACGCCGGCGATCGCCGCCGCGCTGGGCCGCTGGTTCTGGTGGCCGCTGGACACCTTCGCCATGAGGAAGAGGCAGGCCCCTGAGCCGGAGCCGGAGGGTGACACCGCGCCCGTCCCGCAACTGACGGGGGTGTGACGCAGCAATGGAGTCGAAGCTTCGCCAGCGCACGGAGGGCCGCCTGGACCGGTCCCGCGATCCCGCGATCCTCAACGCCGCGCTGGCCGCGCTGACCGAGAACGGCTACGACGCCACGAACATGGACGACATCGCCGCGCGCGCCGGCGTCGGCAAGGCCGCGATTTATCGGCGGTGGTCATCGAAGGCGGCGTTGATGACCGACGTTCTCGTCTATTGGCGGCCCGATCTGTGCACCGATGAGGTCCCCGATGCCGGCAGTTTGGCCGGCGACATGGACGCGGTCGTCGAGCGAGCGGCGCGCAATGACAGCGAGTTGATCACCAACGACCTGGTGCTCCGCGTCGCCCTGGAAGCCACCCACGATCCCCAGCTCGCGGAAGCCCTCGGTGACCTCCTGCTGCTAAAGGGCAGGCGCATCATGACGACCATCCTGACCCGCGCCGCGGCCCGCGGTGAGATCGCCGCCGACCGCGACTGGTCCCTGGTCGCCGACGTGCTTACCGCGATGAGCCTTTTCCGAGTGCTCAACGGACAAACCGTTGACGCGGGTTTCTTCCGGCAGGTCATCGACACCCTCGTGCTGCCCGCGCTGTCCGGCTAGCCCTGTTTGAACCCGGCGACGGCGCCGGCCGTGATCACGGTATGGACGCTTCCGGGGCGGCCAACGACGGTCGCGCAACGGTGACCGTCGACCGGCACGGCGTCATCCGTCAGTGGGGTGATGCGGTCACGGACGTCGTGGGTCATTCGGCCGCCGACGCGCTGGGCCACAGCCTCGACGTGGTGATCCCGCCCGTCCTTCGGCCCGTGCATTGGTGGGGCTTCGATTACGCGATGAAGAGCGGCCGATTGAACCGCAAAATCTTCAAGGTCCCGGCCCTGCGCAAGGACGGCCGCATCGTCGTCGCCCACGCGACCATCGGCTTGATACCCGGAAAGGGCCGCGGCGCGGACGGCGCCGTGGTCACCTTCGTCGGCGTCGGCGCCCCATGGCGGGGCAGGGCCTGGGAAGCCGCCCTCGCGCCGATCAACCTCGCGCGCCGGGTCTGGCGCGGGGCCCGATCGCGGTAGGCGCCCGAAATTTGTGCCGCGGCCGGTGAACCATCCGGCGCCCGACCGCGTGCCTAGGTTATGACCGCCCGACAGCCCGGGGCGGAGGCCGTCCCGGATGCACTGTGGTCGCCGGCGCTAGCGCGTGGGTTGATCCGCGACGATTTCATGCGCTCGATGCACTACTGCGACGGGTTCACCGATTTGCTGGGCGCCGGCTTCCCGATCCGGCCAAGCCTCGCGCAGCGATTCATGCACAGCCCCACGGTCGCGGCGCTGTACGAGCGGTTCTGGCGTCCCATCATGGTCGCGATCATGCGGTTGCACGGAATTTCGATCGACGCCGAGCGGCAAAAGGCTTCCGATGCACTGCATCTGGGCGGCGAGCAGCGCGTGCTCGACGTGGCCTGCGGCCCGGGCAATTTCACCGGCTTCTTCGCCGACCAGCTCAGCGGGGACGGGTTCGTCATCGGGTTGGACAATTCCGTCGCGATGATGGAGCGCGCCGTCCGCGACAACAGCGCCGCCCGCGCGGTCTACATGCGCGCCGACGCGCTCAGCCTGCCCTTCAACGACTGCACCTTCGATGTCGTGTGCTGCTTTGCCGCGCTGCATCTCGTCCAGGAACCGATCCGCATGCTCCAAGAGATGATCCGGGTACTTTCGCCCGGTGGGCGGATCGCCGTGATGACGACCTATGGCCGCGAATCCTTGCTGATACGCAAGGGTCTCGAGTTCGGTGCCGAAATGTGCGGGGTGCGCGTGTTCGACCGCACCACGGTTCCGGGCTTCTTCGCGGCGGCCGGACTGACGGACATCGACCAGCAGCTGCACGGAATCTCTCAATTCGTCATGGCGCGGCGGCCCGAGCGGGAAAGCGACGCCTGGCTCACCCGATCGACGAGGTGGCGGGCGCGGGGCAGGGCGATTGGCTCCTAGGCCGGCTGTGCGCGGCGGGGTCCGGCTACGTGGGGTCAGCAAGACCTACGGCGAGGGCGCGGCGGCGGTATCCGCGCTGAGCGACGTCGATCTCGATCTCCGTGCCGGTGAATTCGTCGCGATCCTCGGTCCGAGCGGGTCGGGCAAGACGACGCTGCTCAATATCATCGGCGGCATCGAAACGGCGGATTGCGGCACGATAACCGTCGCCGGACAGGATATTTCGGCGCGCCGGCCGCGGGACCTGGGTGCCTTCCGCCGCGAACACGTCGGCTTCGTGTTCCAGTTCTTCAACCTGATTTCCTCCCTCACCGCCCACGAAAACGTGCAGGTGGTGATGGAACTCACCGGCCGGGGCGACCGAGGTCGCGTTCCGGAGCTTCTTGCCGCGGTGGGCCTGTCGGATCGTGCCGCGCATTTCCCGGCTCAGCTGTCGGGCGGTGAGCAGCAACGGGTTTCGATCGCCCGGGCGCTGGCGACCGACCCGGACTTGTTGTTGGCCGATGAACCGGCTGGTGCGCTGGATGTGGCGACCGGGCGTCGCGTGCTGCAGCTGCTGCAGCAGACCAGCCGCGCTAGTGGATGCGGCGTCATCATGGTGACGCACAACGAGGCCACGGCCGACGTGGCCGATCACGTGGTGCGGATGCGCGATGGCGCGATCGTGTCGACGGAACGCAACTCCTCGCCGGCCGACGCCGCGACCATTCGGTGGTGACGCGCCACGATGAGCTCCGCACTGCACAAGAAGGCCCGGCGCGACTTGCGGCGGCGGCTGCCGCAGGTCGCCGCGATCGGCGCGACGGTCATGCTCGGGGTGCTGCTGTTCGTCGCCAGCTACGACTCCTTCCGCAACGTGCAGGCGTCCTACGACCGGACCTACGCCAGAACGCATTTCGCCGATCTGACGGTGACGGGCGGCGACGCGGAGGCCATGGCCTCGGCGGTGCGTAACGCCGCCGGCGTCGCCCGCATCGCGATCCGCACCCAGGCCGACCGTCCGCTCGCCATCGGCGGCACCAAACTCGTCGGCCGGGTCGTGGGAATCCCGCCGGGAAACGCAATCAACGAGATCGACGCCGTCTCCGGGGGACTGCCCGATCCCGAGCGCTCCGACCAGGTGGCCGTCGAGCGGCACACCGCCGACACCTTCGGCCTCACCCCGGGCAAAAGCCTGCGGGTGTTCGACGGCACGGGATGGCGCGACGTGATCGTCTCCGGAGTCGTGCGGTCTCCCGAATACCTCTGGCCCGCGCGAAACCGCCAGGACATCCTCGGTGATCCCCATGCGTTCGCCGTGGTGTTCGCGCCCGAATCCCTTTCCCGGACGCTGTCGGCGCGCGCGACGCCCAATCAGGTACTTCTCGAAATGGCCGGTGGCGCCACCCAATCCGATCGCGACCGGATCACCGGTCTGCTGCGTTCCGCCGGCGCCGCGGACGTCGAGGACCGCGGCGACCAACCGTCCAACGCCGCACTCCGGCAAAATTTCAACGGATTCCGCGGGATGGCGATCGGGTTCCCCGCGTTGTTCCTGAGCGCCGCGGCGATCGCCGAGTACCTGCTGCTCACCCGCATCATCCACACGGAGCGACCGGTGATCGGCACCCTGCTCGCGCTGGGCGCGCGGCGTCGCGTGGTGGTGCAGCACTACGCGTGGTACGGGGCGATCGTCGCGACCGTCGCGGCGCTGGCGGGGGTCCTGGTCGGGGGAGTGGCCACGTCGGCTTACACGAAGGCCTACGCGTCGCTGTTGCGGCTTCCGGACACCGTCATCGAGCACCGAATCCCCACCGCCGTCATCGGTTTCGCGCTCGGACTGGTCACCGGGGTGATCGCGGGACTGATGCCCGCGATCGGGGCCGCCCGGACCGCGCCCGCCGAGGCGATGCGCGGCGACGGGGTCCGCGAGATCCGCATCGGTCGGTTGATCCGGGTCTCCGCGCGGTGGACACGACTGCCCGTCGTGTTCCGGATGGCGTTGCGTTCCCTGACCCGCAGCCGGCGCCGCACCGCGGCCACCATGGTCGGCGGTGTGCTTGCGCTGGTCCTGATCCTCGCCTCGGCCTCGATGCTGACCAGCGTGCGCGCGATGGTCGATGTCGAGTTCGGCCAGGTGCAGCGCCAGGATGCCACCGTGCTCGTCGCGCCGGGGGCGAAGGATGTTGGAGACAAGTTGAATTCGATCCCCGGCGTCGCGGTCGTCGAGCCGGCGACCATGGCGCGGGTCGCCGTCGTCGCCAACGGCCACACCTACCCGACCTCGCTCACCGGGCTCCAACCGGCGACGGTCATGCACGGATTCCGCAACCCGAACGGCACCTTCCGGACGCTGCCGGCCGACGGCGTTCTCGCCGGCGCGGCCCTCGCGAACCGGCTTGGTGTGCGCGTCGGCGACGACCTGTCCGTCGTGCCCGCCGCCGGACCCGCCCGGACGGTGCGGCTCGCCGGCCTCGTCGACGAACCGTTGGGCACCGCCGTGTACGCCACCAACGACACCGCCCGAGCCCTCACGGACGCCGAACCCGCTGGGTACCTGCTCCGCTTCGACAACGGAGCGGACCGCGACCGGGTCCGCGCCGGTGCCACGGCGCTCGCCGGCGTGGCCGCCTACACGGACAATCGCGCGGTCGAAAAGCAGTTGCGCAGCTACCTGGTCATCTTCTGGGCGTTCGCCGGCACCGCCCTGGTGCTGGGTGCCCTGCTCGCGTTCACGGTCATCTACGTCACGATGACGATCAACCTGGCCGAGCGGACGAGCGAACTCGCCACACTGCGGGCGACCGGCGCACCGATCCGCCGGCTCACCGCCACCGTGGCCATCGAGAACCTCGCCGCGACACTGCTTGCCGTGCCGATCGGCCTGGCGGCCGGCGTAGCAGCGGGGTGGCTGTTCCTGCGCTCGTTCAACAACGACCTGTTCAGCCTGCACCTGTCCGTCGGCGCGACGGTGCTGGTCCTCGCGACCGCCGCCGTGACGGCGGCCGCCGCGGTCTCACAGCTACCGGCGGCCAGACTGATCAAACGCATCGACGTGGCAAGAGTTGTCCGGGAGCGCTCGCAGTAAATTCGCGCTCAGCACCCACGAATGGGCGCGCAGGACCCGGTCCCATTCGAGCTTGAACCACGGTGTGAATGTCTCAGGGGCGCAGATCATTTCGGTCTGTAGCTCTTGCGGCGCCACGTAGCGCCACGCCATGATCTCGTCCGCGTTGGCGCGCGGCCGATCGGCGCTCCATCCGCCGTAGACCCAGCAGAGCTCGTGTTCGCCGCCGAGCGCGTCGTACTGCGTCTGGTACTCGAACTTGAAGAGAAACCCCAATTCCGCCGTCATGCCCAGTTCCTCGCGCAGGCGACGGGCGATGGCGCTGTCCATCCGCTCGCCCGGGCGGGGGTGCGAGCAGCAGGTGTTGGACCAGTAGCCCGGCCACAGGCGTTTGCCCGGCGCGCGCTGCTGCACGAGCAATTCGCCGTCGGGATTGAACACGAACAGCGAGAACGCGCGGTGCAGCACTCCGCTGCCCATATGCGCGTCGGCCTTTGCGAGGTGGCCGATTTCGCGGTCGTGGCTGTCCACCAGGACCAGCCGCTCGTCGTCGTTCACCGCGACGCCTCCCTCTCTTCAACGGCCCAGGAGCGTCGGTAGCCCCAATGCCGAATCCACCGCCAGCGCCACAAACACCGAGGACAGGTAGTTGTTGCAGCGGCGGAACAACCGAAGCGGTTGGACCGGCCGGCCGTTACGTGCCCGGACGTGAAGCTGATAGGCCATGGCAAGAAGCCACGACGCGGCGAGCAACGCCACCGCGGCGTAGAGCCAGCCGGTGGCCAGCGCGAGCACCAGGGTCGCCGAGACCGTCAGACCGACGTATCCGAAAATCCTTGTGGCGACGTGACGTTCGCTCGCCACGGCCGGCAGCATCGGCAGCCCCGCGGCGCGGCAGTCCTCGGTGCGCCGCATGGCCAGGGCCCAACTGTGCGGCGGGGTCCAGAAAAAGATGATCGCGAACATCGCCACGGCCGGCCACCCGATGCCGCCGGTGACGGCCGACCAGCCGATCAGCACCGGCATGCCGTTGGCGGCGCCGCCCCAAACGACGTTTTGCGAGGTGCGCCGCTTGATCAACCGCGTGTAGACCACCACGTAGAACACGATCGTTGCCACCGCCAGCAGACCGGAGAACACGTTGGCCGTCAAGCACAACCAGACGAACGCGCCCGCGCTCAGCGCCAACCCGAACGTCAGCGCACGGTCGGTCGATATCGCGCCGCGCGCCAGCGGCCGGCTGGCCGTGCGTTTCATCAGCTTGTCGATGTCGGCGTCGGCGACGCAATTGAGCGTGTTGGCGCCCGCCGTCATGAGTATCAAGCCCGTGAGCGTGTTGATGATCGGCACCGGGGCCACCACGCCGCGGTCGGCGAGCAGCATTGCGGGAATCGCGCCGACCACGAGATGGATGGACCGCGGTTTGGTCAGGGCCGCGTAGTCGGACAGCGTGGTGCGGACTCGATCGCGCCTCGAAACGACTCCCCGCTCAGAAATGCTCACGCTGGCATCCCCCAATGCTTCGCGATATTAGGAACACGAATGGCGAGCAAATAGCGTTCAATGGGCACCGAGAGGACCAGACCGAGAAGGACGGTGGACGATGGCAGCCAACCAAGAGGGCATCGGCGTGCTGAAACTCGAATGCCCGCACCGGCATCCCGTGGGCCGGATCCTCAAGGAGGCCCCGCACCAGTCGGTCATGTACGACCCCGGCGCAATGGCCGGAGAACGCCGATTCTGGCCGAACGAAGAGGACCAGCCGCAGTTCAAGACGCACTGCCGCTTCTGCGACAAACCGGTGGGCGAGGCCGCGACCACGCTGCAGACCCAACTGGCCAACCTGGTCGGCGACGCGTCGCAGACCATCGGAACCGTCACGATGCAGTACGTCTAGGGAGCGTTACAGTCTTGGGGCGCGATGTTAAGCACCGACGCGTGAGAGGAGCCCCATGGCGACACCGGAAAGCAGCCCCCGCCCTCCCGAGGGCGATTGGCTGGGCACCCCGTACCTGACCTTCGAGCGGCAGGGACCGATCGCGGTGTGCACCATCGACCGCCCCAAGGCGCGCAACGCCCTGACCCCCGCGATGTACTTCGGAATCCGTTATGCCGTAGGGCGTGTGAGCGAGGACCCGGACCTGGCCGGGCTACTGATCACCGGAACCGGCGACGTCTTCGCGCCCGGCGGCGACATGGGCGGCGGGGGAGCCACGGACAACTGGATCACCTTCGGCTCGGCGCTGGGCATGGATGTCACGCCGTTCGACGCGGTGCGCACGTCGGCCAAGCCCGTCGTCTCCGCGGTCAACGGGCTGTGCCAGGGCGGCGGCATGCAGATCGCGTTGTGCAGCGACCTGTCGGTGGTCAGCGAGCGGGCGACCTTCCGGGTGCCCGAGCTGTTCCGCGGCTACGCCGACACCTACTACAGCCAGATGCTGGTCCGGCTGATCGGGCCGGTCCGCACCCGCGACCTGATGTTCACCGGCCGGGTGCTGACCGCGGCCGAGGCACTGGACTGGGGCCTGGTCACCCGGGTCGTGCCGCACGACGAGCTGCTCGCCACCGCCAAAGAGCTGCTGGCGCAGGTCTGCCGGACCGCGCCGCGGGCCCGCGGCGTCATCAAGGCCAGCATCGACAACTACCTCGGCCTGTACGACCGCATCGGCATGACCGCCAGCCTCGGCGACGCCGAGGCCCGCGACGGCTTCCGCGCGTTCAAGGAGCGCCGCTCGCCGGACTGGGTGCACCCGGAGTTGCGCGCCGAGGGACGGCTATAGGTCAATCCACTCGCCGTGGGCCGCGAGCCGCAGCACGCCCGCGATCCCGGCCTGATCGAACGCCGAGGCGAATTCGTCGGCGCCCTCGCTGAAGTGGGCCCAGCCGTCGACGTGGGCCGGGATCACCGCCTTGGCGCCCAGCACCTCGGCGGCGGCGGCCGCCCGCGCCGACGTCAGCGTCAACGGCCGGCCGTGCTCCTTGGCGGGCACGCTGGCCGCCCCCGCGAACAGCACCGCGACGTCGATCTCGCCGACGCGGTCGGCGACCTGCTTGACCGCGCTCATCGACGCGTTGTCGCCGCTGAGGTACACGGTGGGCACGCCGGGCCCCGACAGCACAAAGCCCGTCACCTCACAGTTGACGTGGCCGCCGGCGTCGCGCTGCCCGTCGGCCGGTCCGTGCACCGCCGGAACCGCCTGCACCGCAAGGGAACCCGATAGTTCATACGATTCCCACGCCGGCACCCCAACCGCCGGCGGGCCCAGCCGGGCGGCGGCGCCGGGGTTGGTGAGCACCAGCGGGGCGGCCAGCGCCATCGCGCGGCCGTCGTCGTCGAGGTTGTCGGGGTGCTGGTCGTGACTGATCAACACCGCGTCCACCGCTCCCAGCGCGTCGGCGCCCACCGCGGGCCCGGCGAGCTTGGTCAGGTAGGCGTGCTCACCGGGCGGGTCGAAGGTCGGATCCATCACGATCCGGTGGCCGGCGATGTCGATCACGGTCGTCGGGCCGCCCAGCACCGTGATCGCGCAATCGCGGCGCCGCGCGTCAAACATTGCGCGCCCGGCCTTGCCAATACGGTTCGCGCAGCGCGGTTTTGAGGATCTTGCCGCTCGGGTTGCGGGGCAGCGACGGCACGAAGTCCACGGTCCGCGGGCATTTGTAGCCGGCCAGGTGCCGGCGGCAGAACTCGATGATGTCGTTCGCGTCGACATCCTCCGTGGCGACGACGATCGCCTTGACCGACTCGCCCCAGAAGTCGTCGGGCACGCCGATGATCGCGGCGTCGGCGACCGCGGGGTGCTCGATCAGCACGCTTTCCACCTCGGGCCCGTACACGTTCTCGCCGCCGGTGATGATCATGTCCTTGAGCCTGTCCTCGATGTAGACGTAGCCGTCGGCGTCCAGGCGCCCGATGTCGCCGGTGCGCACCCAGTCGTCGTCGGTGATCGTCTCGGCGGTCGCCTCCGGCCGATTCAGGTAGCCGGTCATGTTCTGGTTGCTGCGCACCCAGATCTCACCCGGCTGCCCGACGGGCAGCGCCTCGCCGGTCTCGGGATCGGCCACCCGAATCTCGGTGCCCAGCACCGCCTTTCCGGCCGACAGCTGCAAGTGCGGCCGGTCGGTGTCGCGGTGGTCGTCGTCGCCGAGCGCGGTGACGGCCCCGCACAGTTCCGTCTGCCCGTACACCTGGACGAAGTTGGTCTTGGGCCACGTCTCGAGCGCGCGGTGCAGCAGCGGCAGCGGCATGGGCGCGGCCCCGTACACGATGTAGCGCAGGCCGGCGATCGTGGCGCTGGCCGCCTCGCCGGCGTCCAGGAACCGGGCGATCACCGGCGGCACGAAGAACGCGTGGGTCGCGCCGGCCCGCACCGCCCCGATCAGCGCCGCGGCGTCGGGCTCGCGGGTGATGATCGTCGGCACCCCCGCCGCGATGCCGAACAGCGCGTAGCCGATTCCACCGACGTGGAACAGGGGCATCGCCACGAGGTTCGCGTCGCCGGCGGCGAACGGGAACGCCGGCGCCAGGTTCGCCGCGTGATTGGCCAGCGCGCGCTGGCTCAGCAGCACGCCCTTCGGGCGCCCGGTGGTGCCGGAGCTGTAGATCACCAGCGCGGTGTCGCCGTCGTCGACCTCGGCGGCCTCCGCGGGCGGGGCCGTGGCGAGCAGGGATTCGTACTCGTCGTCGATCACCACGATGCGGTCCACGCCCGCGGCTTCGACCGCGGGACGCAGTTCGGCGCCGACGAACAGCAACCGCGGGCGGCTGTCGGCCAGCACGTGCGCGAGCTCGTCGCCCGTCACCCGCCAGTTGACGACGGTCGTCACCGCGCCGATCGACGCCGCGGCGAAGAGGATCTCCAGGCAGGCGGGGTGGTTCTTGTCCAGGAACGCCACGCGGTCGCCGCGCCGCACCCCGGCGGCCTGCAACGCCCCCGCCGCGCGCCGAATCCGCGCCGCCCACTCGGACCAGGACCACTGCCGCTCGCCGTAGCGGATCGCGACGTCGTCGGGACGCTGCCGGGCGTGCCGCTCGACGAACCCGGCGAGCGTCTCCGTCGTGCTGGCGTCTGGCATTACCCCTCCGTCTGCGCTGAGTGTTCCCTCCGAGTCTGCCCTGAGGGCTTTGAACGCGCGCGGACGGCGGGAAATTCTGGGGCCGAGCTGGCGAGATAACCGGCGGAAAGCACGAGTGCACAACCGCCGAGTTGCAGCACGGAGGGGCGTTCGCCCAGCACGGCGGCGCCCAGGACGACCGCGCCCACCGGAGTCAGCAGGAGCAGCGCGGAGCTGACGGTGCTGGGTACGCGGGCCGAGAAGAAGGCCACGAACAGCCAGCCCAGCAACTGGCCCGTCACGGCGACCAGGATCAACCATCCGACGGCGCGCCAGCCGGGCCGCAGGTCCAGGCCGTGCCACCAGGGTCCGACCGCGACCGCCACAACAGCCGACGTCGCCAGCAGCACCGCGTAGGTCTGCATGGGCTGACCGGCCTGCCCACCGCGTCGCAGCAGAAACAGGAATCCCGAGTAGCACAGCGCGGCACCGATCGCGTGCACGGTGCCCAGCGCGGGATTGCTGCCCGAGATCCCGTGCTCCAGCATCCCGCCGGCGAGCGCGACGCCGGCCAGGAGCGCGGGCAGCGCCAGCAGGAACTGGAACGAAATCCTTTCCCGATCGACCAGCCAGCTCAACAATGGAACGACCGCGACCTGGGTGTTGACCAGGACGGTCGACAGGCCCACCCCCACCTCGGGAATGGCCTGCGTCCACAGCAACATGTCGCCGGCGAACAGGGCGCCGCAGCAGACGGCCGACAGCACGCCGCGTCGTGAAAGACGCTGGCCGCGTTGCAATTCCGGGATCGCGAGCCCGGCGACCACGGGCAGCGCGAGCAGGCAGCGCGCCGCAGTCGCGGTCGCCGGCGTCGTCGCGGCCAATTTCAGGAACACGGCCGAGGCCGACAAGCACAAGGCGCCGGCGCCCAATCCGACTCGGTCTGCTGTGAACTTCATGCCCATTCGAGTACCCGGCTGCCTAATGGTTAAATCTATATTTAGGAATTAGGTGGTGATAGCCGATGGCACGGTCGGAGGCGGCCGGGCTCGACCTGCGCGGGGGTCATCCCGCGGTCGACCTGGTCAACACGGTGTCGTGGCGGGGTGACCCGCAGCGCCGTACGGAATACCTGTCGGACTATCGCGACCTCGTGGCCTGGGCGCGTCACGCCGGTGTGCTGTCGCCCGGTGAGGCGCGCGAGCTCGCCCAGCGCGCGGTCTCGGACCCGGACGCCGCCGAGAAGGCGCTGCGTCAGACCCGCCGGCTCCGAGAGGCGCTCCATCGCATCTGGACGGGGTGCGGGTCGGCCCGCGATGCCGACACGGTCGCCGACGCGTACCGATCCGCGCTGCGGGCCCAACGCCTCACCATCGACGGCGATGCCGGCGGGTGGCACGAAAAGACCCTGAGCGTGCAGACGCCGCTGCATCGGCTGGCCGCCGAAGCGGTGACGCTGTTGACCGCCGTCCCTTTCTCGCGCATCAAACGATGCGGCGACGATGCCTGCGGCTGGCTGTTCCTCGACACCAGTCACCGGCAGAACCGCCGCTGGTGCAGCACGGCCGATTGCGGCAACCGGGCCCGCGTCCGACGGTTCTACGAGCGCACCCGGGACGGACGCTAGCTCGGTGGGCGCACACCGAGCGCCGGTGTGCCACTATCACTGCCATGGTCAACGCCGATCGCGCTCGCTCCCGCACCTTCGTCGTGACGGGAGCGGCGTCCGGCATCGGCCTGGCCACCGCGCGACGCCTGCTCGCCGAGGGCGGCACGGTCATCGGCGCCGACGTGGCCGCCCCGCCCGACCTGGGAGCCGACTTCCACTTCGTCACCGCCGACATCACCGACGAGGCGGCCATCGACGCGGTGCTGGCCGCCGTCCCCGACCGCCTGGACGGCGTGTTCCACGCGGCGGGCGTCGCCGGCGGCGGCCCGGTGCACCTGCTCGACCGCAAGGAGTGGGAGCGGGTGATCGGGATCAACCTCACCGGCACGTTCCTGGTGGCCAAGGCGGCGCTGGCCAGGATGATCGAGCAACCCCGCGTCGACGGCGAGCGCGGCTCGATCGTCACCGTCGCGAGCATCGAGGGGCTGGAGGGCACGGCCGGCGGCAGCTCGTACAACGCGGCCAAGGGCGGCGTCGTCCTGCTCACCAAGAACATCGCGCTCGACTACGGGCCGAGCGGCATTCGCGCCAACGCCATCTGCCCCGGGTTCATCGAAACGCCCATGGCCCAGGGCGTTTTCGGCCTGCCGGGGATGGAGGGCCCACTGGCCTCCATCACCGAGGAGCACGCCCTGCAACGGTTCGGCCGGCCCGAGGAGGTCGCGGCGATGGCGGCGTTCCTGCTCTCGCCCGACGCCTCGTTCGTCAGCGGCCAGGCCATCGCCGTCGACGGCGGCTACACCGCCGGTCGCGATCACGGTGTCGTCAAACTCTTCGGGTTGCCCGACTAGCGCCTTAAGATTCGCGAATGGTCACTCCCGACGAGGCGATCGCGGCGATTCGAGGCACCGGCGGCGCGCAGCCGGGCCACCGGGCGCTGCACGCCAAAGGCACGCTGTATCGCGGCACCTTCACCGCGACCCCCGACGCGGCGGGCCTTTCGCGCGCCAAGCACCTCGACGGCTCGACGGTGCCCGCGCTGATCCGCTTCTCCAACGGGTCGGGCAACCCCTCGCAGCGCGACGGCGTGCCCGGGGTGCGCGGGCTGGCGGTGAAGTTGACGCTGCCCGACGGGTCCACCACCGACGTCTCGACCCAGACCGCCCGGCTGTTCGTCTCGAGCACGCCGGACGGATTCGTCGACCTGCTCAAGGCCATGCGGCCAAGCCCGACGACCCCGCTGCGCATGGCCAAGTACTTCCTGACCCATCCGCGGCTGTTCGGCGCGCTACCCGTGCTGCGCGACGCCAACAAGGTCCCGACCAGCTACGCCACCATCGAGTACCACGGGCTGCACGCCTTCCGCTGGGTCGCCGCCGACGGCAGCGCCAGATTCGTTCGCTACCACTGGGTTCCGGCCGCGGGGGAGAAGGGGCGGGCCCCCGACGGCGACGGCCCGGACTTTCTCACCGAGGAGCTGAACGCGCGGCTGGCCACCGGCCCGGTGCGGTTCGACTTCCGCGTGCAGGTCGCCGGGCCGAACGACTCGACGGTCGACCCGTCGGCGGCCTGGCAGAGCACGCAGGTGGTCACCGTCGGCACGCTGCAGATCGACGGCCTGGACACCCAGCGCGAGCGCGGCGGCGACATCGTCGTGTTCGACCCGATGCGCGTCACCGACGGCATCGAACCCTCCGACGATCCCGTGCTGCACTTTCGCAGCCTCGCGTATTCGGCGTCGGTCAAGCTGCGCACCGGCGTCGACCGCGGCCCCGAGGCGCCGCACGTCTAACGGCGACTAAGCTTTTCGGGAGTGCTGCTCTCCCATATGGTTTTGATCGCCGCGGCCGGGTTCGGCGCCGGCGCCATCAACGCCCTCGTCGGATCGGGCACCCTGATCACCTTCCCGACGCTCGTCGCCCTCGGTTATCCGCCGGTCACCGCCACCATGTCGAACGCGGTCGGCCTGGTGGCGGGCAGCGTGTCGGGCACCTGGGGCTATCGGGCCGAGCTGGCCGGGCAGTGGGACCGGCTGCGCTGGCAGCTGCCGGCGTCGCTGGCCGGGGCGGTGCTGGGCGCCTTCCTGCTGCTGCACCTGCCCCCGACGGTGTTCGCCCGCGTCGTGCCGGTGCTGCTGGTGCTGGCCCTGGTGCTGGTTGTGATCGGGCCGCGGCTGCAGACGTGGGCGGCCCAGCGCGCCGAACAACAGGGGCGGTCGGCCGAACACATCACGCCGGCCCGGATGGCCGTGCTCGTGCTCGGGACGTTCGCCGTCGGCGTCTACGGCGGCTACTTCACCGCCGCGCAGGGCATCCTGCTGGTCGGCATCATGGGCGCGCTGCTGCCCGAGTCGGTGCAGCGCATGAACGCGGCCAAGAACCTGCTCACGCTGGTCGTGAACGTCGTTGCGGCGGTGAGCTATTCGCTGGTGGCCTTCGGCCGGATCAGCTGGCCGGTCGCCGGGCTCATCGCGGCGGGCTCGCTGGTCGGGGGACTGGTCGGGGCGCGCTATGGGCGCCGGCTCTCGCCGACGGCGTTGCGCTCCACCATCGTGGTGGTCGGGCTGATCGGCCTGTACCGCCTGCTCGCCGTGGGCTGACGGATCAACTGAGCGTGGCGGCGGCGGCCTCCGCGATGACGTCCATCGCGTCGTGGCGCTTTTGCCATGCCCGCAGCTGGCGCATGGCCCCGTTGCCCTGCGCGGCGACGCGGTCGAGTTCCGTTGTGACGCGGTCGTATTCACCGAGCGCGTCCAGCGCCGGGCGCACCCGCCGCACCAGCGCATCCAGGACGTCGCGCGCCGGCACCGCCCCGCTGCCGTGGATCAGGTCGAGCGTGTGCCCGGCGAGCCCGTCGTGCGCGGACTTCCAGTACGCCGCCCGCAGCGCCGCGGGCGGCAGGCGCTCGTCGCCCGCGCCCCGCTCGTCGAGCGCCGTCATCACCGCCGCCCTGACCAGCGTGGCCAGCAGCACCGTCTCGGCGACCGTCGCCGGCACGTCGGCCACCCGGATCTCGACGGTCGGGAAGTTCTCCGACGCGCGCACGTCCCAATAGACCATCTTGTGATCGAGGATCACCTCGCTGTCGATGAGCATGCGCACCGTGCGGTCGTAGTCCTCGGGCGCCGGGAAGAACGGCGGCGGCCCGGCCACCGGCCAGCGCCGCCACAGCACGCTGCGCCAGCTCGCGTAGCCGCTGTCGGCGTTGCGATACACCCGCGAATTGGCCGACAGCGCAAGCAGCGACGGCAGCCACGGCCGCAACCAGTTGCTGACCCGAATGGCCGCGGCGCGGTCGGGCACCTGCACGTGCACGTGGCACCCGCAGATGCCCTGCTCGTGCGCGACCATCCCGTACGCCGCGCCGATCCGCCGGTACCGGGGCGTGTCGGTGACGGGAAAGTCGTGCGGCGTGGCGGGCGGAAGGCCGGCGGCGAGCAGCTGCACCCCGGCGGCGTCGGCGGCCTCGGCGGCGGCGCGGCGCAGCCGGGTCAGTTGCTCGCCGAGTTCGGCGCTGGTCGCCGTCACCGTGGAGTTGGTTTCGACCTGGCAACTGCTCAGCTCCAGCTGCAGCGTCGCGCCGCGGCGCTCGGCCTCCTCGGCCACCGCGGTGTTGCGCGGGGCCGGTTCGCCGGTTCGCGGGTCGACGAGGAGGAATTCCTCCTCCGCACCGAAGGTGGGCAGCCCGCTCATTCAGCCGATTATCGGCCGGTTAACTGTGGCTAATTGGGGTTACCAGCGAGCGGCCGAGCCGAGCGCGGCGTCCGTCGTCGGGTACACGGGCAGCAGCCGGCTCAGCCCGCAAGCGTCGACGATTCGGGCGACCATCGGTTCGCAGCTGACCAGGCGCAGTTCGATGCCGCGCTCTCGGCACCGTTGCGCCGCGTCGGCCAGCACCGCGAACGCGCAGCAGCCCATGAATTCCAGGCCGCTGACGTCGACGACGAAGGGGCCGGGCGGGATTGCGGCGCTGGACGCCTCGCTGACCAGCTGGCGCCAGGTGTGTTCGTTGCACGCGTCGACCTCGCCGCCGGCGTTGATGATCACCGCCGCGCCGTTTCGGTCGGTGGTCGCCCGCAGCGTGCTGTGCGGGTCGCCCAGCTCGTTGACCAGCCGCGGGCTCAGCGTCAGGTGCGGAGTGAA
Organism: Mycobacterium sp. 1081908.1; assembly: GCF_001673535.1. Taxonomy (GTDB): domain Bacteria; phylum Actinomycetota; class Actinomycetes; order Mycobacteriales; family Mycobacteriaceae; genus Mycobacterium. Next base: position 23,622 of record NZ_LZLY01000034.1, on the reverse strand, counting down.
GATGGGTTCCGCAATAACCGAGCTCATGAGGACTCCTAATCTACCGACGTCGGGCGCCGGGATAGATGCCCGTCCTTCTGTCTGAAGACAGACGCTGCGCGAAGTGCGCGAATCTCATTTGTATAACGAGACAGGGCGGTCTGTCTACATCAGCCTGTTAAGAGTATGGTAAGGCCCGGTATGGCAAGCGATGATGTCAGTCCTGTCGTCAGTTCGGCCCGCGAACGCATCCTGAGCGCGGCCTATGAGCTGTTCAGCCGGCGTGGGATCCGCGCCGTCGGCACCGACGAGGTGATCGTGCGGGCCGGGGTGGCCAGGGCGACCCTCTACCGCCACTTCCCGACCAAGGACGCGCTGGTGCTGGCCGTGCTGCAGCGCCGCGAGGAGGTCTGGACGCACGGCCTCATCGAGGAGCAGTCCCGGCAACGGGCCAGCACGCCCGAGGAACAATTGCTCGCGATCTTCGACGTGCTGCACGACTGGTTCCAGGCGCGCGACGGTTACGAGGGCTGCTCGTTCATCAACGTCTTCCTGGAGTTGGGCGCCGATCACCCCGCCGGGCAGGCCTGCATCGCCCACATCGACCACGTCCGCGACATCGTGCGCCGCCGCGCCGTCGCCGCCGGGCTGACCGACGTCGAGGACTTCGCGTCGTCCTGGCACATCCTGATGAAGGGCGCGATGATCCTCGCGGCCGTCGGCGACCTGGGCGCCGCCCGGCGCGCCCGCCGGATGGGTCGCTGCCTCATCGAAGAGCACCGCCCGGTGGAGCCGGGCGACATCGGCGAGGCGGTCGGCTAGCGCAGCCTGCCCAGCGCTTTGAGTGTGAATCCTGGGCTTCCAGTGTGAGCTGATGGCGGGATCCGGGCGATTTTCCCGCCCTGGACGCACGCGCAAAGCCGTGGATTCACGCTAAGAGGCCACGGACCAGAGCGCGCGCTCCTCGGCCCCAGTTCAAGCGGCGTCGGTGGCTTCGGCTTTGCGGTAGTGCTCTTCCTCCAGCTCGGCGATCATCCGCGACGTGCGTTCGCGCAGCAGGATCGCGGCGGTGATTCCGCACAGCACGGCGACCACCAGCCCGATCCAGGAGAACCGCTCCAGCCAGCGTTCGGCGGCCATGCCGGCGAAGTACACCAGCGCGGTGGTGCCGCCGGCCCAGCAGATGCCGCCGGAGACGTTGGCGGCCAGGAAGCGCGGGTAGGGCATCTTGAGCGCGCCGGCCAGCGGGCCGGCGAAGATCCGCAGCAGCGCGATGAAGCGCCCGAAGAACACCGCGCGAACACCCCAGCGGTTGAACAGCTTTTCGGCCAGGGCGACGTGCCCGGGCCCGAAGTGTTTGGGGAACCGCCGGCCGAGCCGGTCGAAGAGCGGCAGCCCGTAACGGCGCCCGACCGAATAGCCGATCGAGTCGCCGATCACGGCGCCGATCACCGCGGCGCCCCCGACACCGATCGGATTGACCGCCAGGTCGTGGTGCGACGACATCAGCGCCGCGCTGACCAGCACGATCTCACCGGGCAGGGGAATGCCCAGGCTCTCCACCCCGACCACACCGCCGACCACCAGATAGACGAGGAGCGGGGGGATCGACTGCAGCAGAGCCTCCACATTCATGGGTCAAGGATGCCTGACCGACGGACAAAGTGCGCCGCACTTGGCGCGCTGAGGGGTTCCAGGCGTGGACGCTTGGGCACCCGCCCGTCGGCCGAGGACATGCCGCGCATGCGGCGCCACACCCACGGCATGAACTTGTCCTGCGTCCAGCGCAGCTGTCCGTAGGTGCGGGCCCGGAACGACAGCCGCGTGGGACTGCCGCTCGCCTCGGCCCAATCATGGTTGCTGCCAGGCAAATTGAGGGCCTCGGCCGCCGCCGCGGCGAATAGGATGTGCCCCTTGGTGGACGCGTGCACGCGGTCGACGTCCCAGGTGTCCAGGTCGCGCATCGAGGCCGCGTTGTAGAGGTCGACGAGCCGGAAGCCGTATTGGTCGGCGGCGGCCCTGATCGCGTCGTTGATGCGGGTGAGCCGCCCGGACACCAGCCGGCCCAGCGGGAGGAATTGCGCGACGTTCGGGAAGGTGGTGGTCACCACCGTCGCCCCCGATTGCGCGAGCGCCGCGTGCATGCGCTCGAGGTTGGCCAGCGCGCGGCCGAACGAGTTTCCCGGCTGGATGACGTCGTTCATCCCGACGCACACGGTGATCAGGTCCGGGCGCATGGCGAGCGCGGGCGGGAGTTGTTCGTGCAGCACGTCGGCCACCAGCTTGCCGCGAATCGCCAGGTTGGCGTAGTGCAGGCCGGGGTAGAGCGAGTCGATCGTGGCGGCGAGCCGGTCCGCGAATCCGAGGAAGCCGACGGCGTCGTTACCGTCCCACAGACCCTCGGTCTGGCTGTCCCCGATCGCGACGTATCGGCTGTATCCGGTCTCGGTAGCCCCGTACACGATGCCGAGACTAACGGGTAAGTCGGTTTTCGGCGGCTCTAGCGTGGCGTGGCGCGAGTGTGCGTTGACGGCGTCCCGTGTGAGGTGGTGGCGGTATTTCGACGATTTTTCCGCCCGGGAGTCACACGCAAGGCGAAGATCGCACACTGCGCCCTGACAGGTGTGGCCATTGCGACTAGTGCGACTACCGTGAGGCCATGCAAGCGAAGCGTGAGCCATCCGCCGAACCGCTTGCGCCGCAGTATCCGATCGAGTCGGTCGACAACGCGCTGAAGCTGCTGCTGCTGTTGGGGGAGCGGCCCGAGATCCGGTTGAGCGACGCGGCCCGAGACCTCGGTGTCGCCCCGTCGACCGCGCACCGGCTGCTGGCGATGCTGGCCTACCGCGGCTTCGTGCGCCAGGACCCGGTGTCCAAGGCGTACCTGCCGGGTCCCTCGCTCACCGGCGTGGCGTTCGCGGTCTTCGGCCGCCTCGACATCCAGCGATCCGCCGCGCCGATCATGCGGGCCCTCAGCGAACAGCTGCGGGAGTCGATTCACGTCGGGATGCTCGACGGCGCCAACGTCCATTTCGTCGCCGCGGTCGAGGGACCGGCGGCGGTCCGGGTGGCGTCCCGGCTGGGGCGCACCATGCCGGCGCACTGCACCTCGACGGGCAAGGTGATGCTCGCCGAGCTTCCCGAAACCGAACTGCGCCAACTGTTTCCGACCGAGGAGCTGGAACGGGTCACCGCGCATTCGATCGGCAGCCGCGCCGAGCTGGAGGCCGAGCTATCCCGCATCCGCGAGCGGGGCTACGCCATCAACCGCGAGGAGAGCGAGGACGGTGTCGCCTCGGTCGCCGTGCTGATCCCGACTCGGGCGCCGGGCGTGCGCCTCGCGCTCAACGCCGCCGCTCCGCGGGACCGGCTCGACAGCGCCCGCCATCCGTCGGTGGTCGCCGCTCTTGTCAACGCGGCCAAGGAGATTGGCGATCAGCTGGGCTGAAGCCGGTGCGGGATCTCCGGCTTCAGGAAGACGTCGTTGAGCGTCACGGTGCGCAGCCTGCGGGCCCGGATGATGTCCACCAGCTGCCCGTAGGCATGGGTGATCGGGGCGTGGTTGAGATGCCCGATCACGATGTTCTGCGGGGTGAAGGACTGGTCGGCCATCTTGACGATCTGATCTTCGGTCAGCACCGCGGAATCCCGCAGGTCGCCGGACCACAGCGTAGGCACCTGGTAGCCCATATCGGCGGCCACCGCGTCCACCACGGCGTTGTGACGGCCATAGGGCGGCCGGAAGTACGGGGTGGCGTCCACGCCGTAGGTGTTCCGCAGGAAACGGTCGGTGCGGCCGAGTTCGTCGGCGACCTGGTTCGGCGTGAGCTTCGGCAGATCCGGATGCGTCCAGGTGTGGTTGGCGAGCTGAATGTGCCCGGATTCGACGAGCGGCCGAAGCAACTCGGCGTTGTCGGTCCACGACCGGTAGGAGCCGGTGACGAAATAGGTGAGCCGCACGCCGGTGTCCCTGGCGAATTCCGTGTAGAGCCGGACCACGTCGGTGTCGACGCCGTCGTCGACCGTCCACGCCAGCAGGTCACCGTTGCCGGGAAGCTTGCTCAGCACCGCGCCGCCGGGCAGCGTGACGCGCGATGCCGGACCCGGCGGCGAGAGCAGCGGCGGCAGGGCCGGAGCGGCGGGGCTCGGCGCGGATCGGGGAACGTCGGCACGGGCCACCGTGCCCCTGGTCCCGGCCTCCGAGCACCACGAGATCCCGGTGACGGCCACCGTCGCGGCCACCGCGACCAGGAAGCGCCGCCGGTCCAGTTCGCTCACGTCGGCCAGGTTAAGCCCGCCGCCCCCGCGATCCCTGCAGGGCGCGCAGCGGATATGAACCTGTGACGTTCCGGGCGCTTGCCAGTTCATCCGAAAGTACCGATATAGCCGCAGTAAGAGGCATACAGTTTGCACCTGGCGATGGTTCGCCCCATCCGGGTACGAGTCGAGTCGTCCTCTGTTGATGGGAGGCCTCACCCATGTCTTTCCTCATTGCGATGCCCGAAACCGTCTCGGCGGCGGCCACCGATCTGGCGGGCATCGGCTCAGGGCTCAGCGCGGCCAATGCGACCGCGGCGGCCACGACGACGGAATTGCTGCCGGCGGCCGCCGACGAGGTGTCGGCGGCCATCGCCGCGCTCTTCGGCGGCCACGCCCAGGCCTACCAGGCGGTCGGCGCGCAGGTGGCGGCGTTCCACGAGCAGTTCGTGCAGCTCCTCAACGGCGGCGCGGGCGCTTACACGGCCGCCGAGGCGACCAACGCGCAGCAGGCGGTGATTGGTGCGGTGAACGCGCCCGCCCAGGCGCTGGTGGGTCGGCCGCTGATCGGCGACGGCGCCAACGGCGCCGCCGGAAGCGGCGCGAACGGCGGGGCCGGCGGACTGCTGTGGGGCAACGGCGGCAATGGCGGCTCGGGCGGGGCGGGCCAGGCGGGCGGCAACGGCGGCAGCGCGGGGCTGCTCGGCAACGGTGGGTCCGGCGGCGCGGGCGGTGCGGGCCAGGCGGGCGGCAGGGGTGGTAACGGCGGATGGCTGAGCGGTAACGGCGGCAACGGCGGACAGGGCGGCGCCGCCGCGGCGGGCTTCAGCGGCGGCATGCCCGGGCGAGGGGGCGACGGTGGCAGCGCCATGCTGTTCGGCGCCGGCGGTGCGGGCGGCCAGGGCGGGACCGGCCTGGCCGGGGCAAGCGGTGTCAATCCGACGATTAGCGGGCAGGGCGCCACCGGCAGCGCCGGTACCAGCACCTACGACGCCAGCACCGGAAATTCCTTCGGGTTCAACGGCGGTGATGGCGCCGACGGCGGTCCGGGCGCCACCGGAGGCACCGGCGGCGCCGGCGCCTCGACCAATTCGAGCCAGAGCGGTGCGGCGGTCAGCGGCAACGGCGGTGCCGGCGGTGCCGGCGGCAACGGGGGCGCCGGCGGTAACGGTGGGAGCGCCCAGACCGGCGGGCTCGGATCGAACGGTGTGGCCGTCGGGGGCAACGGCGGCAACGGAACCAACGCTTTGGCGCCCGGTGGTGTGGGCGGGGCGGGCGGCGACGGCGGGAGCGCCATTGGCTTCAACACCGGTTCGCAGGCCGTCTCCGGGAGCGGCGGCGACGGAGGCGGTGGCGCCACGGGCGCGTCGGGCGGCACGGGCGGCACGGGGGGCGCGGGCGGTAATGGCGGCCATGGCGGGATGTTGGCCGGAAACGGCGGGGGCGGCGGCGCCGGCGGTACCGGCGGGGTGGGTGGCCTCGGAGCCTCGGGCGGCGCCGGTGGCGCCGCCGGCAACGCTTCGTTCGCCGGCGGCACCGTCAATTCATCCACCGTCCAGGGCGGCGCGGGTGGTGACGGTGGCGCCGGCGCCTCCGGTGGAACGGGCGGCACCGGAGGGTCCGGCGGCGCGGGCGGTCACGGCGGAGCCGGCGGGCTATTCGGTGACGGGGGCGCCGGTGGAAACGCCGGCGCGGGCGGCCACGGCGGGCAAGGTGGCGGCGGCGGTGTCGGCGGCGCCGGCGGCGATGGCGGCAATGCGTCCGCGTCCGGGGCCGCTACGACCTACGGCGGCGGCGCTGGCAACGGTGGCCATGGTGGTGACGGAGGCAATGGCGGCAACGGCGGCGGCGCCGGCACGGTCGGTGTCGGTGGCTCCGGCGGCCAGTTCGGCCAGAATGGCGATAACGGCGCCGCGGGCACCGGTGGTACCGGCGGCGCCGGGGGCAGTGGCGTCAGCGGCGGGGGTGCCGGCACGCCTGGCACGGGACAGACAGCCGGCGGAACTAGCGGCACCGCCGGCGGCCACGGCGCCGACGGCTCGCAGGGCCAGGACGGCTAACCCAACCGCGCGATCTCGTGCCGCCACGCCGAGTCGGTATTGAAGCCCGGCCCCAGGTCCGGCAGCTCGTCCCAGTCGGCGTCGTCGATGTCGCGCAGCGTTCCGCCGGCCGCGCGCACTCGCAAGGACATCCGCGCCAGCGCGTCCACGCTGATCGCCTGCAGCACCGCCTGCTGAATTGTGCCGGCGGCGCTGGTGATTCCGTGCCCCCGCAGGATCACCACCGGCCGGCCACCCATCGCCGCCACCATTTCCTTGCCCAGCGCCGAGTTTCGAATCAGCACGGCGCGCTCGTAGACCGGCACGCCGCTGCGCGCCAGCCAGGCGCCGGGAATGTCGAAGGCGCCGTAGATCGGCCTCAGCGTGATGCCGGCGAGGTCGGCGGCGACGACGGCGGGCGGGTGCAGGTGCGCGACGGCCCGGTGGGCGGGGTTGGCGAGCATGGTTTCCACGTGGATGGGCAACTCGTTGGGCACCCGGTAGCCGTCGAGTTCGCCTGCGGCGCCGGCGGTTCCGTCAAACGTGATGAGCCTTATGTCGCCGGGGCGGGTGAACGCTACCCCGGCGTCGGTGTCGCTTCGGCAGCGCACGAGCAGCCGCTCGTCGTCGACGCGCAGGCTCAGGTGCCCCAGGATGCCGTCGACCAAACCGCGCGCCGCCGCGACCCGGCAGCCCTGCGCCACCAGTTCACGTTGCGCGTCAAGGGCCGTCATCGCGGCGCGCCCAGCGCGAATCCGCCGTCGGGATGGATGGTTTCGCCGGTGATGCCCCGGGCGCGGTCGGACGCCAGGAACACGAAACTCCACGCGTGGTCCGCCCCGGTGAGCGCGACGCCGAGCGGGCTGCGCGCCGCCATGTCGCGCGCCCGGTCCGGAGTGTCGTCGAGGCGGACGCCGCCGAGCCCCAGGCTGGCGAGGCCGCGCAGGTCGGTGTTGAGCGTGCCGCCCGGGGCGACCCCGTTGACCCGAATCCCCGGCGCCAGTTCGTGAGCCAGCGTCGCCACCAGCCCGCGAACCGCGAACTTCGACGATACGTACAGCGCGCCGCCGCGCCCCGGATGGTACGACGACGTCGACTCGGTCAACACGATCGACGACCCGCCGGTGGCCCGCAACGCGGGCAGGGCCGCCTTGACGGACTGCAGGTGGCTCAGCACGTTGGTGCGGAACATCTCGTCGAACGCGGCGGACAGGTCGCCGGCGTCGATGTCGCCGATGCCCCGGTAGAAATCGAAGATCCCGACGCAGTTGACCAGGGTGTCCAGCGCGCCGAACGCATCCACCGCCGCGGCGACGGCGCGCTCGTTGGCCTCGGGGGTGATGGCGTCGCCGTCGACCACCGGCACGTCGGGCAGCTCGCGCCGCAACCGTTCGCACTTGCCGGAGTCCCGTTCCAGCACGGCGACTTTGGCGCCCTCGGCGCGAAACGCGTCCACCACTGCGCGCCCGATGCCCGAACCGGCGCCCACCACCAGCGCCCGCTTGCCCGCGAGCCAGGCCGTCATGCTTCTCCCTCGTCGGGGAGCAGCGGCCCATCGGGATTGCCGACCATGGCCGCCAGCGTACGGGTGTTCTGCCGGGTCAGCGCCTCGATCTCGAGCGCGTCGAGGGAAATCGAGCGTCCGGTCTTGGGCGCGCTGATCAGCAGCCGCGACCCGTTGCGGGTGTCCACCCGCTGGACAACGACTTCGGTGAATTCGTTGGCGATCGTGATGCGTTCGTTCACAGGAATACCGCCAGGTTCTGCATCCGCAGCACCGACTCGTCGACGAAGATGTTGCGGCGGGCCAGCTTCCAGCGATCGCCGCACCGGCGCAGCAGGTCCTCGCGGCCGCACGACACCAGCGCGCTCTCGTTGACGTCGCCGCGGCTGCGGAAGAGCAGTTCGGCCGACTCGACGAGCAGATGGGCCTCGTCCTCGCACTCGAACGCGCGCACGTTCGTGATGAAGTGCCGCAGCCGCGACGGCGGATCCTCGGTCCAGGCGTGCTCGGTGGCGAAGCGAGCCGCGCGCTGGGTCAGCGAGTACTTGTCCTCGTCGAAGTGCGCCATCCCCGGTGACGTGTCGAAGCCGGCGCCGCGCGCGGTCGTCACCCGGACCGGCATGACGTAGCGGACGTCGTCGGTCAGCGTGTCCAGCCACGCGTCGTAGTGCTGGGCGTCCAGCAGGTAGGCCTCGTCGACCAGGAACTGGTGCGCGCGCAGATGCCGAATGTCGTTGAACGGCAGGGGTTTTCTCATTGCAGGTAGTCCGCCCACAGCTTGAGCAATTCGCGCTGGTTGTGCTCGTTGTAGCCGACCTGGGCGCGCCCGGGCCCGTGGAACGCGTCGGCGGGCAGCGCCACAACCACGGGGCTGTCGTCGCCGAGCAGCCCCATCCGGCTGTTCAGCAGCAGCCGCCGCGCCATCGAGCCGCCCGCGGTGGTGGTCAGCGACACCCAGTTCTCGACGTCGTCCTGCTCGAACATGCCCGTCGACCCGAAGCACATCAAATAGGCCTTGTACGAGTCCTTCTTGAACGGCTCGGGCGCCGCGGAGTCCACCGCGAACCAGGAACAGACCTCGGTCTCGTTCTCGCTGATCGGCTGCCACAGCCGGATCGAGATGAAGGGCAGCACCTGATCGTCGTGACCGTCGCGCACTTTCGGCCAGTTGTGCACGAAGCTGAGGTTGGGAAAGCAGGTGGCCGCCGAGATCATGAACCCGTCCTCGCCGACCACCCGCTGCTGGCGCGGCGTCCACGCTTCCCTGATGCGGCCGATCATCTCGTCGGGGTAGCCGACGTAGCGCATCCGCCGATCGAAGTCGCCCGGCGGCAGCTTGTAGGTGGTCCCGCCGCCGCGGTGCGCCCAATACGTCGCCCCGTCCTTGCGCTTCTGGGCTTTTGGCTCGCGGAACAGGCCGATGTCGACGATCGACGCGTGCGTGTGCGGCGTGTGGTACATGTCGCCGGCGAAATTCTCGGCGCCGATCTTCCAGTTGGCCTTGATGCGCCAGCGCTGCGGCCCCCGCACCTCCAGGCCGTCCGTGCTCTGCCTGGTGTAGAAGTCCAGGTAGAACCGGAAGTCGCCGAGGAAATCCTCCAGCGGTTCGGCCGCCGGGTCCATGCTGATGAACAGCAACCCGTTGTAACTGGCGAAACTCGGTGCGGGAAGCAGGCTTTGGCCGTCCCGGACCAGCCCCTCGTCGCCGCCGTAGGCCTCGCGGTGAAACGGCAGCCCGATCAGCCGGCCGTCGTTGCGATACGACCAGCCGTGGTACGGGCAGCGGAAGTTGGAGGCGTTGCCCAGCTCAGCGCGGCACACCTGCATGCCGCGGTGCAGGCACATATTGAACAGGGCCCGCACCTTGCCGTCGGAACCCCGCGTGATGATGAACGAGTCGTCGAGCACCCGGCGCACCACGTAGTCGCCGTCGTGCGGGATCTCCGACTCGTGGCCCACGAACGTCCACGCCCGGCCGAACAGGCGCTCCCTTTCCAGCGCGAACACTTCCGCGTCGTTGTAGATGTGGGCGGGGATCATCCCGCGCCGCACGTTGTCGAAAACGCTACGAAGGTCGGTCACGCGGTCCTCTGTTATACAGAAATGGCTTCTGCTAACAAGAATCCCGCACCTGGGCCGCCTGGTCAATCCCCACACCAGCGACCTCGGAGCATCCTTGTGGCTAACTCACAGGCGTCACACAACCGGCGGACCGGGTGGCGCCGCTACGGTTGTCACGTCGGGCCCACCGAACGTGTGAGCGCGACGTAACACCGGGGCATTCGCCGATTTCACGGGTGGTATCGGCGAATATCTCTTTATTTGAGGAAGGACGGTTTCATGGTTGATCGGTCCCGGGGGGCCGCTGGTCGGCTGCGGGAACTCGGACCGCGGGTGCTGTCAGCTATCGGGCGTCAGGAGTGGCTGGATCGGCCGAGCTATCGCCTCGAGCACCTGCTCAGCTTCGGCTACAACGCGCTGGGCGGCGCCCGCGACACCGTCACCAACGCGCTGCACGGCGTCTGGCTGGGGCATCCGGTTCATCCGCCGCTGGCGTCGCTGACGAGCGGAGCGCTCGGCACCACGGTGGCGCTGGACGCGCTGAGCCTGCTGCCCGGCCAGCGGCCCAGCGAGGTCCGCGACGCGTCGCGGTTCGCGACCCGCGCGCTGGGGGTGGGGATCCTGGCCAGCGTCGGCTCGGCGATCACCGGCACCACCGACTGGCAGCACACCCACGAGGAGGACCGCCGGGTGGGGCTGGTGCACGGGCTGGTGAACCTCGCTGCCACAGCGCTTTACGCGCAATCCTGGTGGGACCGCCACCGCGGCCGCCATGGCCGCGGCATCGCGCTCACCGCACTCGGCTACGCGATCACGCTCGGCGGCAGCTACCTCGGCGGGTCCCTGGTGTTCGAGTCCGGCATCGGGATCGACCGCTCGGGTGGGCGGCTGCGCGCCACGGAGTGGACGCCGGTGCTGCCCGCCAGCTCGCTGAACGGAAAGCCGGTCCGCGTCGAGGTCGACGGTGTGGGATTGGTTGTGTGCCAAACCAAACCGGGTGAGGTGTCGGCGTTCGGCGAGTTCTGCCCGCACCTGGCCGCGCCGATGGCCGACGGCTGGGTCGATCGCGGCCGGGTCGTGTGCCCGTGGCACGGCTCGTGGTTCGCGGCCGAGTCCGGTGAGGTGTTGCGCGGACCCGCGGCGGCGCCGCTGCCGTGCTACGAGGCCAGGTTGGCCGACGGAATGGTTGAGGTACGTGCCGAGGAGGTAGCGAAGTGAACGCCTATGACGTCTTGAAGGAGCACCATGTCGTGATCAAGGGCCTCGGCCGCAAGGTCAGCGAGGCGCCGGTGAACAGCGAAGAGCGCCATGACCTTTTCGACGAGATGCTCATCGAACTCGACATCCACTTCCGCATCGAGGACGACCTGTACTACCCGGCGCTCAAGGACGCCAGCAAGCTGATCGCGGTCGCCCACGCCGAGCATCGGCAGGTGGTCGACCAGCTTTCGGTGCTGCTGAAGACGCCGCAGAGCGCGCCCGGCTACACCGACGAGTGGAACTCGTTCAAGACGGTGCTGGAGGCGCACGCCGACGAGGAGGAGCGCGACCTGATTCCCGCGCCGCCCGAGGTGAAGATCACCGACGCCGAGCTCGAGGAGCTGGGCGACAAGATGGCCGCGAAGATGGAGCAGTACCGCGGCTCGGCGCTGCACAGGCTGCGCACCCGGGGCAGGGCGTCACTGGTTCGCGCCCTGTAACGGCGGGGCGATGCTGGTGCTCGCCGTCACCACGCGAGCACGAGGCGACCTCGCACACCGCCGGCTTCCAGCCGGCGGTGTGCGTCGGCGGCCCGCGTGGCGGGCAGCGTGTCCGCTACGCGCAGGGTCAACACGCCCTGTTCGACGAGATCGCGCAAACTGCCGAGCACATCGGTGCGGGTGGTGTGGTCGGTGACGGAGACCACGTGCCACCTGATGCCCCGTTCGCTGCTGCCAGCATGCTGGCGCGCCGAGGTAACGGCGCCGCCGTCCCGGATCGCGGGAACGATGGCGTCGGTGTACAGCGCCGCGTCGACGGCACCGTCCACTCCATCGGGTATCGCGCCGCGAATGTGTTCGGCCAGTCCGTCACCACGGGGGACGACGATGTCCGCCCCCAATCGCGTGACCAGTTTTTCGTCGGTTTCGGCGGCATCGGCGATCACTTGCAGCCCTTGATGTTTGGCTAGTTCAACGGCGTAGCCTCCCAGAGCTCCGGCCGCCCCCGTCACCGCGACTATGCCGCCACGGGGAACGGCGAGGGCTTCGAGCATGGCGTATGCGGTGAGCGCGTTCATCAGAAGGGTCGACGCCGCAACGGTTGTGGCATTGCTCGGTGCGCGAACGACCGAGCGCGCGTCCGTCACGATGTATTCCGCGTACGCGCCAACCTTGCCCATCGGGCTGAGTGCGAGCCCGATGACCTGCTCTCCCACGCCGATCGCCCCGCTACCAGGGGCCTCGTCGAGAACACCACAGAAGTCCCAGCCCGTCACGTAGGGCGGCTCGGGATAGCTGCCTCCAGGCAGGGTTTCCGGCGCGTAATTGCGTTTCATCCAGCCCGATCGGGCTGCGGTGTCAGCGGGATTGACCGCCGCGGCCTGAACACGGACTCGGACTTGCCCAGGCCTCGCATGGGGCTCCTGCATCTCCAACACGCGCAGCACGTCGGGACCACCGAACTCGGTATAGCCGATTGCTTTCATACCCGCCTCAACTGATCAGCTGTGGGCGTTATTTCGGTGTTCGGAAGCTATCGCCTGCTGCCGCGGGAGTAGCGTCACAGCTCATGAACCCCGAGTGTGTCGCGTCGCAGGGCGACATCTCGGCGGAGATTGTCCGCATCGCGGCCGAATATCGGGGCGCGGCTGGAGGGGTCGGGCCGCAACGGCAGCCGCTGCTCGACTATCCGCCCTACCGCAGCAGCGCCCTGCGCCATCCGAAACGTCCCGCGTTGGTCGTCGACCCGGAGGAGCTCGAACGCCACGCGCCGTGCTTCGGCGCCCACGACGTCGACCCTCGCGACGCCGACCTGACGGCGGGCCATCCCGGCGAGCCGATCGGGGAGCGGGTCGTCGTGGCCGGGCGGGTGCTCGACGACTCCGGGAAACCGGTGGCGGGCCAGCTGATCGAGATCTGGCAGGCCAACGCCGGCGGCCGCTACCGCCACATCCTCGACCAGCACCCGGCCCCGCTGGATCCGAACTTCGTCGGCGCCGGCCGTTGCCTGACCGGGCCCGACGGGTCGTACCGCTTCCTGACCATCAAGCCCGGCCCCTACCCGTGGCGCAACCACCGCAACGCGTGGCGCCCGGCGCACATCCACTTCTCGGTCTTCGGAACGGCTTTCACGCAACGCCTCGTCACCCAGATGTACTTCCCGGGTGACCCGCTGTTCGACCTAGACCCGATCTTTCAGTCGATCCCCGATCCCGCCGCCCGGGGGCGGCTGATCGCCCGTTACGACCACGACCTCACCGAGCCGGAGTACGCGACCGGCTACCGCTGGGACATCGTGGTCTGCGGCGGCCGCCGGACCTGGACCCAAGACGATGGCTGAATTGGCTTGCACCCCAGGGCAAACGGCCGGCCCCTTCCTCGGGCTGGGCCTGCCGTATCCCGGTGACAGCCACCTGGTCGGCGACGGGCATCCGCGGGCGGTCCGGCTGCACGGCACGGTCTACGACGGCGCCGGCCAGGTGGTGCCGGACGCGCTGGTCGAACTGTGGCAGGCGGACGGCGCCGGCCGCATCCCGCACCTGGCCGGCTCCCTGCGGCGCGACGAAACGTCGTTCACCGGGTGGGGCCGGAGCGCGACCGACGCCGCCGGGCACTACGCCTTCACCACCGTGACGCCCGGCCCGGGCGAGGCCGGGCGGGCGCCGTTCTTCGCGCTCGCCGTGGTCGCGCGGGGCCTGCTGGACCGATTGTTCACCCGCGCCTACCTGCCCCACGACGACGTGAGGGCCGACCCGGCGTTGGCCGGCCTGGTGTGCATCCCCGAAAGCGGCTGCGCGGGATACCGTTTCGACATCCACCTGCAGGGCCCGAACGAGACCGTGTTCCTGGAGTATCGGCGATGACCAACCTGCTGTGGCCCGGCGACCAGCGGGCCGGCACGCACATGACGGACGCCGCGCTGCTGCAGGCGATGGTCGCGGTCGAATCCGCCTGGCTGGCGGCCCTGGCCGCCGCCGGCCTGACGCCCGGCGACTGCGCCGGGGCGGACCTGGCGGCCCGGCTGCGTGACGGCGACCTCGAGTCGCTCGCGGCCGGCGCCGAGGGCGGCGGCAACCCGGTCATCGGCCTGGTCGAGCTGCTGCGCGGTCGCGCCGGGCCCGTCGTCGCGCCGTGGATCCACCGGGGTCTCACCAGCCAGGACGTCGTGGACACCGCCCTGATGCTGGGCGTGCGCGCCGCCGCCGACGAGCTCATAACCCAACTCGCGCAACAGAGTTCGACGCTGTCGGACCTCGCCGCCGCGCACCGGGCCACGCCCATGGTGGCGCGCACCCTCACCCAGCACGCGGCTCCCACCACGTTCGGCGCCAAGGCGGCGCGCTGGCTGGACGGCGTCGTCGACGCCCACGAGCGGCTCGCCGGGCTGGTCACCCCGATCCAGATCGGCGGCGCCGCCGGCACCCGGCCCGCGACCACCGAACTGGCGACCCTGCTGGGCGGGGCGGCCGATCCCGCGGCGATCTCCGATCGCCTGGCGCAAAACGTCGCAACGTCTTTGGGGCTCAGCGACCGGCCGCCCTGGCACACGACGCGGACGCCGGTCACCGCGGCCGCGGATGCCTTCGTCGGCTGCACCGACGCCTGGGGCCGCATCGCCTCGGACGTCGTCACCCTGGCCCGCCCCGAGATCGGCGAGCTGGGCGAGCCGGCGGGCGAAAACCGCGGCGGATCGTCGTCGATGCCGCACAAGCGCAACCCGGTGCTATCCATCCTGATCCGGCGGGCCGCCGTCGCCGCGCCGCAATTGGCGGCGACGCTGCACACGGTCGCCGCGCTCGCCAACGACGAACGGCCCGACGGCCCGTGGCACGCCGAATGGGACACCCTGCGCACGCTGGTGCGGCGGACCGTCATCGCGGGGTCGCAGTGCGGCGAGCTGCTGGCCGGGCTGGAGGTGCGTTGCGCGCGGATGGCCGAAAACCTGGGCGCGGCGGACGTTTACGGCGAACAGCGCGCGATCTCCGACCTGGTGGGCAAGCCGCCGTCGGCAACGTACTTCGGCACTGCCGACCGGCTGATCGATCAGAGCCTGGACCGCGCCGGGCGGGTACTCAAAAACCGCTAGTCGCCCACGCCTTGGCGTCGGCCTTGTAAATGCTGGCCAGCCAGATGTGCTCCAGCATGTCGATCACGCGGTCCTCGGGGATGGCCGGCTCCTCGGCGGTGAACGTCGCGGCCATCACCCGCTCGCTCAACATGTTCAGCGCGACGGACAGGTCCTCGGCCGGGTAGGTGTCGGGGGCGGCGCCGCGCCGGCGCTCGGCATTGATCGCCGCGGTGGTGTGGGAGATCCACTTCTGCATCAGCGTCGACCACAGCTGCCGGACCTCGGGGTTGGTGGCCTTCGCCGCGGCGCCCGCCACCGCGACCGCCCGGTGCGAGCCCGACACCTCGAAGAACGCCTCGATGCGCGCCCGCCACAGCGCCGCGGGGTCGCGGAATAGCTTGCCGGTCAGCGCCGTAAGCGCCGCGTGCGCCTTGCCGTTCATCTGGTCCAGCAGGGACAACAACACGGCGTTCTTCGACTGGAAATAAAAGTAGAAAGTGGGGCGGGAGATGCCCGCGCCCTTCGCCAGGTCGTCGACGGAGAAATCGGCCAGCGGCCGCTCCTGCAGCAGGCGCTCGGCGGTGGCCAGGATGGCTTGTTCCCGGTCGTCGCCCGAATGATGCGCCGAACGGCGGCCCCGGGAGGCGTGCATCTACTCGGCCTGCCTGAGGTAGGACACGACCGTTACTTTATGGACGCGCCGATATAAGTCAACGAATTGCTGATTAATATCGGCGGTTTGTTTATCGACCAATTTGTTGAATGGCTGGTGACTTTCGCCCCCACTTTGCGGCGCCCGCCGGTGGTCGCATCGAGGTGGGCTAAAACCCGGCAAGGCAAGGAGACTGGCGATGACCGGCAAGGCTGACGGCACCAAGACCTGCCAAATCGACCTGGTGGTCGAAGAGCACGAAGAGCGCACCCGGGCGAAGGCGCGGCTGGCCTGGGCGGGCAGAAAGTTCGTCGGTGTCGGCCTGGCGCGGCTCGATCCCGCCGACGAGCCGGTGGCCCAAATCGGCGACGAACTGGCCATCGCCCGGGCGCTGTCCGATCTGTCGAATCAGCTGTTCGCCTTGACCTCGACCGACATCCAGGCCAGCACCCACGAGCCGGTCACGGGCCTGCACCGCTGACGCGCGTCATGATGCGATCCAGCACCGTCTTGGCGAGGTCGCCGTCGTCGGCGACGCGGGGGAGTCCACGCCGCCGCAGGAAGGTGTCCAGGCGCCGGTCGGGCGACCAGTCGGCATAAATGGGACCGAGGTAGCGCGAGCGCAAGAATTCACCCGCGAGGGCGTCAACGTCGGAATCGGACAGTAACAACGGTGGGCCACCACCCATAACCGTCAATCTCCTTTGTTCAGCCGCAACCGCCGCAGCCAAGTTACGTCAGACGAGGTCATTATTGCGTCACGCGCCGATTGCGGATAGGGCCCAAAGTCACCTCCGGTGGGCAGCCAGACATCGGTGCGGCGGCGGGGGCGCCGGTGACGCCGACTGGGCCAGCGCTCAGACGAGCAAAGGTCTTCTGATGGGTCGCGTCAGACCGCGTGTGGCACAGCAGCTTTCGCGGAGGGGTCCAGCACGAGCGCCTGGCGGCGCCGGTGCACCGTGAGGTAGCGCAGCCCGTCCGGGCCGGCGGTGAACTGACGACGGGAACGCCGCGGCAACCAGAGCAACGCGCCGGGGAAGAGGTCGACAGTGCCCGTTTCGGTGGTCAGCCGGCCGCCGCCGGACAGCACGTGGATCAACACGTCCAGGTCGGGCCCGGCGTGCGAGTCGATGCCGCCCGCGGCCGGCAGCGCGATGACGTTCGAGTCCAGGTCGCGCTCCCTGGCCTCGAGCGTCCACACGGCTCCTGCGGCGTCCGGCTCGGCGTTGGCCGAGAAGGCGTTGGTATCGGCCAGGATTCGCGGCGGCGGGGTAGCGGCGAGCTTGCTGATCCGGATCCGCCAGACCCGCGGTCCCTTCTCGACGTATTCCCAGCCGTAGCTGCCCGGGTGGTCGGCGTCGAACTCGGCCCGCAGGTGCTTGGGGTCGTGGTTGTTCACCAGCACGAGGGATTCGCCGACCCCCAGCGCGCCGTAGGCCGCGAAGATCGTCGGGTGCTTGTCCGGCCTGCGCAGCTCGCGCACGTCAAGTTCGGTGTCGGCCATGGGTTTCCGCAACTCCTTGGTTTATACAATAGAAATTGTGTAAACTCTAGCGCATGACGTACGTGATCGGAAAGCCGTGCATCGACGTGATGGACCGGGCCTGCGTCGACGAATGTCCCGTCGACTGCATCTACGAGGGCGGCAGGGCGCTCTACATCCACCCGGACGAACGCGTGGACTGCGGCGCGTGCGAACCGGTGTGCCCGGTGGAGGCGATCTACTACGAAGACGACCTGCCCGCGCAGCTCAAGCCCTACCTGGCCGATAATGAGGCGTTCTTCACCGAAGTCCTGCCCGGCCGCGACGAGCCGTTGGGATCGCCGGGCGGGGCGGCCAAGGTCGGGCCGCTCGGTGTCGACACACCGCTGGTCGCCGCCCAAGCCAGGGCCGACGAGACCAAAGGAGCGTGAGCGGCATTACGTCAGTCGGAGAAAACACCGGTCGCCGCCGCCGTGAGGTGCTGCGGCTGTTGCGGTCGTCGCCCGTTCCGCTGAGCATCGTTGCGATCGCCGAACAGCTTGGCGTGCACCCGAATACCGTGCGCTTCCACCTCGACAGCCTGCTCGCGAGCCGGCAGGTGGAGCAGGTCGAGCATGACCGCAAGGGTCCCGGGCGCCCACCGCTGATGTTCCAGGCGGTGCGGCAGATGGATCGCGGCGGGACGCGCCACTACCGCATGCTCGCCGAAGTCCTGACCGAGGCGCTCGCCGCCGACCGGAATCCGCGCGCGAAGGCGGTGGCCGCCGGGAAGGCGTGGGGGCGGAGCCTGGAATCCCGCGCGAAGGCGCCGAAGGCCCGCAACGCCGAGGAGGCGGTAAATCGGCTGGTCGGCGTGCTCGACGACCTCGGGTTCGCCCCGGAACGCCGGACCTCCGACGGGCAGCAGGTGGTCGGCCTGCGGCACTGCCCGTTCCTGGAACTGGCCGAGAGCCGCGGTGCGGTCGTGTGCCCCATCCACCTCGGGTTGATGCAGGGGGCCCTGGAGACGTGGGGGGCGCCGGTTTCGGTCGATCGCCTCGACGCGTTCGTCGAACCGGATCTGTGCCTGGCCCACATCTCGCCGGCTCGATCCGCCCGGTGAGCACCGGATCCGCGATCGCCGTCGCGGTCACCTTCGTCTGGCTCGGCATGGTGCTGGCCATCTCGTTCCTCGAAGCCCCCCTGAAGTTCCGCGCGCCCGACGTGACGGTGCGGATCGGCCTCGGCATCGGGCGCCTGGTCTTTCGCGCGCTGAACACCGTCGAGGTCGCCTTCGCCCTCGTCGTCGTCGCGATCGTGGTCTCGGGCCCGTCGACCGCGCGGGTCGCCGTGGCGTTCGCGGTCGCCGTCGCCGCCCTGGCGATCCAGCTGATCGCGGTGCGCCCCCGGCTGACCCGCCGCTCGGATGCGGTGCTCGCCGGATCGGAGGGGCCGCGGTCCCACGCGCACCATGTCTACATCGGCCTGGAGGCGGTCAAGGCCGTTGCCTTGCTCGTGACGGGGATACTGCTATTGACCGTCTGATCGCGGGCGTGCACGACGGAAGGGGACGACCATGGAATCCATCTCGTTGACCGGCCTGGCCTCCGAAAAGCTGGCCGAGGCGGGTCGGTCGCACAGCGGACGCGCCGCGCACACCATCCACGGAGGTCACACCCACGAACTTCGGCAGACCGTGCTGGCCCTGCTCGCCGGCCACGACCTGTCGGAACACGACAGCCCGGGTGAGGCGACGCTGCAGGTGCTGCAGGGTCACGTGCGCCTGACGACCGGTGGCGACGCGTGGGACGGCAAGGCCGGCGACTACGTCGCGATCCCGGCGCAGCGGCACGCGCTGCACGCCGTCGAGGATTCGGTGGTCATGCTGACCGTGCTGAAGAGCCAGCCCGGGGCGCACTAGCTCGATGCTATCCACTCCCTGGTCAAGGGGTTTCGGGCTGCGGGTGCCGATCGTCAACGCCCCGATGGGCGGGGTCGCCGGTGGCCGGCTGGCGGCCGCCGTCACCGCGGCCGGCGGGTTGGGCATGGTCGGCATGGGCAGCGATGGCAGCAGGGAACTGCTGCGGGCCCAGTTGCGGCACGTGCACGGGACATTCGGAATCGGCTTGGTGGACTGGGTGATTCGGACCCAGGAGGGCCTCCTCGAGGATGCGCTGGCGGCCGGGCCGGCGCTGCTGTCGGTCAGCTTCGGCAGCGACTGGTCGTGGGTCGCCAAGGCGCGCGACGCTGGAATCCCCACCGTCACACAGGTTTACGATGGCCTGGGCGCCCGTAAGGCCGTCGACGCCGGCGTCGACATCCTGGTCGCGCGGGGGGCCGAGGGCGTCGGGCACGGCGAGGTCAAGCTCGCCACGCTGCCGTTGCTCGACGACGTGCTGGACGCCGTCACCGTGCCCGTCCTCGCGGGCGGCGGCGTCGCCTCGGCGCGAAGCCTGGCCGCCGTGCTGGCCGCCGGCGCCAGCGGGGCGTGGGTGGGCACCCGGCTGGCGGCCTGCCCGGAGGCGCTCACCGGCGACGGCAGCCGCCGCGCCCTGATCGCCGCCCGGGCCACCGACACGGCCGTCACCCGGGCCTTCGACGTCGCCCGAGGGCTGCCCTGGCCGGCGAGGTTCCCGTCACGCGTGCTGGCCAACGACTTCGTCGCGCGCTGGAGCGGCCGCGAGGAGGCGCTCGATGCGCCGGCGTGCGACGAGCTGGCCGCCGCCGTCGGCGCCGACGATCGCCGCGTCGCGCCCGTCGACGCCGGCGAGGGCGTCGGGATGATCCGCGACGACGCGTCGGTGGGGGAGGTCATCGGGCAGATGTGCGCGGGCGCCGAGAGTTTGCTTACCGGGTGGGCCCAGCGGTCCTGAGCACGACGCAGCACCGGTCCGGGCCGGGGCAGAGCCGGGCGTCGGGGCCGTGCGGCGCCAGCGCGTCGGCCACCCCGGTGATCAGCGCGTGGTTCATGTTGCAGGCCAGCTCCGTCTGCTCCTGCGCCAGCGCGTGGAACGGGCAATTCGCGAGCTCGACCTCGCCGCCGGCGGGCCGGGGTTCGTAGCCGTACCTGCGCAGCACCCGCAGCGCGAGATCCATCGCCGCCGAGGCGTCGCCCGGGGCGCGTTCGGTGGCGGCGATCGTCCGGCCGTAGTCGCGGGCGACACGGTTCAGCTCGTCGACGACGGGCTCGCCGGTGTCGGCCGACCGCGCGATCGCGGTGGCCATCAGGCGACCGGCCAGCTCGTACTCGCGCTGCGGCAGGCTGACCGCGATGTCGCGGGGCGCCCGGCGATACAGCTTGGACGTCCGCCCCGCGCCGGGGCCGGAGCGGCCCGTCAACCGCGCGTATTCCGTTTCCAGCAGGCCCTCGGCGGTGAGCCGGTCCAGGTGGAACTTGGCCTGGTGGTGCGGGACGCCCACGGCGTCGGCGGCCTGGTCTCGGCTCACCGGCGCGGGCTGCGAGCACACGAATTCGTAGAGCCGGCGGCGCACCGGGTCGGCGAGCGCGCCGATGCCGGCCGCGTCCCGCTGCAGCGCGTTCCCGTCGTCCATCCGACCTTCGTCTCTAACGGACAAAATGCTTGACGCTACAGTGTAACGGATCTAACGTACAAATTATTATCCGTTAGGAATTGGAGACAACCATGAGCACCGCACACGACTCCGCCACGCCCGCCCTCGCCGACCAATTGCGGGACCCGGCCTACTCGGCCTACCTCGCGCTTCGCACGGTCTTCACGATCGCGCCGATCGTGATGGGGCTGGACAAGTTCTTCAACGTGCTGACCCACCCGCATCACTGGAGCATGTACCTGGCCGGCTGGATCGACGGCGTGGTCCCGGGCACCGCCGACCAGCTCATGTACGTGGTGGGCGTGATCGAGATCGTGGCCGGTGTGTTGGTGGCGGTGGCGCCGCGGTTCGGCGCCTGGGTGGTGGCGGCCTGGCTGGCCGGCATCATCATCGACCTGGTCACCGTGCCCGGCTTCTACGACATCGCGCTGCGCGACTTCGGTCTGCTGGTCGGCGCCGCCGCGCTGGCCCGGCTGGCGCAGGGCGTGCACGACGGCAGCGTCGGCTACACCGCGCGCAGGTAGCGCCGGGCGATGACGCGCTGGGCCGCCCTGACCAGCGGCCCACCCGCCCTTGCCCACCAGGCCGCCGGCCGGGAGAACGCCGACACCTCCGCGTACACGGCGTCGGTGGCCGGGTCGCGGCGCACCACGAAGCGCTCCTCGCCGGACTCCGGATGCCCGGGCAGGGTGCCGTAGCCGAAGCCCCGGATGTCGGGCTCGTCGACGACGTACACCACCCGGCACGGCGCGGGCAGGAAACCCATCCGCACCACCAAGACGGCGTCGAGGACGGCGACCTCGGAGCTGGCCCGCACGCGCAGCCCGGACCCGCGTTGCATGCCCCAGCGCATGACCGCGTCCGCGGCCCGCTCGAAACGCTCTCGGCCCGTGCCGATTTGGCGCTCGACGTGTTGGTGGTGATATCCCGCGGGCAGCTCGCCGGCCGCGGTGGCGCCCACCTCGGTGTAGGTGAGCGGAAGTTCCTCGAGCGTTTCCAGGTCCACGTGTTCAGCGTACGGTCGCAGAGGTGACCACTCAGACTGTTGCCCAAGCGTCCGGAACGTTCACCCTCGGCGGGGACCTGACCGTCAACCGACTCGGTTTCGGCGCCATGCGCCTGACCGGCAAGGGCGTGTGGGGCCCGCCCGCCGACCGTGACGAGTGCGTCCGAGTGTTGCGGCGCGCCGTCGAGCTCGGGGTGAATTTCATCGACACCGCGGACTCCTACGGGCCCTACTTTTCCGAGGAGATCATCCACGACGCGCTGCATCCCTACGACGGCCTGGTGATCGCCACCAAGGCGGGGCTGCTGCGCACCGGCCCCGACGTCTGGGTCCCGCTGGGCAATCCGAGCTACCTGCGCCAGGAATGCGAGATGAGCCTGCGCCGACTCGGCGTCGATACCATCGACCTGTTTCAGCTGCACCGCATCGACCCCAACTTCCCGCTGGCCGACCAGGTGGGTGAGCTGGTCAAGTTGAAGGACGAGGGCAAGATCCGCCACATCGGCCTGTCCGAGATCGACGTCGACCAGCTCACCGCGGCCCAGCAGATCACCGAGATCGTGTCGGTGCAGAACATGTACAACCTGGCGTCCCGGGGCGCCGAGCCGCTGCTGGAAGCCGCGACCAGCCAGGGCATCGGCTTCATCCCGTGGTTCCCGCTGGCCGCCGGGCCGCTGGCCGCGCCAGACGGACCGCTGCAGCGCATCGCCGCCGAGCACGACGCGAGCCCGTCGCAGCTGGCGCTGGCCTGGCTGCTGAAGCGCTCGCCGGTGATGCTGCCGATCCCGGGCACGTCCAGCGTCGCGCACCTCGAGGAGAACGTGGCCGCCGCCGAGATCACGCTGAGCGACGAGGAGTTCGAGACGCTGGCGGCCGCGGGAGCCCAGCGGACGGTCTGACCACCGCGAACACCCCCGGCGCCGAGACAAAAATAGGGAAGATTCCCGATGATCCGACCCATCCCGCCAACGCACACTCCATAGGGAGCGCTCCGGGCGGCTGACGCGGCCACAGCGACCGCAACATTCCCACGGTGACGCGGCGTCACTGTGACTGCGGCGGCTGCCCGGACGCGTCCTATACGGATGCGTTGGTGGAGGGGCGAGATGTCGTTTGTGGTTGCGGCGCCGGCGGTCTTGGCCTCGGCGGCGGCGGATTTGCACAGCATCGGAGCGGCGCTCACCGAGGCCAACGCGGCGGCCGCCGGCTCAACGACCGGGCTGCTTGCGGCAGGAGCCGACGAGGTCTCGGCGGCTATCGCGGCGCTGTTCAGTGGTCACGGTCAGGCCTATCAGGGCCTTAGCGCGCAGGTGGCGGCGTTTCATCAGCAGTTCGTGCAGACCCTGACCGGCGGGGCGGGTGCTTATGCCCTCGCCGAGGCCGCCAACGCGTCGCCGCTGCAGACCCTGGAGCAGGACGTGTTGGGCGTGATCAACGCGCCCACCGAGGCGCTGCTGGGCCGCCCCCTGATCGGCAACGGGGCCGACGGCGCGCCCGGGACCGGGCAGCCGGGTCAGGCGGGCGGCATCTTGTGGGGCAACGGCGGCAACGGCGGGTCCGGCGGGACCGGTCAGGCCGGGGGCAACGGCGGCGACGCCGGGCTGTGGGGCAATGGCGGCCGGGGCGGCGCCGGTGGGATCGGCGCCACCGGCGCCACGGGCAACGCCAGCACCTTGACTAAGGGCGGCACTGGCGGGTTCGGCGGTAACGGCGGGGCGGGCGGTCACGGCGGACTGTTGCACGGCGACGGCGCACAGCACGATCGGGGCCGTGGTGGCGATCGATCAGCTTGGGCCGCAACGCGCCAAGGCCGAGTGGCTG
>NZ_LZLY01000033.1 GCF_001673535.1 Mycobacterium sp. 1081908.1 | reverse complement strand
CCCTCGGCGTCGCCGTTGGCGGTGGCGGCCGTGCTCGACGGCCGGCGGCTCTACCGCCGGCGCGCCGACCTGCAGGCCGTCATCACGGCCGACGACCCGGCGGGCAGCGCCAAGTTGGCCGTTGCCCTCCGGCGCCAGGCGGCGAAGCGGGAGGTGGCGCAGCGCGACGATCCCGAGGGTTGCGCCCGCCGCGACGTGCGGCGCGCGCTGGCCGTCGCGAGGCGCGTCGCCGCCGGCGAAACGCCGTCCGCCGCCCAGCTTGCGGCGCTGGGCTGCGCGCTGAGCGATGTGCAGGTGCGCGACACGCTGTATGCCCTCGCGGTCGGCGAGCGGGCGGGCGAGGCCGAGTCGCTGTGGGCGCTGCTGGCGCGCGGCCTGCCGCCGCCCTGGCGCGTCGAGGCCCTGGTGTTGCTCGCGTTCAGCGCGTACGCCCGCGGCGACGGCCCGCTGGCCGGCGTGTCGCTGGAGGCCGCGCTGCGTTGCGACCCCGACCACCGGATGGCACGCATGCTGGATCAGGCGCTGCAGTCCGGAATGAAGCCCGACGCCATCCGGGAGCTGGCGGCCACCGGCTACCGGCTGGCCAAGCGGTTGGGGGTGCGGCTGCCGCCGCGACGGGCTTTCGGGCGCCGGGCGGGCTAGCCGCTCAGACCTTCTCGACCTTGACGGCGTGCGCCATCTCGTGCGGCAGGGTGACGTTCTCGTGGCCGGG
>NZ_LZLY01000032.1 GCF_001673535.1 Mycobacterium sp. 1081908.1 | reverse complement strand
ACGAACGCGGTGCTGGATCCGGCGGTCTGGGGCGTGGGCACGATCCCGGGTCAGCCGGCGCCGCCGCCGCGCAAACAACGGTCAAAGCCGCGCATCGCGATCGGCATCGCCATCCTTGTGGTTGTCATCTCGGCCTACGCCCTGTCGCTGTTCGGGGTCCACCAGTTGCAAGAGGCGGAGGCCCCGCTTCCCCCGCTGGACCTGAGCCAGGGCGGGGGCGACGCGACCATCGTGCAGCTGCGCCTCGAGGAGCTCAAGACCACCGCGAATCGCCTCACGGTGAACGTGCTTGTCTACCCGGGGATTTCGGCCTACGACAACCGCCTCGACGTGCTGGGCACCGACGTCGGCGTGCGCCTGTATCCGACGAGCGACCTGGGGGACCTGCACTACCCGAAAGGAAAGGCGCCGGCGCAGCTCAGCACGACCATCGAGGCGCACGGCGATCCCGGTAACTGGCCCTTCGATTCCTACAGCACCGAGCCGATCTCGGCCGACGCGTTCGTCGGCTCCGGCGACAACGTCAAGAAGGTGCCCGCCCGCGTCGAGGTGACCGGGGAGTTGGACGGGTGGGACGTCAGCGTCCACCGGGTTCACGACCCCGCCGCGCTCCCGACCCAGCGCGGGACCGACAACGGGAACGTGGTCGTCACCCTGAAGCGGGCCAAGGGGCCGCTGATCTTCGACCTCGGCATCTGCCTGGTGCTTATCAGCCTGCCCACCCTGGCGCTGTTGGTGGCCATCCCGATGGCGCTGGGCAGGCGTAAGTTCTTGCCGCCCTTCGCAACCTGGTACGCGGCGAACCTGTTCGCGATCGTCCCGTTGCGCAACATCCTTCCCGGCGCCCCACCGCCCGGTTCCTGGATCGACCAGGCCATCGTCCAGTGGGTGTTGATCGCGCTCGTGACGGCGATGAGCTTGTACATTTTTGCCTGGGTGCGGCAAGGGGACTGACGATCGGGCGCGCCGGCTAACGGCGTTGTGTTAAAGCTGGTGGCGCCCCATGTTAAGAACTCGTAGCGGGCTTCGCCTCAGGGTGCCAGCAAACAGCACCGTTGCTAATCTGCGTCCGTGTCGGTTCAACGGGACGTCGTCGTAGCGCTGCCGTCGAACGGGCACGGCGTTGCCCCCACGGCACCGGACGCGCCTGCGCGCAAGCCGCGACGACGCCACCTCGTCCTCGACATCTCGATCATCGTGGGCGTCGCCGTCGTCTACGTCCTGTCGCTGCTCGGGTATCACTGGCTGGCCACCGCGCCGGGCCCCCTTCCCGACCCGGAACTCAACACCGCCGACGGCACGGTGGTCTTGATGCGTTTCGAGCAGCTGCACACCGTGGCGAATCGCCTCGATGTGAAGGTCTTGGTGATGCCGGACGATTCGATGATCAACAAACGCCTCAACGTGTTGAACACCGACACCTCCGTGCGCATCTTTCCGCAGAACGACCTGGGGGACTTGCAGTACCCGGTGGGGAAATTGCCGGCGCAGGTCGCCACCACCATCGAGGCCCACGGTGATCCCAGCGACTGGCCGTTCGACTCGTACAAGACCGACACCATCCAGTCCGACGTCCTCGTCGGCTCGGGCGAAAACCGCGTATTAAAGCCCGGCCGCGTCGAAGTGACCGGAAAACTGGACGGCTGGGACATCGCGGCCACCCGGGTCGTGCGCAACCCGAGCGACCCCGATCGCCCCGACAACGTCGTCATCACGCTGCACAGGGCCAAGGGTCCGCTGGTGTTCGACCTCGGGATCTGCCTGGTCCTCATCACGCTGCCGACCCTCGCGCTGTTCGTGGCCATCCAAATGCTGACGGGGCGCAGGCAATTCCTGCCGCCGTTTTCCACCTGGTATGCGGCGATGCTGTTCGCCGTCGTCCCGCTGCGCAACATCCTGCCCGGGACCCCGCCCGCGGGTTCCTGGATCGACCAGGCCGTGGTGATCTGGGTGCTGATCGCGCTGGCGACGGCGCTGGTTCTGTACATCGCCGCCTGGTACCGGCATTCGAGCTGAGGTTCGCGCGACGAGCAACACGCCGACGCGACGGCCGTCATTTGCGGCGGACCGACGGGCGTCCGTGGTGGTATGGCTGCTGAGGTTGACGTGACCGAGAAGGCGGAGCCGACGATGCGTGAGTTGCGGTTGATGCGTGGTGTCGGCCAGGCCCTCGGCGTGGTCACCGCACTGCTGTGTGTCGCGGTGCTGTTCGCCGGCGCGGCGGACGCCGACGGCCCGGTCCAGTTGAGAAGCCGGCTAGGCGATTTTTGTCTGGACTCCCCGACGGGGATCTACTACGCCGCGGTGGTGATCAACCCCTGCAACGGTTCGGACTCCCAGCGCTGGTACCTCAATGGCCGGCAGCTGCAGAACGTGGCTTTCCCCGGAGGGTGCCTGATAAATCCGGCGGGCGACAGTGCGTTCGCGCACCTCGGCCCCTGCATCGGTATGTGGAACCAAAATTGGAATTTCGACCCCAATGGAACGGTCAAGACTGACCCGGGGTGGCTCTGCCTCGCCGTGCTCGGCGGACCGGGCCCCGGGACTTGGGTCTCAACCCGCTATTGCGACGGCGATCCGGGCCAGGCGTGGGATGTCGTTTCGTGACAAATTCCTGTCGCCGTTTGCGCTGAGGCTCTTGTCGTAGGCGGGTGGGATACTCGAACGTATGTTCGATGAAGGTGCTCGTGCCGCGGTGATCGGCCGGTTTGACGAGATGATCGAGCGGCGCTATCCGTCGAAGACGCCCGAGTCGGCGGTGATGGTGGATCGGATCTGTGCGGCGTCGCGGGCCGAGAACCGGGAGGCGGCCGCGCAGCTGATCGCCATCCATGAGTTGTTCAGGTATCGATTGTCCCGGTGCTCGGAGAGCGAGGACTGGGCCATCGACACCATGGAGGCCGTCACGGCCGAGGTCGCCGCGGCGTTGCGGATCGGCCAGGGCCTGGCGGCCAGCCGGCTGCGCTATGCGCGGGCGCTGGGCGAGCGCCTGCCGCAGGTGGGCGAGGTGTTTTTGGCCGGCGACCTCGACTTCCGCCTGTTTCAGACCATCGTGTTTCGCACCGACTTGATCGCCGATCCCGACATCTTGGCGGCGGTGGATGCCCAGTTGGCGGCCAACGTGGGGCGCTGGCCGTCGATGACGCGGGGCCGGCTGGCCGCCCAGGTGGACAGGATCGTCGCGCGTGCCGATGCCGATGCGGTGCGCCGGCGCAAGGAACGCCGGACCGATCGGAACGTCTGGATCGGCGAGGCCTTCGACGGGCTGGCCGAGTTGGGCGGCAGCCTGCTAGGTCCCGATGCCCACGCATTAGACCAGCGCTTAGACGCGCTGGCCGCCACGGTGTGCGTCCACGACCCGCGCACCCGCGAGCAGCGCCGCGCCGATGCCCTGGGGGCGCTGGCGGCCGGCGCGGATCGGCTCGGGTGCCGCTGCGCGCGCACCGACTGCGCGGCCGGGAAGCGCCCTGCGGCCAGCCCGGTGGTGATTCATGTGATCGCCGAGCAGGCCACCCTCGACGGCACCGGCAACACCCCGGGCTCCGAGCTGGGCGCCGACGGGCTCGTCACGCCCGAACTCCTGCAAGAGTTGGCGGCCTCGGCCAAACTGCGGCCGCTGGTCCACCCCGCCGGCGCGCCACCGGAGAACGGCTACGTGCCCTCGAACGCGCTGGCCGACTTTGTGCGGTGCCGGGACCTGACCTGCCGCGCCCCGGGGTGTGACCGGCCCGCGATCGGCTGCGACCTCGACCACACCGTCCCCTACGCCGAAGGCGGAGCGACCCACGCGTCGAACCTGAAATGTCTGTGCCGGCTTCATCATTTGCTCAAAACGTTCTGCGGCTGGCGCGACCAACAACTCGCCGATGGCACGGTGATCTGGCGGCTACCGGACGGGCACACCTACATCACGACCCCTGGCAGCGCCCTGCTCTTCCCCAGCTTGTGTGCGCCCACCGTCGACCTGTCGGTCCCCGATGCTCCCGACACCCGGCGCTGCGGGGAACGCACCGCGAAGATGCCCACACGTCGCCGCACCCGCGCCCACGAGCGGGCCGCCCGCATCGCCGCCGAACGCCACCACAACCGCCAAGCCCGACTGGCCCGAAAACCGTTGCGCCGAGACTACTTCGCCCTGCCGCCGCCCACCGAGGCCGACGACGAGCCCCCGCCGTTCTAGGTGCAGGATTTCCCCATGCCCGCGTCACTACCGCCGCTCGCCGCCGAGGATCACGTCTGCGACGCCTGTTCGGTCGCCTACCTGGAAACGCGGATCGACGACGCGGTCGCCGTCATCGCCGGGGTGCCGGGCGCGGTCGCAGGCGCGATCGGCGCGATCGCGCCCGAGGCCCGGCGGGTGCGGCCCGCCCCCGATGTGTGGTCGGTCGCGGAGTACCTCTGCCACCTGCGCGACGTCTACGTCAGCTTCACCATCCGGCTGCACCGCGTCCGCACGGAACACGAACCCGCCTTGGAGCCGATGTTCAACGACCTGCGCGCCCGCCGATTCCGGTACAACGACTGCGACATCGAGGCCACGCTCAACGAGCTGGCGGCCGGCACCGCCGGCTTCCGCGACGAGGTCAGGCGCACAGAAGACTGGGATCGGGTGGGCTCCCGGTTGCCGGGCGAACGGCGCACCGCGCGCTGGCTGGTCCGCCAGGCGATGCACGAAGGCGTCCATCACGTCGCCGACATCCGCAGATTTGGCTCTGAGCTGGTCGTCCCCTAGACTCTAGGGGTTGCCTTGGGCAGACCTCGGCCGGTGCGAATCGGCCCCGCGTGCCCTTCGGTGACAAAGACCGCGCACGTCAGGCTTTGGGTTCCTCCTGCCGTGCACACGTGAAACCAGGTCAGGAGATCGAGTGATTCAGCAGGAATCGCGGCTGAAGGTTGCCGACAACACCGGCGCCAAGGAGATCCTGTGCATCCGGGTGCTTGGCGGTTCGTCGCGACGCTACGCCGGCATCGGTGACGTCATCGTCGCCACGGTCAAGGACGCCATCCCCGGCGGCAACGTCAAGCGCGGGGATGTCGTCAAGGCCGTCGTGGTGCGCACGGTCAAGGAGCGCCGGCGTCCCGACGGCAGCTACATCAAGTTCGACGAGAACGCCGCGGTGATCATCAAGCCCGACAACGACCCCCGCGGGACGCGCATCTTCGGGCCGGTCGGGCGCGAACTGCGCGAGAAGCGATTCATGAAGATCATCTCGCTGGCCCCGGAGGTGCTGTAGATGAAGGTCCACAAGGGCGACACCGTCCTCGTCATCGCGGGCAAGGACAAGGGCGCCAAGGGCAAGGTGCTGCAGGCCTACCCGGAACGCAACCGCGTGCTGGTCGAGGGCGTCAACCGGATCAAGAAGCACACCGCGATTTCGACCAACCAGCGCGGCGCCCGGTCGGGCGGCATCGTCACGCAGGAAGCGCCGATCCACGTGTCCAACGTGATGGTGGTCGACTCGGACGGCAAGCCCACCCGAATCGGCTACCGGGTAGACGAGGAAACCGGCAAGCGCGTCCGCATCTCCAAGCGCAACGGCAAGGACATCTAGCATGACCACCGCAGAAAAGGTTCAGCCGCGCCTCAAAGAGCGCTACCGCAACGAGATCCGGGATGCGTTGCACAAGCAGTTCGGCTACGGCAACGTCATGCAGATCCCGACCATCACCAAGGTCGTCGTCAACATGGGCGTCGGCGAGGCGGCTCGCGACGCCAAGCTGATCAACGGTGCGGTCAACGACCTGGCGCTGATCACCGGTCAGAAGCCGGAGATCCGCAAGGCACGAAAGTCCATCGCGCAGTTCAAGTTGCGCGAGGGCATGCCGATCGGCGTGCGGGTGACGCTGCGCGGGGACCGCATGTGGGAATTCCTCGATCGGCTCACGTCGATCGCGCTGCCGCGTATCCGTGACTTCCGCGGGCTTTCGCCCAAGCAGTTCGACGGGGTCGGCAACTACACGTTCGGACTGGCCGAGCAGTCGGTGTTCCACGAGATCGACGTGGACAAGATCGACCGGGTCCGCGGCATGGACATCAACGTCGTCACCTCGGCGACGACCGACGACGAAGGACGAGCGCTGTTGCGGGCCCTCGGCTTTCCGTTCAAGGAGAACTGACTAGATGGCTAAGAAGGCACTGGTTAACAAGGCCGCGCGCAAGCCGAAGTTCGCGGTGCGCGGCTACACCCGCTGCAGCAAGTGCGGACGTCCGCGCGCGGTGTTCCGCAAGTTCGGGCTATGCAGGATCTGCCTGCGAGAGATGGCGCACGCGGGTGAGCTGCCCGGCGTGCAGAAGAGCAGCTGGTGACGGGACATAGGACTGAACTATGACGATGACGGACCCGATCGCAGACTTCCTGACGCGTCTGCGCAACGCCAATTCGGCGTATCACGACGAGGTGACGTTGCCGCACTCCAAGATCAAGGCCAACATCGCCCAGATCCTCAAGAACGAGGGCTACATCAACGACTTCCGGACCGAAGACGCTCGGGTCGGCAAGTCGCTGGTCGTCCAGCTCAAGTACGGGCCGAGCCGGGAGCGCAGCATCGCGGGTCTGCGCCGCGTGTCGAAGCCGGGGTTGCGGGTGTACGCGAAATCCACCAACCTGCCGCGGGTGCTCGGCGGACTGGGCGTGGCGATCATCTCGACCTCGTCGGGTCTGCTCACCGACCGTCAGGCGGCCAGACAGGGCGTGGGCGGCGAAGTCCTCGCGTACGTGTGGTGAGGGGTTAGACATGTCGCGAATTGGTAAGCAGCCGGTTCCGGTGCCCACCGGAGTCGACGTAACGATCGACGGCCAGAACGTCTCGGTGAAGGGCCCCAAGGGCACCCTGAATCTGACGGTGGCCGAACCGATCACGGTGCAGCGCAACGATGACGGCGCGATCGTGGTCACCCGCCCGAACGACGAGCGGCGCAACCGCTCGCTGCACGGGTTGTCGCGCACCCTGGTGTCCAACTTGGTCACCGGCGTGACGGAGGGCTACACCGTCAAGATGGAGATCTTCGGGGTCGGCTACCGCGTGCAGCTCAAGGGCTCCAACCTCGAGTTCGCGCTGGGCTACAGCCACCCCGTGGTGATCGAGGCGCCCGAGGGCATCACGTTCGCGGTCCAGTCACCGACGAAGTTCACGGTCACCGGGATCGACAAGCAAAAGGTCGGTCAGATCTCGGCGAACATCCGCCGCCTGCGCCGTCCCGACCCGTACAAGGGCAAGGGCGTGCGCTACGAGGGCGAGCAGATCCGCCGCAAGGTCGGAAAGACAGGTAAGTAGTCATGGCGCAAACAAAGACCGCCGCCGCCTCCGGAAAGCCGGTGGGGCAGAACGTATCCGCGACCAGGCGGGTGTCCCGGCTGCGCCGGCACGCGCGGCTGCGCAAGAAGCTGGCGGGCACCCCGCAGCGCCCGCGGCTGGTGGTGAACCGCTCAGCGCGGCACATCCACGTCCAACTGGTCAACGACGAGAACGGCACCACGCTGGCCGCGGCGTCGTCGATCGAGGCCGACGTGCGCGGCTTGGACGGCGACAAGAAGGCGCGCAGCGTGCGGGTGGGTCAGCTGATCGCCGAGCGCGCCAAGGCCGCCGGCATCGACACCGTGGTCTTCGACCGCGGCGGGTACACCTACGGCGGACGGATCGCGGCGCTGGCGGATGCCGCGCGCGAGAACGGATTGAGTTTCTGATGACAACTGGAAGGACCGCATAATGGCGGAACAGTCGGCCGGCGGGCAGGGCGGCCCAGACAGCCGCGACAGCCGCGACTCGCGCGGAGACGGCCGCGGCCGGCGCGACGGTGGTGGCCGCGGCGGTCGCGACCGCGACGGGGACAAGAGCAACTACCTGGAGCGGGTCGTCGCCATCAACCGCGTCTCCAAGGTGGTCAAGGGTGGACGGCGATTCAGCTTCACCGCCCTGGTCATCGTCGGTGACGGCAATGGCATGGTCGGCGTCGGCTACGGCAAGGCCAAGGAGGTGCCGGCCGCGATCGCCAAGGGCGTGGAGGAGGCGCGCAAGGGCTTCTTCCGGGTGCCGTTGATCGGCGGCACCATCACGCACCCGGTGCAGGGTGAGGCGGCCGCGGGCGTCGTGCTGCTGCGTCCGGCCAGCCCCGGTACCGGCGTCATCGCCGGCGGCGCGGCCCGCGCCGTGCTGGAATGCGCTGGGGTGCACGACATTCTGGCCAAGTCGTTGGGCAGCGACAACGCGATCAACGTGGTGCACGCGACCGTGGCCGCGCTCAAGCTCCTGCAGCGTCCCGAGGAGGTGGCCGCTCGCCGCGGACTGCCGATCGAGGACGTCGCCCCGGCCGGAATGTTGAAGGCGCGCCGGGAAAGCGACGCACTGGCCAGTGCGGCGGCGGCGCGTGAGGCTCAGATTTCGGGAGCGCAGCCATGAGTCAGCTCAAGATCACCCAGGTGCGCAGCACCATCGGTGCTCGCTGGAAGCAGCGCGAGAGCCTGCGGACCCTGGGCCTGCGGCGGATCCGCCATTCGGTGGTCCGTGAGGACAACGCACAGACCCGCGGCCTGATCGCGGTGGTGCGCCACCTGGTGCAGGTGGAGGAGGCCAAGTGACCATCAAATTGCACGACCTGAAACCCGCGCCTGGGTCGAAGAAAGCGCGCACCCGGGTCGGTCGCGGTGAGGGCTCCAAGGGCAAGTCGGCCGGGCGGGGCACCAAGGGCACCAAGGCCCGCAAGAACGTGCCGGCCACCTTCGAGGGTGGCCAGATGCCGATCCACATGCGGCTGCCCAAGCTCAAGGGATTCCGGAATCGGTTCCGCACCGAGTACGAGATCGTCAACGTCGGCGACATCAACCGGCTGTTCCCGCAGGGCGGTTCCGTCGGCGTGGACGAGCTGGTGGCCAAGGGCGCGGTGCGCCGCAACTCGCTGGTCAAGGTCCTCGGCGACGGCAAGCTGACCGTCAAGGTCGACCTGTCCGCGCACAAGTTCAGCGGCAGCGCGCGCGAGAAGATCACCGCGGCGGGCGGCTCGGTCACCGAGCTGTAGTCAGCTCAGCTGCGGAATGACCTCCGCGGCAAGGCGTTCCATCTGTTCGCGGTTCTCGCCGACGTCGGAGCCGACCGGGTTGAGTAGCAGGTACTCGGCCCCGGCGTCGATCACCTCGCGCAGCCCGCGCGCCACGTCGTCGGGCGTGCCAGACACCGGAACGTTTTCGCCGCCGGGAATGGAATCGCCGTAGATGCGGTGGAGCCCTTCGATGACGCGTTCGCGGGCTTTTGCAGCGTCGTCGTCGACCGTCAGGTAGACCCGCTTGCCAATGGTGAAGTGCGCGGGGTCTTTCCGCTGTTCGGCGAGTTCGCGGCGGACCACGGCGACGGCCCCGGCGAACGCCTCGGTGGTCGACGAACCCGCGCCCAGGAACGAATCGCCGTGGCGCACCGCCCGGGCCAGCGCCTTGGGGGCCAGGCCGCCGAACCAGATCGGCGGATGCGGCCGCTGCACCGGCTTGGGCGCGATCGGCAGGCCGTCGACCTCGCGGAACCGGCCGTGAAACGTCACGCGGGGCTCGTCGGACCAGGCCGCCTTCATCAGCTCCAGGCCTTCAGTGAAATACGAGATGTACGTTGCTTTTTCGACCCCGAAGGCGTCGAACCGGCGAAAGCCGCCGCCGGCCCCGACGCCGACGTCGAGCCGGCCGTGGCTGAGCCGGTCGACGGCGGTGACCGACGACGCCAGCTGCAGCGGGTCGTGCAGGGACGTCACCAGGACGGCGACCCCGAGGCGCAGCCGCTCGGTGCAGGCGGCGCAATACGCCAGCAGCTCCAGCGGCGCCAGCAGCGGCGCCTCGCCGATGATCTGCTCGAGCACCCAGCCGCCCTCGAAGCCGAGCTCCTCGGCCCGGGCGAGGTAGGCGCGCAGTCCCGGCGCGTCGAAGCCGTCGTAGTCGAATTGGGGGATGGCGATGGAAAACCTCACCCGACCACCGTACGGCGGCCGATCGGTAGGCTTCGAATATGTTCGGTTTCCTGCCTTCCGTCCCCGGTATCGACGACGTGCGCGCCCTGGCCGGCCGGGTCGACACGGCCCGCCACCACGGCGTGCCCAACGGCTGCGTCCTCGAGTTCGACCTGCGCTCGGCGCCGCCGGAGACCACCGGCTTCGACCCGGTGGCGATCATCACCGGGGGCAGCCGACCGATGTCGCTGCGCGACACCGTCGCGGCGATCCACCGGGCGGCCGAGGACCCGCGGGTCGCCGGGCTCATCGCGCGCGTGCAGCTCGCGGCGGCGCCGCCGGCCGCGGTCCAGGAACTGCGGGAGGCGATCGCGGCTTTCAGCGCCGTCAAGCCGTCGCTGGCGTGGGCCGAGACCTACCCGGGCACGCTGTCCTACTACCTGGCTTCGGCGTTCACCGAGGTGTGGATGCAGCCGTCGGGAAGCGTCGGCCTGATCGGATTCGCGAGCAACGCCATGTTCCTGCGCGACGCGCTCGACAAGGCGGGCATCGAAGCCCAGATCATCGCGACGGGCGAATACAAGTCGGCGGCAAACCTTTTGACCGAGGGCGGCTTCACCGAGGCCCACCGCGAGGCCGTCACGCGGATGCTTGAGAGCCTGCAGGAACAGGTGTGGCGGGCGGTCGGGGAGTCGCGCAAGGTGGAGCCGGACGCGCTCGACGAGCTGGCCGACCGGGGCCCGCTGCTGCGCGACGACGCGGTGGCCTCGGGCCTGGTCGACCGGATCGGATTCCGCGACGAAGCCTACGCGCGGATCGCGGAACTGGTTGGGGTGCAGGATGTTTCGGACGAACACGCGCCGCCCCGGCTCTACCTGGCGCGCTATGCCGGCGCGGCCCGGTCACGGCTGAGCCCGCCCGTGCCGTCGGTCCCGGGCCGCCGGCCCAAGCCGACGTTGGCCGTGGTCACCGTCGACGGCACGATCGTCACCGGGCGCGGCGGCCCGCAGTTCCTGCCGCTGGGCACGTCGACCGCAGGCGCCGACACCATCGCGGCGGCGCTGCGCGAGGCCGCCGCCGACGATTCGGTGTCCGCGATCGTGCTGCGGGTGGACAGCCCGGGGGGTTCGGTCATCGCGTCGGAGACCATCTGGCGCGAGGTGGCGCGGGCGCGCGAGCGCGGCAAGCCGGTGGTGGCGTCGATGGGCGCGGTCGCCGCGTCCGGCGGCTACTACGTCGCGATGGGCGCCGACGCGATCGTGGCCAGTCCGGGCACGATCACCGGCTCGATCGGCGTGATCACCGGCAAGCTGGTGGTGCGTGATCTGAAGGTTCGCCTGGGCGTCGCCTCGGACACGGTGCGCACCAACGCGAATGCGGACGCCTGGTCGGCCGACGCGCCGTTCACGCCCGAACAGCGCCGGCATCGCGAGGCCGAGGCCGAGCTGCTCTACAACGACTTCGTGGAACGGGTCGCCGCGGGCCGCAACTTGAGTGCGGAAGAGGTGGAACTCGTTGCGCGGGGCCGGGTCTGGACCGGCGCCGACGCCGTCGAACGCGGCCTGGTCGACGAGCTCGGCGGCTTCCGGGCCGCGGTGCGCCGGGCCAAGGCCCTCGCCGGCCTGGACGAGGACGCCGAGGTGCGCGTCGTCAGCTATCCCGGATCGTCGCTGCTGGACCTGGTGCGGCCGCGGGCCTCGTCGCAGCCGGCGGCCGCGTCGCTGCCGGATGCGCTGGGCGCGCTGCTGGGCCGATCGATCGCCGGGATTCTGGACAACGTCGAGCAGACGCTGGGCGGTGCAAGCGCGCTGTGGTCGGGGAACTCGCGCCTTTAAGCCAGCCTGCCGCTGTGCCCCACGAATCGTGGGGGCGCTTCAGTAACCGGAGAGCAGGCGCCGCAGGCGCAGCACATCGTTATTGCTACCGCAGCCTTGCAGCCGGGTCGACGGTGTCGCGGGTGAACGTCCCCACAGCAGTAACAGACGCGCAGCTTGATCGCCGCTGATGGTCGCTTCGTCCGCCGGGTCGACAAGATCCATCGTGGGCACGGAGTCGGTGACATCGATGCGGAGATCGGGCAGACCGTCGGTGCGCACCCGGGCCGACAAACCTGACAGCTCAGCCCCGTACTTGTCTATGCCGCGTGCGCACAAGGGTTTGGCGCCGATGTTCGTTACGGCGTGTTTGAAAAGATCAAACTGCTGGAGCAGTCTCATGCTGACGTCGTCCTCGCCGTACATGTCCCACCGGTGGATCGCGCATTCGCTGCGCAGGTGGGAAAGGAACGCGTCGACGCGCATCCACCGGCCGGTCCACCACAGCGTGGCGTCCGGTTCTTCGTCTATAACGGCGCGGATCTCCTGACGCATCCGATCCTCTTCGCGATCCACCGTGCGCAGCAGTTCGGCCGGGCTGAGCTCCCTGAACGGCGCCTCGCGCTCTTCGAAACCGCGTGTCGATTTCAGCGGTGCACCCGCGGAGTACGCCTGAACATGGCGGGTCACTTCCTCGTAGATCCCTGCAAGATGGGCGCCGATGTCATGCACGTTCCATTCCGGACAGGCGGTCAACGCATGCGGCGACAGCTCTTGCAGCGCCGTCAGGAACTCTTCGGCTTCCACCGGCCGGGCGGTTGATTTCGTCATGCCCCCGACGCTAGGTGCGAAATGCCTCGGGGGCATTAGAACATTGGTCGGCGACCAGAGGACCGGTCCGGCCTTGTTGCTTGTCGATCGTCGATGAAATGTCCCGTGGCCAGCGAGTTCTCACCGTCCCGCCACCCGGCTCAGCAAGCCTGGGCCTGGGTGACCGCTGACCACGATGTCGTAATTGCGCTAGCCCCGGGCGTGTCGTCACCGGGAGTGCTGGTGGACGCCGCCTACGTCTAGGCCGTCAGCCGGCCGCTGATGAAGATGATTTCGCCCAGCGGGTCGTCCTGCTCCGGGGGCGGCACCTCGATGTCGTTGCGCCGGAACAGTTCCGTTCGCGTCACGCCGTCGGCGTCCCACCCCTTGGACCGCAGGTAGTCGACGACGTGGTTGCGCTCACCGGTGTAGACCAGCGACGCCATGTCGATGTCGACGCCGTGCTCCCGGAACACGCCGGACATGTCCTGCACCCGGCTGGCGTCGAAATCGATGATGCCGGGCACGAATTCGGTGGCGACGGTGCTGCCGGGCGCGCTGAGCGCGGTGATGTTGTCGAACAACCGGTCCTGCGCCTCGGGCGGCAGGTAGATCAGCAGCCCCTCGGCCAGCCACGCGGTGGGTGACGTAGTGTCCAGCCCGGCCTCCCGCAGCGCGGCCGGCCAGTCTTGCCGCAGATCGACGGCGACGGTGCGCCGGGTGGCGGTGGGTTCGGCGCCGATACCCGCGAGCGTGGTCGTCTTGAACTCGATCACCTGCGGCTGGTCGATTTCGTAGACCACCGTGCCGTCCGGCCACGGTAACCGGTAGGCGCGCGAGTCCAGGCCGGACGCCAGGATGACCGCCTGGCGCACCCCGGAGCCGACGGCGTCGATGAAGTAGTCGTCGAAGTACTTGGTGCGCACCGCCATTCCGTCGGCCATCGCCTGCATGCGCGCCGGCGAGGCGTTCTCGAACGCGTCGAGGTCGAGCTCGCCGTCGAGCATCTTGGTGAACAGGTCCACCCCGACCGCGCGCACCAGGGGTTCGGCGAACGGGTCGTTGATCAGTCCGCGGGGGTCCCTGGTCGCCATGGCGCGGCCGGCCGCGACCATCGTCGCGGTCACGCCCACGCTGGAGGCCAGGTCCCAATTGTCGTCATGAGCGCGTGGCATAGGCGAAACCCTACTTGAGGGTCGCGGCCACGTAGCTCAGGTCACCGAAGGCGGCCGCCATCGCGTCCTCGGGGAACTCAAACCCGTTGCTGGCGTACAATTCCCGGGCGGGATAGGCCGTCACCCGCCAGCCGTGGGTTTCCAGGTAGTCGACGACGACGTTGCGCTCGCCCCGGTAGAACAGGTCGGCCGCGTTGAGGTTGAAACCGAAGCGCTGCCAGCGCTCGGAGATGCGCTGCAACCGCTCGTCGGTGAACGCGTTCGGGTCGGGGACGTGTTCGGTGGCCAGCCGGCTGCCCGGCGCGGACAGCGCCGTGATGTGGTCGAACAGCCGGTCCTGGGCCTCGGGCGGCAGGTAGGGCAGCAGGCCCTCGGCGCTCCACGCCGTCGGCGCCGTGACGTCGAATCCGCCCTGCCGCAAGGCGGCCGGCCAGTCGTCGCGCAGGTCGATCGCGATCGGGCGGTGCTCGGCGGTGGGGGCGGCGCCGAGACCGGCCAGCGTGCCGGTCTTGAACGCAATGACCTGGGGCTGGTCGATCTCGTAGACCACGGTGCCGGCCGGCCACGGCAGCCGGTAGGCCCGGGTGTCCAGGCCGGAGGCCAGGATCACCGCCTGCCGCACGCCGTCGGCGGCGGCGCCGGTGAAGAAATCGTCGAAGAACCTGGTGCGCACCGTGATCTGTTCGCGCCGGGTCTTCCGGTTGAACAGCGCGTCGTCCTCGAAATCGACCTCGCCGTCGATGATGCGGATGAACGGGTCCAGCCCGACGGCGCGGACCAGGGGATCGGCGAACGGGTCGTCGAGCAGCGGATCGGGCCCCTGCGACGCCACCGCGCGGGACGCCGCGACCATGGTGGCCGTCGCGCCCACGCTGGACGCCGGTCCCCAGCTGTCGCCTTCGGTGCGGCCCTCACTCATGGGTGCCGCTCACGTAGAGCACGTCGCCCATGCGGGTGTCGTCGCCCTCAAGGGGCGGAAGACCGTTGGCCGCGAACAGGTCTCGGATGCTGACACCTTCCAGCGACCAACCGTGGTCCCTCAGGTAGGAAGCCGCCTCGTTGCGCTCCCCGAAGTAGACCAGGCCCGCCATGTCCAGCTCGAAACCGTGCGCGCGCCAGCGTTCGGAGATGCGCTGCATGCGTTCCTTCATCTTCTCCTCGTCGCCGGGCTCGCGGTTGGGCGCGCTCTCGGTCGCCACCCGGCTGCCCGGCGCGCTGAGTTCGGTGATGGTGTCCAGCAGGCGGTCCTGCGCCTCCGGGGGCAGGTAGCCGAGCAGGCCTTCGGCGCTCCACGCGGTCGGCCGGGTTGGGTCGAATCCGGCGGCGCGCAGGGCGGCGGGCCAGTCGTCGCGCAGGTCGACGGCCACCACCCGCCGATAGGCGGTCGGGGCGGCGCCGAGCTCGGCCAGCGTGCGGGACTTGAACTCGATGACCTGCGGCTGGTCGACCTCGTACACCACGGTCCCGGCGGGCCAGTCCAGCCGGTACGCGCGGGAATCCAGCCCCGACGCCAGGATCACCACCTGCTTGACGCCGGCTTGCGTCGCGCCCAGGAAGAACTCGTCGAAGAACTTCGTGCGCACCGCCATGTTGTCGGCCATCCGCGACATCGCCCCGGCGGACCCCTCGGCAGCGTCGCCGTCGTGCACGTCGTTCAGCTCGCTCGGATTCAGCTCGCCGGTCGCCAGCCGGGTGAGCAGGTCCACGCCGACGGCCCGGACCAGCGGCTCGGCGAACGGGTCGTCGATCAGCGGACGATCGGCGCGGCTCGCCACGGCGCGGGCGGCGGCGACCATCGTCGCGGTCACCCCCACGCTGGATGCCAGGTCCCAGGTGTCGCCCTCATACCTGGTGGAACTCATGTACTGCCCCTGTTCGGAAGTAGTTAATCTAATATTTAGCCGATATAACAAGCTGCTACCACTGTACGCTTCCCGCGATTCGCGGCAACCTTGACGGATGACGTACGCCGCCGCGGGAAAACGGGTGCTGATCACGGGTGCCTCGTCGGGTCTGGGGGCGGCCCTGGCCCGGCGGCTGGCCGGGCGAGAGGCGGTGGTGGGGCTGATCGCCCGCCGGCGGGATCGCCTGGCCGAGGTGCTGGCCGACTGCCGGCGGACCTCGCCGGGATCGGCGATGTGGGTGGCCGACCTGGCGGACACCGCCGCGCTGCACGGGCTGGCTTTAGAGGCGTGGGACGCGCTCGGCGGCGTCGACGTGCTGATCAACAACGCCGCGATCCCAAAACGGCGCCACGTCGCGGCCCTGGAGCCCGACGAGGTCGAGGAGGTCATGCGGATCAACTTCTTCGCCCCGATGCGGCTGACGCTGGCCCTGCTGCCCCGGATGCTGGCGCGCGGGTCCGGCCTGATCGTCAACGTGTCCAGCGTCGGCGGCCGGCTTGGCATCATCCACGAAACCGCCTACTGCGCAAGCAAATTCGCGCTGTGCGGCTGGAGCGAGGCGATGGCCGTCGACCTGCACGGCAGCGGGGTCGCCGTGAAGCTGATCGAGCCGGGCCCCGTCGACACCGAGATCTGGGACCACCCGGGCAGCGAGGAGCCCCTCTATCAGGGCCCCAAGGTGCCCGCCGACGAGGTGGCCGATGGCATCATCGGGGCGCTGGCCGCCGACACGTTCGAGCACTACGTCCCGGACATGAAGGCGGTCGTGGACGCCAAGAACGCCGACCTCGACGCGTTCATCGCCGGTGTCGCGGGGATGGCGCCGCGATGAGGGCGCTCGTGTACGGCGTTCCGCCGGAGCCGTCGCCGGGACCCGACGACGCATTGACCCACAGCCCGGTCGCACTGCAGGAAGTCGCGGATCCGCGACTGCTGCACGAGGATTGGGTTATCACCCGGCCGCGGCTGACCGGCATCTGTGGGTCGGATTCCAAGCAGATCCTGATGGACTTCGGTGAGGCCGACGCCGACAACGCCATGTCCGCGTTCTGCTCCTTCCCGCAAGTCATGGGGCACGAGGTGGTCGCCGACGTGGTGGCGCTGGGGCCCAGGGCGCGCGGGCTCGAGGTCGGCCAGCGCGTGGTGCTCAACCCGTGGCTGTCCTGCGGGCCGCGCGGCATCGAACCGCCCTGTCCCGCTTGTGAAATCGGCGACTACAGCCTGTGCTGGAGCTTCACCGACGGCGACATCAAGCCCGGCATCCACACCGGGGTGTCTGCCGACGTGACGGGCGGCTACGCGGAACTGATGCCCGCCCACGACAGCATGCTGTTTCCCGTTCCGGACTCCGTGCCCGACGAGCTGGCGGTGTTCGCCGACCCGTTTTCGGTGTCCCTGCACGCGATCACCCGGCATCCGCCGCCGGAATCGGGCCGGGCGCTGGTGTACGGCGCGGGCTCCCTCGGGTTGTGCGCGGTCGCGATCCTGCGGGCGCTCTATCCCGGAGCGGCCGTCGCGGTGGTGGCGCGCTTCGCGGCCCAAAAGGAACTGGCCCGCCGGTTCGGCGCCGACCTGGTGCTGGACCACGAACCGCGCCTGGCCGTCATCGAGGAACTGGCCGCGTGGGGCGGCGGCCGGCTGCGCCGGCCGCTGCTGGGCCTGCCGATGGCGTACCCGGGGGCGCTCGACGTCGTCTACGACACGGTCGGCAAGCCGGAGACCTTCGAGGTCGGGGTCCGGGTGCTGCGGTCAAGGGGAACGCTGGTGAAGGCCGGTGTGCACGCGCCCGGCCGCTGGGAGTGGAGTCCCTTGTATTTCAAGGAGATCAGCTGGGTGGGGTCGAACGCCTTCGGTTTCGAGGAGGTCGAGGGCGAGCGCAAGCACGCCATCGCCCATTACCTGGACCTGGCCGCCGCCGGCCGGGTGGACCTGCGGCCCATGCTGACGCACACCTTCGGCCTCGAGCGGTGGCGCGAGGCCTTCCTGGCGCTCGCCGACCAGGCCGACAGCGGCGCGGTCAAGGTCGCCTTCGACCAGCGCTAGACCAGGGCGCCGGGGGATCCGATGACGGGCAGATCGATCGGCGTGATGACGCCCGGTTCTGCGCCGCACAGGAACGGGATGGCGTTGACCGCCGCGACGGCGGTGCTGTCCATCAACACGGTCATCACGTCCTCGCCGGGTTTGCCGAACCGGATGGTCGCGTCGACGTGCGGTTCGCCGTCGATCACCACGCTGAAACCCTTGGGGTCGGGCCATTTCGGCTCGAGCGCGTCGTCGCTCATGGTCCAGCAGATGGCCAGTTCGATCACCGCTCGGCCGCCGCGATAGCCGCGATAGGTGCGGCGCTGGCCCCCGGCGGTGCCGGCGGCGTAGTCCACCCAGCCCAGGTTCAGGTCCCGGGTCAGCACGGCCGGCTCGACGAACGCCTCCTTGGCGTCGAGTTCGGTGCCCAGCATGGTGGCGATCATGTCCAGCGTCTCGAAGTAGCCGAGGCCGTAGCGTTGCTTCTCCGGGTCGAGGTGCGTCACCGGCTCACGGGGCGGCTTGCCGAATCCCAGCACCTTCCACACGTCCGGCACGGGATAGGTTGTGCAGTCCAGTGTTTCGACGAGCTTGACGCTGCGCACCCGTGGGCAGGCGCCGGTGAGGAAGCCGGCGACGACGTTGATGAAGCCCGGCTCGAATCCCGTGCCCAGAAACGTCGCCCCGCCCTGTCGCGCCGCCTCCCGCAGCGCCGGGAGCTCGACCGGGTGATGGGTGCCGGTCAGGAAGTCGCCCGTGGTGACGACGTTGATGCCGCGGCGCAGCATCGCCTCCACCAGTTCGTAGTCGATGGCACGGGGCATGTAGTTCACGCAGTCCGGCGCGAGGTCGAGCAACGCGTCGACGTCGCTCGTCGCGGTGACTCCCGTCTTAGGCCGGTCCGCGAGCGGGCCGGCGTCGCGCCCCACCTTGTCCGCGCCCAGGGCGTGGACGCCCACCACCTCGAAATCGTCGCGGTCCAGCAGGATGCCGAGCGCGCGCTTGCCGATGTTGCCGGTTGACCACTGGACCACGCGGTAGGGCGCCATGCTTGACGAGCGTAGGCGAACATTGTTCTAATCTGAATACCGTTCGAAATCGAACAGTGTTCGAAGGGGGGAGTATGGCGGTGTCCAATGCGCCGGTGCTGCGCTACGGGGCCTTGGACCGGGCGCACCTGACGAAGCACTTGTTGAGGCTGGCCACACGGGTGGGCGTCGGCCGCGTCACGATGCGCGAGCTGGCCGCGGAGGCGGGCACGTCGGCGTCGTCGGTGTACTACCACGTCCGCGACAAGCGGGAACTGCTCGATCTGCTGATCGAATCGGTGCTTGCCCAGATCGAGGTTCCGCGGGAGGGCGACTGGGAAACACGCCTGCAAGCGCTCTACACGGGCGCCTGGAAGGTGCTGGTCGGCGTGCCCGGCATCGCGGCGCTGCTGCAGGAGCATCCGCACACCGCCGCGGCGACCGAGTTGGACCGCGCCTCCCGCGCGATCCTGCGCGAATCCGGCCTGGGTGCCCAGCACTTCGACGCGGCCCACGCCGCGCTGTACATCCACCTGCTGGGTTCCGTGCAGCTTCAGCACACCTACGGCGCCGACGGTCCGAGCGACAAGGCGTTCGGGTACGGGTTGCGGCTGATCCTGGCCGGCCTGCGCAACGAGCTCGAGCAGGTTCGGGGCGGATCGTGACGGAGACGGCGGTCGATCTCGCCGAGCCGGCGATTTGGGCCACGCGATTTCCCGACGACCTGTTCGCCGAATTGCGCGCCCGCACGCCGGTGTTTCACCAGCAACTCACCCCGGACGTGAGATCGACTGTGGGGCGCGAGTTTTGGGTGTGCACCAGGCACACCGAGGTGGCGCGAGTCCACCGCGATCACGAGGCGTTCACGGCGACCGGGGGACCGCTGATCCAGGACGTGCCAATGTTCGACGCCTACCCGGCGATCGTGAGCATGGACCCGCCCGATCACACGATTCGCCGCAAGGTGATCGCCCGCGCATTCACGCCGCGCGCGGTGGCCAAGCTGGAGGACGGCATCCGGGATCGGGCCAAGGCGATGGCCGCCGCCCTCCTGGAATCCGGTGGTGGCGAGTTCGTCGATCTGGCTGCAGGACTGCCGATCTCGGTGATCGGCGACATCGTCGGCATTCCGGACGCCGACCGCCCGCACGTGTTCGGCCTGATCGACCGCGTGTTGAAGACCGCCGGCGCGCAGCTGGCGCTTCCCGATGGCGATGACCTGTTGCCCTTCATGGAGCTGTTCGAGTACGCCAGTGCGCTGACCGCCCACAAGCGTGAGCATCCGGTGGACGACATCTGGAGCGCGCTGTGCACCGCGGAGATCACCGGAGAGTCGGGGGAGAGCTTCTTGCTGCCCCCCAACGAACTCGAGATCTTCTTCTTCATCCTCGGGCTGGCCGGCGCCGACACGACTCGAAACGCGTTGTGCGA
Source organism: Mycobacterium sp. 1081908.1 (assembly GCF_001673535.1). Taxonomy (GTDB): domain Bacteria; phylum Actinomycetota; class Actinomycetes; order Mycobacteriales; family Mycobacteriaceae; genus Mycobacterium. Next base: position 17,870 of record NZ_LZLY01000032.1, on the reverse strand, counting down.
CGGCATAAGCGCGTTCGCGGCCAATCCGGATCAGATCGCGGCCTATCGATCCGACCCGGACGCGCGGCGCACGGCGGTCGAGGAGGTGATCCGCTATTCCACGCCGATCATGTTCTGGGTGCGCGGAGCGACCAGGGATGTGACGCTCCGGGACGTGCCGATCCCCGCGGGTGCGCGCGTGGTGACGATGTTGCGTTCGGCCAATCGCGACGAAGACGTCTTCTCAGATCCATACCGGTTCGACATTCGCCGCGATCCCAACCCACACCAATCCTTCGGCGGTGGCGGCGCCCACCACTGTTTGGGTGCGATGCTGGCGCGGGCGGAAGTCCGGGCCGCCCTCGACGAGATCTTGCTGAACACCCGGGCGATCGAAGTCGGCGAGCCGCGGATGACGCTTCCCGACCTGTGCAACAACATGACCGTCTACGAGTCACTTCCGGTCGGCCTCGATCGGGCCTAGGCGGGCCGGGTCGCGCGATAGTAGGTGAGCCGTCCGACCACGCGCTGCCGATGCGTGGCGACCTCGGCGCAGTCGAACCCGGCACCGTGCAGCAGGCGCGGGATCGCGTCGCCGAGGTTGCCGGCGGCGTGATGGTTGCGCCGGATGAGCCGCGCCGCCAGGCCGCCGTCGCCGTCCACCTCGCCGCCGATGTCGACCAGGTGCAGGCTGCCGCCGGGGCGCAGGACGCGCAAGATCTCGGCCGCCGCGGCGGGTTTCGCGTCGTCGTTGATGTGGTGCAGCATCATCGACGACAGCACGCGGTCGAATTCGCCGTCGGCGTAGGGCAGCCGCTCGGCGTAGCCCTGTTCGAAGCGGACCGCGCCGGTTTTTCGCCGCGCCCGGTCGAGCGCCCGCGGATCGGGGTCGCAGCCGACGGCCTCCAGCTGGGGGTGGTCGCGTTTCGCGCGAATGATGAGATTGCCGGTGCCGCAGCCGATTTCCAGGACGCGACGGGAGTCGGAGAGTTCGGCCTGAGCGATCAGGGTCTGGTGGACCTTCTTCATGCCCAACAAGCGGCTGAACAGGTCGTAGCAGGGCAGCAGCGCGTCGTGGCCGGCGGCGGGCAGGTAGTCATGTGGATGATGTTTGGTCACGTGATCCATGGTGAACCGCTGGGCGGACCGAGAATTGGGTGATTATCGGTGAAAATTGGACTATTTTTGGCGGTATGACTCAGCCCGCTCGGTTGGTTCGGCAGCGCGCGGGCGTGCCGATCTACGAGTACCGCAGCGATCCCGAGACGCCCCCGGTATCGGTGGTGCGCGCGCGCCCGGACGACTTCGTCGAGCGCGGCCGCCACATTCACGACTTTCCCGCGCTCTGGTACCTGCCCGCGGCCGGACTGGTTTACGTGGCGGCGGCCGGCCGGGTGCTCGACCCTGGGCGCCTCGATCTCCACGAGGCCGGCGTGGCGGTGTTCTTCGACCCGGCCGCGCTGGGGGAGGACGCGCGGTCGCCCTGGCCGGCGTGGCGGGCGCACCCGCTGCTGTTCCCGTTCCTGCACGGACAGGTCGGCGGCATCCTGCGCCTGGACGTGCCCGGGGCGCGGCGGGACGCGTGGGATGCCGCGATCGGTTCGATCGAAGCGGAACTGTGCGCGCGGCAGGACGGTTACCGGCAGGCCACGCTGGCGCACCTGACGCTGTTGTTGATCGACCTCGCGCGCCTGGCCGGGCCGGTGGTGGCCGAGCTGCGCCGCAGTGGCGAACCGCTGCTGGCCGAGGTTTTCGAGGTCATCGACCGCCGGCACGCCGGGCCGTTGTCCCTGCGCGACGTCGCCGGCGATCTCGGCATGACCCCGGGCCACCTGACCACCGTGGTGCGGCGCCGCACCGGGCGCACGGTCGGGGAGTGGATCACCGACCGCCGGATGGCCGCGGCGCGCGCGCTGCTGGCCGAAACGGGCCTACCGGTCGCCGAGGTGGCCAGGCGGGTCGGGATGCCCGATCCCGGCTATTTCAGCCGGCAGTTCGCCCGCGCGCACGGCGCCCCGCCCCGCGAGTGGCGTCAGAGGGATTCGATGTCCAGCCACTGATCGACGTCGAATCGGTCGTCGACGGCGCGGATGGTGGCGCCGCCGTGACCCGGATAGTGCGCGGGTATCACGACGGCCCTCGCGCGGACGGCCTCGGTGAATATCCGGTGGCGGGTCACCGCGGCGGCCGGCGCGTCCACGTCGAAGGCGCAGGCGTCGGCGGGCCGGCGCAGTTGCAGGGGGCTGTGGGTGAGATCGCCGACGAAGACCGCCGGCCGGCCCGCGTCGAGCCAGAGCACGGAGGATCCCGGCGTGTGCCCGGGCGCGGGCCGCAGCCGCAGCGACGGGCTGATCTGGTAGTCGTCCGACCACGGGACGAGCTGGCCCGCCTCGTCGATCGGCGCGACGCTGTCCGCGAACAGGAGCCGGTCGCCGGGCCGTCGGCCCGCGGGCCCGTCGGGTGAGAAGTGGCGGTAGTCGGCGGCCGGCACCACGTAGCGGGCGTTGGGGAAGGTGGGCACCCAGGTGTCGTCCTCGCGCATCGTGTTCCAGCCGACGTGATCGGAGTGGATGTGGGTGTTGACCACGACGTCGACGGCGGCGCGGTCGATGCCCGCCGCCTGCAGCGCCGCCAGGAACCCGGTGTTGAGGTGGTCCAGGGGTGGCATGTGCGGCCGCTCGCGATCGTTGCCGACACCGGTGTCCACCACGACGGTCAGCCCGTCGACCTCGATCACCCAGCTCTGGACGGCGGCGTGCCACTGGTCGGTGTCGGGGTCGAAGAAGTCCGGCACCAGCAGGTCGGCGTTGTCGCGCCACCCCGACGGAGGCGTTTGCGGAAAAGAGCCGGCTCCCAGCTCTAATCGCAGCTCCAGGACGCGGGCCACGCTGGCGTGACCGAACCGGAGCCGGCGCATCTAGGCGTTGGCGCGCAGGTAGCCGTACACGCCGGCGAAGTTGCGGTTCACCTCGTCGGGGATGGGCACCGGACCGCCGAGAGCCCGTGCACCCCAAACGATTTGGGCGGTCCGCTCGACCAGGGCGGTGATGTGCAGGACCTTGTCGGGGCGCGGGCCCACGGCCACCAGGCCGTGGTTGGCGATCAACGCGGCGCCCCGGCCCTCGAGCGCCTTGACCGCGTTGGCGCCGACCTCGGGCGTGCCGGACGCGGCGTAGTCGGCGCAGCGGACCTCGCCGCCGCAGTAGACGGCGAACTCGTCGATGCAGGCCGGAATCGGTTGGTGCGCAATGGCGAACATGGTCGCCCACACCGGGTGGCTGTGGATGACGCTGCCGATGTCGTCGAACGCCTGGTAGCACGCCAGGTGCAGCTTCGCCTCCGACGACGGGAACCGGCCCTCGGCGGCGTGCAGCACCTCGCCCTGCGGGTCGATCAGAACCAGGTCGTCCAGCTGCATGTCGCGGTAGTCGACCGACGACGGCGTGACGACGATGTTGCCGTCGGGGCGGCGCGCCGAGATGTTGCCGGCGGTCCCCTCGACCAGGCCCCGGCGCAGCATGTCCTTGGCCGCGTTCAGGACGGCGTCTTCGGCGTTCGCGACGGATTTCATGGGCCCAGCACCTCCGGGTTGACGATATGGGTGGGCGTCTTGCCGCTCAGCAGCGCTTCCAGGTCGTCGGCCACCATCTGCGCCTGCCGGGCCTCAGTGTTCCACGTCGCCCCGCCGATGTGGGGCGTCAGCACGACATTGGGCATGGAGGTCAACGGATGCTCGGCCGGCAGCCATTCGCCGACGAAGTGGTCCAGGCCGGCGGCGGCCACCTTGCCCGAGCGCAGCGCGTCGACGAGCGCGTCGGTGTCGTGCAGCTGCGCCCGGGCGGTGTTGAGGAACACCACGCCGTCGCGCATGGCCGCGAACTGCCCCGCGCCGATCATGCCGGCGGTGCCGTCGGTGACGGGCGCGTGCAGGGACACCACGTCGGCCTCGGCGAGCAGTTCGTCCAGGCCGTGCCGGGCCTCGTCGTTGTACGGGTCGTGGGCGATCACCCGCATGCCCAGCCCGGCCAGCCGCCACTGGGTGGCGCGGCCGACCGCGCCCAGGCCCACCAGCCCGGCGGTGCGCCCGGCGATCTCCCAGCCGCGGAACCGCTGATAGGGAATGGTGCCGTCGCGAAAGATGTTGCCGCCGCGGACATCCGCGTCGGCGGTCAGCAGGTGCCGCGTCGCGGCCAGCAGCAGGGCCACGGCCATCTCGGCGACCGCGTCGGCGTTGCGGGCCGGGGTGTTCAGCACCGGGATGCCGGCCGCGGTGGCCCCGTCGATGTCGACGTTGTTCGGGTCTCCCCGGGTCGACGCCACGGCGACAAGGCCCTGCTCGAACACCGGGCCGCGGACCGAGTCGCCCTCCACCACAACGACATCGGCGGATTCGGCCGCGATCCGCTCGGCCAGTTGCTCGGGGGTGTAGATCCGCAGCGGCGTCTGCTCGATCCAGGGGTCGTACACCACGTCGGCCAGCTGCCGGAGCTTGTCGAAGCCCGGCCCCCGCAGCGGCGCGGTCACCAGGGCGCGCGGTCGTGATGTCACAGACGCCAATGCTGGCGTACGGTGACGCCCGTGTCACGTGATGGCGTCACAATCGGCGTCGATGTCGGCAGCACCGCCGTCAAGGCGGTGGCCGCCGACGCGGACGGCCGGGTGAGCGCGCGGGTGCGCATTCCGCACCAGCTGCGGGTCCCGGCGCCCGATCGGCTCGAACACGACGCCGACGAGGCGTGGCGGCGGGGGCCGGTGGCGGCGCTGGAGCGCCTTGGCCCCGGACCCGACGTCCGCGCGGTGGCCGTGTCGGCGATGGTGAAATCGCTGACCGCCGTCGACGCCGCGGGCGCACCGCTGACCCCCGGGCTGCTGTACGGCGACGCCCGGGGCCGGGTGCCGGGTTCCGACGACAAGCCGCTACCGGCGCTGGGCGAGGCCGCCGAGTTCCTGCGCTGGACGGCGGCCCAGGCGCCCGGCGCGGCGGGGTACTGGCCCGCGCCCGCGGTGACCAACCACGCGCTGGCGGGCGAGGCGGTGCTGGACGTCGCCACCGCCGCCACCGCCTTCCCGCTGTTCGACGGGACCGGCTGGGACCCGGCGGCCTGCGCCGACTGCGGCGCGACCGTCGACCAGATGCCCCGGGTGGAGACGATCGGCACCGCCGCGGGACAGCTCCCCGGGACGGGCGCCGTGCTGGCGATCGGCGCCATCGACGCGCTGTGCGAACAGATCGTCGCCGGCGCCGACCGCGACGGCGACGTGCTGGTGCTGTGCGGCACCACCCTGATCGTGTGGAACACGATCGCCGAGGCGCGGCAAGTGCCCGGCCTGTGGACCATCCCGCACACGTCCCCCGGCAAGAGCCTGATCGGGGGCGCCAGCAACGCGGGCGGCCTGTTCCTCGGCTGGGTGGACCGCCTGCTCGGCCCGGGCGATCCGGGCACCGCCGATCCGCGCCGCGTGCCGGTGTGGTCGCCCTACATCCGCGGCGAGCGCACGCCGTTCCACGACCCGGACCGCCGGGCCGTGCTCGACGCGCTCGACCTCACCCACGACCCGGCCGCGGTGCGGCGGGCCGCCTACGAGGCCGCGGGCTTCGTGGTGCGTCAGCTCATCGAACTGGGCGGGGCGCCGGTGGCGCGCATCGTCGCCTCCGGTGGCGGCACCCGGGTCGGGCCGTGGATGCAGGCCATCGCCGACGCCACCGGCCGGCCGGTGGAGGTGTCCGCGGTGGCCGAGGGCGCGGCGCTGGGGGCCGCCTTCCTGGGCCGGATGGCGGCCGGGCTGGAGACCTCGATCACCGACGCGGGCCGGTGGGCCCGCATCGAGCGCGTCGTCGAGCCCGATCCCGCCTGGGCGAGCGCGGTCGAAGACCGCTATCGCAGGTTCCTGGAACTGTCTAGGCTGGTGCGATGACTGACCAGGACCGCAAAGCCGCCCGCCGGGAGATCGCCGACGCCCTGTTGAAAGCCCTCGAACGCCGGCACGAAATAGCCGACGTCGTGGTGGAGTCCGAGGACAAGGCGGCGGCGGTGGAGGCCATCGTCCGGCTGCTCGACACGTCCCACCTGGCCGCCGAGGCGGTCATGGGCATGTCGTTCGCCCAGCTGACCATCGACTCGCGCCGAAAGATCCTGGCCGAGCTGGAGGACCTGAACAAGCAGCTGAGCTTCACCCTCGGGGAGCGGCCGGCGAGCTCGGGGGAGACCCTCGAGCTGCGACCGTTCTCCGCCGAGCACGACCGCGACATCTTCGCGGCCCGCACCGAGGACGTCGGCGCCGCCGGCGACGGGTCCGGCGGCCCGGCGGGCAACCTTGACGACGAGATCCGGGCGGCGCTGGGCCGCGTCGGCGACGAGGAGGCCGCGTGGTTCGTCGCGGTCGACTCGGGCGCGAAGGTCGGAATGGTGTTCGGCGAGCTGGTCGGCGGCGAGGTGAACGTGCGGATCTGGATCCACCCCGACCACCGCAAGAAGGGTTACGGCACCGCCGCGCTGCGCAAGTCGCGCACCGAGATGGCATGGTGCTTCCCCGCCGTGCCGCTGGTGGTCCGGACCCCGGCGGCCAAGCCCGGCTAACCCCGCGTGGCGGTGACGGCGATGATGTTTCGCAGCTGCGATTCCTCGTCGTCCGGGAAGACGCGGCCGTAGTCGGCGAAGAACTCCCGCCGCGGCCGGGTGCTCACCTGCCAGCCCTTGCCGGCCAGGTAGTCGACGACGTTGCTGCGCTCGCCGTCGAAAAACAGCCCGGACAGGTCGATGTCGCAACCCAGATTGGCCCACCGCTGGTTGAATTGCTGCGCGCGTTGCGACATGGTGCGGCCGGTGTCGCCGTGGTATTCGGTGGCCAGCTTGCTGCCGGGGGCGCTGAGCTCGGTGATGTTGTCGAACAGCCGGTCCTGGGCGTCGGGCGGAAGGTACATCAGCAGGCCTTCGGCGCTCCAGGAAGTGGGTTGCGACGCGTCAAAACCGCTGCGGCGCAACGCTTCCGGCCAATCGTCCCGCAGGTCGACGGCGACCGTGCGCCGGTCCGCGGTCGGGGCGGCCCCCAGGTTGGCCATCGCGGCGGTCTTGAATTCGACGACCTTGGGCTGGTCCACCTCGTAGACCACGCTGCCGGGCGGCCAGGCCAGCCGGTAGGCGCGCGCGTCGAGGCCGGCGGCCAGGATCACCGACTGGCAGATGCCGTCGCGCGCGGCGTTGAGGAAGAAGTCGTCGAAGAAGCGGGTGCGCACCGCGATCGAGTCGGTCTCGAGTTGCAAGTCCCGCTCGCCGCCGTCGTCCGCGTCCGGGGCCACCTCGCCGTCGACCAGGCGGACGAAGAAGTCGAGGCCGACCGCGCGTACCAGCGGCGCCGCGAACGGGTCGTCGATGATCGCGTCGGTCTCCGTGCTGGCCAACGCGCGGGCCGCGGCGACCATCGTCGCCGTCGCGCCCACGCTGGAGGCCAAGTCCCAGCTGTCCTGATCGGTTCGCGTCATGGTGCTCCCGCTTATTTAGCCAATGCAATGAGCCACCGAAACTCTACGCCTCGCGGCTGACGGCAAAGGGTGTCGAGAGGACCAGTCCCGATCAGCTGTTAGTCTCGTACACGGTTTGACGCGCGGCGCCGTACGTCCTGGCCTGCGGGTGTTAGGCGCGAGACGCAGGACGCAGGAGGAAGAGTTGCTTTCGGCTTTCATCTCATCGCTGCGGACAGTCGACCTGAGACGGAAGATCCTCTTCACGCTTGGCATCGTCCTTCTCTATCGGGTCGGCGCCGCTTTGCCCTCTCCGGGTGTGAACTACCCGAACGTGCAGCAGTGCATCAAGGAGGCGAGCGGCGGCGAGGCCGGGCAGATCTACTCGCTGATCAACCTGTTCTCCGGCGGCGCGCTGCTCAAGCTCACGGTGTTCGCCGTGGGCGTGATGCCCTACATCACGGCGAGCATCATCGTGCAGCTGCTGACCGTGGTCATCCCGCGCTTCGAGGAATTGCGCAAAGAGGGCCAGTCCGGCCAGGCGAAGATGACCCAGTACACCCGGTATCTGGCCATCGCGCTGGCAGTCCTGCAGGCCACCAGCATCGTCGCGCTGGCGGCCAACGGCGGGCTGCTGCAGGGCTGCTCGCTGGACATCATCGCCGACCAGAAGATCTTCACGCTCGTCGTCATCGTGCTGGTGATGACGGGCGGTGCGGCGCTGGTGATGTGGATGGGCGAGCTGGTCACCGAACGCGGGATCGGCAACGGCATGTCACTGCTGATCTTCGTCGGCATCGCGGCGCGCATCCCGGCCGAGGGCAAGTCCATCCTGGACAGCCGCGGCGGGATCATCTTCGCGGCCGTCTGCGGCGCCGCGCTGCTCATCATCGTCGGCGTGGTCTTCGTCGAGCAGGGCCAGCGCCGGATCCCGGTGCAATACGCCAAGCGCATGGTGGGCCGGCGCATGTACGGCGGAACGTCGACGTATTTGCCGCTGAAGGTCAACCAGGCCGGCGTTATTCCGGTCATTTTCGCGTCGTCGCTGATCTACATTCCGCACCTGATCACCCAGCTGATCCGGAGCGGCAGCGGCGGCGTGGGCAACAGTTGGTGGGACAAGTTCGTCGGCAGCTACCTGTCGGACCCCAGCGATCCGGTCTACATCAGCATCTACTTCGGCCTCATCATCTTCTTCACGTACTTCTACGTGTCGATCACGTTCAACCCCGACGAGCGTGCCGACGAGATGAAGAAGTTCGGCGGCTTCATTCCCGGCATCCGGCCGGGCAAGCCGACCGCGGACTACCTGCGTTACGTGCTGAGCAGGATCACGCTGCCGGGCTCGATCTACCTGGGTGCCATTTCCGTGCTGCCCAATCTGTTCCTGCAGATCGGCAATGGCGGAGCGGTTCAGAATTTGCCGTTTGGCGGCACGGCGGTTTTGATCATGATTGGTGTCGGTTTGGATACGGTCAAGCAAATCGAGAGCCAACTCATGCAGCGCAACTACGAAGGGTTCCTCAAGTGAGAGTGGTTTTGCTGGGACCGCCCGGGGCGGGCAAGGGGACGCAGGCCGAAAAGCTCGCCGAAAAGCTTGGCATCCCGCAAATCTCCACCGGGGAGCTCTTCCGCAACAACATCGAAAACGGGACCAAACTCGGCGTGGAGGCCAAGCGCTACCTGGACGCCGGCGACCTGGTGCCCTCCGAGCTGACCAACCAGCTCGTCGACGACCGGCTCGACGACTCGGACTGCGTCAACGGCTTCATCCTGGACGGCTACCCGCGCTCGCTCGAGCAGGCCAAGGCGCTGCACGAAATGCTCGAGCGCCGCGGGTGCGACATCGACGCGGTGGTCGAATTCCGCGTCTCGCAGGACGAGTTGCTGCAACGGCTCAAGGGGCGCGGCCGCGCCGACGACACCGACGAGGTCATCCTCAACCGCATGAAGGTCTATCGCGACGAGACCGCGCCGCTGCTGGAGTACTACAGCGACGAGCTGAAGACGGTCGACGCGGTCGGCACGGTGGACGAGGTGTTCGCCCGCGCGCTGCAAGCGCTGGGCAAGTAACCATGAGCGCGCTCGCGCGGCTGCGGGGTCGCAGGGTCGTGCCGCAGCGCAGCCCCGGTGAGCTCGACGCGATGGCCGCCGCCGGCGCCGTGGTGGCCGCCGCGCTGGACGCGGTCCATGCGGCCGCGGTCGCGGGGGCGTCCACCCTGAGCCTGGACGAGATCGCCGAGTCGGTGATCCGCGAGGCCGGGGCGGTCCCGTCGTTCCTGGGCTATCACGGCTACCCGGCGTCGATCTGCGCATCCGTCAACGACCGCGTAGTGCACGGCATCCCGTCCGCCGCGGAAATACTCGCCCCCGGTGACCTGGTGTCCATCGACTGCGGTGCGGTGCTCGACGGCTGGCACGGCGACGCCGCCATCACCTTCGGGATCGGGGCGCTGGACGCCGCCGACGAGGCGCTCTGCGAGGCGACCAGGGAATCGCTGCAGGCCGGCATCGCGGCAATGGTCGCCGGCAACCGGCTGACCGACGTCGCGCACGCCATCGAAATGGGCACCCGCGCCGCCGCGGCCCGCTACGGGCACGCGTTCGGGATCGTGGAGGGCTACGGCGGCCACGGCATCGGCCGGCAAATGCACATGGACCCGTTCCTGCCCAACGAGGGCTCGCCCGGGCGTGGCCCCATGCTGGCCCCGGGCTCGGTGCTGGCCATCGAACCGATGCTGACGCTCGGAACCAGCAAAACGCGGGTGCTCGACGACGAATGGACCGTGACGACCGCCGACGGGTCGCGCGCGGCGCACTGGGAGCACACCGTCGCGGTGACCGAAACCGGGCCGCGCATCTTGACGCTCGCATGAACTAAACGCCTGCTCCACTCGTTTCAGAGGGCAGGAGGTGATCGAGTGGCTCGCGTAGCCGGCACTCGGGGGGCGTCCGGGGCAGCCGAGGCCGCTCTGATGAAGGCCCTCTACGACGAACACGCCGCGGTCTTGTGGCGCTATGCGCTCCGGTTGACGGGTGACGCCAGCCAGGCCGAGGACGTCGTCCAGGAGACGCTGTTGCGGGCCTGGCAGCATCCGGAGGTCATCGGGGACACCGAGAGGTCCGCGCGGGCGTGGCTGTTCACCGTGGCCCGCAACATGATCATCGACGACCGGCGCAGCGCGAGGTACCGCAACGTCGTCGGTTCGCTGGACGAGTCGGGGGCGCCCGAACAATCGACGCCCGACGAGGTGAACGCGGCGCTGGACCGGCTGCTGATAGCCGAGGCCATGTCGCAGCTGTCCACCGAACACCGGGCGGTGATCGACCGGTCCTACTACCGCGGTTGGACGACCGCCCAGATTGCTGCGGACCTGGAGATCGCCGAAGGAACAGTGAAGTCGCGACTACACTATGCCGTGCGGGCATTGCGGCTCACTCTGCAGGAACTTGGAGTCACGCGATGACCATCCAGACGGTCATCGGCTCCGAATACTTGATGGGTGACAGGAGATGGACGAGATGAGGACGCCGCTACGAGGCATCGGCCCGCCCGGTGACAACGAGGTGTTTGGTTTGACCGCGGAAGACGACCACCGCTACGCGATGTGGGACGCCGCATACGTGTTGGGGTCGCTGTCGGCCTCCGACCGCCGCGAGTTCGAGGCGCACATGGCCGGCTGCCCGGCATGCCGGGAGGCCGTCGCCGACCTGAGCGGTGTGCCGGCCCTGCTTTCCCAGCTCGACTCCGAACAGGTGGCCGCGATGGACGAGTCCGGCCGCGCGGTGACGGCGGCGCCGGAGATTTCGCCGGAGTTGTTGCCCTCGTTGCTGGCAACGGTGCGCTGGCGCCGGCGCCGCACCCGGGTGGCGACGTGGGTGGCATCGTCGGCCGCGGCCGCGGTGCTGGGGATCGGTGTGCTGGTCGGGGTGCAGGGGAATTCGGCGCCCGCGCAGCAGGTGGCCGCGTCCTCGCAGCCGATGGCGCAGATCGGCACCACCCTGTTGGCCTCCACGGTGCAGCTGTCCAGCCAGCACTGGGGGACGTCGATCAACCTGAAGTGTGTCTGCCTGGCCCCGCTGAACGCGCACCACGACACGCTGGCGATGGTCGTGGTGGGCCGCGACGGCAGCCAAACCCGGCTGGCGACGTGGGTGGCCGAGCCCGGCCACACCGCGACGCCCGCGGGCAGCATCTCGACGCCGGTCGACCAGATCGCTGCCGTGCAAGTGGTTTCCGCGGACAGCGGGCAGGTTCTGCTGCAGCGTTCGCTGTAAAACCCCGGTAAACCCCGACGCGCGGTGAACTCAAGTTCACCGCGCGTCGTGTTATATGCATGCCCAGGAAGCAGCGAGTGGTCGACCACATCGTCGAGCGGCTCGCCTCGGCCGGCGTCGACCACATCTTCGGCGTCGACGGCGCCAACATCGAGGACCTCTACGACGCCGCGCACTTCCGGACCGACATCACCGCCGTGCTGGCCAAGCACGAATTCTCCGCCGCCGCCATGGCCGACGGGTACAGCCGCAGCGGGGCCGGGCTGGGCGTCGTCGCGGCGACGTCGGGCGGTGGGGCACTGAATCTTGTTGCGGCCCTTGGTGAGTCGCTGACGAGCCGGGTTCCGGTGCTGGCCCTGGTCGGTCAAACCCCCACCACGTTGGACGGCCGGGGCAGCTTTCAGGACACCAGCGGCGAGAACGGCTCGCTGAACGCGCAGGCGCTGTTTTCCGCGGTGTCCGTGTCGTGCGAGCGGGTGCTGCGCCCCGCCGACGCCGCGCCGGCCCTGTCGCGGGCGATCGCCGCGGCGCGCACCGGCGGACCGGCGGTGCTGTTGCTGCCCAAGGACATTCAGCAGGGCAGCGTGGTCTGCGGGCAGAACGGGTGGCCCACCGACGATTTGCGTCCCATCGGCAACCCGCACCCGATCGTCGGACCGCTGCGCGACGCGAACGGCCCGGTCACCATCATCGTCGGCGAGCAGGTCGCCCGCGACAACGCCCGCGCCGAGCTCGAGGCCCTGCGCGCGGTGTTACGGGCGCGAGTGGCGACCGTGCCCGACGCCAAGGACGTGGCCGGCACACCCGGTCTCGGGTCGTCGTCCGCGCTCGGGGTGACCGGTGTCATGGGCCACCCCGGTGTGGTTGAAGCGGTGGCCGACAGCGCCGTGTGCCTGGTGGTCGGCACGCGCCTGTCGGTCACCGCGCGCACCGGGCTCGACGACGCCCTGGCGGCAGTGCGGACGGTCTCGATCGGCTCGGCGCCGCCGTACGTTCCGTGCACGCACGTGCACACCGACGACCTGCGCGGCTCGCTGCGCATGCTGACCCAGGCGCTGTCCGGCCCGGGACGGCCGGCCAAGGTGCGGGTGCCCGACACGGTGCGGCGCACCGAATTGGTCCCGCCGCCGTGCGATGGGCCCGGGGTCCGCTATCGCGATGCGATGGCCGTGCTGGACGGCTGCCTGCCCGACGGCGCGGACATCGTCGTGGACGCCGGCAACACCGGCGCGGCGGCGATCCACTACCTGCCCGCCCGCCGCGACGGCAGGTTCGCGGTCGCGCTGGGCATGGGGGGCATGGGCTACAGCTTCGGCGCCGGCATCGGGATGGCCTTCGGCCGCGCGAACAGCGGGCGCCCGCCCGGTCGCACCGTGGTGATCGCCGGGGACGGGGCGTTCTTCATGCACGGCATGGAGGTGCACACCGCGGTGCACTACCGGCTGCCGGTGACGTTCGTGGTCTTCAACAACAACGCCCACGCCATGTGCGTGACCCGCGAGCAGCTCTTCTACGACGACCTCTACAGCTACAACCGGTTCCGGTCCAGCCGGCTGGGCGCCGGGCTGGCGGCGATGTTCCCGGGCCTGACGGCCGTCGACGTCGACGACCTCGATCACCTGGCGGCCTGGATGCGCGCGGTGCTCGCCACCGACGGGCCCGCCGTCGTCAGCGTCGAATGCGCGGCCGACGAGATGCCGCCATTCGCACCATTTCTCGCACAAATCGCAAAGGAGAACCGGATCGATGTCGCTGCCAGCGCTTGAGGACATCCCCACGCCCCTCGACGGCGTGACCCGCATCGAGACCAGCCCGCGGGAGAAGGCCACCCCGATCATCATGGACATGATGCGGTCGGTCTACCCGCACGACCAGGTCTTCGGGGACTATTGCACCGTCAACGATTACGTCGACTGTCCGCCCGACGAGTTGTACGAGTACATGGCCGACACCCGCAGCCTCGAGGAGTGGACCTACAGCCTGCGCGGTTTCACCCCCACCGACGAGCCCGGCCTGTGGCTGGCCCACGACCGGCTGGGCTCGGAGACCGAGATCTACACGCGGACCGTCGCCAACGAGCAGGCCCGCACGGTCGACTACCACTGCGCGTGGGACCAGGGCAAGCACCTGTGGATGATCTACCTGATGCGGGTCGTCGACGCGCAGGCGGTCCTCGACAAGCCGGGTTCCGTTGTGCTGTGGACGAATTGCCACCACCCGTTCTACGACGAGAACCCGTACCCGGAGACGGCGCCGCCGAAGCGCCCGGTGTGGGTCGGCGACTTCTGGGACATGTTCGGCGCCGGCCACCTGCTGGAGCTGAAGAACCTCAAGGCCATCGCCGAGTACCGCCATCGCAACGGGCTGCCGGTGACCCCCAAATGGATGAGATGAGTTGATGATGAGCAAGCCGAACGTGAGCCTGATCGACGTCTCAACCTATCTGCCCGGCGAGCCGATCGGCGCCGAATACTACGCACAATTCGCCGAATCCGACGACCTGCGTGAAAATCTCATGTTTCGCGCCCCGCGGTTTCGCCATCACGTCGCGCCGGAGGAAAGCTCGATCGACATGATCGAGCAGGCGGTGCAGGGCCTGATCGAGCGGCACGGCGCCGACGCCATCGAGGGCGCCGACGTGCTGATCACCCACACGCAGGTGCCGGACATGGCGTTCTACGGCCAGGGCGGCGGCATCGCGCATCGGCTGGGCATGCGACCCTCGTGGGTGCTCGACCTGAACAACGGCGGATGCGCCGCATTCGTGTTGGCGCTCAACGTGGCCCGCAAGCTGCTGTCGTCGGGCGAGGGGCACACCGCGCTGATCGCGATCGCGCAAAACGCCGCCGGGCAGTTCTTCGATCAGCCGACGATCCGCCGCAAGGCGCAGTCGGCGGTGCCCGGCGACGGGGCGGCCGCGGCCCTGGTCAGCGTGGGCGATCAATCCCCGATCCTCGACGTCGAGTGCCGCACCTACGGCGAATACGCCGGCGAGATGACGCTGTCGTTCGACCCGCCCCGCAAGTGGTGGCAGGCGGGGCCCGGCGAGGGCTCGATCGGCTTCACCGAAAGCAAGATCACCAAGGTGCTGGCTCGCGGCAATCGGCAGGTGCCCGAGGTGGCGCTGGCGGTTTGCGACCGAATCGGCCTGGCCGCCAAGGACATCGACCTGCTGGTGACCAACCAGCCCAACCGCGCGTTTCTGCGCAACTGGCGCGAGGCCCTCGAGCTGCCGCCCGAACGCCATCGCGACACCTTCGAGAAGTGCGGCAACCTGTTCGGCGCCGGGATCCCGGTCAACCTCGACCACGCGATAACCGATGGCCAGCTCGAGGCGGGCGACGTGGTGATGATGGCGGCCTTCGCCCACGCCGGCGACTTTGCCGGCGCGGCGGCGGTGCGCTGGGGCGGGCGGGGCTGATGCAACCCGTCCGCAGCCTTTTCGCCGATGACATCGACGAGGCGTTTCCCACCGCGATCGACCCGCTTGCGTTGTCGCTCAACGAGAATCCGTTCCCGCCGTTGCCGGCGGTGCGCTCGGCGTTGATCCGGTCCATCTACGCGGTCAACCGCTATCCGGAGTTCCTGCCCGAACGGCTGCGCGGCCTGATCGCCGGCCACACCGGCCTGCCCGCCGAGCAGGTGGTGCTGGGTGCCGGCGCGACGGGCGTGGCGCTGCAGGCCCTGCACGCGCTGACCGCCCCGGGCGACACCGTGGCGATGGCGTCGCCGACGTTCGACGGCTATCCGATCATCGCCCGGATGGCTCGCCTGGACCCGCTGCTCGTTCCCCTCGACGCGGACGGCCACCACGACCTCGACGGGCTGGCCGACGCCGCCGCCGACGCCCGGGTGGTGGTGGTGTGCCGCCCGCACAACCCGACCGGCACGCTGGAGAGCGCGGACGAGGTGGTGCGGTTCCTGCGCCGGGTGCCGCGCGACACCGTCGTGCTGCTCGACGAGGCCTACGTCGAGTTCGCCGCGCCCGAGCACCGCATCGACGTCCCGGCCCTGCTCGCCTGCTTCCCGAACGTCCTGGTGGTGCGGACGTTCTCAAAGGCCTACGGGCTGGCCGGGCTGCGCATCGGCTATGGGCTGGCGTCCCCGGAGCTGGCGACCACCCTGTGGTCCCAGCAGCTGCCGTTCGGCATCGCGCTCACCAGTCTCCTTGCGGTGGCGGCGTCGTACGACGCCGAAGACCAACTGCTGCAACGGATCCAGTCGATCAACGCCGAACGCCGCTATCTGCGGATGCGGCTGAGCGCGCTGGGCATCTACACCACCGACGCCCACGCGAACTTCATGTACCTGCCTTCGAGGGGTGGGCGGGGCCCGTCATGGCATGAGGTGTTCGCGGAAAGCGGGCTGCACGTGCGCCACTACCCGGACGGCGGCACCCGGATCACCGTGGGAAACCGCGCGTCGACCCTGGCGGTGCTGTCGGCGATAGGAAAGGTCCCGATTCGGTCCCAGATGCGGTAAGAAAGGGCGTGGCCGCATCGAGCTCGAAACGCGACCCGATCGCCGCGGCACGGGCCAACTGGGAGCGCGCCGGATGGGGCGACGTGTCGGAGGGCATGGTCGCCGTCACCTCGGTGATGCGTGCGCACCAGATCCTGCTCGCCCGCGTCGAGACCGCGCTGCGCCCCTACGACCTGAGTTTCTCCCGGTACGAGTTGCTGCGGCTGCTGGCGTTCAGCCGGACCGGTGCGCTGCCGATCACCAAGGCGTCCGATCGCCTGCAGGTGCACGTCACCAGCGTGACCCACGCCATCCGCCGGCTGGAGGCCGACGGGCTGGTGCGCCGCGTGCCGCACCCGACCGACGGGCGCACCACGCTGGTGGCCATCACCGACCTCGGCCGCTCCACCGTCGAGGACGCCACCGTCACGCTCAACGAGCAGGTGTTCGCCGACATCGGGATGGGCGCCGCCGAGTCGGCGGCGCTGGTGTCATCCATCGAAACGTTGCGCCGCAATGCGGGCGACTTCTGAAGATCCGAAGAGAAAGGCAGGACCGTGGACCCACTTGTTGCTCATCAACGCGCTCAGGAAGCGTTCGCCGGTGTCCTCGCCAACGTCGGCCCCGAGCAGTACGGCGGCCCAACTCCGTGCTCCGAGTGGACGATTGGTGACCTGATCGAGCACGTCATCGGCGGCAACGAGCACGTCGTGGTCTGGTCGGGCCGCGGTGAGCGGCCGGCCGACCGTCCCGACGACGTCATGGCGGCGCACCGGGCGACTGCCGCCGCCGCGCAGGAGGTCTTCGCCGGTCCGGACGGGATGTCCACCATGTTCAAGCTGCCGTTCGGGGAGCTGCCCGGGCGGTTCTTCATCGGGCTGCGCACCAGCGACGTGCTGACCCATGCCTGGGATCTCGCCGCCGCCACAAGCCAGTCCACCGATCTCGACCCCGAGCTGTCGGCCGAGCAACTGGCCGCCGTGCGCGCGTTCGTGGGCCCGCAGTTCCGCGGGCCGGACAAGCCCTTCGCCGAGGAGCAGCCGTGCCCGGGCGGGTGGGCGCCGGCCGATCAGCTGGCCGCGTTCCTCGGGCGAAAGGTGCAGTGACGCGGGGCTTCCGGCTCAGCTGCTGCGCAGCATCTCGATGACGGCGCTGAAGTCCTTGTCCGCGTGGTCGGCGGCGAACTTGGCGTAGATCTCGGCGGCGTGCGTGCCCAGCGGCGCCGCCGAACCGGTGGAGGTCACCGCGTCCATCGCCAGGCCCAGGTCCTTGTTCATCAGCGCGGTCGCGAAGCCGGGCTTGAAGTCGTTGTTGGCCGGCGAGGTCGGAACCGGGCCCGGCACCGGGCAATTGGTGTGCACCGCCCAGCAATTGCCCGTCGCGCCGGTGATGACGTCGAACAGCGATTGGGCGGACAGCCCCAGCTTCTCGGCCAGCACGAACGCCTCGCCGACCGCGATCTGCTGCACCGCGAGCACCATGTTGTTGCACACCTTGGCGGCCTGGCCCGCACCGGCCGCGCCGCAGTGAATGACCTTGCCCGCCATGGGTTCCAGGACGGGCCGGGCGCGCTGCACCGCGGACTCGTCGCCGCCCACCATGAACGCCAGCGTGCCCGCGACCGCGCCCTTCACCCCGCCGGAGACCGGCGCGTCCAGCTGCGCGATGCCGTGTCCTTCGGCCAGCGCGTGCA
>NZ_LZLY01000031.1 GCF_001673535.1 Mycobacterium sp. 1081908.1 | reverse complement strand
GCGTGACGGGCTGATCCGCGACGCGAACAACTACGAGCAGCAAGAGCAGGCCTCGCAGCAAATCCTCGGCAGCTAGCGCGAAAAGCGCAGGTTGCGTACCCTTTGAGACGTTAGGAGAACACCAACATGACAATCAATTACCAGTTTGGCGATGTGGACGCCCACGGTGCGACGATTCGCGCCCAGGCCGCGTCGTTGGAAGCCGAGCACCAGGCCATCGTTCGCGATGTGCTGGCCGCTGGTGACTTCTGGGGTGGCGCCGGTTCGGTGGCCTGCCAGGAGTTCATCACCCAGTTGGGTCGCAACTTCCAGGTGATCTACGAGCAGGCCAACGCTCACGGCCAGAAGGTGCAGACGGCGGGCAGCAACATGTCCAGCACGGACAGCGCCGTCGGCTCCAGCTGGGCCTAGCTCGCAACTTCAGGCGCGGCAGCACACCACATCCGGTGTGCTGCCGCGTCCTGCGGTTTCCGTAACTTCGACTACTTCTGAGGCTATCGATGGACCAACAGAGCACCCGCA
>NZ_LZLY01000030.1 GCF_001673535.1 Mycobacterium sp. 1081908.1 | reverse complement strand
CCCTTTGCGCTCTGGCTGGTATGGCTGCCCTGACTAGGTGCTTACTGCTGAAGGTAGTCGTTGCGGCGGCGGCGCGCCTGCCCGGGGTCGAGTCCGCTGGTCGTGCGGCCATCGGGCGGTTAAACCCCGGTGAATTCGGGGCGTGACGGGCGTCATATCCCGCGTGAGCGGCGGCGCGTGGCGCTCGCCCTCCGGCCGGCACGAGCCGCGGCCCGTTCAGGGCTGAAGGCGCTCGACCCGCGCGCCGACGACGCGAATCCGGTTGTGCACCCGGTTTTCCCGGCCCTGCCAGAATTCGACCACCTCGGGCGCGAGGAGGTATCCGCCCCAGTTGGGCGGAACCGGGACGGCCTCCGAGTCGGCGAAGCGCTCGGTGACCTCGTTGAGCTGCTCGAGCAGCGCCGCGCGCGAGGCGATCGGCCGCGATTGGTGCGACGCCCACGCACCCAATTGCGAGCCGCGCGGCCGGTGGGACCAGTACTCCTGCGTGACCTCCGGGTCGACCTTGCTCACCGGGCCGCGGATGTGCACCTGCCGGCCCAGCAGGTACCACGGGAAGGTGGCCGACGCGTGGGGCGTGGCCGCCAGCTCGAAGCCCTTGGCCGAGTCGTAGTTGGTGAAAAAAGTGATCCCGGTCTCGTCGGCGCTCTTGCACAACACCGACCGGCTGACCGGCCGGCCTTCGGAGACGGTGGCCAACACAAACGCGTTGGGCTCGGCCACGCCGGCGCGCTCGGCGTCGTCAATCCACTTGCGAAACAAGGCGAGCCACCCGTCGGCCAGCCAATCCGCATCCAGGTCCGGGCTGCCGTCCTTCTCGACCGACCCGTATTCCACGCGCATCCTCTGCAGGTGTTCCTTCGCTGGTCCAGCCATTGCGCCCACGCTACCGGCGGTTGCTACCGGCCGGTAGCGTCCGCCGGGACGTGGGGTGCGAGAATTTCTCCCATGACTGTTGTCCCCGAAAACTTTGTCCCCGGCCTGGAAGGCGTGGTGGCCTTCACCACCGAAATTGCCGAACCGGATAAAGACGGCGGCGCGCTGCGCTACCGCGGCGTCGACATCGAAGATCTGGTGACTCAGCAGGTCACGTTCGGCGACGTGTGGGCGCTGCTGGTCGACGGGAAGTTCGGCCACGGGCTGCCGCCGGCCGAGCCGTTCCCGCTGCCCATCCACACCGGCGATGTGCGGGTCGACGTGCAGGCGGGCCTGGCGATGCTGGCCCCCATTTGGGGCTACAAGCCGCTGCTCGACACCGACGATGCCACCGCCCGCGATCAGCTGGCGCGGGCCTCGGTGATGGCCCTGTCCTACGTCGCGCAGTCGGCGCGCGGCATTTACCAGCCCGCAGTCCCGCAGCGAGTAATCGACGAATGCCCAACCGTCACAGCCCGATTCATGACCCGATGGCAGGGCGAGCCGGATCCGCGGCACGTCGAGGCCATCGACGCCTACTGGGTGTCGGCCGCCGAGCACGGCATGAACGCCTCGACGTTCACCGCGCGGGTGATCGCCTCGACCGGCGCCGACGTTGCGGCGTCGCTGTCGGGTGCGATCGGGGCGATGAGCGGCCCGCTGCACGGCGGCGCGCCGGCGCGGGTGCTGCCGATGCTCGAGGAGGTCGAGCGCACCGGCGACGCCCGCGGCCTGGTCAAGTCGATCCTGGACCGTGGCGACAAGCTGATGGGATTCGGCCACCGGGTCTACCGCGCCGAGGATCCCCGGGCGCGCGTGCTGCGGGCGGCCGCCGAGCGGCTGGGCGCCCCGCGCCACGAGGTCGCCGTCGCGCTGGAGCAGGCCGCGCTGGCCGAATTGCGGGAGCGGCGTCCGGACCGGGCCATCGAGACCAACGTCGAGTTCTGGGCCGCCGTCATCCTGGACTTCGCCCGGGTTCCGGCCAACATGATGCCGGCGATGTTCACTTGCGGACGCACCGCGGGGTGGTGCGCCCACATCCTCGAGCAGAAGCGGCTCGGCAAGCTGGTCCGCCCGTCGGCCATCTATGTGGGACCGAGCCCCCGCAGCCCGGAAGCCGTCGAGGGCTGGGACCGGGTCCTCACCCACGCCTGATCGCGCGAGCGCAATTCGCGCTGCCGTTACCCTCGCGTCCGTTTGTTGTCGGTGCCCCGCGATTGAATGGCGCTGCCGCGGTGAATTCTCGTCGCGGCCGGGGTCAGTATCCGTGAGCCGGTCCATCGGGACTGAGCCCGACAACCAACAAACGAGGAGTCACCATGGCGATAAACGTCGAGCCCGCCCTGTCCCCCCATCTGGTCGTTGACAACGCCGCCGCGGCGATCGACTTCTACGTCAAGGCCTTTGGCGCCGAGGAGCTGGGACGGGTGCCCCGGCCCGACGGCAAGCTGGTCCACGCCGCGCTGCGCATCAACGGCTTCCTGGTGATGCTGGCCGACGACTTCCCGGAGATGTGCGGCGGCAAGTCGATGACGCCGAAGTCGCTGGGCGGAACCCCGGTCACCATTCACCTGACGGTCACCGACGTCGACGCCAAGTTCCAGCGCGCGCTGGACGCGGGCGCCACCGTGGTGGCCCCGTTGGACGACCAGTTCTGGGGCGACCGCTACGGCGTGGTCGCCGACCCGTTCGGCCACCAGTGGTCGCTGGGACAGCCGATGCGCGAGGTCAGCCCCGAGGAGATCCAGGCGGCGATGGCCGGGCAGCCGGGCTAGGAACCACGCAGCCGCGCCAGAAGCCGGCGTCGCGTCGGCGGCGCCGGCGGTGCGGCCGCCGCCGCCGCGAGCATGTCGTCGACGGCGGTGAACTTGTTGCGTGGGCGCCCGCCGCGGCCGCGCGCGATCTCGGCGGCGTCGATCGCCCGCCAACCCGCCGAGTCGACCACGCCGGGCCGGCGCGCGCGCACCAGCTCGCCCAGCGCCTCCGGTTTGGCCACCGGATCGGCGAGCCGGCCGGCGTTGAAATCGGCCACCAGGGCGTGGACGGTCTGAACCGAGCAGGACTTGTTGGTGCCGATGAAGCCCGTCGGCCCGCGCTTGATCCACCCCGCCACGTACGCGCCGGGCACCGGTCGGCCCGAGCCGGGGTCGACGACGCGGCCGCCCTCGTTGGGCACGACGGCTGCCGATTCGTCGAACGGAAGATCGCGAATCGCCTTGCCGCGGTAGCCGATCGACGTCAGCACCAGGCCCGCCTCGAGCCGGCGCGACTCTTCCGTGCCGGTGATGGAGAACTCCACGCCGGTCGCGCGCCGCTCGCCCAGCACGCGCTCGGGCGTGAGCTGATAGGCCAGCCGGATTCGCGGTCGCGACGCCGTGGGCGAACCGTCGCCCAGCTTGCTGAGGATCTCCAGCTTGTTCTTGGTCAGCGGATCCGAAACGCCGGCCAGATCGGCAGCCACCCGCTGGTGGTCCGCGGCGTCGAGCACGACCTCGGATCCGCCCGTGAGCCCGATCAATTCGGGCAGGGTGAACGCCGAATGGGCGGGCCCGCGCCGCGCGGCGATCACCACTTCCCGCACCGCCGAACGGCGCAGCGCTTCGAGCGCGCGGTCGGAGATGTCGGTGCGGGCGAGCTCCGCGGGGTCCGTCGTCAGCACCCGGGCCACGTCGAGGGCGACGTTGCCGTTGCCGATGATCACCGCGCGTTCGTGGCCGAGATCGACTGGCAGATCGGCGAAGTCGGGATGCCCGTTGATCCATGCGACCAGCTCGGTGGCGGTACCGGTGCCCGGCAGGCCCATGCCCTCGATGTCCAGCCGACGATCGTCGGGCGCGCCCACCGCGTACAGCACGGCGTGATGGTGGGCCAACAGATCGGTGTGGCTCAGGTGCTTGCCGATCTCGACGTTGAGGTAGAACCGGAAGTGGCGGTGGGCCGATACCCGGTCGAAGAGCCGGGCGACCCGTTTGGTGTTCTGGTGGTCGGGCGCCACCCCGGCGCGCACCAATCCATAGGGCGTGGGCAGCTTCTCGAAGACGTTGACCCGCACCCCGTGTTGGGTGAGCAGTTCGTCGGCGGCATACATCGCCGCCGGGCCGGATCCCACGATGGCCACGGTCAAGGGCCGACGGCGCGGGCGCACCTCGGCGGCCGGGATCACCGGGGCCAGCTTCGACGTCGGCGGGACCTTCACGTCGGCGGCCCGCTCGGGGTAAAAGGAGGCGTTGATCTCGACGAAGGGCAGCTGCTTGGGCTCCAGCCGGGTGTCGGGCGCGATCGCGCCGACCGGGCATGCGCTCACACACGCTCCGCAGTCCACGCAGGCCACCGGATCGATGTAGAGCATCTCCGACGTCGCGAAGCCGGGCTCGTCCGGTGTGGGGTGAATGCAATTCACCGGGCACGCGAAAACACAGGACCCGTCGTTGCAGCACGACTGGGTAATAACGTGCGGCATATGACTCCGAAAGGGCCTACGCGGCCAGGTGCCGGCGCTGCGGCTCGCTGCGGTAGCGCGACGGCTTGCCGTTGATCTTGCAGAGCCGCCACATCAGCCGCGCGGAACGGGTTTCCATCAGGCCAGTGTCGTAGGCGAGCATCCGGACGTCGGCGAACATGTCGCTCAACCACTTTCGCGATTCCGGCGATCGGAAGAAGAGTTCCTTCTTGACCTCACGCGGGATGTCGAACTCCCGCCAAAACGACTTGGGCGGCACCGTGATCGCCTGGCACAACGCCCGCATCGTCAACGGCAGGTACAACGCCGTCCAAAAGCGCTGGCGCTTGGTCAGCTCCGGCAGTCGCTTGCGCAGGAACTCATGCGCGAACGAGATGTGCCGGGCCTCCTCGGCGACGTGGATGGCCATCACCCGCTCCATGATGGGGTGCAGCGACTTCCCTTCGCGCAGAACGTTTTTCTGCGTGTGGTCGATAGGCTCCTCGCCGGCCAGCACCCCGATGAAGAACGCGACCGGCAGCGGGCCGGCGACCAGCGGAACCAACGGGGAGATCCAGCGCAGCATCCGCGGCATGCCGGGAACGTCGGCGCCGACGCGGTTCACCATCTCCTGGAACATCATGGTGTGGTTGCACTCTTCGACCGACTCGTGCAGGCAATAGCGGTATTCCGGGGACCCGTTGGGAACCCAGAATGTGTAGTTCATCAGCCCGCGGATCAGGATCGACTCGAAATGCAGGCCCACCTTGGCGACGTTGGCCTGCCGCCACATCCCGATCTTGATCTTGCGTTCCTCGGACTGGGCCTGATACCAGGGATGACGTCCCAGCGGGTCGGTCAACGGCAAGATCCACCGGGGGTCGTTCTCGGTGACCGCGAATTCCGGTGAGTCCCAATCGATGTCGGTGTAGGGATCGAAGTTTCGCCGCACCGACCCCTCGGACAGTGTGGCAAGCATGTTCACGTACTCGGCGTCGTCGCGGACTTCCATGTTGCGCCGCCAACGCCGGACCATTCGCGTCCTGTCCATTCCAAGCCTCCCCAACGAGGTTTACATTCGGACGTGCAATGTCCAGACAGTACCGCAGGTACCGGGTATTTTCCAGACCGCTCGGAGGCACTGTGGCCTGACCAGTGGTCACCCAAGCGCTGTGGCGTGGCTCACACATCCCGCGGGCGCAACCGCCTAGCTCGGCCCACGACGTGGCCGCCCCTGGAGCGCTCACTAGGCTGGCTGGCATGGCTGAGCAGCTCGAGATCCCCTCCGACATCAAACCCCGCGACGGCCGCTTCGGGTCCGGTCCCTCGAAGGTCCGGCCCGAGCAACTGAAGGCGTTGACCACCACCGCCGCGCCGCTGTTCGGCACGTCGCACCGGCAAGCGCCGGTGAAGGACCTGGTGGGCCGGGTCCGGTCCGGAGTCCGGGAGCTCTTCTCGGTGCCGGAGGGCTACGAGGTCATCCTCGGCAACGGCGGCGCGACGGCGTTCTGGGATGCCGCCGCCTTCGGGCTGATCGACAAGCGCTCGCTGCACCTGTCGTTCGGCGAGTTCAGCTCGAAGTTCGCCTCCTGCGTCGCCAAGAACCCGTTCGTCGGCGACCCTGTCATCATCAAGTCGGACGCCGGCAGCGCCCCCGAGCCGCAGAGCGACCCGTCGGTCGATGCGATCGGGTGGGCGCACAACGAGACCTCGACCGGGGTCGCGGTTGCCGTCCGCCGCCCCGCCGGCGCCGACGACGCGCTCGTCCTCATCGACGCGACCTCGGGCGCCGGCGGCCTGCCGGTCGACATCACCCAGGCCGACGTCTACTACTTCTCGCCGCAGAAGAACTTCGCCAGCGATGGCGGGCTGTGGCTGGCCATCATGAGCCCGGCCGCGCTGGCGCGCGTCGAGGCGATCGCCGGGTCCGGCCGCTGGGTTCCCGACTTCTTGTCGCTGCCCATCGCGGTGGAGAACAGCCTGAAGAACCAGACGTACAACACCCCGGCGATCGGAACCCTGGCGCTGATGGCCGAGCAGCTGGACTGGATGCTGGGCAACGGCGGGCTCGACTGGGCGGTCAAGCGGACCGCGGACTCGTCGCAGCGGTTGTACTCCTGGGCCGAGGAGCGGCCGTACACCACGCCGTTCGTCGCCGACCCCGCGCTGCGCTCCCAGGTGGTGGGCACGATCGACCTCGCCGACGAGGTCGACGCCGCGGCCGTCGCCAAGACGTTGCGGGCGAACGGCATCGTCGACACCGAGCCCTACCGCAAGCTAGGCCGCAACCAGTTGCGGGTCGCGATGTTCCCCGCGGTCGACCCCGAGGACGTCAGCGCTCTGACCCAATGCGTCGACTGGGTGGTCGAGCGGCTTTAACCCGTCGGTCATCGGCCGGCAACCCGCCAGCGTGTCAGAGCGGGTTACCGGCGTTAGCTGCACTAGAGTGCGCACCTGACGGGTCCGTTGCGCAGCGGGACGGAGCCTGCGAGGAGAAGCCATGCGGGTACTCAAAGTGGTTGGTCTCGACGACGACGGCAAATACATCATCTGCGAGGGTGATGACCCCGCGGATCGGTTCAAGCTGGCGGCCGACGACAGGCTCCGGGCCGCCCTCCGCGGCGAGTCGCCACCGCCCGAGCAGCCGCCGCTCGACATGCAGGTCACCAACATGCTGAGCCCCAAGGAGATTCAGGCCAGGATCCGCGCCGGCGCGTCCGTCGAGCAGGTGGCGTCCGCCTCCGGCTCGGATATCGTGCGCGTGCGCCGGTTCGCCCACCCGGTGTTGCTCGAGCGCGCCCGCGCGGCGGAGCTGGCAACGGCCGCGCACCCGATGCTCGCCGACGGGCCCGCGGTGCTGACCCTGCTGGAGACGATCAGCACCGCGTTGGTCGCGCGCGGCCTCGAACCCGACCGGCTCAGCTGGGACGCCTGGCGCAACGAGGACAGCCGCTGGACGGTGCAGCTTGCCTGGAAGGCCGGCCGCACCGACAACATCGCGCACTTCTGCTTCAGTCCCGGCGCCCACGGCGGAACGGTCACCGCGATCGACGACTCGGCCAGCGAGCTGATCGACCCGGACTTCGAACGTCCCCTGCGGCCGCTCGCGCGGGTGGCCCACCTCGAAGTCGAGGAGGAGCCGAAGCCGGCGCCGCCCGCCCCGCCCGAACAGCCGGTGCACACCCGGCGCGGCAAGCCGGTCATTCCGGCCTGGGAAGATGTGCTGCTCGGCGTCCGCTCAGGCGGGCACCGCTAGAACGACGGTGCCGACCCGGAGTGCATTCAAGGCTTTGACTGTGCGCTCCGGGCTTTCGGTGCGAGGTGACGGCGGGATTTGGCCGATTTTTGCGCCCAGGGCTCACACCCAAGGCCCACGATTCACACTCAACGACCGAGTAGCGGACTAGCCCGAAACGGTCATCGCCAGCAGCGTCACCCAAGCGCCCGCCACACCCACGGCCGCGCCGAGCACGAACCAGCGCAGCACCAAGGTGCGCCGCCAACCCCACAGCGTCGGCGCCAAACCCCCCGCCGCCACGGCGTTCAGGCCGACCGCCAACAACGGATGCACCCGGATCAGCCCCAGGCTGAGCACGACGATGGCGATCCCGGTCACCGCGGCCACAAACGCGGACACCGTCAAACCCGTTGCCCAGGGGACGGACTCGTCGCTCACCACGCGAGCCTAGCCCGCTCGTAGAAGGCCAGGGCCGCCGCCGTCGCGACGTTGAGCGAGTCGGTGCCCCGCGACATCGGGACCCGCACCCACACATCGCTGAGCCGAAGGGTGGCCCTCGTCAGGCCGGGGCCTTCGGCGCCCACCACCACCGCGACGCGTTCGTCGACCGCCGCGGCCATCGCCTCGGCAAGCGCGGAGGCCTCACGCTGCGGGGTCATTGCCAGCAGCCGAAAGCCGCTCTCTTTCAACAACATCAGGTCGTTGGGCCATTCGGACGCCCGCGCATACGGCACCAGCAGGGCGTGGCCCATGGACACCCGCACGGCGCGGCGGTACAGCGGGTCCGCGCAGCCGGCGCCGAACACGACCGCGTCCACGCCCAGGCCGGCCGCGTTGCGGAAGATCGAGCCCAGGTTCTCGTGGTCGTTGACGCCCTCGAGCACCGCGACGGTGCGGGCGCTTTCGACCACCTCCGCGACGCTGGGTTCCGGCACCCTGCGGGCGGCCGCGAGCACGCCGCGATTCAGGTGGAAGCCAACCACTTTCGCCATCACCTCGGACGAGACCCGGTAGAACGGCGCCGCGGTGTCGGCCAGATCGTCCTCGAGTTCGGCCAGCCTGCGTTCGGTTCCCAGCAGGGCGTGCGGGGTGAATCGGGACGCCAGCATGCGCTGCACCACGAGCACGCCTTCGGCGATCACCAGCCCTTTGCCGGTCGGCAGATCGGGACGGCGATCGACGCTGTTCAGGTCGCGGAAATCGTCGAGGCGGGAGTCGTCGGGATCGGTGACGTCCTGAACGTCCAAGCGGTCGGTCACGGTCCTTCGTCGACGAGGGCCAACATCAAGTCGGCGGCCTCGCGCAGGGTGTCGCGTTGCCCGACGTCCAGGGTCGCCAGCCGCTTTGCCAGCCACTCCTGGCGGGCCCGACGGTTCGCCTTGACCAGCTCGGCGCCGGACTCGGACACCGAGACCAGCACCTGCCGGCCGTCGACGGGGTGCGGGGTGCGGTCGACCAGACCCATCTCGGCCAGCGAAGCGATCACCCGGGTCATCGACGGCGGCCGGACGCGCTCGCGAATCGCCAACGCGCCGGGGGTCATCGCGCCCTCGTTGGCCAGCGTGGCCAGGGCCGACAGCTGAGACAGCGACACCGGCGACGACGGGTTGCGGAACCGCAGTTGGCGGGCCAGCCGCATGACCGCCAGCGACAAGTCGCTGGCCAGCCGCGCATCGCTGTCAGGCATGGCGCGAGGGTACACGCAACGCAAGAAAGACGGGACACGAAACGACCAACCACGGACTTTTGGCCCTTTGCTCGCGCGCGGGCGGCTTCCGGTGCGCCTCGTCGCCCGGCTATGTTGATCGCAATGACTGTCGAACCCGGCCAAGGCCGCGAGGCGCCGCCGCTGCCGGCCTCGCTGCTCGAGGTGTGGCCCGTGGTCGCGGTCGGCTTCGTGGGTTGGCTGATCGGCGCCGTCCTCGCGTTCGTCGTTCCCGCCCTGCAGAGTTGGCGCCCGGTGACGCTGGGTGGGCTGGGCGTCGGGCTGATCGGCACCAGCATCTTCGTGTTGCAGCTTGCCGCCGCGCGCCGCGGCGCGCGGGGCGCGCAGACCGGCCTCGAAACCTACCTCGACCGCAAGTAGATTCGCCGATCCGGGAGGAGCAATGGTCGCCCCGCTACTGCAAGCGCAAATCGACATCGACGCGCCGGCCTCGAAGGTCTGGGCGCTGATATCCGATTTCCGGCGGATGCCGCAATGGAGCCCGCAGTGTCGCTGGATGCGGCCATTCGGCGCACTCCGCCCGGGCACCCGCACCCTCAACCTCAACCGCCGCAACCGCATGTTTTGGCCCACCACCAGCACGGTGGTCGAGGTCATCCCCGAGAAGAAGCTGGCGTTCCGGGTCAACACCAACCACACGGTTTGGAGCTACGAACTCGAGCCCAACGGAGAGGGCACCCGGGTGGTGGAGAGCCGTCACGCCGAGAACGGCGTCACCGCGTTCTCGAACCTGTCGGTCAACGCGCTGTTGGGCGGGACCGCGAACTTCGAGCGCGAGCTGCTGGAGGGAATGAACACCTCGCTGGCGAGGATCAAGGCCGCCGCAGAGAAAGGCTAGGCCCCCGGTTCGGTGGGCTCGGGCGGGGACTCCGGCGCTTCGGGCGTGGACTCCGGCGCTTCCGGCGTCGACTCCACCGCCTCGGCCTGAGCCGGCGACGGGTTCTCCGCCTCGGCCGGGGCCGGCGGCGGGTTCTCCGCAATGTCGAGCACGCCGTCGTCGTAGGGGTCGTAGATGGGCGAGCCCGTGCCGGCCGGGGCCGGGGTGTCCGAGTGGGCGCCGCAGCCGTACTGCTTGTCGACGACGTGCCCGTCGGCGGACAGCTCGTTGCCGCAAACGCCGAACATGACGCCCAGCGCCCCGGACAGCGGCAGGAAAAAGCCGCAGTCGCGGCACACCCGCTTGGTCGAACGCGCCATCGCCGAATCGGGACCGTAGTCGCCGGTGTGCCATCGCTCGGCGGCCTCGGCGCGGCCGACAGGACCCATCACCCAGCGCCGGCCCAACCCGACCTCGGCGGCGGTCTCGTCGACCTGCGGGTCACCGCTGGCGGCGTAGCCCGGGACCAAACGCGGGTCGTCCGCCGCGGGCGCCAGCAGGTCGCCGGGACCCAGATCCCCAGGTCGCACCCGCTGCTCCCAGGGCACCCAGTCGGGGGCGAGCAACGCCGTCGGACCGGGGATCAGCGCGACCTCGCTGATCGTGGCGTGGTCCGCGCCGCGGTAGGCGGCGACCACGGTCGCCCACTGCCAGCCCTGGTAGCCGGGCAAATGCGCCAGGAACCGGTGGGTCGCGGCGTTCGGGTCCTCGTAGCTGACGCCCAGGTAGTCCCCGACGGCCTCGGGGCCGGCGAACTCCTCGACGGCGGCCCTGGCCTGGTCGGCCGCGCCGGTGAGCAGCGCCGCCAACTCGTCGGGCCACTCGGCCACGGTCGTCGCGGCGGGTTCCACTGAACCTTCAGCGGGTCCGGTCACGCTGCCCCCTCTCTGCGGTGCGTCTCCAATACTAGGTTGGCGAGCCACACCCTGTTGCCTGCCCGCATAGGACAGAATTGACCTGTGTCTGGACGGCGGCGTGATGCCCGGGGCCGGGTGGCCGCTAACCCGGGCCGCCGGCCCCGCTCCGATGTCAAGGGTTCCGCCACCGAGCATCCGGGCATGGCCAACTACCCGGCCGACGACTCCGACGATCGGCGGTCGCGTCGTCCGCGGCCGATGCCGAGCGCGAACCGCTACCTGCCGCCGCTGGGCGAGCAGTCCGAGCCGGACCGCCCCAGCGCTCCACCACCACGGAGTTCCGCCGCCAGCGAGCGCATAACCGTCACCCGCGCCGCCGCCATGCGCAGCCGCGAAATGGGCTCCCGCATGTACTGGATGGTGCAGCGGGCCGCCACCGCCGACGGCGCCGACAAGTCGGGCCTGACGGCGCTGACGTGGCCGGTGGTCGCCAACTTCGCCGTTGACTCGGCGATGGCCGTCGCGCTGGCCAACACCCTGTTCTTCGCCGCGGCCAGCGGGGAGAGCAAGTCCAAAGTGGCTCTGTACCTGTTGATTACGATCGCGCCGTTCGCGGTGATCGCGCCGCTCATCGGCCCGGCGCTGGACCGCCTGCAGCACGGCCGGCGTGTCGCGCTGGCGCTGTCGTTCGCACTGCGCACCCTGCTGGCGGTGCTGCTGATCATGAACTACGACGGCGCCACCGGCAGCTTCCCGTCGATGGTGCTCTACCCGTGCGCGCTGGCGATGATGGTGCTGTCGAAGTCGTTCAGCGTGCTGCGCAGCGCGGTGACACCGCGGGTGATGCCGCCGTCCATCGACCTGGTGCGGGTCAATTCCCGGCTGACCGTGTTCGGACTGCTCGGCGGCACCATCGCCGGCGGTGCCATCGCGGGCGGCGTCGAGTTCGTCTGCACCCACCTGTTCAAGCTCCCCGGCGCGTTGTTCGTCGTCGTCGGCGTCACGATCGCGGGGGCTTTGCTGTCGATGCGGATCCCGCGCTGGGTCGAGGTGACCGCGGGCGAGGTCCCGGCCACCCTGAGCTACCGGCGCGACAGCGACCAACGGCGGCGATGGCCCGACGAGGTCAAACGGGTCGGGGGGACGCTTCGGCAACCGTTGGGCCGCAACATCATCACCTCGCTGTGGGGTAATTGCACCATCAAGGTGATGGTCGGCTTCCTGTTCCTGTACCCGGCGTTCGTCGCCAAGGCGCATCAAGCCAACGGCTGGGCCCAACTGGCGATGCTGGGCATGATCGGGGCCGCGGCCGCGATCGGCAACTTCGCCGGAAACTTCGCCAGCGCGCGCCTGCGGCTGGGCCGGCCCGCCGTCCTGGTGGTGCGCTGCGCGGTTGCGGTGTCCGCCGTGGCCCTGGCGGCCGCCGTGGCGGGAACCCTGATGGTGACGGTGATCGCCACCCTGATCACCTCGGGCTCCAGCGCGATCGCGAAGGCCTCGCTGGACGCCTCGCTGCAACACGATCTGCCCGAGGAGTCGCGGGCGTCGGGATTCGGGCGATCGGAGTCGACCCTGCAGCTGGCCTGGGTGCTGGGCGGGGCGCTCGGCGTCCTGGTGTACACCGAACTGTGGGTCGGCTTCACCGCGGTCAGCGCCCTTCTCATCCTCGGCCTCGCGCAGACCCTGGTCAGCTTCCGCGGCGACTCGTTGATCCCCGGCCTGGGCGGCAATCGGCCCGTCATGGTCGAGCAGGAGGGGATGCGCCGGGGCGCCGGTAGGCCGGCGGCGGTGCCGGAGTGAGACGCGGCGTGGTCGCGCTCGTCGCGGCCGTGGTGGCACTGGGGTGCCTGGGGGCCGGCGTTGCGACGTGGTTGCTGGTCCGCCGCGCCGGCCCGCAGCAACCCGAGATCAGCGCCTACTCGCACGGGCACCTCACCCGGGTGGGGCCGTACCTGTACTGCGATGTGCTCAACCTCAACGACTGCCAAACGCCGCAGACCCAGGGCGAGCTACCGCTCAATGAGCATTACCCCGTGCAACTTTCGGTTCCCGACGCCATCGCGCGGGCACCGTGGCGGCTGCTGCAGGTGTATGAGGATCCGGCCAACACCACCACGACGATGTTCCGGCCGGGCACGCGTCTGGCAGTCACCATTCCCGCGGTCGACCCACAGCGCGGGAAGCTGACCGGGATAGTCGTGCAACTGCTGACGTTGGTGGTCGACGACGGCCAGCTCAACGACATCACCACCGTTCGAGCCGTCCCGCACGCGGAATGGTCGGTGCGACTGACCTCCTGATGCCCCGCCCAAGGTCAAAATGAAACCACCGCACAACGATTCGATCTGGCCCGACGACACCCGCCGCGCCGCCGTGACGCTGGCGCTAGCCGCGGCGACGAGCAGCGACATGCAGTTCCAGGACATGATCGATTCGATCACCGACGCGCTGAACAGCGGGAGAGCCCTGCAGTTCGTGATCGAGTTGATCCGCCTGCTGCCCGCCGGGTTGGGCGAGCAGTTCAACAAACCCGAAACCGCCTCGGCCTTCCGGCAGATGGCGGCGGAAGCCCAAGCGTACGAAGACGATATGCGGGCGCGCAGCGAATGGAGAGACGAATAGCCGGTTACGCGCCGTGATCGGCCGGCACCCGCTCGCCATCGACCGGCGGCCCCGGGGGCGTTCCGTCCCCGAAAGGCCTGCCGCCCAAGGTTTCCCGGCTGTGCGGGGCAAGCCAGCCGGCCAGGTCGGGGCCCTTGGGCACGATGCCCGTCGGGTTGATGTCGGCGTGCACGATGTAGTAGTGCTGCTTGATCTGGACGAAGTCGACGGTGTCGCCGAAGCCCGGCGTCTGGAACAGGTCACGCGCGTAGGCCCACAGGACCGGCATCTCGCTGAGCTTGGACCGGTTGCACTTGAAGTGCCCCTGGTAGACCGGGTCGAAGCGGGCGAGGGTGGTGAACAGCCGGACGTCGGCCTCGGTGATGGTGTCGCCCACCAGGTATCGCTGGCTGGCCAGGCGGTCGCTCACCCAGTCCAACGCGGTGAACAGCCGGTCGTAGGCCGCCTCGTACGCCTCCTGCGACCCGGCGAAGCCGCAGCGGTAGACGCCGTTGTTGATCTCGGTGTAGATCCTCTTGCTCACCTCGTCGATATCGGCGCGCAGCGGCTCCGGGTACAGCTGCGGCGCGCCGTCGCGGTGGTAGGCGGTCCACTCGGTTGAGAGATCCAGCGTCAGCTGCGCGAAGTCGTTGGTGACCACCGCGCCGGTCGGGACGTCGACGATTGCCGGGACCGTGATGCCTTTGGGGTAGTCGGGGAAGCGTTTGAAGTAGGCGTCCTGCAGCCGCGGGATCTTCAACACCGGGTCGACGCCACCCGGGTCCAGGTCGAAGGTCCAGCTGCGCTTGTCGTGGGTGGGACCGCAAAACCCAATGGAGAGAGCGCCTTCCAGGCCGAGCAACCGCCGGACGATGATCGCGCGGTTGGCCCACGGGCAAGCGCGGGCCACGATGAGCCGATACCGGCCCGGCTCTACGGGATAGCCGTCGCGGCCGTCGGCGGTGATGCGGGTGTTGATGTAGTTGGTGTCACGGGTGAATTCGCCCGCGGAAGCGACATACGAGGCCATGGCGACAATTCTGCCGCAGTTACCGATTCGCCTCCGTTGGTGTGGACGCCGACAAGAACCGGCGGGCCAGGTTGGTCTCGGTCGATTCCGCCGGCTCCCAGTGCGCGATCCACGGTCCGGTGCCCTCGGACTGATCGATGATCCCGTCCTCCAGCCAGGTGTACCGGCCTTCCAGCACGTCGTGCGTGAGCCGAACGTCGCTGCTGTCGGTGTTGGTCCACAGCGCCTGGAACAGGGCCTCGACCCGCAGGGTCGATTGCTGACAGAACGTGTCGGCCAGCTCGTATGCCTGCCGGCCGACGGCCGGGTCCGCCGCGCGTTGACCCTCGGCGCGCACGCACGCCGCCGACATCGCGAACAGCTCCGCCCCGATGTCGACGACGCGCCCGAGGAATCCCTGCCGCTGCTCGAGTTTGGCCTGCCAGCGGGCCATCCCGTAGAAGGTGTTGCGGGCCAGCTTGCGGGTGGAGCGTTCGACGAACCGCAGGTGCGACGCCAGCGGGCCGAACTCGCCGTACGCCCCGGGCCGTTGCCCTTCGCCGAAGACCAACTGCGGCAACCACTTTGCGTAGAATCCGCTGGCGCCGACGGCCGCGGCGGCCTTCTCCCGCAAACCCGTGTCCGGCTTGGCGAGGTCACCGGCCGCGCTCAGGTGGGCGTCGACCGCCTCGCGCGCGATGAGCAGCCGCATGATCTCGCTGGATCCCTCGAAGATGCGGTTGATCCGCAGGTCGCGCACCACCTGCTCGGCCGGCACCGCGCGCTCCCCGCGCGCGGCCAGCGACTCGGCGGTCTCGTAGCCCCGCCCACCGCGGATCTGCACCAACTCGTCGGCGATCAGGCAGGCCATCTCGCTGGACCACAACTTGGCCAGCGCCGCCTCGATCCTGATGTCGTTGCGCCCTTCGTCGGCCATCTGCGCGGACAGCTCCAGCACCGCGTCAAGGGCGAAGGTGGTGGCGGCGATGAACGAGATCTTGCTCGCGACCGCTTCGTGTTTGGCGAGCGGCTTTCCCCATTGCACGCGCTCCCCCGACCATTCGCGGGCGATCTTCAGCGCCCACTTCGACGATCCCGTCGCGCTCGCGGGAATCGACAGCCGCCCGGCGTTGAGCGTGGTCAGCGCGATCTTCAAACCGTCGCCTTCCCGGCCGATCAGGTTCTCGGCAGGCACCCGCACCCGGTGCAGCCGGGTGACGCCGTTCTCGATGCCGCGCAGCCCCATGAACTTGTTGCGCCGCTCCACGGTGATCCCGGGCGAATCGGCCTCGACGACGAAGGCGCTGATTCCGCCGTGGTGCCCCTCGCTCTTGGGCACCCGGGCCATGACCACCAGCAGTTCGGCGACCACGCCGTTGGTGGTCCACAGCTTCACGCCCTCGAGTTCGTACGCCTTGCCGTCCTCGACCGGTGTCGCCGTCGACGCCAGGCGCGCCGGGTCCGAGCCCACGTCCGGTTCGGTGAGCAGGAACGCCGATATGGCGCCGGCGGCGCAGCGCGGCAAGAACTTCCGCTTCTGTTCGGGCGTCCCGGCGAGTTTGAGCGGCTCGGGCACCCCGATCGACTGATGGGCCGACAGCAGCGCCCCGAGGCTGGGATGAACCGACGAGATCATCACCAGCGCGCGGTTGTAGGCCACTTGCGACATGCCCAGGCCGCCGTATTCGGTGGGTATCTTCATGCCGAAGCAGCCCAGGTCGGCCAGGGCCTTCACATATTCGTCGGGGATCTGCGAGTCGCGTTCGATGACGCTCCCGTCGACGGTGTCGAGGAACTCGCGCACCTTGCCGAGGAAGGCGCGGGTGCGCGCCTCGTCGGCGTCGGACGGTTTGGGAAACGGGTGGATGAGCTCCAACGGAAAGTGACCGAGAAAGAGCTCTTTGGCGAATGACGGCTTGTCCCAACCGCTTTCGCGGGATTCCTCGGCGAGGGCCCTCGCTTGCTCCTCGGTGACCTGCGCTTGCTGTGCCATCGCCGCCTCCTCGCTAACGACTCACATCGAGGCCTGAGTACCCGCTGGTGGGCGGAACATTACGACCTACGCCTGTCGAAGTTACCACCGAGTAGCTTCCCGGCGCACCGGTTAGTTGCGAGCGGACGCGCGGTTAGGAGTCGAGCTCCCTTGCCACCGCCTTGACCACCTCGGAGACCCGACGGGCGGTCTTGCGGTCCGGGTATCGCCCCTTGCGCAACTCGGGTTGCACGGCGCTTTCCAGCAGTGTGATCATGTCCTCGACCATCCCGTGCAGCTCGTCGGGGCTGTGCTTGTGCTCGACCGGCGCCGCCTCGCGGCGGGTCTTGGCAAGGCTGGGCGGGGGATCGATCAGCTTGAGGCTCAACGCCTGCGGTCCGCGGCGGCCGGAGGCGACACCGAACTCCACCCGCTGCCCCGCCTTGAGCCCCTCGACCCCTTCGGGCAACGCCGACGAGCGCACGTAGACGTCCTCGCCGTCCTCCTGTGACAGAAAGCCAAACCCCTTTTCGGCGTCGTACCACTTAACCTTGCCGGTCGGCACTGGTCTCACCTGCTTGTCTGACGGATCACTAGGATGGGCAACGCAAGAAGCGTCCCGCCTGCGCAGGACGCATGTTGGATTCTGATCCTACTCGGATGCCCGCCTGACGAAAGCACCCCGTTACCCGCGACTCGGTAGTCTGGCAGTACCGCTGGAGGAGATATGCGCCTGATCCTGAACATCATCTGGCTTGTGTTCGGTGGCCTGTGGATGGCCGCCGGATATCTGTTGGCGGCGCTGGTCAGCTTCCTGCTCATCGTCACCATTCCCTTCGGCTTCGCGTCGCTGCGCATCGCGTCCTACGCGTTGTGGCCGTTCGGCCGCACGATCGTCGACAAGCCGGCCGCCGGTACCGGCGCCCTGATCGGAAATGTCGTCTGGGTGCTGCTGTTTGGGTTATGGCTGGCGATCGGCCATCTGGTGAGCGCGGTGGCGATGGCGATGACGGTCGTCGGCATTCCGCTGGCGCTGGCCAACCTCAAGTTGATTCCGGTGTCGTTGATGCCGCTGGGCAAGGAAATCGTTCCGGTCAGCTCCCCGACGCGATTCGTGCCGGTGCCCGCATGACGCTGACCGCTTTGGGCTTGCCGACGGTGCGAGGTAGCAGCGGCGACCCCGTCGCTCAGAATGTTCCGGGCAGCGGCCCGTTGCTGGACACCTACGGACGCGCCGCCACCGACCTGCGGGTGTCGCTGACCGATCGTTGCAATCTGCGGTGCAACTACTGCATGCCGGCCGAGGGCCTGGACTGGCTTCCCGGGCAACAATTGCTGAGCCCCGACGAGCTGGCCAGGCTGATGCACATCGCCGTCACCCGGCTGGGCATCACCAGCGTGCGGTTCACCGGTGGGGAGCCCTTGTTGTCCCGCCACCTCGAAGAGGTGATCGCCGCGGCGGCGGGCCTGCGGCCCCGCCCCGAGATCTCGCTGACCACCAACGGGGTGGGGCTGGCGCGCCGGGCCGCCGCTCTCGCCGAGGCGGGCCTGGATCGGGTCAACGTGTCGATGGACAGCGTCGTTCGCGAGCACTTCGCCGCCATCACCCGCCGGGACCGGCTCGCCGACGTGCTGGACGGCCTGGCGGCCGCCAAAGCGGCCGGCCTGACTCCGGTCAAGGTCAACGCCGTGCTCGATCCCGCGACCGGGCGCGAGGACGTCGTCGGCCTCTTGGGGTTCTGCCTCGAGCACGGCTATCAGTTGCGGGTCATCGAGCAGATGCCGCTGGATGCCGGACATCAATGGCGCCGCGGCGCCGCGCTGACCGCGGACGACGTGCTGGCCGTGCTGCGCCCGCACTTTCGGCTGCGCCCGGACCCGGCGCCGCGCGGTTCGGCCCCGGCCGAGCTCTGGCTGGTCGACACGGGCCCGAACACCCCGAGCGCGAAGTTCGGGGTCATCGCGTCGGTGTCGCACGCCTTCTGCTCGACCTGCGACCGCACCCGGCTCACCGCCGATGGCCAGATCCGCAGCTGCCTCTTCTCCGCCGAGGAGACCGACCTGCGGGGCCTGCTGCGCGGTGGGGCCGACGACGACGCGATCGAGGCGGCGTGGCGCGCCGCGATGTGGGCCAAGCCCGCCGGCCACGGCATCAACGATCCCGACTTCATCCAGCCCGCCCGCCCGATGAGCGCGATCGGTGGCTAGCCCGATGGGTCAGGCCCCGGCCGACGCCGAGGGAATCCAGGTGACGGTCCGCTACTTCGCCGCCGCGCGCGCCGCCGCCGGCACCGAATCGGAGATCCTGGTGCTGCGCCCACGCACTACGGTGGCCGAACTAGTCGGGCGGCTCGCCGTTCGGGGATCGCGGCTCGCCACCGTTTTGGAGCGATGCTCCTACCTGTGCGACGGCATCGCCGTGCGCGACGAAACCACGCCGTTACAGGCCGGTGACACGATCGACGTCCTGCCCCCCTTCGCCGGTGGGTGAAACTGTGAGATACCTCACGTAACGGAACGATAACGACGGAATCACGCTCCGATATCGGCCGTATTGACCAGCGGAAATCCCTAGCGTTCCTGGGCTTTTCGGACATGGCCGTGAGGGAAACGCCGGGTTTCGCAAGACGTGACGAGACGAACAGAACGCGCTAGCGTCACCGACGGTTCGTCGATCTACCGAACGGCGGACCGCCCCGCCTGTCGCGCCGAGCTCCATCCAATAGGCGGGGGTGACCGAAAGCGGATGGAGGCGGGGGACCCACCGGTCCACCGTGATCGGACCGGAATCGCTTGCGATTCCTAGGGGTGAAGCCGACGCCGGCTCCCATGCGGAGTGCGGCGACGGCCGGGTGGCCTCTCCAACCCGAACCCGACAGCTGACCTCGTAGGCGCGTCACACGAGAGGAATATTTCGGCGCGTATGAGTGGTCGTCACCGTAAGCCCACAACATCCAGCATCAGCGTCGCCAAAATCGCCTTCACCGGGGCGGTTCTTGGTGGCGGCAGCATCGCCATGGCCGCCCAGGCCGCAGCGGCCACCGACGGCGAATGGGATCAGGTAGCCCGTTGCGAGTCCGGCGGCAACTGGGGCATCAACACCGGCAACGGCTACCACGGCGGAGTCCAGTTCAGTTCGAGCACCTGGGCCGCGCACGGCGGCGGCGAGTTCGCCCCGTCGGCCGAGATGGCAACCAAGGAGCAGCAGATCGCGGTCGCCGAGCGCGTGCTCGCGACGCAGGGCCGGGGCGCCTGGCCGGTCTGCGGCGGTCCGCTGTCGGGCCCCACTCCGCGCGAGGTTCCCGCCCCCGCGCCCGCGGGTCTGGACAACCCCCTCGACGCGCCCGGGCTCAACGGCTTGCCCCCACTGGCGCCCCGGCCCTGCGTCGCGAGCACGCGCTCGGCGACCGCGATCTGCTGCTCCTTG
>NZ_LZLY01000029.1 GCF_001673535.1 Mycobacterium sp. 1081908.1 | reverse complement strand
CCGCCGGCGCCGGCGGTGCGGGCGGTGTCGGCGGGCAGGGCGGTGAGGGCGCTCCCCACGTCGGCGCCCCGGGCGGCCTCGGGGGTCACGGCGGTGTGGGCGGCACCGGTGGCGCGGGCGGCGGCAGCACGGCCGGAACCAACGGCGATGGTGGGGCGGGCGGCCAGGGCGGCCAGGGCGGCATCGGCGGCGACCACGCCGGCAGCGGCGGCACCGGGGGCCAAGGCGGCCAGGGCGGTGCGCCCGGCGGCGTCGGCGCGGTCGCCGGTGCGGGCGGGCAGGGCGGTACGGGCGGTACGGGCGGTACCGGCATCAACGGCGGGCCGCTCGTGCGGGCGCCGCCGGTGGGGCTGGCGGCCACGGCGGCGCCGGCGGTGCCGGCGGGGCGGCCGGCACCGGCGCAATCAACGGCGCCGGCGGGGCCGGCGGAACGGGCGGCCAGGGCGGCCAAGGCGGCCAGGGCTACAACGACGACGCCTTGATGCCCACGAGCGACGCCAGCTCCGGCGGTGCTGGGGGTATCGGCGGCTCCGGCGGCCAGGCCGGGGTGGCGGGCAACGGCATCGGCGTGGCCGCCACCGTGGGCGCGGGGGGCGTCGGCGGCGTCGGCGGCACGGGAGGCACGGGTGGCGCCGGAGGGGCCATCACCACTACCGGCAACACCGCCGGTGACGGTGGCCAGGGCGGCATGGGTGGCACCGGCGGTGCTGATGCCGGCGGCGGCGCCGGCCAGGGCGGTGCGGGTGGCGTCGGCGGGGTCGGAGGTGCCGGCCCACAAAGCGCCGGCACCATGACGGGCGTCGGTGGCTTCGGCGGGACCGGCGGTGCGGGCGGCGCCGGCGGTGCCACCACCATCAGCGGCCACGCCGCGGGTGCGGGAGGCGCCGGCGGGACCGGCGGCCAAGGCGGTGCGGGCGCGGACAGCCCCACAGAGGTCGCCGGCGGCCAAGGCGGCAACGGCGGCGGCGGCGGCACTGGCGGCCAGGGAGGCACGGCGTCCGCCGGCGCAACCAATGGCGCCGGCGGGACGGGCGGCGTGGGCGGCCAAGGCGGCACCGGCGGGGCCGGCCGCACCGGCGATAGTACTGGCGGCAACGGCGGCTTCGGTGGCACCGGTGGCGCGGGCGGCATAGGTGGTGCGGCCGGCACGGGCTCGGGTGCGGCCGGCGCTGTGGGTGGTTCGGGCAACGGGGGCCAGGGCGGCGCCGGCGGTAACGGTGGCGACGGCGATTCCGGTGCCAACTTCGGCGGCAACGGCGGCGGGGGCGGCGCCGGCGGCCAGGGCGGCGGGGACGCCGGCGGCGGCGCCGGCCAAGGCGGTGCGGGCGGCACCGGCGGTGTCGGCGGCGGCGGCACCGGCGGCCAAAACAGTGGTAGCGGCGGCCAGGGCGGCGCCGGCGGCGCCGGCGGCGACGGCATCGATAGCACCAGCACCACGACGCCCACCGCCGGTGGCCAGGGCGGCGTTGGCGGGACCGGTGGTGCGGGCGGGGTCGGCATCAGCGGCGGCAGCCTCGACGGCCGCGGCGGTCAGGGCGGTGCCGGCGGCCAAGGCGGCGTCGGCAGCACCAATTACGTCGACGGCCACACCAGCGGCGGGGGCGGCGCCGGCGGCCAAGGCGGTGACGGGGGAGCCGGCGGCGGCCAAGGCGGTGCGGGCGGCGTGGGCGGCACCGGCGGCGCCGACCTCAGTGTCGGCGGTACCGCGGGCAACGGCGGCGCGGGTGGGCTGGGCGGCAACGGTACTCAGGGTGCGACCAGCAACAACTTCCTCACCACCGGCGGTACCGGGGGCAACGCCGGCACTGGCGGTGCCGGCGGCGCGGGCGGAGCCAGCACACACGGGACCAATGGCAGTGGCGGTGCGGGCGGCACCGGCGGCCAGGGTGGTCAGGGCGGCACCGGTTACGCCGATGACGGCACCAACGATGCCGGTGCTGGTGGGCAAGGCGGCACCGGCGGCACCGGTGGCGCCGGCGGGGCGTCCGGCGGGGGCAGCGGTACGCCCGGGTCGGTGGGTGCTAGCGGTGCCGGCGGCACCGGCGGGACTGGTGGCGAAGGGGGCGAAACGACCATCTCCGGTGACACCGCCGGCCAGGGCGGCCAGGGCGGTACCGGCGGCCAGGGCGGCCAGGGGGCCGCCGGCCCGGCCGGCGACAGCGGATCAGCCGGCGGCCAAGGCGGCCGGGGTGGTCAGGGCGGGACGGGCGGCGGAGCCGTCTCCGGCGGAACCAACGGCACCGGCGGACAGGGCGGTCAAGGCGGCGCCGGCGGTACGGGGGGCGCGGGCTCGGCCGACGGCGGCACCAACGACGCCGGCGCCGGCGGCACGGGGGGCACGGGCGGTCAAGGAGGTGCCGGCGGCGCGATCGGCAGCGGCGGCGCCGGCGGGACCGCGGGCGCCGCGGGCGATGGTGGCATGGGCGGGACCGGTGGCACGGGCGGCGCCACCACCCACAGCGGTGACGCCGCCGGTGCGGGCGGACACGGCGGCCAAGGTGGGCAGGGCGGCACCGGCGCTGACAACACCACATCCCCCGGTAGCGACCAGGCCGGACTGGGAGGCCAGGGCGGTCAGGGTGGCCAAGGTGGTGGCGCCGTGTCCGGGGCGACCAATGGCGACGGAGGCCAAGGCGGCGCCGGCGGGCAAGGCGGCACCGGCGGCGCGGGCGCGGCCTACGCCCAAGGGGGCACCGGCGGGACCGGGGGGCAAGGCGGCACCGGCGGCGGGATCGGCACCGGCGGCACCGGCGGGACGGTCGGCGCCGGCGGCATCGGTGGCCAAGGCGGCACCGGCGGCACCGGCGGCGCCGACACCAGCGCCTCTATCGCCGGTCCAGGGGGCACCGGGGGAGCCGGCGGTCAAGGGGGCAACACCAGCGGGGGGATCAACGGCAGCGGCGGCGCCGGCGGCACCGGCGGGCAGGGCGGTTCCGGCGTAACCGACTTCATCAATGGCCGCTTTGGCGGCGAGGGCGGCACCGGTGGTACCGGCGGCCAGGGCGGCACGGTCGGGACCGGCGGCACCGGCGGCGCCGCAGGGGCAGGCGGCAGCGGCGGCGCCGGCGGTGCCGGCGGAAGTGCGAACAACGCAACCGTGGGGATCGCTGGGTCCGGCGGTACCGGCGGGCAAGGCGGGCAGGGCGGAACCGGTGGCACCGGCACCACACCCGGCGGCACGGCCACTCCCGGCGGCGCCGGCGGCCAGGGCGGACAGGGCGGCGCGGGCGGTAGCGCGCCGGGCTTCCGAGGCAACGGCGGCGGCGCGGGCAGCGGCGGGCAGGGCGGACAGGGCGGGACCGGCGGCATCGGGTATGCCGACGACGGCGCCAACGATGCCGGCACCGGCGGCACCGGTGGTATCGGCGGCCAAGGCGGCACCGCCGGCACCGCGGGCAGCGGCAGGTTCACCGGCGCGGCCGGCGCGGCAGGCGGCGGCGGCACGGGTGGTACGGGCGGGC
The DNA here is from genome assembly GCF_001673535.1 of Mycobacterium sp. 1081908.1. Classification (GTDB taxonomy): domain Bacteria; phylum Actinomycetota; class Actinomycetes; order Mycobacteriales; family Mycobacteriaceae; genus Mycobacterium. The sequence continues at coordinate 18,725 of NZ_LZLY01000029.1, read as the reverse complement.
AGGGCGGCGCCGGCGCGGCCGGTACCGCCGACACCGGTGGCGCCGGCGGCCAGGGCGGCACCGCCGGCCAGGGCGGCATCACCGTCGCCGGAACCAATGCCGCCGGCGGCACGGGCGGCACCGGTGGCCAAGGCGGTACCGGCGGCTCTGGAACCGCGGACAACGGGACCAACAACGCCGGCATCGGGGGTAGCGGCGGCGTCGGTGGTCAGGGCGGCGCCGGCGGCGCTACCGGCACCGGCGGCACCGGCGGCACGGTGGGTAATGGGGGCACCGGCGGCATCGGCGGCACCGGCGGTCAGGGCGGTACGGGCGACACGGCGACCGGCGATGCCGGCGGCCACGGTGGCCTCGGCGGTGGCGGCGGTCAGGGCGGCATCACGACTGGCGGCACCAATGGCAACGGTGGTGGCGGCGGCACCGGTGGCCAAGGCGGCACCGGCGGCTCGGGCACCGCGGACGACGGCACCAACGATGCTGGCACCGGCGGCACGGGCGGCACCGGTGGCCAGGGCGGAGTCGCCGGTGGGGTCGGCACCGGCGGCAGCGGCGGCGCCTCAGGCGCCGCGGGCACCGGCGGCACGGGCGGTACCGGCGGCCAGGGCGGCGCCGCCTACAGCACCGACAGCGCCGGCACGGGCGGCCACGGCGGCCAGGGCGGTCAGGGCGGCACAGGCCTCAACGGCACCGCGCCCAACGGCGGCGGCTTGACGGGAGGCCAGGGCGGCCAAGGGGGCACCGGCGGCACCGGCGGCGGCGCGAGCAACGGGGGCGTCGACGGCTCCGGCGGCCAGGGCGGCCGGGGTGGCCAGGGCGGCACCGGCGGCATCGGCTATGCGGACGACGGCACGAACGACGCCGGTTCCGGCGGCGCTGGCGGCGCTGGCGGCCAGGGCGGCGCCGGCGGCGCGGCGGGAAGCGGCGGCAGCACGGGTGGGACGGCTGGCACGGTGGGCAACGCGGGGGTCGGTGGCACCGGCGGCCAGGGCGGCGCCACCACCACCGCCAGTGACACCGCGGGCAGTGGCGGTCAGGGTGGGCGAGGTGGCACCGGGGCCGATAGCGCCGCGTCCGGCGGCGCGGGCTTCACCGGCGGCCAGGGTGGACAGGGCGGACAAGGCGGCTCTGCCGTCTCCGGGGCAACTAATGGCGGCGGTGGCCAAGGCGGCCAAGGCGGCACGGGCGGCACCGGGGGCGTCGGTGCCGCCGATGATGGCGGCAACGACGCCGGGGTCGGTGGCACCGGGGGCACCGGCGGCCAGGGCGGCACCGGCGGCGCGGCCGGCACCGGCGGCGGTGGCGGCTCGGTGGGCGCCTCGGGCACCGGCGGCACCGGCGGCGCCGGCGGTCAGGGCGGCACCACCAGCGGCGGGACCAACGGCAGCGGCGGCCAGGGCGGCCAAGGAGGGCAGGGCGGTACCGGCGCCGGTGGCACCAACGACGACGGCAGCAACGATGCGGGCGTCGGCGCGGCCGGAGGCATGGGCGGCCAAGGCGGGGCCGGAGGCGCGATCGGCACCGGCGGCAGCGGCGGAACGGCCGGCGGCGCGGGCAACGGCGGCGCCGGTGGTACCGGCGGCAGCGGCGGCGCCACCACCCAGACTGGTCACAGCGCCGGCGCGGGCGGTCAAGGTGGCCAGGGCGGTCAGGGCGGGACCGGCGCCAACGGCACCGCGCCCAACGGGGGCGGCTTGACCGGCGGCCAAGGCGGCCAGGGCGGCCAGGGCGGCCAGGGCGGCAGCGCCGTCCCCGGGGCAACCGACGGCAGCGGCGGCCAGGGCGGCCAAGGCGGCCAAGGCGGCACCGGCGGGGCCGGCTACAACGACGACGGCAGCAATGACGCGGGCGCTGCCGGCGTCGGCGGCATGGGTGGCGACGGCGGCATCGGCGGCTCGGCCGGTATCGGGGGCAGCGGCGGCAGCATGGGCACCGGAGGCGTCGGCGGCACCGGCGGCGTCGGCGGCACAGGCGGCGTCGGCGCGTCCACCGGCAACACGTTCCGTCCGGGCGGGCAAGGCGGGCAAGGCGGCCAAGGCGCCAACGGTGACACTCCCCACGGCAGCGGCGCCACCGGCGGGTTAGGCGGCCAAGGCGGCGCCGACACCGGCGGCGGCGCGGGCGCCGGCGGTCAGGGCGGCGCCGGCGGGGCGGGTTACAACGACGACGGCACCAACGACGCGGGCGCCGGCGGCCAAGGCGGACAGGGCGGCTACGGCGGAACTGACACATTCAGCACGCCGAGCGCCGGCGGGACTGGGGGCACCGGCGGCGCCGGCGGTGCTACCACCTACGCCGGAGACGTCGCCGGCGCGGGCGGTCAAGGCGGCCAAGGCGGCTCAGGCGCCACCGGCACCCCCGGCGGAATATCCGTCGGTCAAAACGGTATCGAGTCCGGCCTTCCCGGCGGCACCGGCGGCGTCGGCGGCCAGGGCGGCCAGGGCGGCCAAGGCGGCAACGCCGTGGTCGGCGCAACCAATGGCAGCGGCGGTCAGGGCGGCCAGGGCGGTCACGGCGGCACCGGCGGCCTGGGCGGCGGCAGCGATGTCGCCTACGGCGGTCAGGGCGGTCAGGGCGGTCAGGGCGGCACCGGCGGCGAAGGTGGCGCGGCCGGCACCGGTGGCACCGGCGGCCACGTGGGCGCCACCGCCGCGGGCGGCACCGGCGGCACCGGCGGTGCCGGGGGCGGAAATAACGAGGTCGGGGGCACCGGCGGCCAGGGCGGCCAAGGCGGCACCGGCGGCGCCGACAATGGCGCTGGAGGCGGTGTCGGTCAGGGCGGCGCCGGCGGCCAAGGCGGCGCGGGCGGATCCTCATTTGCCTTGGACCCCGGTGCCGGGGGCGCAGGCGGCCAGGGCGGCACCGGCGGCGCGGGCTACAACGGTGACACCGGCGGTCAGGGCGGCACGGGCGGCGAGGGCGGCGCGGGTGGCATCGGCGCTTCGGGTTCCGTCAGCGACCAAGCCGTCAGCGGCGCCGGCGGCCAGGGCGGCACCGGAGGCCAAGGCGGCACCAACATCGTCGACCACGGCACCGCCGGTGCGGGCGGCCAAGGCGGGACCGGCGGCGCCAACACCGGCGGCGGTGCCGGCCAGGGCGGCACCGGCGGCCAAGGAGGCACCGACCTCAGCAGCGCTGGTGGCGCAGGAGGCGCCGGAGGCGCCGGCGGCCAAGGCGGGACGGGCTTCGATGGCGGTGCCCCCGGCGGCGCGGGCGGCGGCGGTGGTCACGGCGGCACCGGCGGCGCGGGCGGGACGTCGACCAATGGCGTTGGCGGGACCGGCGGCTCGGGCGGCCAGGGCGGGACCGGTGGCGTCGGTTACATCGACGACGGCAGCGGCGACGCCGGGGCGGGCGGGCTCGGCGGCAGTGGCGGCACCGGCGGAACCGGCGGCGCGGGCGGCGCCGGCGTGGGTATCAGCGGCGCCGGCGGTCACGGCGGCACCGGCGGTCAGGGCGGCGCCAACACCACCGACACCCGCACTGCCGGGGCGGGCGGCCAGGGTGGCCTTGGCGGACAAAGCGGCGCCGACATCGGTGGCGGCGCGGGTGCCGGTGGTCAGGGCGGTACCGGCGGCCAGGGCGGCGTCGACACCAGCGGCACCGGCGGCACCGGTGGCACCGGCGGCTTGGGCGGCGCCGGGGGGAGCGGCGCGGATGGAGCCGAAGGGTCGGGGTCGGGCGGTGCGGGCGATATCGGCGGTCAAGGCGGCGTCGGCGGCACCGGTGGTCAAGGCGGCGCGTCCACCGCCGGCACTAACGGCACCGGTGGTGCTGCCGGTGCCGGGGGTCAAGGCGGTGTCGGCGGCGTTGGCTACAACGACCAAGGCGGCAATGACGCCGGGGCCGGTGGCGAGGGCGGCACTGGTGGTCAGGGTGGTGTTGGCGGTGCTGCCGGCGCGGGCGCCGGCAGCACCGGCGGTGTGGGCATGTCCGGTCACGGCGGCCAGGGTGGCGCCGGAGGACAGGGCGGGGTGGCGGCCACGCCTGGCGACTCCGCCGGCACGGGCGGACAGGGCGGTACGGGCGGTCAGGGGGGCGCCAATGCCGGCGGCGGCGCGGGCGCCGGCGGCGTCGGGGGCATCGGCGGTGAGGGCGGCAATGGCGCCGAGGTCTCGACGCCAGGTGGCGTGGGCGGCACCGGCGGTCAAGGCGGTGTCGGCGGCTCGGGCGGTCAGGGCGGCGCGGCCGGCGCCGGCACCGCGGGCATCTCGGGCACCGGCGGCCAGGGCGGCGCCGGCGGCCAGGGCGGCGGAGCGGCGACCGCCAGCGACACGGCCGGCCAAGGCGGCCAAGGCGGCGCTGGTGGCCACGGCGGCGCCGACACGGGCGCCGGCGCAGGCGCCGGTGGTCAAGGCGGCACCGGTGGTCAGGGCGGCACCGGCGCCACCGGCTCGACGCCTAGCGGAGTGGCCGGTACCGGGGGCCAAGGCGGCCTCGGCGGCGCCGGCGGCGAGGGCGGCACATCCACGTTTGGCGCCAACGGCAGCGGCGGGGTCGGCGGTACCGGCGGCGAGGGTGGCACCGGCGGTACGGGCTTCAACGACGACGGCGGCAACGACGCGGGCGCCGGCGGGCTCGGCGGTACCGGCGGCGGCGGCGGGCAGGGCGGCGCGGCCGGCAGCGGCAGCGGCCACGGCGGCGTGGGCGGTGCGGGTGCCGGCGGACAGGGCGGCACCGGCGGACAGGGCGGCGCGGCGGCGACCGCCAGCAACACGGCCGGCCTAGGCGGCCAAGGCGGCGCTGGTGGCCACGGCGGCGCCGACACCGGCGGCGGCGCCGGCACCGGTGGTCAAGGCGGCACCGGCGGCCAGGGTGGCACGGGCGCCGCTGCTCAAGCCATTGCCAGCCAGGGCGGGGCTGGCGGCACTGGCGGTCAAGGCGGCGCCGGCGGCCAAGGCGGAGCTTCCAATTCGGGCACCAACGGCAACGGTGGAGCAGGCGGCACTGGCGGGCAGGGCGGCATCGGTGGTACCGGCGGGCCTAGCCATGCGTCTGCGGCGGGCACTGGGGGCGGCGTACCTGGCGGCACCGGCGGCACCGGTGGCCAGGGCGGCCTGGGCGGTATAGGTGGTGGCGCCGGTACCGGCACCGGTGGCGCCGGCAGCGTGGGCGTTGGCGGGACGGGCGGCCAGGGCGGCAGCGGCGCAACCGGCGGAAACAGCGACGTGAGCAATGTTCCCGCCTTCACCGTTGGCGGGACCGGCGGACAAGGCGGCACCGGCGGCCAAGGCGCAGTCGACACCGGAGGAGGTGCAGGCACCGGGGGTGCGGGCGGCAACGGTGGCCGAGGCGGCAGCGCCAATGGCCAGGCGCAGTCCGCCGGCGCCGGCGGCGCCGGCGGCACCGGCGGTCAAGGCGGCGCCGGTGCGGCCCTCACTGGCGACCCTGGTGGCGCCGGCGGTGCCGGCGGTGACGGCGGCCGTGGTGGCAACATACCCCTCGGCCCCGTTGGTGGCGGCGGCGCCGGCGGGACCGGCGGCCAGGGCGGCGCGGGTGGCTCCGGTGCCGACAATGCCCTTGGCGGCTCCGGCGGAACCGGGGGCATCGGCGGCCCCGGCGGCCCCGGCGGCGCCAACTTCAACGGTGACCAGGCTCCCGCGGGCGCCGACGGTGACGGCGGCCAGGGCGGGACCGGCGGTCAAGGGGGCACCGACACCCAGGGAGTCGGCGGCGCCACCGGCGGTGCCGGCGGTGCCGGAGGCGCCGGCCTGCAGGGCGGCATGGGCGGCATGGGCGGCCTCGGCGGTTCCAGCGCCACCTCCGATGGCGGCACCGGCGGCCAAGGCGGCCAGGGCGGCACGGCCAGCGGGGACACCGGCGGCACCGGGGGGACAGGCGGCACCGGCGGCACCGGCTCTGACGGGCAGCCCGGGACCGGCGGCATGGCAGGCGCGGTAGGCAGCGGTGGTACCGGCGGAACCGGGGGCGCCGGCGGCGCCGGCTCGCCTTAGCCCCTGGCTTCAAGGCCGCGAGTGTCCGTGTTTGTCCCGCGACCCGCCGTATCAGCCGTACAAACGCGCACGCTCGCGGTCCCTTGGGTAGGCGGTGACCCGCCACGCTCACATCCGCTGTACTCGCGATCACCACTAGACTCCAGGTCCTGATGACGCTCCCCGACAGCCCGCCCGAGGCTGCCTCTCCGACGTTCGCCGACCTGCAGATTCACCCTGCGGTCCTGAAGGCGACCGCCGACGTCGGCTACGAGACGCCGACGGCCATCCAGGCGGCGACGATCCCGCCGCTGATGGCCGGGTCCGACGTCGTCGGGCTGGCGCAGACCGGCACCGGCAAGACGGCGGCGTTCGCGATCCCGATCCTGTCCAAGATCGACGTCAAGAGCAAAGCGACCCAGGCGCTAGTGCTCGCACCCACCCGCGAGCTGGCGCTGCAGGTGGCCGAGGCGTTCAGCCGCTACGGCGCGCACCTGCCGCAGATCCACGTGCTGCCGGTCTACGGCGGGTCGTCCTACGGCGTGCAGCTGGCGGGGCTGCGCCGCGGCGCCCAGGTGGTGGTCGGCACCCCGGGGCGCGTCATCGACCACATCGAACGCGGGACGCTGGACCTGTCCCACGTCGACTACCTGGTGCTCGACGAAGCGGACGAGATGCTCACCATGGGCTTCGCCGAGGACGTCGAGCGCATCCTGTCCGAAACCCCGGAGTACAAGCAGGTCGCCCTTTTCAGCGCGACCATGCCGCCGGCGATCCGCAAGCTCACCAAGAAGTACCTGCACGACCCGTTCGAGGTCACCGCGAAGGCGAAAACCGCGACCGCAGAGAACATTTCGCAGCGCTACATCCAGGTCTTCGGCCCCCGCAAGATGGACGCGCTCACCCGCCTGCTCGAGGTCGAACCGTTCGAGGCGATGATCGTCTTCGTCCGCACCAAGCAGGCTACCGAGGAAGTCGCCGAAAAGCTTAGGGCCCGAGGGTTTTCCGCCGCCGCCATCAACGGCGACATCCCCCAGGCGCAACGCGAGCGGACCATCGCCGCCCTGAAGAACGGCAGCATCGACATCCTGGTCGCCACCGACGTGGCCGCCAGAGGCCTTGACGTGGAACGCATCTCGCACGTCCTCAACTACGACATCCCGCACGACACCGAGTCCTACGTGCACCGCATCGGGCGCACCGGCCGGGCCGGGCGGTCGGGCACCGCGGTGCTGTTCGTCTCGCCGCGGGAGCGCCACCTGCTCAAGGCGATCGAGAAGGCGACACGGCAGACGCTCACCGAGGCCGAGCTGCCCACCGTCGAGGACGTCAACGCCCAGCGGGTGGCGAAGTTCGGCGACTCCATCACCGACGCGCTCGCCAACCCGGGAATCGACCTGTTCCGCAAGCTGATTCAGGACTACGAGCGCGAGCACGACGTTCCGATGGCCGACATCGCCGCGGCTCTGGCGGTGCAGTCCCGCGACGGCGAGGCGTTCCTGATGGCGCCCGAACCGCCGCGCGAACGGCGTGAACACCGGGAGCGCCCGGAGCGTCCCGAAAGGCCAAGGCAGCCAAGGAACTTCGCCACCTACCGGATCTCGGTGGGCAAGCGGCACAAGATCGGCCCCGGCGCGATCGTCGGCGCCATCGCCAACGAGGGCGGCCTGCACCGCAGCGACTTCGGCCACATCGCCATCGGGCCGGACTTCTCGCTCGTCGAACTGCCGGCCAAGCTGCCCAAGGCGACGCTGAAAAAGCTCGAGCAGACCCGCATCTCGGGCGTGCTGATCGACCTGCGGCCCGACCGCTCAGCGGGCAAAACGAAACCACGCCGGTGACGCTTTCCGAGGAACGCGACGCCCAGGGCGGGCTCGAACAGGTCGCCCACGTCGACCGCGTCGCGTCGCTGACCGGCATCCGCGCCGTCGCCGCGCTCACCGTCGTCGGCACTCACGCCGCCTACACCACCGGCAAGTACACCCACGGCTACTGGGGCCTGGTCGGCTCCCGGCTGGAGATCGGCGTCCCGATCTTCTTCGTGCTTTCGGGCTTCCTGCTGTTCCGCCCGTGGGTGAAAGCCGCCGCCGCCGGCGGCCCCCCGCCGTCGCTGAGTCGCTATGCGCGGCACCGGGTTCGGCGCATCATGCCCGCCTACCTCATCACGGTGCTGATCGCCTATGTGCTCTACCACTTCCGCGAGGCCGGGCCCAACCCCGGGCACACCTGGCTGGGCCTGGTGCGCAACCTGACGCTGACGCAGATCTACTGCAACGGCTACCTCGGCAAGTACCTGCACCAGGGCCTGACGCAGATGTGGAGCCTGGCGGTGGAGGCGTCGTTCTACGTCGTGCTGCCCCTGCTGGCCTACCTGCTGCTGGTGCTGATCGCCCGGCGGCGATGGCAGCCCAAGGCGATGCTGGCGGCCCTGGCGGCGATGGCGCTGATCAGCCCGGGCTGGCTGATCCTGGTGCACACCGACCACTGGTTTCCCGACGGCGCTCGGCTGTGGCTGCCGACCTACCTGGCGTGGTTCCTGGCCGGCATGGCGCTGACCGTGCTGCAGGCGATGAAGGTGCGCTGCTACGCCTTCATGGCCATCCCGCTGGCGGTCATCTGCTATTTCATCGCCTCCACGCCGATCGCCGGCGCGCCGACGACGTCGCCGGCCACGCTGAGCCAGGCCGTCTGCAAGACCGTGTTTTACGCCGTCATTGCCGCGCTCGCGGTGGCGCCGCTGGCGTTGGGGAACCAGGGCGTGTATTCGCGGCTGCTGGCCAGCCGGCCGATGGTGTGGCTGGGCGAGATCTCCTACGAGATCTTCCTGATCCACCTCATCACCATGGAATTCGCGATGGTCTACATCGTGCGCGCGCACGTCTACACCGGCTCGATGGGCTACCTGTTCGTCGCGACGCTGGCGGTGACGATCCCGCTCGCCTGGCTCCTGCACCGCTTCACCCGGGTCAAGGACGGCTAGGTGGCGGGCGGGACAGCTGTTCATCCTCGCCTGACCCTGCTCGCGGTCTGCCTCGCGGTGTTCATGCTGCTGCTCGACATGACCATCGTCTCGGCCGCGCTGGCCAACATCCAGGCCTCCCTGGACGCCGACCTCAGCGGCCTGCAATGGGTGGTCGACGCCTACGCGCTGCCGATGGCGGGGCTGCTGCTCACCGCCGCCACCCTGGGTGACCGGCTCGGGCGGCGACGGCTGTACCTGGCCGGGATGGTCGTGTTCACGCTGGCCTCGGCCGGCTGCGCGCTGGCCCGCAGCATCGAGGCGCTCAACCTGTGCCGGGCGCTGCAGGGCACGGGCGGGGCGGTGCTGCTGGGCGTCTCGCTGCCGATGGTGGCGGCGGCCTTCCCGGAGCAGCGGGGCCGGGGCATCGCGATCGCGATCTACGGCGCCGTGATGGGCGCGGGCGCCGCCGTCGGGCCGCTGCTCGGCGGGGCGCTGGTCGGGGCGTTCGGCTGGGAGTCGATCTTCCTGATCAACGTGCCGGTCGGCGTGGTCGCCCTGGCGATCGCCGTGCGGTTCGTCCCGGAAACCCTTGGCGCGCAGGACCGTCCGGTCGACCTGGTCGGCACGGCCGTGCTGTCGGCCGCGCTGTTCGCCGGCGTCTATGTGTTGATCGAGGGCAACCACCGCGGCTGGACCAGCGGGGCGATCCTGGCCCTGGGCGCGTTCTCCGTGTTGGGCCTGTCGGTGTTCGTCGGGTGGGAGTCGCGCTGCCGCGCACCGATGCTCGACCTGACGGTGGTGCGGCGCCCGGGTTTTGCCGGGGTGTCCCTCGCGGCGTTCGCGGCGGCCGGGACACTGATCGCCTCGACCAACTACCTGGCGCTGTACTTCATGAACACGCTGGGATACAGCCCATTTCAGGCCGGCCTGCGGGCCCTTCCGCTGACCGTCGCCTGCGTGCTGGGCGCCCCGCTGGCCATGATCGCCGCGCGGTATTTTCCGGCCTGGACATCGATCCCGGGCGGGGTGGCGCTGATCGCAGCGGGGCTCTGGCTGATGACCGGGGTCGGCGCGGACACCCAGTGGACGCATTTCATCGCGGGTTCCGTCGTCTCCGGCCTCGGGCTGGGCGGGCTGTTCGCATTGACGTCCGACATCGCACTGCAATTCGTGCCCGTCGCCGACGCCGGGATGGCGACCGGCGCGGTGAGCACCGTCCGCCAGGTGGGCATCCTGGCCGGCGTGGCCTGCCTGGGCGCCCTGTTCGGTCGGCGCGGGTCCGACAGCGCCACGCGCGAACTGGCCCAGCTCGGCCTCGCCGGCCCCGGCCCCGCGCAACGCCTCGTCGAGCGGTTGTCCGCCGGCGCGGGCCTGCGGGCGCTCGATTTCCTGCCCGCCGACTACCGTGCCGCGCTGCCCGCGATCGCGCGGGCGGCCCGTCAGGCCAGCGCCGCCGGAATGCAGGCCTCCCTGGTGGCCGCATCGATCGCGGCGACCGCCGCCGCGGTCGCGACGGCGATCTTGATCGCGGTCGGCGCGCGCCGCCACGGCCAGTCAGAAATACCGTTTGCTGAAGGCATGTCCGTGTAACGTTCCAATCCATGTTGGGCGATGCGGTCATCATCCCGGCGACGGATAACAACCGTTACAGCGTCGTAATCTCCACGGACCCGGCAAACATCGAAGCCGCCCAGCGGCTGCGTTATCAGACGTTTGCCGAAGAAATGGGCGCGGCCCTGCCGCAGGCCGTCCGCGGGCCGCTGACCGGGGACATGATCGACGTCGATCAGTTCGATCCACACAGCGATCACCTGCTGGCCCGAGACGAGACGACCGGACAGATCGTCGGGTGCTACCGGCTGCTGCCGCCCGACGGCGCCCGAGCCGCCGGCGGCCTCTTCGCCGACACCACCTTCGACATCGGTGGGCTCAACGAATTGCGCTCCGAGCTCGTCGAACTCGGTCGGGCGAGCGTGCATCCGGACCACCGCAGCGGGGCGGTCATGGGTCTGTTGTGGTCGGGAATCCTTCGATATCAGGAGATCACCGGCTACCAGTGGGGGATCGGGTCGCTATCGGTCCGGATGGAGGACGGCGGGCCGCGCGGCGCGTTGGCGCGGGGCGTGCGCGACGTGGCGCTCGGCGAGCATTCCGCCCCCGAGAAGTACCGGGTATTTCCGCGAAACCCAGTTAGGGTCAACGGTTTGAGCCTCACCGAGCTACCAGACCCGGGACGCGTGCGCATCCCGCCGATGGTGCAGGGGTCACTGCGGATCGGCGGTATGATCTGCGGAGAACCGTCCTACGATCCGGACTTCGACATGGCCGATTTCGTTGTGCTGATCAATAGGTCCCTGGTGCGGGAACGCTACCTTGAGCGCTTGGCGCGGTCTTATGCCCATGCCTGAGAAGACCGGTCTGCTGGGCGTCGGCTTCGGGCCGTCGAATCTCGCGTTGGCGATCGCCCTCGCGGAGCGGGGCCTGCCCGCCGTGTTCGCAGAGCAGCAGCCCAGGTTCGGTTGGCATTTGGGGATGCTGCTGCCGCACGCGCGCATGCAGGTTCCGTTCCTCAAAGACCTGGTGACTCTGCGAAACAACAAGAGCGACTTCACGTTTCTCAATTACCTCAGCGAGCGCGGCCGGCTGGTCGAGTTCATCGGCCGGCACACCCTGTTTCCCAGTCGGATGGAGTTTCACGACTATCTCCAGTGGGCAGCGTCCCGCGTCGCCGCCGATGTCCGCTACGGCCACCGTGTCGTCGAAATCTCCGCCGGTGAGCCAGGGTTCGAGGTCCGGACGGAACCCGACCGCGTCATCCACGCCGCGACATTGGTATTGGCGACCGGTCTGCAGCCGGAGCTTCCCGCGGGCGTCGACGAAAGTCCCCGGCAGTGGCACAGTCACCGGTTGCTCGGTAATCTGGCCGCGCTCAACCTTTTTGCCCCACGGCGGTTCGCGGTCGTCGGCGCTGGCCAAAGCGCGGCCGAGGTGGTCGCCCACCTCCACGAGACCTTCCCGCTGGCCGAGGTGCACTCGATTTTCGCCCGATACGGCTACAGCAGCGCCGACGACAACCCGTATGCGAACCGGATTTTCGATCCGTCGGCGATGGACGAGTTCTATCGCGCCGACGCGCACGTGCGGCAGCGGCTGCTCGATTACCATCGCTCGACCAACTATTCGGCGGTCGACCCGGAGCTGATCGACGAACTCTATTCGCGCGAGTACGCCGAGCTGGTGGCGGGTAGCCGACGGCTGTTCATGCACAACGCATCCGAAGTCGTTGGCACGCAAGAATATCCGGACAAGGTCCGAGTGACGATATCGCACCTGATCGATCACACCCAGGCGACGCTGGATTGCGATGCGGTGGTCTACGCGACGGGCTACGCGCCGCTGGACGTCCGGTGTTTCCTGGGAGATCTGGTCGGCCGCTACGAATTCGACTCGCATGGGCGGCCCGCCGTCACCCGGGACTATCGGCTGGTGCCCAAAGCCGGGGCGCCGGGGGACATCTACCTCAACGGCGCCGTCGAGCACACGCACGGCCTGTCGTCCTCGCTGCTGTCCAACGTGGCGGTGCGCGCCGGGGAAATCGTCGGCGCGGTCGAGGCGCGCCGGCAGCTCAGGCCCCACGCCGCGTCCGCTTAGTGCGGCGACGGTTCGGCGTTGTCACATCCGCCCCATTCGTATCTGCGCTGAGGCGGGCACGCGGCACCGCGAGGCCCATTTGTCGCTGCGAGGTGGGCACGACGGGAGATGGTCCCGCCGGGAGGCCGGTGTGGCAGCAGTGACGAACTAGCTTCGGGCGGCGACCGGCGCCACGATCGGGACGACGAACTCCTCGATCATCGCCCGCTCGTCGGCCTCGTCCCGGCCGGGGTAGGTCAGCAGCGACGTGAGCACCCGCACCACCCAGCGCGCCCGGCGCTGCACGGCGGCGGGATCGTCCGGGCCCAGCGAATGCACGAACGCGGCCGCCAGCGCCGTGATCACCTCGGACTGCGCCAGCTCGCCGCCGACCGGCGGCCGGCTGACGGCGAACCACGCTGACAGCGCGGGGCTTTCGCGCACCATTCGCAGCGCGGCGGTCATGCTGGCCACCAGCCGCTCGCGCGGGTCCGCCACGCCGCCGATCTCCTCGGCGATCGCGCGGCCGAGCCGGCGCGCCTCGCGGTGCACGTAGGCGGTGCGCAGCGCCTCACGGTTTTCGAAGTAGCGGTACAGCGTGGCGCGGGAACAGCCTGCGGCCCTGGCGATCTCGTTCATGCCGATGGACGCCTGGTCGCGCTCCGTGTAGAGCCGCTCGGCCGCGTCGAGTATGCGGTCGTCGGCCGCCTCGCCGCGGTGCTCGGCGAGCCAGTCGGGCATCAGGCGTTCACCCGGATCGGCACCGACAGCGGCCGGCGCACGTAGCTGCCGCCCGACCAGACGATGCCGGACTCATCGACCTCGAAATCGGGGCAGCGGGACAGCAATTCGGTGAGCGCCACCCACGACTGCATGCGGGCCGCTGCCGCGCCCAGGCAGTGGTGGGCGCCGTGGCTGAACGTCAGGATATTGCGCGGGCAGCGGGTCACGTCGAGTTCGCCTGCGTCCGGGCCGTATTGGCGTTCGTCGCGGTTGGCCGACCCGTAGAGCAGCAGGACCTTGCGCCCGGCCGGCACGGTCGTGCCCTCGATAGTTACGTCGCGGGTGGTGGTGCGCGCCAGGCCCTGCACCGGCGAGGTCAGCCGCAGCAGCTCCTCGATCGCGTCGGGGATCAGCCCCGGGTCCTCCGCCAAGCGGCGGCGCTGGTCCGGGCGCTCGTGCAGCAAAGGCATTGAGCCGCCGAGCATTCCGGTGACGGTGTCGTTGCCGCCGGTGACCATCGTGAACGTGAACGCCAGCACCGACAGCGTTCCGGCTATGTCCCCGTCCGCACCCACCCCGGCCGCCACCAGATGCGAGATCGTGTCGTCCTCGGGTTCGGCCCGGCGCCGCTCGATCAGGGAGGTGAAGTAGGCCATCATCGACCCGACCGCGTCCAGCGAGGTGCCGATTCCCCCCTCCGACGTGTTGGCGGCGACGATCGCCTGCGTCCAGCCGTCGAACTGCGCCCGGTCCTCCTCGGGCACGCCGAGGTAGTGCGCGACGACCATCGACGGCAGCGGCTTGAACAGGTCGGTGACGATGTCGCCGCCGCCGTCGGCGCGCAGCTTCTCGATGCGCTCGACGACGAACTCGCGCACCTTGGGCTCCACCGCCTCGACCTGTCGCGGCGTGAAACCGCGCGACACCAGCTTGCGAAACTCGGTGTGCACCGGGGGATCCTGCATCACGAACGGCGGATTGTCTTGCAGTCCAATGAGTTCCAGCTCGCCGTACTCCACGGTCAGACCCTGGGCCGAGGAGAACGTCTCGTGGTCGCGCGCGGCCGCCCACACGTCGGCGTGCCGGGACAGCACGTAGTAGTCGCGGTCGGGGTGGCCGTCGGGGACGACGTGGTGCACCGGGTCGTGCTCGCGCAGCGCGCGGTACATGGGCCAGGGGTTGGGCCACGTCTCGGCGGTGGCCAGCTGGAAGCCGTGAGACATCACCGATGACATGTCTCATGTCTAAGGCAGTTGGGCGCGTATGTCAACTAGTGTACACTTCGTTCAGTCCGTACTTAACGAACTAGAGGAGCGTGATGTCGCCGGAAGAGACCGAGTTCGTCGACCGCATCGGGCTGTTCTTCGAGCTCCTCGGCGCGACGCGCACCATGGGCCGGGTCTATGGCTGGCTGCTGGTCTGCCATCCGCCGCAGCAGTCGCTGACCGAGTTGGCCGGCGCGCTGTCGGTGAGCAAGGCCTCCATCAGCACCGTCGCCCGCCAGCTGCTGGAGGGCGGCATGATCGAGCGGTTGCCGAGCCCCAACCGTCAACACCTCTACCGCGTCACCCCAGGCGGGTTCACCAGCGTGATGGAGACGCAGCTGTCGCTGATGCGCCTGGGCATCGAGCCCGCCGAGTTCGCCCTGTCGGTGCTGGGGGAGGACCGCGCCGAACAGCGCGAGCGTATCGAGGACTTCCGCGACTTCTGCGAGTTCTGCACCCGGGACTACCGCGACCAGCTGATGCGGATGTGGAACGAATATCGGGAGGCGAAAAGACGGTCATGACAACGGCGGACAAGGTCGACTTCGGCGACGTGGCGTGGGGATCGGTCGAATGGACCAACCTGTGCACGCTGTATTTGCGGGCGTACGAAAACCGCTCGCCGGCACCGATTCTCGGCGACAAGGCGGCCGCCGAGGCGGTGGACCGCATCGAATACGACTGGGGCCGCATGCGTCGCGCCATGCACCCCGGCTCCAACCAGTACATGGTCACCATGCGCGCCAAACTGCTCGACGACTGGGGCGCCGACTTCCTGCGCCGCCATCCGGACGCCGTCGTGTTGCACCTCGGGTGCGGCATGGACACCCGGGCGTTCCGGTTGCGCCCGCCGGAGACCGTGCGGTGGTTCGACGTCGATCAGCCGGGCGTAATCGCGTTGCGGCGCAAGCTTTATGACGACGGCGACGGCTACCGGATGATCGGCTCGTCGGTCACCGACCCGGCCTGGCTGGACGAGATCCCGACCGACCGCCCGACCCTGGTGATCGCCGAGGGGCTCCTCATGTACCTCGTCGAGCCCGAGGTGCGAACGCTGCTACGGCGCATCACGGATCGGTTCGGCGGCGGCGAGCTCCTGTTCGACACCGTGTCCCCGCTCGGGCCGCGGCTGTCCAAGCTGTTCACCAAGGGCATCACCAAGTGGGGCATCGGCGACGCCCGCGAGCTCGAGCGCTGGAACCCGCGGCTGCGCTTCCTCGAGCGGTGCTCGGCGGGGGCGCTCTACCGTCGCATCCCGTCGGCCCCGGTGCGGCTGCTGTGGCGGCTGGTCAACGCCACGCCGATGCGAAATTACGACGTGCTCAACCGCTTCGAGTTCTAGATCGCGCCGCCGAACGTGCGGCCGGCCGCACGTTCGCTGCCGAGCGTGCGGCCAGCCGCACACTCGGCGCCTAAGGGGGAGGGGCTAGATCGCCGAGCCGGGGTTCAGGATCCCGAGCGGGTCCAGGGCCCGCTTGATGCGCTGGTTGAGCTCCATCACCTCGGGACCGAGGTAGCCGTCCAGCCACGGTCGCTTCAACCGGCCGACGCCGTGCTCACCGGTGATGGTGCCGCCCAATCCGACGGCCAGGTCCATGATCTCGCCGAAGGCCAGGTGCGCCCGCTCGGTCATCGCGGTGTCGGCGGGGTCGTACACGATCAGCGGATGGGTGTTGCCGTCGCCGGCGTGCGCGATCACCGAGATCATCAGGTCGCGCTCCGCGGCGATGCGCTCGATCCCGGTTACCAGCTCGCCCAGCGCGGGCAGCGGTACGCCGACGTCCTCCAGCAGCAGCGATCCCTTGGCCTCCACCGCGGGGATGCAGAACCGGCGGGCGGCCACGAACGCCTCGCCCTCGTCCGGATCGTCGGTCGAAAACACCTCGGTGGCACCGTTTTCCGCGAACACCGCGGCGATCACCGCGGCGTCCTCGCCGGACGAGCGTCCCCGTTCGTCCGAGCCCGCCACCAACATGGCGGCCGCCGCGCGATCCAGGTCCATGCGCAGGCTGTCCTCGACGGCGTTGATCGCCGCCGAGTCCATGAACTCCAGCATCGAAGGGCGCAGCCGCGCAACGACTCCCAGTACCGCGTCGACGGCCGAGGAGACCGAGGCGAACGTCGCCACCACGACGCTGGACACGTTCTGCGCCGGCAGCAGCCGCAGCGTCACCTCGGTGACGACGCCCAGCGTGCCCTCGCTGCCGACGAACAGCTTCGTCAGCGAGAGCCCCGCGACGTCCTTCAGGCGCGGCCCGCCCAGCCGCACCGCGGTGCCGTCGGCCAGCACCACCTGCATGCCCAGCACGTAATCGGTGGTGACGCCGTACTTCACGCAGCACAACCCGCCGGCGTTGGTGGCGATGTTGCCCCCGATGCTGCAGATCTCGAACGACGACGGATCGGGCGGATACCACAGCCCGTACTCGGCGACGGCCTTTTTCACTTCCGCGTTGAACAGGCCCGGCTGGCACACCGCGGTGCGCGTGACCGGATCGACGGCGATGTCGCGCATCTTCTCCGTCGACAGCACGATGCCGTCGTCCAGCGCGGTGGCCCCGCCGGACAGGCCGCTGCCGGCGCCCCGGGTCACCACCGGCACCCGGTGGGCGGAGGCCCAGCGCATCACCGTCTGCACCTCCTCGGTGCGCCGCGGCCGGACCACCGCCAGCGGCTTGCCGGCCGACGGATCGAAGGCGCGGTCCTGGCGGTAGCCCTCGGTGATGGTCGGGTCGGTGACGACCATCCCGTCGGGCAGCTTGGCGATCAGCTCGGCCAGGGCGTCGGCGTTCACGGCCCCGATCCTATGCCCCGGTTTCGGCGGCAACCTCCGGCGCGCGGTCCAGCTCGCGCAGCGAGGGCAGGGCGCACGCGATCAGGCCGATCACCAGGATCGGACCCGCCAATGCCAGGAACGTGACCTTCAGCCCGGCCGCGTCGGTGAGCGGGCCGGCGACCAGCAGGCCCAGCGGGCCGGCCGCGTAGGTCAGCCCCGTCATCACCCCGACCACCCGGCCGCGCAGATGGTGCGGGGCGCGGGTCTGCATCACGTAGTTGTAGATCGGCTGGATCGGCCCGTAGACCACGCCGGTCACCGCGCACAGCACCAGGATCACCGGCAACGGCGGCAGGAACGCGATGCCGACCGTCGCCGCACCGAACGTCAGCATCGCCGTCAGCACGGCCGTGCGCCGCCGGGTGTGCGCCGACAGCACGGCGTAACCGAGCGCGCCCACCACGCCGCCGCCCGCCAGCGCCATCAACGCCCACCCAAGCTGCGCGGGCTGGTGACGGTCGCTGAAGTACTTGGGAAACAGCACGCTTTCCATCGGCAGGTACAGCGCGGTGACGACCAGGTCGATCAGGCCGAGCGCCCGCAGCACCCGCAGGTTCCACACGAACCGCACCCCCTCGGCGACGCCGGACACCAGCCCGGCGGGCCGGGTCTCGTGGTGCGGTTTGCCGGCACCGTGGAGCCGCAGCACCCCGACCGCGAGGATGGACAACCCGAACAGACCCGCGGTGATCCACATCGTCTTGATGCCGCCGACCGCGGCGATCATCAACCCGCCGATGCCCGGGCCCACGATGAACCCCAGGTTCTGGATCGCCTCGTAGACGCTGTTGGTGCGGTCCAGCGACCAGCCCGCGCGGTCGGCGGCCTCCGGCAGCATCGACTGGCGCGCCGTCGTGCCCGCCGGGTCGAAACCGGCCGCGCAGAAGGCCAACACGGCCAGCTCGGCGACGTTGATCGCGCCCGCGCCGAAAAACCAGGCCGTCAGCGGCACCGCGGCCACCGCCGTCCCGGACAGCGAATCGGAGACCAGCGAAACGCGGCGGCGCCCGAAGAAGTCGACCGCGGTGCCGGCGACCAGAGTGGCGAACACCAGCGGCACCGTCATGGCGGCGGCCACCACCGACGCGTCCTTCGCGCTGTCGTGGTGCTGCAACGCCAGCCACGGGAACGCGACGATCGAGATGCCGGTACCCGCGGTCGCCACCAGGGTGGCGAACAGGATCAGAACCGCTGGGCCGCTGCGTGGATGGGCGAGCACATGAACATCCTGCATGAGCGCGAAAAATCGGTCGCCGCAAACGGCGCATTGGCGCTACATTCAGCGCCGATATCCCATGAAAAGCAGCGGCCCAGCGGTTCTGATCCTGTTCGCCACCCTGGTGGCGACCGCGGGTACCGGCATCTCGATCGTCGCGTTC
>NZ_LZLY01000028.1 GCF_001673535.1 Mycobacterium sp. 1081908.1 | reverse complement strand
TCTACAGCGGTGGCAGAGCCTGGACCGGCAAACATGAGCTGTGGCTGCGCGCTCAGCGGTTCGACAATCCCGCCCTGCAGTTGGCCTACGACAGTAGCTTTGAGGCGATGCTGGTCACCCTCAATCGCCGCGAGCGCCTCGATCGCGCTATCGAACAGATGGCTGCTGATTCTGAGTTCACCCCGGTGGTGAGCAGGCTGTGCTGCCTGCGCGGAATCGCGACGTTGACCGCGTTCGGGTTGGCCGTCGAGATCGGCGACTGGCATCGGCTGACCGGCCGCGCGATCGGCGCCTATCTCGGGCTGGTGCCCAGCGAGTATTCCTCGGGGCCCAGCCGGATTCAGGGCGGGGTCACCAAGACCGGCAACAGTCATGCCCGACGACTGCTGATCGAAGCAGCCTGGCATCACCGGCCCCGCTACCGTGTGAGCGCCAAGCTGCAGCGGCGCTGGGCTGCTGCTGATCCCGCGGCCCGTGCGCGCGCCCAGCTGGCCAACCAACGCCTGCATACTCGGTGGCGCTCGTTCGATGCACGCAAGAAACGCGCCGTGGTCGCCAACACCGCGATCGCCCGCGAGCTGGCCGGATGGTGCTGGTCACTGGCCGTACTCGACGGATAGATCGCCCCACAGGCCCCGGATGAGGTCGATGAACAGGCCGGCAAGCGCCTTGGAGTGACCCGCGACTGAGCTATGAGCAATCTGCTTGCAACACAGGCGATTACGCTCGCTCCTAGACACAGCAAGCCGCTCCAACTCGAAACTCCCGTCCTGCGGTAACCAACCCGCGCATATCAGACTGACACGCGTCGAAAGACACGCTCGACCTCGACAACGACCTCATCCGGCCAACGAAAAGCGGCGGCCGCAACACACCGCGACCGCCGCTTTTCCCTGCCCACTTGACAGAACCGCTTACATATCAGCTCAGGGCATGATCATCCGCGCCGCCGGCCCCATCCGCGGCAGCACCCGCAGCGAGCCCACCAGCCCGGCATGCCAGGCGTGCTCGGTGATCCCAAGACCGGTGAAAGTCCGGCCATCGACGATCGTTTCGAATCGTGTCGCCGACTCCTGAATCACCAAACCCCTTTTCCACAAACAGGATTGGGCGATGACGCGGCCGTGGATCTCCAGCCGCAAACCGCTGACGTCGCTGACCACCATCCGCGAGGCGCTGGGAACCTGGTGACCGGCCCACTGGTGGTCCACGGTCAACTGCTCCACCGCGTGGCATGCGCCGTCGTGGAAGACGTAGCCGGTCGGATAGGCCCGCCCGCCCTCGAACAGATGGGTGCAGTTCATGGTGAAGTCGGGGCTCAGCAGCACCGTGTTCCAGTCCCAGCGCTCGATGCGGCCCCACCGGCGGATGCCCCAGGACTTGTCGCGCTGACCGAGGCCGTCGATCGGGTAGGAGGCCCCGTTGATCGTCACCCGGCCCGTGACCCAGCCGGACTGCTCCATGTGGGTATCGGCGATGCCCGACGGCAGGTACGCCCCGGGCGGCGCCTCGGCGTGATAGTCGAACGGCGCGTGCAGCGCCGTCCACGTCAGGTCCACCTCCTGGCGGCCCTCCAGCGATAGCCGCCACTTCGACATCGGTTCGATCATCTGAAACTCCAGGGCCCCCACCTTCAGGTGGCCGGGGTCCGGGGTGCCGGTGTAGCGGGCGTGCAGCCTGGCGTAGCCGCCCTCCACACGGCCGTCGCGCATCGTGTACAGGATCGCGTCGGCGGTGTGGTTGCTGGGCCGGTATCCGATCCGGGCCAATCCGACCGCGTCCGACTCCGCGTCGAACCAACTGAAAAAGAAGCTTTCCTGCCAATCCGGGTGCGGCCCGGGCTCGTGCAGGAATTCGTCATCGACGTCGACCATCGCGTGCGTCCTCACAACTCGGAGCAAATGACTCGGGACAAAAATTTGGTGGCGACAAGAATCTAGAAAGACTACGTGAAAACTATGCACATCACTGCGTTACAGTCACGGCGCTGGCCAGTAACGTCTTGGTGCGGCGCACCGCCTTTGGCCCGCATCGTATCGCTTCTCTAACAATTCTTGAGCGCAGATTGACCCTTCGCCAACGGCGCGAAATCTGCGATGCTGTGCAAATGGCGGCCGCAAATGGAAGCGCGAGATGGACAAACGGGCACCTCGATCGCATGCGACATGTGGGTGATAAGCGGGCCGACGACGTGGTCGAGAAAGTGTTCAATCGGGACGTCAACGAGGTCAATCGATTGATGCGCACGCTCGTCCGCAACGACCAGCCGGTGCCGAAGGATCTGCCCAAAGAGCTCCGGGGCTACCTGACCACTTCGCTATCCCTGCCCAAGTGGGCCGACATGGGCAAGATCCAATTGGGGCAGCAGGTGTTCGAGAAGAACGGCCTGCTCATCACGCTGTGCCTGTTCTGCGCGTCGCTGCCGTCGGCATACGCGGACAGCGACGCCGTGAAGGTGCTGTACCTGACCGCCCAGCTCGACACGGATGCACGGCGGCGGGTGATGGAGACCGGCCAGTTCCTGATCGACGTGTGCACCAGCGGCGGCCTCGATCCAAACGGCAAGGGGCTGCGCGCCATCCAGCACGTCCGCCTGATGCACGCCGCGGTGCGTCACCTGATCAAGGACCGCGCCCGTAAGCACCCCGGCATGTGGAATTACAGCAGTTGGGGCGTACCGATCAATCAGGAGGACATGGCCGCGACCATCCTCTCGTTCTGGTATGTCGTCAAAGACCCGATGCGTGGTCTCGGTGTGAACCTGAAAAGCGACGAGATCGACGCGTACCTCCATCTCTGGAACGTCATCGGCCACCTGATGGGCGTGCTCGACGAGATGCGTCCGCACAACGTCACCGACGCCAACGCGCTGCTCGACGCCATCAAGCGACGGCGCTTCGCGGCGTCAACCGAGGGCCAGCACATGACCCGCGCGCTCCTCGCGCTACTCGACCAACTCACGCCCACCCAGACGTTCGATAAGACGATCCCGCCACTGATCCGCCACCTGATCGGCGACAAGACCGCCGACCTGCTGCTCGTACCGCCTTTGCATCACCGCCGTGAACTCGAACAGCTCGCGCGCATCGCCGACTGGTTCTCCACCAACGTCCTGACTCTGATCGGCCGCGCCACGCCGCGCTACCGCTTCGTCTCGGATATAGCTGCGGATTTCGGGCGCGAACTGTTGGAGAGTGCGTTCGAGTTAGAGCGGGGTGGTGTGCGTGCGTCGTTCGACATGCCCGATCACCTCGCCCGCAGCTGGAAGATTTCGAAGCCTTCGCGCCCCTAAACACTGTGTGGTCCCGGCGGCTCTCCTCCGCCGGGACCACACAGGGGCCATTCGAGCTACCGCGTCCACACGCCCGCGGCCCGGCGGTCGGCATCGGCCACCTCAATCGCGCCGTCGCGCACCGCGTTTCCCAGGCCGACCAGTATCTCGTTGAGTGCGGTGGCGGCCTGGTGCCACTTCAGTTGCTCGACCCGGTACGCGGCCGCCGCTTCGCGGGTCCACAGTTCCTGCAGCGGGGCGATCTGCGATCTCAGCTCGTCGAGCGCCGCATTGAAACGGGCCGCCGTGGTGTGGATCTCTTGGCGCACCGCGTATTCGATCTCACCGAAGTTGTAGGACAGCACGGGGTCCACGGGCACTCCCGCGCTCACAGGTATCCGCCGGCGGCGGCGATGTGATGGGCGTGAATCTCCCCGGCCTCCCGCAGCGCGGCCTCGTTGTGCCGAATGGTGTCGGCGATCGTGCGCAAGGCGTGGTAGAGCCGGGTCGACTCGGCGTTCCAGCGATCCAGCACGTCTTTGAATCGCACGGCCGCGGGCCCGCCCCACACCGCGGGCGGCACGCTGCCCATGCGCCCGATGAACGCCTGCAGCATCGCCCGGATCTCCTCGTTGCGGGCGTCCGTCGCCGCCGCGGCCGAGCGCATGAGATCGAAGTCGGTGCTCAGTGTGTTCGCCATATCAAATAGGACCGCGGCGGCGTCGGTTTGGTTCCGTCTCATTCGATCGCGTGGGCGGATCGCACCGCCTGCTCGCAGGCCTCGCGCACCGCCTCCTCGCCGCCGGGGCGGCTCTGGCAGCCGACGCTGATCCGGACCGGCCCGTCCAGCAGGACCGCCCACCGCACGTGGTGGGCCGGGCGCACTTCACGGTAGGTCACCGCGGGCCGGCCGCCGCTTGTCCCGCCAGGATTGAAGTCGACGAAGACCCCGGCCGGCTCCGCGTCGATCGCGCGTTTCAACCGCTCGGCGGCGCCACTCAGCGTCTCGCCCACCACCGGTGACTGCGTGACGTGCAGCGCCACTTCCGGATCCGACGGCGAGGTCACCTGCACCCGCGCGGACCCGGGCCCGGTGACCACCCGCTGCGCGGACCAGTTCGCCGGCACCGTCAGCGCCACGCGGCCCTCGACCAAGAATGTTGTCGGCGCCGTCGGCACCGCGATCGGAGGGGACACGCCCCGGCGGGCCGCGGGGGCCGTGGCCGTGATCGCCAGCGGCAACGCCGCCAGCGCGACGGTGGCCCCGGCCAGCGCACCTATCAGCCGCGCCCGGGGTCGGGGCCGACGGCCCTTGGCCGTGACACCCCGCCCGACGGGGTCGCGCTCCGTCGACCGGGCCAGCCCGAGCAGCCTGGCATCACCGATTTCAACGGCAGCCCGACCGCGCCGGCGCACCGCGCCCGCGATCAACTCCGCGAGGGCGGGCGCGCCGGTAACCGCGCCGGGCGCGTCGATCAGGACGACCGGTTCCGTCATCGCCGCGATGACGGACGCGGCCTCCTCGGCGACGGAATGCGGTTCCGCCCCACGGGGTATCGCGACGACCTCGGGACCGGTGATCACCACCAGCCGCTCGGCGATCTCGACCACCACCGACTCGCGGTCGGACGCCCCTGCCAACAGCGATGACCGGCGGCGCGTCAGCACGTCGTCGGCCAGGGTGCCGGCGGCCGCCGTCACCACGGCGACACGCGTCGACGCCCACCAGGACGGATGCAGAAGGACCAGGCCGTCGGAGTTCTCACACTTGACCGACCGCAGCGCCGCCCGCCAGAGCGAATCGACTGTGACGGGCCGCCCGCCGACCAGCGCCACCCGATCGTCGATGGCGCCCAGCGCTTCGCTGATGATCTCGGACATGCCGTCGTCGGTGGCTCCGCTTGTGCCACAACATAACCGGCGAATCGTGCCGGGCCCGGTCTCGATGAGCGCCCGGTGCCGATTCACGGGGGCGGGCTCCAGGCCACCTGAACGAGCTGTTCGTCACCTGGACGGGTGATCAGGACGCCACGGCCGGGGGGCAAGCGCACCGGGCGGCCGGAACCCCACGGCGCGCCCTCGTCCGGGCGCCTGCTCATCATCAATGTCATGCACCCGAAGTCACGCAGGCCCGCCAGCAGCGGCTCGAACAGCGCGCGCTCGGCGCCGCCGCTGCGCCGGGCCACGACCAGGTGCAGCCCCAGATCCATTGCGTACGGCAAGTATTCGACGACCGCATCGAGTGGGTTACCGCCCGCGTTGGCGACCAGGTCGTAATCGTCGACCACGACGTAGACGTCCGGCCCGGACCACCACGACCGGGCCCGCAGCTGCGCCTGGCTCACGTCGCAGGACGGCATCCGCCTGGCCACGGCGTCGAGCAGATCGGGCAGCAACCCGCCCAGCGCGGACGCCGAGACGGCGTAGCCGCCTAGGTGTTCCGACTCGACGACGCCCAACAGCGAGCGCCGAAAGTCCACGATCAGCAGCTGGGCTTCGGCGGCGGAATGCGTACGAATGATCTCGCGGCACAGGGTCCGCAGCGTGGCGGTCTTGCCACACTCGTTGTCCCCGAGGACCAGCAGGTGCGGGTGCCGCCCGAAATCGATTGGGACCGGCTGCAGTCGGCGCTCCCCCAGGCCGAGCAGAACCCGCGCCCCCAGCCGAGCATCCGCCCGGTTCACGACGGCCCCGTGGTCGACGTGCGCCGGAAGCAACGGTATCGGCGGTGCGACCGATTCGCCCTGACGGACGCGGTCGGTGGGCAGCGCGACGAGCATGTGCAGCCCGTCGCGGGAAAGGCCGCGACCCGGCCGGTCGTGCGGCACCTCGTGCGCCCGTTTGCGGTCGATCTCGGAATCCGCGGGGTCGCCGAGCCGCAACTCGATGCGGGTCCCGATCTGGTCCTTGAGCGCCGGCCTGATCTCGGCCCAGCGCGACGCCGACAACACCACGTGCACGCCGAACGAAAGTCCTTGCGCCGCCAGTGCGGTGACCGATGCCTCGAGTTCCTCGAACTCGTGGCGCAGGCTCGCCCACCCGTCGATAACGAGGAACACGTCCCCGAATGAACCGGCGCGCTGCTCCTCCCGGGACCGGACCGTGGACTCCATCTCGGCGATCATGCGCCGCACCAGATCCGGCTCGGTCCGGCCGGCGACGGCACCCACATGCGGCAAGGCGCGCAGCGCCCCGAGCGCTCCACCGCCGAAATCCAGGCAGTAGAACCGTGCCCGCGCCGGTTCGTAGGCCGCCGCCAGGGCCGTGACGAGGGTGCGCAGCGCGGTCGATTTGCCCGATCGGGGCGCGCCGACGACCGCCACATTTCCGGCCGATCCCGACAATTCGACCATCAGCGGCGCGCGGCGTTGCTCGAATGGGCGGTCGACGATGCCGATGGGCACGCCCAGCGCTCCCGGCGCCGGCACCGCGTCGCGGAGCAACGTGTCCAGAGGAGGCGCCGCTTCCAGCGGAGGCAGCCAGACTTGGTGCGCGGGCGGTCCCTGTCCGGCGAGCCCGTCGAGGACCGCTTGCAGGACGGTCCGGGTCGGCGAGGCGCCCTCAGCGCCAATCGGTTCGGCCGGACGTGCGCTGAAGATCCGCACGGCCGCAGCCGGCTGCCCGGCCGGCGGGTCCGCCCGCAGCGGTCCCGAGACGAATCCGGCCTGAAAGCGGATCGGCTCGCCACTGCCGGCGCGGAGGTAGCCCGCGCCGGGGGTGTTCGGCAGTTCGTACGCGTCGATCGTGCCCAGAGCCGCCCGCGATTCCGCGGCGGACAGGGTCTTCAGGCAGATCCGGTAGGACAAGTGGGCTTCCAGTCCTCGCAGCCGGCCCTCCTCGAGCCGCTGACTGGCGAGCAACAGGTGCATGCCCAGCGACCGCCCGAGCCGCCCGATCGCGACGAACATGTCGGCGAACTCGGGATGCCGGCTGAGCATTTCGGAGAACTCGTCGACGATGATCACCAGCGTCGGCAGGGGAACCAATTGCCCGCCCGCTTGGCGCGCGTGCTCGTAGGCCGCGACGCCGGCACAGCGCGCCGTTCGCAGCAGCCGTTGCCGACGGTCCATCTCGCCGGCCAGTGCGTCGCGCATGCGCGCGACCAGCGGCGCCTCGTCGGCGAGGTTGGTGACGACGGCGGCCACGTGGGGCGCCCGCGCGAAGTCGAGAAACGTTGCGCCCCCTTTGAAGTCGATGAGCAGCAGATTCAGCACCTCAGGAGAGTTTTGCGCCACCATCCCCAGCGCGATGGTGCGCAGCAACTCCGACTTGCCCGACCCGGTGGCGCCCACGCACAGCCCGTGCGGGCCGACGCCGCCTTCCGCGGCCTCTTTGATGTCCAGTTGGAGCGGCGCGCCGTCGACCGCGGCCCCGATCTGCACGCGCAACCGATCGCGACGGTCCTGGCTGCGCGACAACATGATCGGGTCGGCGCCGGCCGGCCCCGCCCGGTACATCGCCAGCCGGCGCACACATGTCAGCGCGTCCACCAAATCCATTCGGTCGTGGCACGCCAACGGTTCAGGCGCGTCCGGCCCCCCAATCGTCACCGGCGCGCCTTCCGTGCAGGCACCGACCTCCAGGATGGTGGCGCCGCTGGGCGCGCCGGCCGTGGCGGGCTCCCCCGGGTCGGCGACCACGATCACGTGCGGCCCCGCCGCACCGGTGAGTGCTTGCCGAGCCTCCGCCATGCTTTGGTACACCAAGCGCGCGGACCCCGCCGCGTCGGCGGCGCTCGGATGTTGGTTGTGCGGCAGCCATTTCAGCCAATCCCAGTGGGCAAGGTTGCCATCGCCGGCCACCGCGGCGACCAGCAACTGGTCCGGACCGTGCAGCACGGCCAGTTGACAGATCATCGCGCGCAGCAGCCCGCGCACCGCGTCCGGGTCGCCGCCTATCATCACCGCACCGGCGGCGCCCAGGTCGACCGCGATGGGCACGTCCCCGACGAGGGAATGCGCGCTCAGGAAGCGGCGCAAGGCCGCCGCCGTCACGGGATCGGTCGGCTCGCGGGGCGACGACTCCGGCGCCACCAGGCGTGCCGCAAGCGGCCGGGTGCCGACTCCGACGCGGACGAGGCAGAAGTCGGGGTCGGACGCCCGGCGCTCCCACATCCGTGGCCCGCCGATCAGCGTCCACAGCGTATCGGGGTCCGGCTGGCTCCAGGTGAGCGAAACCCGCTGCGCCGTCGCTATTTCGGTTACCGTCGCGCGCAACCCGCTCAGGTACGCGAGGTAGTTGACCCGGTCGGCGTCGAGGCGCCGGCCCCGCCGCTGCCCGCGCCCGGCGGTCGCCGTCACCGCCAGCGACAGCAGCGTCATCGCGGGGAACGCGACAAACATCGGATTGCACGCGGCCGCCGATCCCGAGAGGAACACCGCGGCCATGACCCCGAGCGTCGCGAGCGACAGCATGACCGGGAGCAACCTGGGTGATCCCGCGGGAGGCAGGCCCGGCGGCGCGTCAACGGCGATGTCCGCAGCCGCGACCGCGGGCGCCGGCCGGCGAACCGCGGGCACGAAGCACTGTGTCATCTCGGCCCTCCTACCGGCTTGCGACGGTAAGCAGCACCGAAATCCGCTGCAAGTCAAACCTGTGGATAGCCGCATATCGACGGATCGAATGCTGGCTACGGTGCCGGTATCCGACTGAGAGGGGGGCACCTTTGCCTGGATCCGACCCGGGACTGCGCCGCGTGTCAATACATGCCGGCACCGCCGCGACGGACCTGTCCCTGCCCGCTGGGGTGCCCGTCGCCGTCCTGATTCCCTCGATCGTCGACATCCTGGACGGGCACGGCGTCGACGCCTACG
Source organism: Mycobacterium sp. 1081908.1 (assembly GCF_001673535.1). Classification (GTDB taxonomy): domain Bacteria; phylum Actinomycetota; class Actinomycetes; order Mycobacteriales; family Mycobacteriaceae; genus Mycobacterium. Next base: position 32,803 of record NZ_LZLY01000028.1, on the reverse strand, counting down.
GCGAGCCGGAGGCGCGGCGCTACCAGCTGTCGTGTCCTGGTGCGGCGCCTTTGATCACGTCGGCGACGTTGGCCCAGAACGGGATCCGAGACGGCGCGGTCCTGGTTCTGACCGAATCGTCCACCCCGGCGCCGCCTCCCCACTACCAAGACGTGGCGGAGGCCGTGTCGGCGACCCTGGACGCCGCGGACCGGACGGGGTCCCCGGTCCGGCGCCGGAAGGCGGCGCGGCTCGCCGGCGCCGTCGCGGCGGCCTGTTTGGCCGGCATCGGCGCGCTGGCGCTCGTCCGAAACGCGTTCAGCCCCAACGTCAGCGGCGCCACCGTCGGCGTGCCGGCGTTGACCGGCCTGCTGGCCCTGCTCGTCGCGGCGGTCGCGCACCGCGCGTACGGGGACGCGCTCGCCGGGCTCGCGCTGAACGTGATCGCCGCCGTATTCGCCGCGGTCGCCGGCTTTCTGGCGGTGCCGGGGGGCCCCGGCCTGCCGAACGTCGTGCTGGCCGCCACGGCGACGGCGGCGACCTCGGTGCTGGCGTTGCGCGTATCCGGTTGCGGTGCCGTCCCATTGACCGCGGTCTCCTGCGTCGCGACGATCGTCGCCCTGGCCGCCCTGGCGGGCGTGATCACCGGCGCACCGCTGCGCGCGGTTGGCTCGGCATCCGCGCTGGCCTCCCTGGGCCTGCTGGGCGTGGCGCCGCGGGTGTCGCTCACGCTGGCCGGCCTGTCGCCCCAGCGACCACCCGCACCGGACGTGGACATCAGGGCGGTCCGCGCGGACGACTGGTTGGCCGGCTTGCTCGCCGCCTTGCTGACCGCGGCCGCCGTGGGCGCCATCGTCACGGTGCTCACCGGCGCCCCGCGGTTGTGCTGCATCGCCTTCGGCGCGCTCACCGGCGCATTGCTGATGTTGCGCGCACGTTCGGATGACGGGAGGAGGACGCTTGTGTTTCTCACTTGCGGAATCGCCGTCGTGGCAGCGACTTTCGCCGTGGTGGCGCTGAGCATGCTGAGGAGCGGTTCATGGGTGGCCGCGATGACGGCGACGTTGGCCGCGGCAGCGATCTACCTGGGCTTCGTCGCTCCCACGATATCGCTGTCCCCCTTGTTGCGCCGCGGCGTCGAGGGGCTGGAGTGCCTGGCGCTGGTCGTGCTGGTGCCCATCACCTCCTGGGTGTGTGGGCTTTTCACCGCCGTTCGCGGATTGAACCTGCGGTGAGTGCTTCACGCGTCGCGCGCCTCCTGGCCGTATCGGCGCTTGCGTCCGTGTACCAGCTCGGAGTGCCGTCGGCACAAGCGGTTTCGCCGCCTGAAGTCGACGACAAGTGGCTGCCCAAGCCGGCACTGCCCGCGCCGCCCTCGCCGACCGTCCAACGCGAGGTCTGCGCGGCGATGACACCCGATTCGACATCACGCGCCGACCCGCTACCGGATGTCATCGACCTGCCCAGGGTCTGGCAGCTCACCCGCGGCGCGGGACAACGGGTCGCGGTCATCGACACCGGCGTCTCGCGGCATCCGCGGCTGCCCGATGTGGTGCCCGGCGGCGATTACGTGTTCACCGGTGACGGCACCCAGGATTGCGACGCGCACGGCACCCTGGTTGCCGGAATCCTCAGCCGGGTGGCGCCGGAGGCGACGCTGATCGGCATTCGCCAGTCCAGCGCGAAGTTCGCTCCCAGCGGTGACCATTCCCGCGGCGGGGTGGGCGACGTCGACACCATGGCGAAAGCCATCCGGACGGCGGCGGATCTGGGCGCATCGGTGATCAACATTTCCTCCGTCGCATGCGTTCCGGTCGCCTCGCCACCCGACGACCGAGCGGTGGGCGCGGCCCTCGCGTACGCGGTCGACGTCAAGAACGCGGTCGTGGTCGCCGCGGCGGGCAACACCGGCGGCGCGGGCCCGTGCCCGCCGCAGCCACCCGACGCAACGTGGCAGACGGCCACGGTCATCGCCAGTCCAGCCTGGTACGACGAATACGTGCTCGCCGTTGGTTCGGTCGACGCCAAGGGGACGCCGTCGCCGTTCACGCTCGCGGGGCCCTGGCTGGACGTCGCGGCGACCGGTGAGGACGTGGCCGCGCTCGGTTCGGAACCGGTTTCGGGCACCAGTTACGCCGCGCCTGTGGTCAGTGGGCTGGCGGCGCTGATCCGCGCCCGGTTCCCCGCATTGACCGCACAGGAGGTGATGGGGCGGATCAAGTCGACCGCGCATCACCCGCCCGCCGGATGGGATCCGCTCGTCGGAAACGGCACCGTCGACGCGCCGGCCGCGGTAAGCACCGACGCCGGTCCGCCGACCACGACCTCCAAGCCGACACCGGCGCCCGTGCCCCTCGCCCCACCGCCGCCACCACCGCGGCGGCCGGATGCGCACGCCCGAGATACCGCGCTGCGCGGAGCGGCCATTTGCCTTGTCGCGCTGGGGGGAACCCTCGCCGCCGCCCGGCTATGGGCTTCCCGCAACCGTGTCCCGTGCGACTGAGGCGTTCCGCCTGCTCAATTCGGGCCCGGACGGTAGGGCCGACAGCATCGGCCACGGCGCCGGAATGGGTGCCGGCAGACCGAGATCGTGTGCCGCGTCGTCGTCGTGGATCGCGAACCGCACCCCGGTGTCGGTGACGAGATATCGCGTGCCGCTTCGGTTGTCGCCCCGGACGTGGGCGCTTCGTCCGGGTGGGAGATAGGCCGCGTCCAGCGCGGGGCCGCGGCCGTCGGCTTGGGACAAGGGCACGGGAGCCCGACCGGCGGGCAGCGGCTGGCCGCTCCCCGCCAGGAAAACGACGTCGTAGCCCCCGGATGGCTCGCGCCTCGACGTGGCGCACACGGTGCTGCCACCGGCCAACGCCGGCGCCAGGTCCGGGAAGCCGGCCAGCGGCAGCGTGTTCACGATTCCCGCGGCGCGGATCGCGTCGGGGGCCACCGGGATGGCGTTGGCGGTGCCGCGCGAATCGCTGAAACGCAGGAGATCGGCGGCCACCCGGCCGATGCGCTGGACCCCGCCGGGCAACACGACGTAGTACTCGTCGCCGTCGCCGCGCGCGATGCGCAGCACACTGCCGACCGGAATGCCGGGCATCCCGGCCGCGGCCCGTCCGGCATCGCGAACCCGTGGTGCGCTGATCGGCGGCGCCTCAGGCACGGCGTTCAACACCGTTTGCGACACAAGCCTGGGCGCGCGGCCCTCCAGCCGCAGCGCGCGCACGACCGCGGTGTCGCCGAGGTCGACCACGGCTCGCCGCCCGTCGTAGAGCAGGTAGGCCGGCGAGCCCGCGGGGGGCGCCACCAGGAGCGCATGCCCGGGGGCCAGGGGGCGGACCGTGGGGCCGGTGGGCCCGACGACGACCGTCGACGCGCCCGTCTCCTCCGCGTCGCAGATCGTCCAGGCCGATTCGTCCGCCGACAGCGGCTCACCGAGCAGTTGCGGTGCACCCGGAATGCCAAGCAGCGGGCCGCGTTTGGTGCGGGCCAGATCGGATTCGCGCACCGGCTGCGGGTTTTCGGGCGTCGCCGCGATCAACCGCGCGGAGGCCAGGTTCAGCACCGGGTGCCAGGTATCGCCCACCCGCACATACAGCGCCCCGGAACGTTGGCCCATCACGATGTGCGCCCGATCGAGATCGGCGTGCGGCCCGAGCAAGCCCGGCAACGCGCAGCCCAGCAGCCCGCCGGCCGCCACCGCGCACCCGGCCGCCAGCGACGCCGTCCGCGCCGGGCCGTTCGCGGTGTGTATATCGCGGCCCAGCAATGCCGACTCGAGGCGGCGCAGCAGAAATCGGTGAGCGTTGATTTGCAGCCAAGTTGTCGGCTGGCGCCGTTGTGAACGGTCCAAAATACCCTCGGCAAATTTGTGGAATCCGTCTCCCCGCTCCAGTTAAGCCGCAGGTAGGCGGCGGTGCCGCCGGTTATCCACAGGCTGGCGAATTTTCGGCGTTCGCTGGTTGCGGGTAATATTTCGGCGTGTCTTCCCACCGGTTAATTCGCTGGGTAGGCCCGGGGGTTTCCGCAGTGCTCACCACCGCCGGCCTGCTCATGTCCCCACCCGCTATTCCGGTCGCGTCGGCCAATGACTGCCCGAACGTCGAGGTCATCTTCGCCCGCGGCACCAACGAGCCACCCGGCCTGGGCCGCGTCGGCGACGCGTTCGTCGACTCGCTGAAACAGGACACCCCCGGCCTGACGTACGACACCTACGGGGTGAACTACGCGGCCAGCAAGCTGCAGCTGCACGGGGGCGACGGCGCCAACGACACGATCAACCGCGTCAAGGCGGCCGTGGCGAAGTGCCCGAACGTCCAGATCGTGCTGGGCGGCTACTCGCAGGGCGCGTCGGTGATGGACATCGTCGCCGGCGTCCCGATCGGGGGCATCAACTGGGGCAACTCGCTGCCGCCGGAGTACGCCAAGAACATCGCGGCCGTCGCCACCTTCGGCGACGTGGCCGACCGCGCCGGCGGAACCCTGCCGGCCCAGAGCGCGATGCTCGGGTCCAAGGCGATCGACCTGTGCAACCCGCAGGACCCGATCTGCCACGCCGGCCAGGGCAACGAGTGGAGCGGTCACACCGAGGGCTACGTCCCCCTGTACACCACACAGGCCGCCTCTTTCGTCGCGTCAAAGCTGATGGCCGGGTCCTACCCGCAGACGCCGGGTTACGGGCCGCAGACCCCTGGTTACGTGCCGCCGAGCCCGGCGGTGCCCGGAACCGTGCCGTCGCCGAACGCGCCCGTTACGCCTAACACCCCGGACACGCCGAATCCTCAAGCGCCGCTTGTCTAAATCGTTATCGGGGCTTGATTTTGGGCCCGTAGCCTCGTCGTGTGAGGCTTATCCGCTTGGGGCTGACCGTCGTATTCCTTGCGGCGGTCGCGGTTTTCGTCGTCCCTAAGCTGTTGCCGCTGGCCTCGGCGGCGTGCCCGGACGTCGAGGTGGTGTTCGCCCGCGGCACCGACGAGCCGCCGGGCGTCGGGAAGGTGGGCCAGGCCTTCGTGTCCTCGCTGCGCCAGAACACCCGCAAAAGCGTTGGCTCGTATGCGGTTAACTACCCGGCCAACAAGGACTTCCTGGCCGCCGCGGACGGCGCCAACGACGCCAGCAACCACATCCAGCAGATGGCCAACAACTGCCCCAACACCAAGATCGTGCTGGGCGGGTACTCGCAGGGCGCGGCCGTCATCGACATCGTCACCGCCGCACCGCTTGCCGGCTTCGGCTTCCGTGAGCCGTTGCCCGCCAACGCCGCCAATCACGTCGCCGCCGTCGCCTTGTTCGGGAATCCGTCGGCACGGGCGGGCGGGCTGATGAGCGCGCTGACGCCGAATTTCGACGCCAAGACCATCGACCTGTGCAACACCGGCGACCCGATCTGTTCCAACGGCAACAAGTGGAGCGCGCACCTGAGCTACGTGCCCGGATTGACCAACCAGGCCGCAAGTTTCGTCGCCGGCCGCGTTTAGCCGGGCGTGCGCAAGTCCCGCGTGATCAGAATCCGCGCGGCCAGTTGGTCGTCCGGCGGGTAGTCGACGCCGATCAGCGTCAACCCGTGCGCCGGCGCGGCGGCGAAGTCGCTGGACCGGTCGGTGGCCGACAGCAGTTCGCGGCACCAGGAGGTCGGGCGGCGGTGCTCGCCGACGGCCAGCAGCGCCCCGATCAGCGAGCGCACCATCGACCAGCAGAACGCGTCGGCGCTGACGTGCGCGGTGATCCGGTCGCCGTCGCGCGACCAGTCGAGCCGCTGCAGGTCGCGGATGGTGGTCGCCCCCTCGCGTTGCCGACAGAACGCGGCAAAGTCGTGCAGCCCCAACAGGTCTCGGGATGCCACGGCCATCGCGTCGACGTCCAGGTCGCGCGGCCAGGCGGTGACATAGCGCGCCAGCTGCGGCTCCACCCCGTAGGGCGCGGTCGACAGCCGGTACTCATAGTGGCGGCGCAGCGCCGAGAACCGGGCGTCGAAACCCTCCGGCGCTCGGGCGATTTCGAGCACCCGGACGTCGGTGGGCAGGAACCGGCCGAGCCGGCGCAGCAGCGGCAGGAACTCGGGTTCACCGGGGCGCGGCGAGCGTGGGTAGGCGTTGGGCAACGCGTCGGCGGGCACGTCGACGTGCGCGACCTGCCCGGTGGCATGGACCCCCGTGTCGGTGCGCCCGGCGGCGCGCAGCCGCACTGGAGTGCGGAAGACCGTCGTCAGCGCCTCGTCGAGGACGCCGGCGACGGTCCGCTGCCCGGCCTGGGTGGCCCAGCCGGCGAATTCCGTTCCGTCGTAGGCGATGTCAAGCCGCAGACGGACGTCCGTGCTAACTCTCGTCAGCCTCGTCGTTCGCCTCGGCGGCCTCGGCCTCGGCCCGCGCGGCCACGGCTTCGTCGTGCTTCTCCTCGGCCTTGGCCTCGGCCTCCGTGGCCTCGCCGGCCTCGGACTCGGTCGGCTCGACGACATCGTCGGCCGTCGGGCCCTCCGCCGCCTCGGGCTCGACGGCGGCCTGCGGCGCCGCCGCCGCGGCCACGGGTGCCGCCTTCTTCGAAGACTTCACCCGGCGCGCGCGGTCGGCCTCAGAGGTGACGGTCTTTTCCTGCACCAGCTCGATCACGGCCATCGGGGCGTTGTCGCCCTTGCGCGCCTCGACCTTGATGATGCGGGTGTAGCCGCCATTGCGATCGGCGAAGAAGGGGCCGATCTCCGCGAACAGGGCGTGCACCACGTCCTTGTCGCGGATCTTCTTCATCACCTCACGACGGTTGTGCAGCGTGCCCTTCTTCGCGTGCGTGATCAGCTTCTCCGCGTACGGCCGCAGCGCGCGCGCCTTGGGCTCGGTCGTCTTGATCCGGCCGTGCTCGAACAGCGACGTGGCCAGGTTGGCCAACAGGGCCTTCTGGTGCGAAGACGACCCGCCGAGGCGAGGGCCCTTGGTGGGCTTGGGCATTGCACTATCTCCTAAGTGGGGCCGACCCCCGTATCAGGTAGGGCCGGGACGGACTTCTGGTTAGAGCTGTTCGGTTTCCGCGTAGTCCTGGTCGTCGTAGGCGGCCTCGGTGGACCAGGTGCCGGTGGCGACGTCGTAGCCCGCGACCTCCGAGGGGTCGAAGGTGGCCGGGCTGTCCTTGAGCGACAGGCCCAGCTGGTGCAGCTTGACCTTCACCTCGTCGATGGACTTCTGCCCGAAGTTGCGGATGTCGAGCAGGTCGGACTCGGTGCGGCTGACCAGCTCGCCGACGGTGTGCACACCCTCGCGCTTAAGGCAGTTGTAGGACCGCACGGTCAGGTCCAGGTCGTCGATCGGCAGCGCGAACGACGCGATGTGGTCGGCCTCGGCCGGCGACGGCCCGATCTCGATGCCCTCGGCCTCGACGTTGAGTTCGCGTGCCAGTCCGAACAATTCGACCAGCGTCTTGCCGGCCGACGCCAGCGCGTCGCGGGGCGTGATCGAGCTCTTGGTCTCCACGTCCAGGATCAGCTTGTCGAAGTCGGTGCGCTGCTCGACACGGGTCGCATCCACCTTGTAGGTGACCTTGAGCACCGGCGAGTAGATGGAATCGACCGGGATGCGGCCGATTTCGGCGCCCGACGCGCGGTTCTGCACGGCCGGCACGTAGCCGCGGCCGCGCTCGACGACGAGCTCGACCTCGAGCTTGCCCTTGTCGTTCAGCGTCGCGATGTGCATGGCCGGGTTGTGCACGGTCACGCCGGCGGGCGGGACGATGTCACCCGCGGTGACCTCGCCCGGGCCCTGCTTGCGCAGGTACATGGTGACCGGCTCGTCCTCCTCGGAGGACACGACCAGGCCCTTGAGGTTCAGGATGATGTCGGTGACGTCTTCCTTGACGCCCGGCACGGTGGTGAACTCGTGCAGCACGCCGTCGATGCGAATGCTGGTGACGGCCGCGCCGGGAATCGACGACAGCAGCGTGCGCCGCAGCGAATTGCCCAGGGTGTAACCGAATCCGGGCTCCAGCGGCTCGATGACGAACTGGGACCGGGTGTCAGTGACGACTTCCTCGGACAGGGTGGGTCGCTGTGAGATCAGCATGGTGTTTCTTCTTCTCCTTCTCGGCACCCGCTATTTGATGCCGCCTAAGGTTTTCGGGCCGGCCGGCCCGAAAGTCCGTTACTTCGAGTAGTACTCGACGATCAGCTGCTCGGTCAGCGGCACGTCGATCTGCGCGCGCTCGGGCAGCTGGTGGATGAGGATGCGCTGGCGCTCCCCCACGACCTGCAGCCAGCTCGGGATCGGGCGGTCGCCCGCCGTCTCCCGCGCGATCTGGAACGGCACCGTGTTCAGCGAGCCGTCCCGCACCTCGATGATGTCGTACTGCGACACCCGGTAGCTGGGAACGTCGACCTTCACGCCGTTCACCGAGAAGTGGCCGTGGCTGACGAGCTGGCGGGCCATCCGTCGGGTGCGCGCCAGCCCGGCGCGGTAGACGACGTTGTCCAGCCGGCTCTCGAGGATGCGCAGCAGTTCCTCACCGGTCTTGCCGGGTTGGCGCACGGCCTCTTCGTAGTAGCGGCGGAACTGCTTTTCCATCACGCCGTAGGTGAAGCGGGCCTTCTGCTTCTCCTGCAGCTGCAGCAGGTACTCGCTCTCCTTGATCCGCGCGCGGCCGTGCTGGCCGGGCGGGTAGGGACGCTTCTCGAAGGCCTGGTCGCCACCGACGAGGTCGGTGCGCAGCCGGCGCGACTTGCGGGTGATGGGTCCGGTGTAACGAGCCATGAATATTCTCCTCCTAGACCCTGCTAGACCCGACGTCGCTTCGGCGGACGGCATCCGTTGTGCGGCTGCGGCGTGACGTCGGAGATCGCGCCGACCTCCAGGCCGGCGGCCTGCAGCGACCGGATCGCGGTCTCGCGGCCCGAGCCCGGGCCCTTCACGAACACGTCGACCTTGCGCACGCCGTGCTCCTGCGCCTTGCGCGCCGCGTTCTCGGCGGCCAGCTGAGCCGCGAACGGGGTCGACTTGCGCGAGCCCTTGAAGCCGACGTGACCCGACGACGCCCAGGCGATGACGTTGCCCTGCGGGTCGGTGATCGTCACGATCGTGTTGTTGAACGTGCTCTTGATGTGCGCGGCGCCGTGCGGGATGTTCTTCTTTTCCCGGCGACGGGTCTTCTGCCCCTTCTTGGGGGCCGAGCCGCTTGCCTTCTTCGGTGGCATGGGTTACCTGGCCTTCTTCTTGCCCGCGATGGTGCGCTTGGGGCCCTTGCGGGTCCGCGCATTGGTCTTGGTGCGCTGGCCGCGCACCGGCAGGCCGCGGCGGTGCCGCAGGCCCTGGTAGCAGCCGATCTCGATCTTGCGGCGGATGTCCGCCTGCACCTCGCGGCGCAGGTCGCCCTCCACCTTGAGATTGGCCTCGATGTAGTCACGCAGGTGGGTCACCTGGTCATCGGTGAGGTCCCGCGTGCGCAGGTCCTTGTCGATGCCGGTGGCGGCCAGGATTTCGTTGGCGCGGGTGCGGCCGACGCCGAAGATGTACGTCAGCGCGATCTCCATCCGCTTGTCGCGCGGGAGATCGACGCCTACTAGTCGAGCCATAGGTGGCGTTTCCTCTTTTTCTAGGCGGAGGTCTGATCCCAGCCCGTTCCCGCATCAAAGCTTGAGGCGGGGCCCGGCCTCCGTCCGGGCGTGGATGAGCGACGTATTCGCTCAGTGGTGCTGGGAGGTCTGCATTCAGTTGTGTGGGGCTGCGTCGGGACTAACCCTGGCGCTGCTTGTGGCGCGGATCCGAGCAGATCACCATGACCCGCCCATGCCGACGGATCACCCTGCACTTGTCGCAAATCGGCTTCACGCTGGGGTTGACCTTCACGGCTTTTCGATCCTGTTCTCGTCTGTTCGTTGGTTACTTGTACCGGTACACGATGCGGCCCCGGGACAGGTCGTAGGGAGACAACTCCACCACCACCCGGTCCTCGGGCAGGATGCGGATGTAGTGCTGCCGCATCTTGCCGCTGATGTGGGCGAGCACCTTGTGACCGTTCTCCAGCTCAATGCGGAACATCGCATTGGGCAGGGGCTCGACCACGCGGCCCTCGACCTCGATGGCGCCGTCCTTCTTGGCCATACTTGTCAGAAATCCTCGTCATTCGTTTTCGTTCGCGTTAGCGCCCGCGTCGGCGCGAGATATACACCGACTTCGAACGTGAGCCGGTGACAGGAAATTCCTAGGAACTGGGCACACAAAAAGTCGGCGCGGAAACCGCACCGTTGATCAACGATACCTGGTAATGGCCCCGACCCAAAATCGCTGCCAGAGAAATCCGGCCCGCCCGCACGACCTGCCGAACCGGGCCTGACGAGGGCATACTTGACGCCGATGAGCAGTCCCACAGATACCGCCGCGCAGCCCCGCAAACCCGTCCTGCTGACCGTCGACGACGATCCCTCGGTCTCCCGCGCGGTCGCCCGCGATTTGCGTCGCCACTACGGCGACCGGCACCGCATCGTGCGGGCCGAATCGGGCCCGGACGCCCTGGAGACGCTCAAGGAGCTCAAGCTGCGGGGCGAGACGGTCGCGGTGCTCATCGCCGACTACCGGATGCCGCAGATGAGCGGCATCGAATTCCTCGAGCAGGCGATGGACCTGTACCCGGCGGCGCGGCGGGTGCTGCTGACCGCCTACGCCGACACCCACGCCGCCATCGACGCGATCAACGTCGTCGACCTCGACCACTACCTGCTCAAGCCGTGGGACCCGCCGCAGGAGAAGTTCTACCCCGTCGTCGACGGGCTGCTGGACGCCTGGCGGGCGGCCCCGGAACACGCCATCCCACACACCAAGGTGATCGGGCACCGCTGGTCGGAACGGTCCTGGCAGGTGCGCGACTTTTTGGCCCGCAACGGGCTGCACTACTCGTGGTTCATGGCCGACGACCCCGACGGGGAGCGGCTGCTCAAGGCCGCCGGCGCGGACTGCCTGCGGCTTCCGGTCGTCGTCACCGAGCGCGGCGACACCCTCGTCGAACCGACCGACGCGCAGCTGGCCGACACCCTGGGGCTGACCACGACGCCGTCGCAGGAGTTCTACGACCTGATCGTCATCGGCGGCGGGCCCGCGGGCCTGGCCGCCGCCGTCTACGGCGCGTCGGAGGGGCTGCGCACGGTCCTGATCGAACGCACCGCAACGGGCGGCCAGGCCGGCCAGAGCTCCCGCATCGAGAACTACCTCGGCTTTCCCGACGGCGTGTCGGGGGGCCAGCTGGCCGAGCGCGCGCGCCGGCAGGCCGAGAAATTCGGCGCGGAACTCATCACCGCCCGCACCGCGACGGCGCTGGAGGTGAACGGTTCCAAGCGCACCGTGCGGTTCGCCGACGGCGGCTCCATCGACGCGCACGCGGTCATCCTCGCCACCGGCGTCGCCTACCGGCAGCTGCCCGCCGAGGGCTGCGGCGAACTGACCGGCCGCGGCGTCTACTACGGCGCGGCCGTCTCCGTCGCGTCCGAGTGCTCGGGCGAGGAGGTCTACGTCGTCGGCGGGGCCAACTCCGCCGGGCAGGCCGCGATGTACCTGTCGCGCGAGGCCAAGTCGGTGACCATCGTGGTGCGCGGCCCCTCGCTCGAGGCCTCGATGTCGTACTACCTGATCCAGCAGATCGAGCAGCGGCCCAACATCACCGTGCGCACCTGCACCGAGGTGCGCCGCGCCATCGGGGACGACCACCTGCAGCGGCTGACCCTGGTCGACAACCGGACCGGGGACACCGAGGACGTCACCTGCGCGCGGATGTTCATCTTCATCGGCGCCGCCCCGCGCACCGAATGGCTGGACGGGGTGCTCGCCCGCGACGACCACGGCTTCATCCTCACCGGACCGGACCTGCGCAACGTGTGCGGCTGGACGCTGGACCGCCCGCCGCACCACCTGGAGACCAGCGTCCCCGGCGTGTTCGCCACCGGCGACGTCCGGGCCGAGTCCGCCAAGCGCGTCGCCGCCGCCGTCGGCGAGGGATCGATGGCGGTGATGCTGGTGCATCGCTACCTCGCCGAATCATGACCGAGACACCGTGCGCGCCCGGCGAGCTGCGCAGCCTGTTCCTCTTCGAATCCCTCTCCGATGAGCAGCTCGAGGCGTTGTGCGCCAGCGGGCACATCGAGACCTACCAACCCGGCCCGATCTGCGTCGAGGGCGAACCGGCCACCTGCCTGTACGTCCTGATCGAGGGCGAGCTGGCGATGTCGAAGCTCTCCGGCGGCCAGGAGATCGAGACGAACCGGACCTCCCAGCGCGGGGTCTATTGCGGCGCGTGGCGCGCCTTCACCGGCAACCTGCAGGATCAGAGCTACGACGCGAGCGTGTACGTCACCAGGCCGTCCCGGTTCTTCGTTCTCGACGCGCCCGCGTTCGCCGACTTCATGCAGGACCAGTTTCCGATGGCGGTGCACCTGCTCGACGGGATGGCGGTCGGCCACGAGCGCACCCGCCGCATCATCGACAATCGGGAGAAACTGCTCGCGCTCGGCCAGTTGTCCGCCGGGCTGACACATCAGCTGAACAACCCGGCCGCCGCCACCGTCCGCGCGGCCTCCGAGTTGCGCCAGCGGGTCGCCGGCATGCGCCAGAAGCTCGCGATGCTCGCCGACGGCACCGTCACCCCGGAGGCGCTGCGGGCGCTGGTGCGGCTGCAGGAAGAGGTCGCGGCCCAGGTGACCAAGTCGGCCTCGGTGAGCATGACCGCGATCGAGACGGCCGACCTGGAGGACGCCGTCGGCGAATGGCTGGAAGACCATGGCGTCGAGGACGGTTGGGACATCGCCCCGACGTTCGTCGAGGGCGGCATCGACACCGATTGGCTGGAGCGCATCGCCGCGGCGACCGAAGAGCTCGGCGCGTCGACCTCGCTGGAGAAGGCCATCCGCTGGCTGACCTACACCGTCGAGGGCGAGCTGCTGCTGAACCAGATCCTGGAGGCGAGCAAACGGATCTCGGCGCTGGTCGCCGACGCCAAGCAGTATTCGCAGATGGACCGCGCCCCCTTCCAGGTGGCCGACGTCCACGAACTGCTGCACAGCACGCTCACGATGTTCGCCGACCGGCTGGGCCCGCATTCGAGCGGCGACGCCAAAGTCCAGGTGGTCAAGGAATTCGACAAATCACTCCCCCAAATCCCTTGCTACCCAGGCGATCTCAATCAGGTATGGACCAACATCATCGACAACGCGCTCGCCGCGATGCGCGATGGGGGCGGCACCCTGACCATCCGCACCGGCCGGCAGGGCAACATGGCCCGGATCGAGATCTGCGACACCGGGCCGGGGGTTCCCGACGACGTGCGCGAGCGCATCTTCGAGCCGTTCTTCACCACCAAACCGTTCGGGGAAGGCACCGGCCTGGGGCTGGACCTAGCGTTCAACATCGTCGTCAAGAACCACCGCGGCGACCTGCGAGTGGAATCCGTGCCGGGCGACACGCGGTTCATCGTGCTGCTGCCGCTCGACACGCCGCCGACCACGGAGCCCGCGGAATAGCCGCATCACCCGCCCGGTTGGGAACAACCATGACCAAGCCCAACCTCGGCCGGTTCGGATCGTTCGGACGCGGCGTGACGCCCCAGCAAGCCAAAGAAATCGAGTCTCTCGGCTACGGGGCCGTCTGGGTGGGCGGTTCCCCGCCCGCCGAGCTGGCCTGGGTCGAGCCGATCCTCGAGGCGACGAACACCCTGCAGGTGGCCACCGGCATCGTCAACATCTGGACGGCGGCCGCCGGGCCGGTGGCCGAGTCGTTCCACCGCATCGAGGCGGCCCACCCCGGCCGCTTCCTGCTGGGCATCGGCGTCGGGCACCGCGAGGCCATCAGCGAGTACCAAAAGCCCTACGACGCCCTGGTGAGTTACCTGGAGCAGCTCGACGAGTACGGCGTGCCGGCCGACCGGCGCGTGGTGGCGGCCCTGGGCCCCCGGGTGCTGAAGCTGTCGGCCGAACGCACCGCAGGCGCCCACCCCTACCTGACCACGCCCGAGCACACCGCGCACGCCCGCGAGCTCATCGGCCCGCGGGCGTTCCTGGCGCCCGAACACAAGGTGGTGCTGACCACCGACGCCGAGCAGGCCCGCGCCGTTGGCCGCAAGGCGCTCGACATCTATTTCAACCTGGCCAATTACCGCAACAGCTGGAAGCGGCTGGGCTTCGCCGAGGACGAGGTCGTCCGCCCGGGCAGCGACCGCCTGATCGACGCCGTGGTGGCCTACGGCACGCCGGAGCAGATCGCCGCGCGGCTCAAGCAGCACCTCGACGCGGGCGCCGACCACGTGCCCGTGCAGGTGCTGACCACGGATGAAAACCTGGTCTCGGCGCTGGCCGAATTGGCGGGGCCGCTCGGACTGAGCTGACGGACGCGAGGGGGACACCGATGAGCGAGGCAGTTGCACTGAAACCCGACCTGGGGCGGTTCGGCGTGTGGCTGGCCACCCGCTCGATCTCGCCCGAGCTGGCCGCCGGGATCGAGGCGCTGGGCTACGGCGCCGTCTGGGTCGGCGGCTCGCCGGACGCCGACCTGGCGTGGGTCGACCCGGCCCTGGCGCGGACGCGCTCGCTGCAGCTGGCGACCGGGATCGTCAACATCTGGTCGGCTGCCGCGCCGGCGGTCGCGGACTCGTTCGCGCGCATCGAAGCCACCCACCCGGGCAGGTTCCTGCTCGGCATCGGGGCGGGCCACCGCGAGCACACCGAGGAGTACGTCAAGCCCTACGACGCGCTGGTCGGCTACCTCGACGCGCTGGACGCGGCGATGGTGCCCACCAGCCGGCGGGTGCTCGCGGCGCTCGGGCCGCGGGTGTTGCGGCTGGCGGCCGAGCGTGCCGCCGGCGCCCACCCCTACCTGACCACGCCCGAACACACGGCGAAGGCGCGCGAACAGCTCGGGGGTTCGGTGTTTTTGGCGCCGGAGCACAAAGTGGTGCTCAGCACCGACCCGAACGAGGCCCGCGCGATCGGCCGCCAGACCGTCGACCACTACCTCAAGCTGAGCAACTACGTGAACAACTGGCAGCGGCTGGGGTTCACGCAGGACGACGTCCGCAGCCCCGGCAGCGACAAGCTGATCGACGCGGTGGTTGCCCACGGCACCCCGGAGGCCATCGCGCGGCGGCTCGGTGAACACTGCGACGCCGGGGCGGACCACGTCGCGATCCAGGTGCTGGGGACGGCCGGCGACGAGGCGCTGGTGTCGGCGCTGAGGGAGCTGGCCGGGCCATTGGGGGTAACTCCCCCAAACTGATCATCCGGCTCGGTTAGGGTGTGTGACCATGCGATTGCTGGTCACCGGGGGCGCCGGATTCATCGGCGCGAATTTCGTGCACAGCACGGTGCGGGAGCACCCCGAGGATTCCGTGACGGTACTCGACGCCTTTACCTATGCCGGCCGGCGCGAGTCGCTGGCCGACGTCGAGGACTCCATCACGGTGGTGAAGGGCGACATCGCCGACGCCGCGCTGGTCGCCGCGCTGGTCGCCGAGTCCGACGCGGTCGTGCACTTCGCCGCCGAGACCCACGTCGACAACTCCCTGGAAGACCCGTGGACGACCCTGCAGACCAACGTGGTCGGGACCTTCGCGATCCTGCAGGCGGTGCGGCGGCATGACGTCCGGCTGCACCACGTCTCCACCGACGAGGTCTACGGCGATCTGGAGCTCGACGAGCCCAGCCGGTTCACCGAGTCGACGCCCTACAACCCGTCGAGCCCGTACTCGGCCACCAAGGCCGCCAGCGACCTGCTGGTCCGGGCCTGGGTGCGGTCCTACGGCGTGCGCGCGACGATCTCGAATTGCTCGAACAACTACGGTCCGTATCAGCACGTCGAAAAGTTCATCCCGCGCCAGATCACCAACGTGCTCACCGGGCGCCGCCCCAAGCTGTACGGCGCGGGCGCCAACGTCCGGGACTGGATCCACGTCGAGGACCACAACAGCGCGGTCCGGCGAATCCTGGAAAAGGGTGAGAACGGCCGGACCTACCTCATCGCCGCCGAGGGCGAGCGCGACAACCTGACGGTCATGCGCGCGATCCTGCAGGCGCTGGACCGCGATCCCGACGACTTCGACCACGTCACCGACCGCGTCGGCCACGACCTGCGGTACGCGATCGACCCGACGACGCTGTACGACGAATTGGGTTGGACGCCAAAGCATGCCAACTTTGAGGAGGGCCTGCGCGCCACCATCGACTGGTACCGTGCGAACGAGTCGTGGTGGCGGCCCCTCAAGGAAGCCACCGAGGGCCGCTACGAAGAACGAGGTCAGTGACATGAAGGTTCGCGAGCTGAAAGTCCCCGGCGCCTGGGAAATCACCCCCACGATTCACGGCGACTCGCGCGGCTACTTCTTCGAATGGCTCACCGACCGCGACTTCACCGCATTCGCCGGCCACCGCCTCAACGTCCGGCAGGCCAACTGCTCGGTGTCGTCGGCCGGCGTGCTGCGCGGCGTGCATTTCGCCCAGCTGCCACCGAGCCAGGCGAAGTACGTGACCTGCCTGTCCGGTTCGGTCTTCGACGTCGTCGTCGACACCCGGGTCGGCTCACCGACTTTCGGGCAGTGGGACTCGGTCCTGCTCGACGGCCAGGACCACCGGAGCATCTACATCTCCGAGGGCCTCGGGCACGGGTTCCTTGCGCTGGAAGACAATTCGACGATCATGTACCTGTGCTCGTCGGAGTACAACCCGCAACGCGAGCACACCATCTGCGCGACGGACCCGGCGCTGGCGATCGACTGGCCGCTGGTCGACGGCGCCTCCCCCACGCTGTCCGCCCGCGACGCCGTGGCGCCCAGCTTCGAGGAAGTGCGCGCCGCCGGCCTCCTGCCCACCTGGGAGGAGACGCAAAGCTTCGCCGCCGGCCTGCGCGGGGAGCTCAGCGAAGCGTGAGCTTCGCCGGGAGGGTCGCATTCGTCACCGGCGGCGCGTCCGGCATCGGCGCCGCGCTGGCCACCAAGCTGGTCGACGGCGGCGCCGACGTCTGGATCGCCGATCGCCAAATCGACGCGGCTCGGGCGCTGGCACAGCGCCTGGCCACCGGCGCCGGCAAGGCGCACGCGATCGAGCTCGATGTGCGCGACTACCCGGCGTTCGAGCGCGCGGCCGGCGAGGCGGTGCGCCAATCCGGGCAGATCGACTACCTGTTCAACAACGCCGGCATCGGGGTGGGCGGAGAGGTCGACTCGTACACGCTCGACGACTGGAACGACGTCCTCGACGTCAACCTGCACGGCGTGGTGCACGGCATCCAGGCGGTGTACCCGATCATGATCCGGCAGCGCTCGGGTCACATCGTGAACACGGCCTCGATGGCCGGCCTGCTCGCCTCCCCGGGCGCCGTGAGCTACACCGGCGCCAGCGACGAGGCGCTGCTGAAGTTTTGGGAGCCGATGCGGCCGTTGCCACCCGAGAAGTTCGCCGAGCGCGTCCTTCGGGCCGTGTCGCGCAACGCCGCGATCATCATCGTGCCGGGGTGGTGGAAGGCGTTGTGGTACTTGGAGCGCCTCTCGCCGGCCATCTCGGCGCAGGCCGCGCGACTCTCGTTGAAACGCTTGCGCGCAATGCAGCACACAACCCGCTGACCGTCGCCGCGTGGCCGAATCCCCGCCGAAAACAACCGCTTTCGCCAGATAGAAGGGTTAATATCCGCCTGTCGCTGTAGTCGGGCCGCGACCGCTTCACGTGCCGTTGTTGGAGGGGTCGGATGTCGTTCTTGTTGGCGGTTCCCGAGGTAATGTCTGATGCGACAACAAGTTTGGCGAGCATCGGGTCGACGGTCAGCGCGGCCCAGGCCGCGGCGGCGGCCCCCACAACGGGTGTGCTCGCGGCGGCCGGCGACGAGGTCTCGACGGCCATCGCGGCGATGTTTTCGCAATACGCCTCGGCGTATCAGGCGCTGAGCGCCCAAGCCGGGACGTTTCACGCGCAGCTGGTACAGACCCTCACCACGGGCGCGGGCGCCTACGCGGCCACCGAGGCGGCCAACGCCACGCCGCTGGAGACGCTCCAACAAGACCTGTTGGGGCTGATCAATGCGCCGACCAACACGCTGCTGGGGCGCCCGCTAATCGGCAACGGCGCCAACGGGATAACGACGGCCCAAGGGGTGGGGACCCCGGGCGGCGCCGGCGGCCTGCTGTGGGGCAACGGCGGCAACGGCGGCAACAGCACCGCCGCCGGAGCGCCCGGCGGTCCCGGCGGTCCGGCCGGCTTGATCGGCAACGGCGGCAGCGGCGGCTCGGGCGGGCCCGCCGCGCTCGGCGGTGCCGGCGGCCCGGGTGGCCTTTTGGGGGGTGCCGCCGGGGCCACCGGGGCCCCCGGCCTGGCCACCATCCCGCTCCAGCTGCAAGGCCAAGACCTGTATGTGAATATCTCGGTCGCCGGGGGGCCGAGTGTCCCGGTGATCCTCGACACCGGATCCAGGGGCCTCATCCTGCCGCCCCAGGATGTCAACATCGCCAGCCTCGGCACCGCCACGGGACACGGCAGCATCACGTACGGCGGATTCGGCAACTACCTGACCGAGAATTACGACACCTACACGACGACGGTGAATTTCGGGAACGGAATCGTGACCGCACCGACGACCGTCGCCGTCGTCACCTCCGTAACCCAGAACTTCATCTTCTCCTATCCGGCATCGCAGGCGCCCGCCATCTTGGGCGTCGGCGCCAACGGCTACGGTCCGACCAACACCAGCCCGGTGACGGCGTTGCCGGGCGCCTTCGGTCAGGGTCTGCTCATCGACGAGCCCGCGGGGACCGTTAACTTTGGTCCCAACCCGCTACCGTCGTACGCGTCGGTGACGGGGGCCCCGATCACCACCCTCGACATCCGGATCAATAACGGCGCCCTGCAACAAACCACCGGCGCGTACATCGATTCCGGCGGTCTGGGCGGCTCCGTGCCCGACAACCTGGGGCCGCCCAACTCGGGTGGATACCTTCCGGCGGGAACCACCGTCTCCGTCTACGCCCCCGACGGGACGACGCTGCTGTACACCACGACGGTCGGGGCGCAACAGACGAGCGTCGCGTCGAGTTTACTGGGGGGTTTCTTCAACACCGGGATCGCGCCGTTCCTCCAGCATCCGATCTACCTGTCCTACAGCCCAACCGGTTTCGGAACAATGACCTTCGATACCTAAACCGCAAACGGTTCGTTTCCCGCTGCTGAATTGCCCTTGAAATCGACGCATTCGCGACGGAACTGGGTGACGTCCGCCGGATGTCGTTTATGATCCGGGTGAAAACGCGCGCTTCCGCCGCCTGAAATCGTTATCATTCGCTTGTCGCTGTAGTCGGGCCGCGACCGCTTCACGTGCCGTTGTTGGAGGGGTCGGATGTCGCTTTTGTTGGCGGTTCCCGAGGTAATGTCTGATGCGACAACAACTTTGGCGAGCATCGGGTCGACGGTCAGCGCGGCCCAGGCCGCGGCGGCGGCCCCCACAACGGGTGTGCTCGCGGCGGCCGGCGACGAGGTCTCGACGGCCATCGCGGCGATGTTTTCGCAATACGCCTCGGCGTATCAGGCGCTGAGCGCCCAAGCCGGGGCGTTTCACGCGCAGTTCGTGCAGGCCCTCAACGCGGGCGCGGGCGGCTACGCGGCCACCGAGGCGGCCAACGCCACGCCGCTGGAGACGCTCCAACAAGACCTGCTGGCGGTGATCAACGCACCGACCGACACGCTGCTCGGGCGCCCGCTGATCGGCAACGGCGCCAACGGGATAACGACGGCCCAGGGGGTGGGCACGCCCGGTGGCCCGGGCGGAATCTTGGTCGGCAACGGCGGCAACGGCGGCAACAGCACCGCCACGGGAGCGCCCGGCGGCGCCGGTGGGCCCGCGGGCCTGCTCCTGGGAAACGGCGGGACCGGCGGGACCGGTGGCCCCGCCGCGCTCGGCGGCGCCGGCGGCCGCGGCGGCCTGTTGTGGGGTGCCGCCGGGGCCGCGGGCGCGCCGGGACCCGCCACGGTCCCAATCCAGTTGCAGGGGCAAGACCTCTACGCGAGCGTGTCGGTGGGCGGCGGGCCGACGGTGTCCGCAATCCTGGACACCGGGTCCAGGGGCCTCATCCTGCCGCCGCAAGACGTGAACACGCAGAGCCTCGGCGCGGTAACCGGGCAGGGCAGCGTCACCTACGGCGAACCCGGCAACCAGCTGATCGAGAACTTCAAAACCTATTCGACGACAGTGAATTTCGGCAACGGGATCGTCACCACGCCGACCACCGTCGCCGTCGTCACCTCCGCGACCTTGAATGGCGTCGCGTATTCGACTGCGCAGCTGCCCGCCATCCTGGGCGTCGGGGTCAACCCCGGCGGCCCGCTGAGCACCAGCCCCGTGACGGCGTTGCCGGGCGCCTTCGGTCAGGGTGTCCTCATCGACGAGCCCGCGGGCGTAATGGAATTCGGGCCCAACCCGCTGCCCGCCCACGCCTCGGTGACCGGTGCCCCGGTCACCACTCTGGCGGTGCGGATCAACAACGGGGCCCTCCAAACGACCAACTTTGCGTATATCGATTCCGGGGGGTTGGGCGGGGACGTCCCCACCGCCCTCAACCCGC
The DNA here is from genome assembly GCF_001673535.1 of Mycobacterium sp. 1081908.1. Taxonomy (GTDB): domain Bacteria; phylum Actinomycetota; class Actinomycetes; order Mycobacteriales; family Mycobacteriaceae; genus Mycobacterium. The sequence continues at coordinate 12,286 of NZ_LZLY01000028.1, read as the reverse complement.
CCAATGTCGGCGGGTACCTGCCGGCGGGGACGACCATCTCGGTCTACACCACCGGCGGGACGTTGCTGTATACAACGACGGTCGGGGCGCAACAGACGGCCGTCGTGTCGAGTTTCCTGGGCGGCACCTTCAACACCGGGATCGCGCCGTTCCTGCAAAATCCGATCTACCTGTCCTACAGCCCGAGCGGCACCGGGACAACCATTTTCGACACCTGAACTCCCTCTGAATTCGCTTCGAAAATAAGTAATTTCGCGACCGCCTGTCGCTACTATCCGCATGTCGCACACGGGCCGCGACCACTTCATGCCGTGCATCCCTGGTGGAGGGTTTGATGTCGTTTGTCTTCGCTGTGCCCGCAGTAATGTCCGACGCGGCAACAAGTTTGGAGAGCCTGGGCTCGACAATCAACGCGGCGCACGCGGCCGCGGCGATGCCCACGACCGGGATCGCGGCGGCCGCCGGCGATGAGGTGTCGGCGACCATCGCGGCGTTCTTCGCTCAGCACGGCGCGGCATATCAGGCGCTAAGCGGTCAGGCCGCGGCGTTCCACACCCAGCTGCTGCAAACCCTCAACGCGGGCACCCAGGCCTACCTGGACGTCGAGGCCCACAGCCTGGCCCAGCTGCAAGCCTTCCAGGAAGGCGTTCTGGCGGTGATCAATACGCCCACCGACATGGCGCTGGGGCGTCCGCTGATCGGCGACGGCGCCGAAGGCACCACCAACGCCGAGGGTGTGGGAACGGCGGGTGGCGCCGGCGGAATCCTGTGGGGCGAGGGCGGTCACGGCGGCGCCAGCACGGCCGCCGGCGTAGCCGGTGGAGCCGGTGGCCCGGCCGGTTTGATCGGCACCGGCGGCACCGGCGGAATGGGCGGATTCGGGGCGTCCGGCGGTGCCGGGGGCACCGGCGGCCTGCTCTGGGGCAACGGTGGCGTTGGCGGTCTCGGCGGGGAGCATGGAATCGGCGGTACCGGCGGCAACGCGCTGTTCGTCGGAAACGGGGGCGTGGGCGGTCAGGGCGGGACCTATACGTTCAGCAACGGCGTCACCACCATCGGCGGCAGCGGCGGGACCGGGGGCACCGGCGGCCTGCTGTGGGGCGGCGGCGGGGCCGGCGGCGTCGGCGGGCCCTACGCCACGGGCGGCGCCGGCGGCAACGCGCAGTGGCTCGGCAACGGCGGCCACGGCGGAATGGGTGGGGCCTTCGCCAACGGCGGCGCCGGCGGAACCGGGGGCCACTTGATCGGTGACGGCGGCGACGGTGGAACCGGCGGCATCTTGTCCGGTCTCGGCGGTCCCAGCGGCTCCAGCATCGGATTGTGGGGCCACGCCGGCACCGCCGGCGCCAACGGCGGCGCCGCCATCGTCCAGCTGAACGGGGTTGACGCCGGTCGTCCAACCATCTCGGTCTCCGTTGACGACGGGCCGACCGTGCAAGCGTTGATCGACAGCGGCTCCACCGCCACCCTCTTCCCGCAAAGCATGGTCAATCAGGCGTCCCTCGGCCCCGCCGGCACAAAAGGTGTCTACACCTTTGGCACGCCCGAAGACCGAACCGTCGACTACTACACCACCTATCAGGCCCAGGTGAATTTCGGCAACGGGATGGTCACCGCGCCGATGACCGTCGGCGTGATCACCGCGGAGGTCCACAACGGAGTGGCCCAGATTCCGAACGAGGCCGTGCTCGGTGTTGGGGCGAATACGCCGCACGACCCGGATTTCGTCACTAGCCCAACGCAGCATTTGCCGGGCACCCTCGATCAGGGTGTGCTGTTCAACGAGGGCGCGGCGCGGCCTTATGTGCAGTTCGGTCCAAACCCGGGCACCCCGTTCGCCTCCGTGACCGGGGCGCCGTACACCAACGCCTTGCAAATATCGGTCAATGGTGGGGCGCCCCAGACACTCATCAATGCGATTGTCGACACCGGCGGCAACGGCGGCAACATCCCTCAAAACCTCGTCCCCGGCTACAACCCCGGCGACTACCTGGCGCAGGGAACGAAGATTCAGGTCAACATCCAAGGCATCAGCCAACCGCTGTACACGGAGACACTGGGCGCCAACGCCATGCAGGTCACCGTGTCCCAGACCGCCCCCACCGACCCGGGCTCCTTCAATACCGGAAACTACATCTTCAAGCAGATGCCGATCTACTTCTCCTACGACCCCACCGGTCAAGGGACCATTTATTTCGATCAGCCCTAAGACACGGCGGCGACGCGCCTCGCCCGAGGCAGCCTGACGACGGCGGCCGCCCACAGCAGCACGCACAGCACCTCGGAGGCCACGGACAGTGCCGCGTGGGGCGCCGGGTCCCACCCGCGCTCGGTAAAGCCGAACAGCCCAACGGTTCTCGACAGCACGAAGGCCACCAGGGAGCCGCCGGCCAACGCGGCGGCCGACCATTCGACCCACCACGGGCCGCCCGCGGCCACCAGCAGGGCCAGCGCGAACGACACGCTGGCCTGGATCAGGAAGCTGGTGCCGATCATCGGGATGTGCTGGTAGCCATGGACATACAGGTAGGCGTGGCTGAAGGCGGTGACGGCCAGGGAGGCGGCCAGCGCGAGCCGGAGGAAGAGTTTCATTGCAGCTTGGTCTCTTTCAATGCGAGGGCGGCCTGGCCCTTGGTGTAGTTGACCTCGCGAATCCCCAGGGCGTCGCGCAGCTTGCCCGCCGGAAGCGTGACCGGCTTGGGCGCCGGCCCGTCGCCGGGATGGGGCAGCGGGTAGGCGGTCGTCGTCCCGCTGTAGAACGTCACGTTGCCTTCCGTCTTGGAAAACAGCTGGTGCACATGGCCGTTGAGGCACGTCACCGACGAGAACCGGCGCAGGTAGCTCAACGCCTGGGTGGCGTCGTCGGTGCCCCAGCCCCAGTCCGGGTACATCGCGAACAGCGGGATGTGGCTGAACACGATGACGGGCGTGTCGCTGGACAACCCGGCGACGTCCTTCTCGACGAACTCCAACTGGTCGACACCCAAGTGCCCGAGCTTCTTCAGGTTCAGGGTGTTCACCAACGCGATCACGTGCACGCCCGCGACGTCGAAGCTGTACCACCCGTCGCCGCGGGTCCCCGCGCCGAACACGCTGCGGTACTTCTGCCCCGCGTCGTCGACCGAATCGTGCTCGCCGGGCACCGTGAACACATGCGGCGATTGCACCTTGGTGAGCATCTGCTTGACCTGGTCGAACTGCTCGGGGGTCGACAGGTGGGTGAGGTCGCCGGTGTGGATGACGAAATCCGGTGTGTAGCCGAGGCCGTTGATCTGATCGATCGCGTGGCCGAAGGTGCCGGCGACGTCCGGGTTGGGCGGGCCGGAAAAGCCGATGTGGCTGTCGCTCACCTGGGCGAAGCGCAGCGTGGGCCGGGCGCCGGTGTGCGAGGCCGACGCCGTCCCGGCGACGTGCGAGATCACCTCCCCGCCGACGACGGCGAAGCCGACAGCCGCGCCGAACCACGCCGAGTGCCGAATCAATTGCCGGCGCGTCATGGTGTTCGGGTCGTTTGTACTCATCCCGTCACCACCACGGTGCCGTGCATCATCGGGTGAATCGAGCAGACATAGTCGAACTTGCCCGCCGTGGGAAAGGTGTGCGAAAACGTTGCGCCGGTGCCCATTCCGGGCGACTTGAACGATCCGTCGGCGGCGGCCACCGTGTGCGGTTCCTCGTCTTTGTTGGTCCAGGTGACGGTGCTGCCGGCCTTGACGGTCAACGTGGCCGGCGCGAAGGCGAAGTTGTCGATGGTGACCTGATCGCCGGCGACGGCGGCGGGCGACCCTGCGCCCGGCGACGGACCCGGCATCCCGGCGGTCCCGCTGGCATTCGACCCGAAGGTGACCGACGGCTGCGCGGCGGGCGGCGACGACGAGCAGCCCGCCAGCAGCACACCGACCGCCGACGCCACGACCGCATGTTTTCGAAGCTTGGCAATGTTCATGCCAAGAGATATGGCGGCGGGTTACACGTCCCGACGCGCCGGGGCGAACACCTCGATCACGCCGTCGACCTCGCGAACCATCAGCGCGGGCAATGGCTTTGGCGCGATCGGCAACTGATGGGTGCGCACCTGCCCGCTGGGCGAGAACGACGTCGTGTGGCACGGGCAGTGCAGCGCGTCGTCTTGTGCGTCGAACCAGAGCCGGCAGCCCTGATGGGTGCAGACGCCGGAGATGGCCTGGGGCTTGCCGTCGACGCGGTGGATGAACCCGGTGACCGAGCCGAGGTCGAACGGATGCATGACGCCGTCGGGCACGTCCGAGCTCGACGCGACGCGCTGCCAGCTCCCGTCGTTCGGTGTCAGTTCGCCCGCGACGGCGGGACCCTGGGCGGGACCGCCGATCAGGGCGCGATCGATGGAAACCGCGGCGGCCGCGGCGGCCGCGGCGGCCGACGTGCCCACGATGACCTGTCGGCGCGTCGTACTCTGCCTGGGCGCCGCCGGCGCCGGCGCGCCGTCCATCTGCTCCGCCAGACGCCGGTGCAGGTCGGTGAGGAACTCCGGGCGCGGTTCGGCGTCCGCCTGCCCCGCAGCCCGCAGCTCGATCGCCGTGCGGATCTGCGCCGCCTCGAAGTCGTCGGGCGCAAACGGCTTCGGGCGGCGACCCCGCAGCAGGTCATCGACATACCGCCGCAACCCTCGCGCGTTCATCGTTGCCCTCCCTCGTTGACCTGTGCCGCCAGCCGCAGGGCGCGGTGCTGCAGCACCTTGGCGTTGGCGACGCTGATCCCAAGTTCGGCGGCCGACTCCTTGATCGAATTTCCTTGCAAGAAACGGATTTCCAGTATCTGGCGATACCGGTCCGGCAGACTGTCGAGGACCCGGGCGACGCGTTGAGGCGCGGTACTGATCGCCTCCTCGCTCTCGGGTGGCTGTTCGACGTCGTCGATCGAGGTTATCTCCCGGCCCATGGCCTCGCGCCAATGCGCGGCCAGCACGGTCCGCGCCGTGGCCCGCAGGTAGGCGCGCACCTCGCCGACGCTGGCGGTCAGGCGCAGCGGCCGCAGGGCCGCCAGGAAGACCTCGGCGGTGAGGTCCTCGGCGTCGGCGCGGTTGCCCACCCGCGCGAACAGCGTGCGGTACACCCAGGACGCGTTGTCGGAGTACACCGCTTCCCAGTCGGGATAGCTTTCATAGCCACTGTCGGGCACCGCGCGCAGCGGGCGCGGCCCGACGGGTTCGTTTTGCGCCGCCACGGTCCTCCTTCACCGATTCAATATCGGACCGGGTTACACGCCTGGGCTTCCGAGGCCATCAGCTCGTCCAGTTTCGCGGCGGTGGCCGACAGCGCCGATTTGGCCATGCCCAGCAGCCGCTCCCGCACCCTGGGCTTCGCCGACGCCGGCGCCAGGGAGTCGCCCACCAGCCGGCCGAAGACGTCCAGGCGCGCCGCGGAGAGCCAGGCGGTCAAATCCGGGTCGTCGAGCCAGCGCAGCTGGTTGCGGTAGTAGGCCCGCGTGATGCGCAGCCAATCGAGGTCGGTGTCGGGATGCGGCAACGGGTCACACAGCTCGTTCTTCACGGCGTCGTCCGGGTAGGCGGCCTCGACGTGGGCGACCAGCGCGGCGCTGAACACCTGCTGGCAGCCGCGCACGCTCTGCAGCGTGATGCCGGCGCCATCGAAAATCGGTGTGGCGGGCCGCTTCTCGGCGCCGTCGGCGGTGCAGTCGACGTACAGCGCCGAGGTGTCCACGGGCACGGCGCCGCCCTCGAGGACGGCCTCGCCGGCGTCGGCGCGCAGCAGGTGGCCCGCGCGCACCACGTCGGTGACGCGGCGCAGCTGCGCCAATTCGGCGTGGGTGACGGTCGCGCAACGGTACATGGCCGGCCGGACCGCCGGGTCGATCCGCAGCAGCGCCCCGGCTTCCTCGAGGCGGACGAACAGATCGTCGACCGACACCGCGTCCCGAACCGCCTGCACCTGGGCGGTGAGGGTGGCCTTGATCCCGTCGGCGAACAACGGTCCCGGCTGCAGCGTCGCGCGATCCAGCAGCCACGAGTCCCGCGGCATGATCCACGTCAGCCGTTCCGGCGCGATGCCCTGGCCCAGCAGCCACAGGCACGCGTCGATGCCGGTCTTGCCGGCCCCGACGACGACGTAGCGCCGGCGCGCGGCCAGCCGGGGCAGCTCGTTGGGCGCGACGCAGTCGACCCCGGGGGCCACCCGGTACGGCGGCGGGCGCATCGAGGGCACCACGACCCGCATGTAGGTGGCGTCGACGATGCGGCGCGTCACGCTGACGGTGTATTCGGTGCCGGCCAGCGTCGTGAAGCGGCCATCACCGGAGTATTCGCTCATCGGGAAGTAGGAGACCCGCCCGGTTGGCAGGAACCGCTGGCGCATGACGTGGTCGTAGTAGGCGCACACCTCGCCCGCGGTCGCCAGCTCGTAAAGCCCTTGGTTCCAGCCGACTTGGTCGATCGTGTCGCTGCCCAGGGGCAGCGAGTTGACGCCGTAGAACGCCGAGGGCTGATGCAGCCGCACGAACGGGTAGGCCATGGTCCAGTGCCCGCCGGGCTGATGGTGGCGGTCCACCAGCACCACGCGTGCCTCGGTTTCGGTGACCAGCGTGTCGATGAACGCCATCCCCATGGCGCCCGCGCCGACTACCAGGTAGTCGGCCTCGATGGTGCGCATACGGACTAAAGGCTAATCCGCGCGGGGTCGGTTCAGCGGATTTCGGCCGCCGCGGTGCGCAGGTCGTCCAGGGCCGCTCGGGCCAATTCGCCCAGGCTCCGGTCGCCGTCGGCCGAAATCCATTCGGCGAACGCCTCTTTGAAGGCGAGCCCACCCAGCTCGGCGGCCAGGGCGGCCGTGCGATCCGGTATGCCGCGCGCCCGCAGCGCGTTCGCCATCGCCGCGGCGAGGCCGACCTGTTTGAGCGCATCGCGCTCCTGCAGTTCGGCGCTGGTGGCGATGACGGCCTTCACCCGGGGGGCAAGCTCGCGATTGAGCGGGGTCATCGCCCCGGAAGCGCGCTCCAGCCCGGCGGCGACCGCGGCGAGCGGGGTGGCGTCCGCGGGCGCCGAGGCGATGCCCTCGGTCAGCAGTTGCGACAACGCCTCCTGCCCGGCCGCTAGCACCTCCCGCTTGTCGGGGAAATACCGGAAGAAGGTGCTCTTCGTCAGACCGGCGCGATCGGCGATCTCGGCCACGGTGGTTCGGTCGTAGCCCTGCTCGGAGAAAAGGTGCAGCGCCGCCTCGACCAGGCGCGCACGCGCATCGGGTTCCCAGCGGGGCATGGCGCCATCGTAGCGATGAGACTTTTGTCCCATCACCGTGGTAGCGTGATGAGACATCAGTCCCATCACTTGAGGAGTGTGTCATGCGAGTTTTCGTCACGGGTGCCACCGGCGGGGTCGGCTCGGCCGTCGTCCCCGAGCTCATCGGCGCGGGCCACGAGGTCCTGGCGCTGGCCCGCTCCGACGCGTCGGCCCGGGCCGCCGCCGCCATGGGGGCCGACGTGGTGCGCGGCGACCTCGACGACCCCGAGAGCCTGCGCGTCGGCGCCAAGGAGTCCGACGGGGTCGTCCACCTCGCCTTCCTGCACTTCGACGACTTCGAGAGGGCGGTCGCCCAGGAGGCGGCCGCGGTCGAGACCTTCGGCGCCGCCCTCGCCGGGAGCGGCAAGCCGTTCGTCATGGCCTCGGGCACGCCGCCCGTCGCCGGACTCGTCGCCACCGAGCGCGACTCGGCGCCGGCCGACGGACCGATCGGCGGGCGCGGCCGCAACGCCCACGCGGCCCTGGAGCTGGCCGGCAGCGACGTCCGGTCGGCGGTGGTCCGCCTCCCCCGGTCGGTGCACCGGGCGGGCGGCCCCTGCGGGTTCGCCTCCCTGCTCGTCGAGGCCGCCCGCCGGACCGGCGTGTCCGGGTACGTCGGCGACGGCACCCAGCGCTGGCCGGCCGTGCACGTCCTCGACGCCGCCCTGCTCTTCCGCCTGGTCCTCGAGCAGGCCGAGCCCGGGACGGTGGCGCACGCCGTCGGCGACGAGGGCGACCCGATGCGCGCGCTCGCCGAGGCCATCGGGCGCCGGCTCGATCTCCCCGCCGCGTCGGTCCCCGCCGAGCATTTCGGGCCCCTCGGCCCCATCTTCGCCCTCGACCAGCCGGCCACCAGCCAACTGACCCGCGAGCGATTCGGCTGGCAGCCCACCCATCCGAGCCTGCTGGAGGACCTGGAGGCCGGAAACTACCCCGGGTGAGGCTACGGTCGCGACCATGATCAGCTGGACAGAGTTCACCCAAGCCGCTCCGCGAATCGCGACCATATTCCTCCGCCGCCACGCCGCCACCGGCAACCTGTGCATGCTGGGCACGCTTCGCTCCGACGGATTTCCCCGGATCAGCCCGGTTGAACCCAGGGTCTTCGAGGACCGGCTCTGGATCGTCGGCATGCCGGGTACGACGAAATTCCGTGACCTGTCTCGGGATCCACGCTTCTGCCTGCACACCGCCACCGTCGACACCGAGGTCAAAGACGGCGACGCGAAGTTGTTCGGCGTCGTCGAGGACGTCCGGGACGGGGCGTTGCAACTGCGGTTCGCCGACGCGCTCTACGACGAGACCGGCCTGGACATCCGAGGACAGGAATTCGATCACTTCTATCGCGCCGACTTGACCGGTGGGTCTGCGGTCGAGGTCACCGACGGCCACCTGGACATCACGATCTGGAGGCGCGGCGAAGCCGAGCGCGTCGTGCGCAAGCACTGAACGCCTTGCCACGCCCGGGACGAGTTACTAGGATATGCAAGTATTCGCTGGGTAACGACGACTCGAGGGCACCATGACCACACAGATCCCGCACTTCATCGACGGGAAGCGCACCGCCGGCCAGTCCACCCGGACCGCCGACGTCCTGAACCCCAGCACCGGTGAGGTGCAGGCGAAACTTCCGATGGCCGGCAAGGCCGACGTCGACGCCGCGGTGGCGTCGGCCGTCGAGGCCCAAAAGGGTTGGGCGGCATGGAATCCGCAGCGGCGCGCCCGGGTGATGATGCGCTTCATCGAGCTGGTCAACTCCAACAGCGACGAGCTCGCCGAGCTGCTGTCCCTCGAGCACGGCAAGACGGTGGCCGACTCCAGGGGCGACATCCAGCGCGGCATCGAGGTCATCGAGTTCTGCATCGGGATCCCGCACCTGCTCAAGGGCGAGTACAGCGAGGGCGCGGGCCCGGGCATCGACGTCTACTCGCTGCGCCAGCCCCTGGGCGTGGTCGCGGGCATCACTCCGTTCAACTTCCCGGCGATGATCCCGCTGTGGAAGGCCGGTCCGGCGCTGGCGTGCGGAAACGCGTTCGTACTCAAGCCCAGTGAGCGCGACCCGTCGGTCCCGGTGCGGCTGGCCGAGTTGTTCCTCGAGGCCGGCCTGCCCCCGGGCGTCTTCCAGGTCGTGCACGGCGACAAGGAGGCCGTCGACGCGATCCTGCACCACCCCGACATCCAGGCGGTCGGTTTCGTCGGCAGCTCGGACATCGCCCAGTACATCTATTCCACGGCCGCGGCCACCGGCAAGCGGTCGCAGTGCTTCGGCGGCGCCAAGAACCACATGATCGTGATGCCCGACGCCGACCTCGACCAGGCCGTCGACGCGCTGATCGGCGCCGGGTACGGCAGCGCCGGCGAACGCTGCATGGCCATCAGCGTCGCCGTTCCCGTCGGCGAACAGACCGCGGATCGGTTGCGCGCCAGGCTGATCGAGCGGATCAACAACCTGCGCGTGGGTCACAGCCTGGACCCCAAGGCCGACTACGGGCCGCTGGTCACCGAGGCGGCGCTGGCCCGGGTGCGCGACTACATCGGCCAGGGCGTGGACGCGGGCGCCGAGCTGGTGATCGACGGACGCGAGCGGGCCAGCGACGACCTGACGTTCGGGGACGCCAACCTGGAGGGCGGATTCTTCATCGGCCCAACGCTGTTCGACCACGTCACCCCCGACATGTCGATCTACACCGACGAGATCTTCGGGCCGGTGCTGTGCATCGTTCGTGCGCATGACTACGAGGAGGCCCTGCGGCTGCCCTCGGAGCACGAATACGGCAACGGCGTGGCGGTGTTCACCCGCGACGGCGACACCGCTCGCGACTTCGTGTCCCGGGTTCAGGTGGGCATGGTCGGCGTCAACGTGCCGATCCCGGTCCCGGTGGCCTATCACACCTTCGGCGGCTGGAAGCGCTCCGGCTTCGGCGACCTCAACCAGCACGGTCCCTCGTCGATCGTCTTCTACACCAAGACCAAGACCGTGACGTCGCGGTGGCCGTCCGGTATCAAGGATGGCGCCGAATTCGTCATCCCGACAATGAATTAGACGCCTCATGTTCACCATGAACGACGACGAGCGGGTCATCACCGAGACGGCGGCCGCCTTCGCCGACAAGCGCATCGCCCCGCACGCCCTGGAATGGGATGCCGGCAAACACTTTCCGACCGACGTGCTGCGCGAGGCCGCCGAGCTCGGCATGGCGGCCATCTACTGCCGCGACGACGTCGGGGGCAGCGGGTTGCGCCGGCTCGACGGGGTGCGCATCTTCGAGCAGCTGGCGATCGCCGACCCGGTCACCGCCGCGTTCCTGTCCATCCACAACATGTGCGCGTGGATGGTCGACACCTTCGGCACCGAGGAACAACGCAAGGCCTGGGTGCCGCGGTTGGCCTCGATGGACGTCATCGCGAGCTACTGCCTCACGGAGCCGGGCGCCGGGTCCGACGCCGGCGCGCTGAGCACCCGCGCCGTCGCACACGGGGGCGACTACGTGCTCGACGGCGTCAAGCAGTTCATCTCCGGTGCGGGTGCCTCGGACGTCTACGTGGTGATGGCCCGCACCGGGGGTGACGGCCCGCGCGGCATCTCCGCATTCATCGTCGAAAAGGGCGCTCCCGGGCTGAGTTTCGGCGCCCTCGAGGAGAAGATGGGCTGGCACGCCCAGCCCACCGCGCAGGTGATCCTCGACGGGGTGCGGGTGCCCGCCGACGCGATGCTGGGCGGCGCCGACGGCGAGGGCGCCGGGTTCGGCATCGCCATGAACGGCCTCAACGGCGGCCGGCTCAACATCGCGGCGTGCTCGCTGGGCGGCGCACAGGCCGCCTTCGACAAGGCCGGCGCGTACGTCCGGGAGCGCCAGGCGTTCGGCTCCGCCCTGCTCGACGAGCCGACCGTCCGGTTCACCCTGGCCGACATGGCCACCGCGGTGGAGACCTCCCGACTTATGTTGTGGCGGGCCGCAAGCGCGCTGGACGCCGACGACCCCGACAAGGTCGAGCTGTGCGCGATGGCAAAGCGCTACGTCACCGACACCTGCTTCGAGGTCGCCGACAAGGCCCTGCAACTGCACGGCGGCTACGGCTATCTGCGCGAGTACGGTCTGGAGAAGATCGTCCGCGACCTGCGGGTGCACCGAATCCTGGAAGGCACCAACGAGATCATGCGGGTGGTCATCGGCCGGGCCGAGGCCGCACGGGTTCGCGCAACCGCATAGAAAGGTCCGCAGATGACCGAGCACCTGACGGTGGCCTTCCTGGGCCTGGGCCACATGGGCGGGCCCATGGCGACGAATCTCGTTGCGGCCAAACATGCGGTGCGCGGATTCGACCCCGTTCCGGCGGCCTTGTCCGCGGCGGTCGAGGCCGGCGTCACCGGGTTCGACAGCGCCGCCGACGCGGTGTCCGGCGCCGACGTGGTCATCACCATGCTGCCCAACGGCGACATCGTCAAACGCTGCTACACCGAGATCCTGCCCGCGGCGCGGGCCGGCGCGCTGTTCATCGACAGCTCCACGATTTCCGTCAGCGACGCCCGCGAGGTGCACGCGCTGGCCGAAGGACACGGCATCGCGCAGCTGGACGCGCCGGTCTCCGGCGGGGTGAAGGGCGCGGTCGCGAAGCCGGGCTTGAAGTCGTTGTTGGCCGGCGAGGTCGGAACCGGGCCCGGCACCGGGCAATTGGTGTGCACCGCCCAGCAATTGCCCGTCGCGCCGGTGATGACGTCGAACAGCGATTGGGCGGACAGCCCCAGCTTCTCGGCCAGCACGAACGCCTCGCCGACCGCGATCTGCTGCACCGCGAGCACCATGTTGTTGCACACCTTGGCGGCCTGGCCCGCACCGGCCGCGCCGCAGTGAATGACCTTGCCCGCCATGGGTTCCAGGACGGGCCGGGCGCGCTGCACCGCGGACTCGTCGCCGCCCACCATGAACGCCAGCGTGCCCGCGACCGCGCCCTTCACCCCGCCGGAGACCGGCGCGTCCAGCTGCGCGATGCCGTGTCCTTCGGCCAGCGCGTGCA
>NZ_LZLY01000027.1 GCF_001673535.1 Mycobacterium sp. 1081908.1 | reverse complement strand
ACCTTCTCCGACTGGATCGCGATGGCCGTGTCCCTGTTGGACTCGAGCGCCGCGGCCCATATTTCCAGCGTCCGCGCGTAGTGCAGCTGCAACGACTGGATCCGACTCACCTTGAAACCGGCGTCGGTCGCGTGCTCTTCGACCGACGGGATCGTCGGCAGCCATCCGCCGGGGAAGATCTCGGCCAGGATGAACTGGGTGAAGTGAACGACCTCGTGGGTCAGCGGGGTGCCCTGCGCCCTGGCCTCTTTGAAGGTGGGACGCGTGATGCTGTGCAGCATCATGACCCCGTCGGCGGGCAGCACCCGGTAAGCCATCTTGAAGAAATGGCCCCAGCGTTGGCGGCCTTGAACGCTTCGAACGCCCCGATGCTGACGATCCGGTCGACCGGCTCGTCGAACTCTTCCCAGCCCTGCATCCGCACTTCGACGTTGCGCCCGGTCGGGATCGCCGCCAGCCTGGCCTTGCTGTACTCAAACTGGTTGCGGCTCAGCGTAATTCCGATCACGTTGACGTCGAACTTCTCGATCGCCCGCTGCAGGGCGCCGCCCCAACCGCAGCCGATGTCGAGCAGCGTCATACCGGGCTCGAGGTTCAGCTTCCCCAGCG
>NZ_LZLY01000026.1 GCF_001673535.1 Mycobacterium sp. 1081908.1 | reverse complement strand
TCTACAGCGGTGGCAGAGCCTGGACCGGCAAACATGAGCTGTGGCTGCGCGCTCAGCGGTTCGACAATCCCGCCCTGCAGTTGGCCTACGACAGTAGCTTTGAGGCGATGCTGGTCACCCTCAATCGCCGCGAGCGCCTCGATCGCGCTATCGAACAGATGGCTGCTGATTCTGAGTTCACCCCGGTGGTGAGCAGGCTGTGCTGCCTGCGCGGAATCGCGACGTTGACCGCGTTCGGGTTGGCCGTCGAGATCGGCGACTGGCATCGGCTGACCGGCCGCGCGATCGGCGCCTATCTCGGGCTGGTGCCCAGCGAGTATTCCTCGGGGCCCAGCCGGATTCAGGGCGGGGTCACCAAGACCGGCAACAGTCATGCCCGACGACTGCTGATCGAAGCAGCCTGGCATCACCGGCCCCGCTACCGTGTGAGCGCCAAGCTGCAGCGGCGCTGGGCTGCTGCTGATCCCGCGGCCCGTGCGCGCGCCCAGCTGGCCAACCAACGCCTGCATACTCGGTGGCGCTCGTTCGATGCACGCAAGAAACGCGCCGTGGTCGCCAACACCGCGATCGCCCGCGAGCTGGCCGGATGGTGCTGGTCACTGGCCGTACTCGACGGATAGATCGCCCCACAGGCCCCGGATGAGGTCGATGAACAGGCCGGCAAGCGCCTTGGAGTGACCCGCGACTGAGCTATGAGCAATCTGCTTGCAACACAGGCGATTACGCTCGCTCCTAGACACAGCAAGCCGCTCCAACTCGAAACTCCCGTCCTGCGGTAACCAACCCGCGCATATCAGACTGACACGCGTCGAAAGACACGCTCGACCTCGACAACGACCTCATCCGGCCAACGAAAAGCGGCGGCCGCAACACACCGCGACCGCCGCTTTTCCCTGCCCACTTGACAGAACCGCTTACATATCAGCTCAAAACAGCGTCGGCTGTGGCGGTTCCGGTCGGGCGGTGGTCACGGGGACCGGGCGGGGATCGCCCCCCAGCCGGTACCTGGCGATCAGCGGCGCGGCCCGTTCGCGCAGCATGTCGCGGTAGCTCGGGGGCAGGTAGGCGCCGCGGCGGTACAGCTCGCGGTACCGGCCGACCAGCTCCGGGTGCGAGCGGGCAAGCCAGGACATGAACCAGCCGCGCGTCGAGCCGCGCAGGTGCAGGCCGAAAACCGTGACGCCCGTGGCGCCGGCCGCGGCGATCTGGCCGAGCAGCCCGTCGAGGTGCTCGACGGAGTCCGTGAGGTGCGGCAGCACGGGCGCGACCATCACGTGGCAGCCGAGGCCGGCGTCCCGGATGGCGGTGATGAGGCCGAGGCGCGCCTGGGGTGTCGGCGTTCCCGGCTCGACGTCGCGGTGCAGCTCCGGATCGGCGACGGCCAGCGAGACCGCGACCGATACCGGAACCTGTTGTGCCGCTTCGGTTATCAGTGGCAGGTCGCGCCTGAGCAGGGTGCCCTTGGTGAGGATCGACAGCGGCGTGCCGGATCCGGCGAGCGCGCCGATGATGCCCGGCATCAGCGCGTAGCGGCCCTCGGCGCGCTGGTAGGGATCGGTGTTGGTGCCCAGCGCGACCGTCTCCCGCCGCCACGACGGCCGGCGCAGCTCGCGGTTCAGGACTTCGGCGACGTTGATCTTGACCACCACCTGGGTGTCGAAGTCGGCGCCGCAGTCGAAGTCCAGGTATTCGTGGGTGGGACGCGCGAAGCAGTAGCGGCAGGCGTGCGAGCAGCCGCGGTAGCCGTTGACGGTGTAGCGGAACGGCAGCGCGGACGCGTCGGGCACCTTGTTCAGCGCCGACTTGCACAGCACCTCGTGGAAGGTGATCCCGTCGAACTGCGGGGCGCGCACGCTTCGGACGAGGCCGATCCTGGCCAGCCCCGGGAGCGCCCCGTCGTCGAGCGCGACGGCCTGACTAGCCCAGCGCATAACCTCTATTCGAACTGTTGTTCGATCCAATGTCAAGTGACAGGATGGCGCCATGGAGCTGCGATACCGGGAGATCGCCGGCAAGCGAATGGCCTACGTCGACGAGGGTCAGGGTGATGCCATCGTCTTTCAGCACGGCAACCCGACGTCGTCCTATCTGTGGCGCAATGTCATGCCGCATCTGGAAGGGCTGGGCCGCCTGGTGGCGTGCGACCTCATCGGCATGGGCGCGTCGGACAAACTCAGCCCGTCGGGTCCCGATCGCTACAACTACGCCGAGCAACGCGAGTTCCTGTTCGCGCTCTGGGACGCGCTCGACCTCGGCGACAGGGTTGTCCTCGTGCTGCACGACTGGGGCTCCGCGCTGGGCTTCGACTGGGCCAACCAGCATCGCGACCGCGTGCAGGGGATCGCGTTCATGGAGGCGATCGTCACCCCGATGACATGGGACGATTGGCATCCCAGCGTGCGCGGTGTCTTCCAGGGGTTCCGGTCGCCGGAGGGTGAGCGGATGGTGTTGGAGCAGAACATGTTTGTCGAAGCGGTGCTGCCCGGCGCCATCCTGCGGAAACTTTCCGACGAGGAGATGGACCATTACCGGCGGCCGTTCGTCAACCCCGGCGAGGACCGGCGACCGACCCTCTCGTGGCCGCGCAACATACCCATCGACGGCGAGCCGGCCGAGGTTGTCGCCATCGTCGACGAGTACCGCTGCTGGCTCGAAACAGGTGACGTCCCAAAGCTGTTCGTCAACGCCGAGCCCGGCGCCATCATCACCGGGCGCATCCGCGATTACGTCCGGACGTGGGCCAACCTCAGCGAAGTCACGGTCCCCGGCGCGCATTTCATCCAGGAGGACAGCCCCGACGAGATCGGTTCGGCCGTAGCGGAATTCGTCCGGCAACTGCGGTCTGCCGGCGCCTAGAAGGGTGGCGGATCGTCGTCGTCGGGGGGCGGGGCGGGCCCAAAATAGTCGGGAATTTCGGCTTTTCGGGCCAAGCGAGCCTCGCGGTTGTGTCGGCGTTCGGAGGCGACGCGGTAGGCGCGCTCCTGGGCGCGGGTTCGGCGGCGTTTGGGCATCATCGCCGTGCGCTGGCCGCAGCGGTCGGCGACCACCGCCGCCATGGGCGCCTCGCCGGTGGGCGCGCACAAGCCGGGGAACAGCAAGGCGCTGCCGGGGGTGCTGACGTAGGTGTGCCCGCCGGGCAGCGTCCAGACGATGCTGCCGTCGGGCAGCTGCCGGTCGCGCCACCCGCCGAACGTCTTGAGCAAATGATGAAGCCGGCACAGGCATTTCAGGTTCGACGCGCGCGTCGGGCCGCCGTCGGCGTAGGGAATCGTGTGGTCGATGTCGCACTGGATGGCCGGGCGGTCGCACCCCGGCGCCCGACACGTTAGGTCACGGCAGCGCACGAAGTCGGCCAGCGCTTTGGAAGGCACGTAACCCTTTTCGGGTGCGGTGTCGGCGGGGTGGACCAGCGGCACCTGCTTGGCCGAGCCCGCCAATTCCCGCACGACTTCGGGCGGGATGAGGCCGTCGGCGCTGACCTCGGAAGCCGGCGCGGTGCCGGTGCCGTCGAGGGTGGCCTGCTCGGCGACCACATGGATCACCACCGGACCGGCCGCCGGGCGCTTCCCGGCGGCGCAATCGGAACGGCCACAGCGGCAGCCCAGCCGATCCGCCCCGCCCGCCAGCGCGCCCAGCGCGTCAGCGCGGCGCTGCTCACGGGTGCGCGGATCGTGCGCACACACGGTGGCCGCCAACGCATTCAGCCGCTTCTCCAAGGCGTGGGCGTCCGGGGTAAGCAGGCTGCCGTGGATCTCCGAGAGCCCGTCTTGGACCCGATCCTCAATCCAGATCTCCCTATCGACCTGATGCTCTTTTCGACGGCGCACCGCGTCCCGATCGGCTCTCGCAACGATCTTGTCCACCTGCCCGGCCAGCCGGCCCCGACTCATCGACGGCCAGCGCGCCACATTGGCCGCCAACTTCGCATCCACGCCCGCCAACACCTCGGGGTCTTCGATCAAATCGGTGCGATACACGATCGTCTGAAACATCCGAAAATCGATGTCGCCGGCCTTGAATACCTCGCCGACGTTGGGCATGCGCTCGCACATCGCGCGGGAGTAGTGCAACCGGCTGGCCGCGAGGGCCTGGCTGATGCGCAACGCCGCGGCCACCTCGGCGGTCACCGCCTCCATGGTGTCGATCGCCCAGTCCTCGTTCTCCGAGCACCGCGACAATCGATACCTGAACAACTCGTGGATCGCGGACAGCTGCGCGGCGGCCTCGCGGTTCTCGGCCCGCGAGGCCGCACAGATCCGATCCACCATCACCGCCGACTCGGGCGTCTTCGACGGATAACGCCGCTCGATCATCTCGTCAAACCGGGCGATCACCTCGGCACGAGCACGTTTATCGAACATGTGTTCGAGTATGCCACGGACCCCCGACAAGTCCGCCGATGCCGAGAACGGCGCCGCCGAACGTCGACGAGGCCGCCGCAGGAATCGCGCAAGGGTCAGGCAAGGCGGCTGCGGGATTCTTTGCACGAACGGCCGTCACGGGCGCGCCACCCCCGACGAGAGTCCTACCGGGTGGCCTGATCGAGCCCCAGCATGTCGTCAAAAGGAGCAACCATGAAAATCAAAATGATCGCGGCGTTGTCGATCGCGGGTGCCGCGACTGCGGCCGGCCTGGCCGCGTCCGCTGATGAGAGCTGGCCGGCGACGCTCGTCAGGCACCACAGAAGCGGCTGTTGCCATACTTCTTTGAGCACCAGATATCACCCGCGTCCGCATCGGTGAGTTCGGCATCGTTGTGGGCTAGGTGGAGGACGGTGACGCCGTCCGGGGCCACGACGAGCTCGGCCTTCCACGCGGTCTGCTCGTTGACGTCGCCGTTCAGTCCGTCGCCCCAGGCACCGATGCGCTGCTCCAATCTGATCGCGAGACCTGGGCCGTCGCCCTGCGTCCAGCGCATCGTCCACCTCTCGCCGTCGCGGGCGCTGGACCCGAGCACCATCGTCCCGGTGCCGTCGGGCGCGATCGTCATCATGCTCAGGTGTCTCTGCCAGTCTCCGACGTAGTCGCCGCGCGCCGTCTGCATCGGCGAGTTGTCCGCCGGATCGGCGTTGGCGACCGCGGCACCCGCAATGAGGGCGGCCGCCGTCGCGGTGAGGGCCGCGATCGAGCGCGCAGCAAATTTGGGCATGGCGAATGTTACAACCCGGGCAAGCAGATGGGGGCGCCGTAGCACGGCGGCGGTCCGAGCGGCTGCCGTGGAGCGTCCCCCTCCCAGACGAATTGACCCACGTTGCCCATGCCCCCGACGGGGACCCAGTACCAGTGGTGGCAGACGTTCATGTCCCAACGAACGTCCGGCATCGGCAGGGGTTTCCCGGGGCACCAGTCGTGCGGGACGGTGAAGTTGTCGGCGTGGGCGGTGCCTGCGGTCAGGGCCAGCCCCGCCACCGCTACGCCGCCCGAAAGCAGCGCCCCGGCAACCACTTTCTTCAGGGTGGTGTCCATGACCGCAATGTAATGCCGGCCGCTTGCGAAATTCTTGCGCCGGATCGGCTACCTGGCGAGTCGGGAAAGCACTTCGGCGACAACCGAATCCGTCGCGACGGACACCTGGTCACCCGAGCCGAGGTCCTTCACCCCGACGGTCCCGGACTCGAAGTCCCGGTCGCCCGCCACCAGCGCGAACCGCGCGCCGGAGCGGTCGGCCGCGCGCATCGCCCCCTTGAGCCCGCGATCGCCGTAGGCCATGTCGACGCGGACGCCGGCGGCCCGCAGCTCCCCCGCCAGGATCGCAAGCCGCAACTTCGCCGCGTCACTCAAAGGCACCCCGAACACGTCGCAGCGCGTCGTCTCCCCCACGGTCTTGCCCTCGGCGCGCAGCGCCAGCATGGTCCGGTCCACCCCCAGCCCGAAGCCGATGCCCGACAGGTCTTGCCCGCCGAGCTGGCTCATCAGGCCGTCGTAGCGCCCGCCGCCGCCGATCCCGGACTGTGCGCCCAAACCGTCGTGCACGAACTCGAACGTGGTCTTCGTGTAGTAGTCCAGCCCGCGCACCATCCGCGGGTTGATCACATACGGCACCCCGAGCGCGTCGAGATGGGCCAGCACCGTGTCGAAGTGTTGCTTGGCGCCGTCGGACAGGTGGTCGAGCAGGACCGGCGCGTCGGCCGTCATGGCCCGCACCTCGGGCCGCTTGTCGTCGAGCACCCGTAGCGGATTCAGCTGCGCGCGCCGACGCGTCTCCTCGTCGAGATCGAGGCCGAACAGGAACTCCTGCAACAGTTCCCGGTATTGCGGGCGGCAGCTCTCGTCGCCGAGGGAGGTGATCTCCAGCCGGAACCCGTCCAGGCCCAGCGAGCGGAAGCCGCCGTCGGCGATGGCGATCACCTCGGCGTCCAGCGCCGGGTCGTCGACGCCGATGGCTTCCACGCCGACCTGCTGCAGCTGGCGATAGCGGCCGGCCTGCGGGCGCTCGTAGCGGAAGAACGGTCCCGCGTAGCAGAGTTTCACCGGCAGGGCGCCGCGATCCAGGCCGTGCTGGATCACCGCGCGCACCACCCCGGCCGTGCCCTCCGGGCGCAACGTCACCGAGCGGTCGCCGCGGTCGGCGAACGTGTACATCTCCTTGGACACCACGTCGGTGGATTCGCCGACGCCGCGGGCGAACAGGGCGGTGTCCTCGAAGATGGGCAGCTCGACGTCGCCGTAGCCGGCCCGGCGGGCCGCGGCCAGCAACCCGTCGCGCACCGCGACGAACTGCGCCGAATCGGGCGGCAGGTAGTCCGGCACCCCCTTGGGGGCAGAGAACTCCGTCACCGGCTCAGGCCCTCGAGGAACGGATTGAAGCGCCGCTCCGCGCCGATGGTGGTCGAGGGGCCGTGCCCCGGCAGCACGACGGTCTTGTCGTCCAGCACCAACAGCTTGTCCATGATCGACGTCAGCAGGTCGCGGCCGCTGCCGCCGAACAGGTCGGTACGGCCCACCGAGCGCTCGAACAGCGTGTCACCGGTGAACACCAGATCTTTTTCCGACGTCACGCGGAAACACACAGACCCGCGCGTGTGCCCCGGCGTGTGATCGACGTTGACGGTCACGCTGCCCAGGTCGAGCTTGTCGCCGTCGCGGTCCAGCTCCACCACCTGCTTGGGCTCGCGGAAGAACGCACCCGCCACCAGCTGCGCGAGCCGCGGGCCGTAGCCGTGGATCGGGTCGGTCAGCATGAAGCGGTCCTCGGGATGGATGTAGGTGGGGCAACCGAAGGTGTCGGAAACCTTCTGCGCGGACCACATGTGGTCGATGTGCCCGTGGGTCAGCAGCACCGCGGCCGGGGTCAGCCGGTTCTCGTCCAGGATTCGCCGCAGCGCACCCATCGCACGCTGGCCGGGATCGACGATGATGGCGTCGGTTCCGGGCCGGTCAGCCAGCACATAGCAGTTGCACTGCAACATGCCGGCGGGGAATCCAGTGATCAACACGGTTCCCAGTTTCCCACGGGACCCGATTGACACCCGTCACCGCGCCCACATTAGCCTGGGCTGGCAATCTCGGGCCCCGACTGACCAACCATGGAGGCATTCCGGCCGTGCCGACCAATGAACAGCGACGCGCCAACGCCAAGCGCAAACTCGAACGGCAGCTCGAGAAGCGCCAGAAGCAGGCCAAGAGGCGCCGAGTCGTGGTGATAGCCAGCGGCTCGATCGCGGCGGTGGCCGTGATCGTCGCGGTGGTGATCGCGATCGTCAACACCAAGCACGAGAACAAGAGCAACACCGCGGCGCCGACCAGCACCACCGCCGCCAGCAGCGCCCCCGAGAGCACGACGCCCGGGCCGGCGCCGGCCGTTCCGCCGCTGCCGCAGTTCAAGGCGTCGGCCAACCTGGGCGCCAACTGCCAGTACCCGGCGTCGTCGGACGCGGCCGCCAAGCAGGTCAAGCCGCCGCGCACCGGTAAGGTCCCGACCGACCCGGCCCAGGTGAGCGCGAGCATGGCGACCAGTCAGGGCAACATCGGGCTGATGCTGGCCAACAACGAATCACCTTGCACGGTCAACAGTTTCGCCAGCCTCATCGGCCAGAAGTACTTCGACGGCACCAAGTGCCACCGGCTGACCACCTCGGACACGCTGGGCGTGCTGCAGTGCGGCGACCCCAAGGGTGACGGCACCGGTGGCCCCGGCTACCAATTCGCCAACGAGTACCCGACCGACCAGTACCCGCCGAACGACCCCAAGGCGCAACAGCCGGTCCTCTATCCGCGCGGCACCCTGGCGATGGCCAACGCCGGACCCGGCACCAACGGCAGCCAGTTCTTCATGGTCTACAAGGACTCCCAGCTGCCGCCGCAGTACACCGTATTCGGCACCATCCAGGCCGACGGGCTGGCCATTCTGGACAAGATCGCCAAGGCCGGCGTCGCCGGCGGCGGGGAGGACGGGGCGCCGGCCAGCGAAGTCACCATCAAGTCGCTGCTGCTCGACTAAACCGGGCGCGGCGCGGCCACAGATTACTGAGAATCCCCAGACTCACTTGCTCCACCGTTTATGGTTCGTGGAGTGAATCTGGATCCGGAATCATTCGGCCACTACCAGATAGTGGAATTGCTGGGCCGAGGCGGCATGGGCCGCGTGTACCGCGCCTACGACGAAATCACCGATCGGGTGGTCGCGCTGAAGGTGCTGCCGCCGCATCTCGCCGAGGATGACCAGTTTCAGGAACGGTTTCGGCGCGAGGCCCGCATAGCGGCAAGCCTCAACGACCCGCACGTAGTGCCCATCCACGGCTTCGGCGAGATCGACGGCCGGCTCTACGTCGACATGCGGCTGATCGAGGGCCGCGACCTGTCCCAGTACATCAACGAAAGCGGCGGGCGGCTGTCCCCCGAGCGCACGGTTTCGGTGATCGAACAGGTTGCGGCCGCGCTGGAAAGCGCGCACCGGGTGGGATTGATCCACCGCGACATCAAGCCGACGAACATCCTGGTGACCACCGCGCAGAATTTCGTCTACCTGATCGACTTCGGTCTCGCCCGCGCACAGACCGACACCGCGCTGACCAACACCGGCGCCACGATGGGCACCGTGGCGTACCTGGCGCCCGAACGCTTCAGGGGCACAACGGATCACCGCGCCGACGTATATTCGTTGGCCTGCGTGCTGTACGAGTGCCTCACCGGAAGCCGGCCCTTCCCCGGCGGCACCCTCGAGGAGCAGCTGAACGCGCACGTGAACACGCCCCCGCCGCGGGCGTCGATCATGGCACCCGACATACCGCCGGCCCTCGACGCGGTGATCGCGCGGGGGATGGCCAAGGACGTCGAGGCCCGCTACCAGTCGGTGCTCGAGCTCGCCGAGGCCGCCCGGGCGGCCCTCACCGGCGCCGGCGACGCGCCGCCCGCCGCGCCGCCCCCCGCCCCTTCGCAGGCGGCACCGGCGCCGCCCCCGCAGCCGGTCCCGGCGAAGACCTTCAACCGGCGGCTGGCCCTGGGCATCGTCGGCGGGTCGCTCGTCGCGCTGGCGGCGGTGGTGGCCCTGGTCATTTCGCTGGTGAGCCAGGGCCACGGCGCCACGAACAGCGCGGCATCGCCCACCCCGAGCCGCGCCAGGGTGCCCGCCCGGCCCGGGTCGGCCCCGGGGCCGGCCTCTGCGACAGCCGCGAGCGTGCCGCCGCTGCCGGCGTTCGCGGCCCCGCCCGACCTCGGCGCCAATTGCCAGTACCCGCCGTCGCCGGACCCGGCGAGCAAGTCCGCCTCGCTTCCGCCGTCGGGCCGGGTTGCCACCGAACCGGCCCCGATCCACGCCGTCATCTCGACCAACTTCGGCGACATGGGCGTCCAGCTCGCCAACAACGAATCCCCTTGCACCGTCAACAGTTTCATCAGCCTGGCGAAGCAGGGCTTCTACGACAACACCATCTGCGGGCGGATGATCGACGAACCGGAAGGGGGGACGCTGCTGTTCGGCGGCCCCGATCCCGACGGCGGCGGCGGCCCCGGCTACGAATTCGCCGACGAATACCCCGCCGACCAGTACAAGGCCGGTGACCCGGCGCTCAAGGACACCGTGATCTATCCGCGCGGGACCATCGCGATGGCCACCAACGGACCCAACACCAACGAGAGCCAGTTCTTCGTGGTGTTCCGGGACGCCGAGATAGAGCCGACGTCGACGGTGTTCGGCGCGGTCGACCAGGCGGGCCTGGCGACCCTCGACAAGATCGCCAAGGTGGGTGTGACCGGCAACCGCACCCGGGGCATGCCCGCGAGCACCGTGACGATCACGTCCGTGCGGGTGGGCTAGGCGGCGGAAGTCACGCGATACACGTCGTACACGCCCTCGACGTTGCGCACGACGTTGAGCAGGTGCCCCAAATGCTTGGGGTCGCCCATCTCGAAGGTGAACCGGCTGATCGCCACGCGGTCGCCCGAGGTGGTGACCGATGCGGACAGGATGTTGACCTTCTCGTCGGCCAGCACCCGCGTGATGTCCGACAGCAGCCGGTGCCGGTCGAGCGCCTCGACCTGAATGGCCACCAGGAACACCGACGACGCCGACGGCGCCCAGAGGACCTCGATGATGCGCTCGGACTGCTGTTGCAGTGACGCGGCGTTGGTGCAGTCGGTGCGGTGCACGCTGACCCCGCCGCCGCGGGTGACGAAGCCCATGATCTGGTCGCCGGGCACCGGCGTGCAGCACTTGGCCAGCTTGGTCAGCACGCCCGGCGCGCCGGGGACCGAGACGCCGACGTCGTCGCTGCTGCGCGGGCGCCGCAGCATGGTGGTCGGCGTGGAACGCTCGGCGAGTTCCTCCTCGGCCTGGTCGATGCCGCCGAGCTCGGCCAGCAGCCGCTGCACGACGTGGCGGGCCGACACATGCCCCTCACCGATCGCGGTGTAGAGCGCGGAAACGTCGGCGTAGTGCAGCTCGCGGGCCACCGCGGCCATTGACTCGCCGTTTACCAAGCGCTGCAACGGAAGTCCGCCGCGGCGCACCTCGCGCGCCATCGCGTCCTTGCCGGCCTCCAGCGCCTCCTCGCGGCGCTCCTTGGCGAACCACTGGCGGATCTTCGTCTTGGCCCGCGGGGACACCACGAACTGCTGCCAGTCCCGCGACGGGCCCGCGTTGGGCGCCTTGGACGTGAAAACCTCGACGACTTCCCCGTTTTCGAGCTTGCGTTCCAGCGCCACCAGGCGGCCGTTGACCCGCGCGCCGATGCAGCGGTGGCCGACCTCGGTGTGCACGGCGTAGGCGAAGTCCACCGGCGTCGACCCGGTCGGCAGCGTGATGACGTCGCCCTTGGGGGTGAAGACGAAGATCTCCTGGACCGCAAGGTCGTAGCGCAGCGACTCCAGGAACTCGCCGGGGTCGGCGGCCTCCCGTTGCCAGTCGAGCAGTTGGCGCATCCAGGCCATGTCGTCGATCTCGGCGGCGGCGTGCGGGTGCGGAACTCCGTTGCGGCCCTTGGCCTCCTTGTAGCGCCAGTGCGCGGCGATGCCGTACTCGGCGGTGCGGTGCATGTCGCGGGTGCGGATCTGCACCTCCAGCGGCTTGCCCTCGGGCCCGACGACGGTGGTGTGCAGCGACTGGTACACCCCGTAGCGCGGCTGGGCGATGTAGTCCTTGAACCGGCCCGCCATCGGCTGCCACAGCGAGTGGACCACGCCGACCGCGGCGTAGCAGTCCCGGATCTCGTCGCACAGGATGCGGATGCCGACCAGGTCGTGGATGTCGTCGAAGTCGCGGCCCTTGACGATCATCTTCTGGTAGATCGACCAGTAGTGCTTGGGCCGGCCCTCGACCGTCGCCTTGATCTTCGACGCGTTCAGCGTGTTGATGATCTCGTTGCGGACCACCGCCAGGTAGGTGTCGCGCGACGGCGCGCGCCCGGCGACCAGCCGCACGATCTCCTCGTACTTCTTCGGGTGCAGGATCGCGAACGACAGGTCCTCCAGCTCCCACTTGACGCTGGCCATGCCCAGCCGATGGGCAAGGGGCGCAATGACTTCCAGCGTCTCGCGGGCCTTGCGCGCCTGCTTCTCCGGTGGCAGGAAGCGCATGGTGCGCATGTTGTGCAGCCGGTCGGCGACCTTGATCACCAAGACGCGGGGGTCGCGGGCCATGGCGGTGATCATCTTGCGGATGGTCTCGCCCTCGGCGGCGCTGCCCAGCACCACCCGGTCCAGCTTGGTCACGCCGTCGACGAGGTGGCCCACCTCGTCGCCGAATTCCTCGCTCAGCGCCTCGAGCGTGTAGCCGGTGTCCTCGACGGTGTCGTGCAGCAGCGCGGCCACCAAAGTGGTGGTGTCCATTCCCAATTCGGCCAGGATGTTCGCCACGGCCAGCGGGTGGGTGATGTAGGGGTCACCGGAATGGCGCAACTGGGTGGCGTGCCGCTCGTCGGCGACCTCGAACGCCCGCTGCAGCAGCTGCAGGTTCGCCTTGGGATAGATCTCGCGGTGCACCGCCACCAGGGGCTCGAGCACCGGGTTCAGCGTGCTGCGCTGGGCGGTCATCCGCCGCGCCAGCCGGGCCCGGACCCGGCGGGAGGCGCTGCTCGACGTCTTCAGCGTCTCGGTCGGCGCCTCCGACGGCTCCACGACCGGCGTCTCGTCGATGGGCGGCGCGACGGCCTGCGTCGTGCTCTGCTCGTCCGCCACGATTGTCACCTCCGACGTCGAGGATATCTCCAAAGTGCGCTCTCCCGGCCGAGTCGAGCGTGCCCTAGGCGCGGCTCAGGCTGTACACCGTCAGCGGCGCGACCGCCTCACGACCGCCCAGCGCGACGAGTTCCACCACCACCGCGGCCGCGGTCACCCGCGCCCCGGCGCGCTCCACCAGCCGGGCGGCGGCGCCGAGGGTGCCGCCGGTGGCCAGCACGTCGTCGATGAGCACGACGTCGAGGCCGCGCAGTTCGATCCCGTCGGCCGGGATTTCCAGCGTGGCGCTGCCGTACTCCAGGTCGTACCGCTCGGCGTGCACCGGCGGCGGCAGCTTGCCGGCCTTGCGGATCGCCAGCACACCGGTGCCCAGCCGGGCGGCGACGGCCGCGGCGACCAGGAACCCGCGGGAGTCGATGCCGGCCACCAGGTCTGCGGCGGACGCGATCTCGGCCAGCGCGTCGACGACCGCGTTCATCCCGTCCCGGTCGGCGAACAGCGGGGTGAGGTCCTTGAACTGCACGCCGGGCTGCGGGAAATCGGCGACGTCACGCGTCAGCGACGCGATCAGGTCGGCCACCGGAACGCCCATCACTCGACCAGCGCCCATCGATCCATGTTCCAGCCGGCTCCCCAACGCGTCGGATTCCGGCTCACGGCGTACATCTTCTTCGACGTCAGCAGCGTGCGTTGCTGCCGGTACAGCGGCAGGGTCGGCATGTCGGCCCACAGCGGCGGGGCCGCCTGGGCCAGCAGCCGGACCCGCTCGGCCGGGTCGGCCGACACCACCAGCGCGCTGATCGCCCCGTCGACCTGGGGATTGCTGTAGCCCGACAGGTTGTTGCCGTTGCCGCTGTGCAGGGCGTAGGCGTCCATGGCCGACGAGCCGGTCGACCCGCTGCCGGTGGCCCCGCCGGTGCTGGCCACCAGCACGTCGATCTTGCCGTCGCGCAGCGCCTGGGGCCCGGAGGTGTCCAGCGGCACGCCGGTGACGGTGATGCCGGCCGGGGCGCAGGACTTGGTGATGGTGCCGACGGTGACCGCCAGCCGCGCGTTGGGCCCCTGGTAGCCGATCCGCACCGGCAGGGGCGCGCCGCCCAGCGCGTCGCGGGCGGCGGCGGGGTCGGCCTTGCCGAACGGGCCCGCCTCGGCGGCCCCCTCACCGGCCGCGATGGCGTCCTCGGTGGCCGGCTGCAGGCGGGAATTGGCGATCGCCACCCCGGCGTCGTGCGCGATCGTGTCGCGCGGCGTGCAGAACGCGAACGCGCGGCGCGCCTTGGTCTGGGCCAGCGGTCCCTGCGGCGCGAAGATCAGCTGCTCGATGCCGTCCGACGGCGACTCGGCGCGCTCGTAGTTGTCCGGGGTGGCCAGCGCGCCGGAGGAACCGGCCGCGACGTCGACGACGTCGACGCTGCGGCCGTTGACCCGGTCCTGGATGTCGGGCCCCTGCGGCCAGACGGTGATCCGCTTGGTGACCGCCTTGGGCCCCCACCAGCGGTCGTTGGCGACGAGCACCACCGCGCCGCCGTCCAGGACCCGCTCGATCTTGTACGGCCCCGACGACGGGAAGCGCTTGACGTCGACGCCCGGCTTGAGGTCCCAGCCGGTGTTCCACAGCTTCGCGATCTGCGCCACCACGGGCCCGTTGTTGCTCAGCAGCGCCGCGGTCACGTCCACGTTCAGCTGATCGGCGATCACGTGCGACGGCATGACCGAGGTCGCGGCGAACAGCTGGGCGTAGTCGACGACGGCGCGGTCGGGGGCGAAGGACACCCGGGCCTTCTTCTGGCCCGGGATGCACTCGACGTTGGCGATGTCGACGTAGCCGGCCTGGGTGGCGGCGTCGAAGCCGGGGAACCGGCCGGACTGGGCGGCCCAGGCCAGCACCAGGTCGTCGCAGGTCACCGGCTTGCCGTCGCTGTAGACCGCGTTGTCGGCGATCTGGTAGTCCAGGACCAGCGGCGAACCGCCCACGACCGAGACGGAACCGAAGTCGCGATCGGCGACCACCTGGCCGTCGGGGCCGTGATAGCCGAAGCCGGTGAGGGTGCGGGCGAAGGCCTGCGCCCCCGCCGACGCGGCGCCGACGACGGTGTTGGTGTTGTAGGTGGCCAGCGGGCCGTCGACCACGTAGTCGACGTTCGCGGCGGCGCTGCCCGAGCACCCGCTCAGCGCGAAGGCCGCCAGCAACGTCCCCGCCAACGCAGCCGCCGCGGTCCCCCTCAGGTTCCCCCGGCCGGCCCGCACCATCTGGCCTACCGCCGGCCTACGTTTCGCTTGCCGGTCGGGCGCCGGGTCCCGGTGGGGCGCACCGGGCGCGCGCCGGGAGCCGGCTTGCTCGGCGCGGCCTTGGCGGGGGTCTCGGACGTCTCGGGCGCGTCGGCGGGCTCGTCGGCGGTGGGCTCTTCGGCGGTCGACTCGGAGATCTCGACGGCCGAGTCGTCGGAGCGGGTGCGCCGCTTGAGCACCCGGCGCGTGTGGGTGCGCACCAGCTCGGTGCGCTCGCGCAGGGTGACCAGCAGCGGGGTGGCGAAGAAGATCGACGAGTAGGTGCCCACCAGGATGCCGACCAGCTGGACCAGCGCCAGGTCCTTGAGCGTGCCGACACCCAGCAGCCACACCGCGACGACCATCAGCGCCAGTACCGGCAGCACGCCGATCAGGCTGGTGTTGATCGAGCGCATGAACGTCTGGTTGATCGCCAGGTTGGCGTGCTCGGCGAAGGTGCGCCGGTTGGTGTGCTGGAAGTCGCGGGTGTTCTCCTCGACCTTGTCGAACACGATGACGGTGTCGTAGAGCGAGAAACCCAGGATGGTCAGCAGCCCGATGACCGTGGCCGGGCTGACCTCGAAGCCGATCAGCGAATACACCCCGGCGGTGACGGTCAGGTCGAAAACCATGGTGGTCAGGGCCGAGATCGCCATGTAGCGCTCGTAGCGAATGGTGATGTACAGGCTGACCAGCGCCAGGAACACCACCAGCGCGATCAGCGCCTTCTTGGTGATCTGGTCGCCCCAGGTCTCCGACACCGCCGAGTCGCTGATGGCCTGCTTGCTCGGCTTGCCGTCGTTGCCCTTGGGCTGGAAGGCGTCGAACAGGGCGTTGCGCAGCTTGGTGGTCTGGTCGTTGGTCAGCGTCTCCGAACGGATCTGCACGGTCGCCGAGGAGCCGTTGCCGACGATCACCACCGACTCGGCGTCCTTGCCGATGGTCTTCCTGAAGACCTCGGACACCTGCGCGGTCTGGGCGCTACCCCGCGGCATCGAGACGGTGGTGCCGCCCTTGAAGTCGATGCCGAAGGTGAAGCCGCGCAGCACGATGCTGACGATCGCGACCGCGACGATCGCGCCGCTGATCCCGTACCACAGCCGGCGGCGCCCGATCACCTCG
The DNA here is from genome assembly GCF_001673535.1 of Mycobacterium sp. 1081908.1. Lineage (GTDB taxonomy): Bacteria > Actinomycetota > Actinomycetes > Mycobacteriales > Mycobacteriaceae > Mycobacterium. Next base: position 50 of record NZ_LZLY01000026.1, on the reverse strand, counting down.
AACGCGCCGGTGCCCGTGTAGAGCCGGGAAATGAAGTTGTGGTGCGGCAG
>NZ_LZLY01000025.1 GCF_001673535.1 Mycobacterium sp. 1081908.1 | reverse complement strand
GCGACGTCATCCGCCTCGCCCGCCACGCCCGCCACTACCTGGCGATCTTCGACAAAGGCAAAACCCTGGCGCTGTATACCACCAAACGCCTGGCCTCCCCCGCCCAACGAATCGTCCTGTACGCCAAAGACCGCGGCTGCACCGCACCCGGATGCACCGTGCCCGGCTACTACAGCGAAGTCCACCACGTCACCGACTACGCCCAATGCCACACCACCGACATCAACGACCTCACCTTCGCCTGCGGCTGCCAACACCGCATGCTCAACCCCGACGGCTGGACCACCCGCAAAAACACCAAAGGCGAAACCGAATGGATACCTCCACCCCACCTCGAACGCGGCCAACCCCGCACCAACACCTACTGGCACCCCGAAAAACTCCTCCACACCGGCGACGATGACGGGGAGGACGAGGAAGACGACAGTCCCGGGAAGGCCTGAAGGCCCCACGCACCGCTACAGCAGCTTCATCTGCTCCGACTGCTCTTCGACCGGCTCGAGCAGCTGCGGGCCGTTGTTGCGCACGCTGTTGACCAGCGTCGACACCTCGCGGATGCGGATGTCGCGCACGTCGGGCGCGCGGGTGAGCAGCTCCTCGTCGACCGGGGCGTCGGGGTTCAGCCAACGGTCCCAGTCGCGTTCGGGCACCGCCAGCGGCATCCGGTCGTGGATCTCGGCGAGTTCGCCGGGCGCGTCGGTGGTGATGATCGTGCAACTCAGCAGCGGCGCGGCGTCCTTTTGGTCCTTGGGCTTCCAGACCGACCACAAGCCCGCCATGAACAGCGGCTCGCCGTCCTCGCGGTACATGAAATACGGCGTCTTGCGCGACTTCTTGCCGTCGCGGTCGGCGTTGGCGCGCCATTCGTAGTAGCCGTCCATCGGGATCAGGCAACGCTTCGACTTGGCACTCGAGCGGAAGGCTGGCGAGCTGGTGACCTTGTCGGCGCGCGCGTTGATCAGCAGCGGGCCCTTGCCCTCGGGCGCCCCGTCGGGACCGGCCTTGGCCCACGGCGGGATCAGCCCCCACCGCATCAACCGGACGCGCCGCGTGGGGTCGTCCTCGGGCTCGCTGTGCCGGGTGACGACGGTCGCGATGGTCGCGGTCGGGGCCACGTTGTAGTTGGGCTCGCCCGCGCGTTCAGCGGCCCCGGTCGCCTCGTCGATCGCCTTGATCTTCTCGGCCAGCTTGGCCGGATCGGTCGTGACTGCAAACCGCCCACACATGCCTTCCATGGTGGCAGAGCCGGACGACAGGCGATGATGTACCGGTGACGACGTGGACGGCCCCCCAGGCGACCGCGCCCGTGCGCGCGACCGTGACCGTTCCCGGCTCGAAGTCGCAGACCAACCGGGCGCTGGTGCTTGCGGGGCTGGCGGCCGCCCAGGGGCAGGGCGACTCGACCATCGCCGGGGCGCTGCGCAGCCGCGACACCGACCTGATGATCGGGGCGCTGCGCACCCTGGGCCTGCGCGTCGACGGGCCCGGCTCCGAGCTGACGGTGGGCGGAGGGATCGCGCCGGCGCCGGACGCCACGGTGGATTGCGGCCTGGCGGGCACGGTGCTGCGGTTCGTTCCGCCGCTGGCGGCGCTGGCCGACGCGGTGGTCGAGTTCGACGGCGACGAGCAGGCCCGGACCCGGCCCATCGCGCCGCTGCTCGACGCCCTGCGCGGCCTCGGCGTGAAGATCGACGGCAGCGGCCTGCCGTTCCGGGTGCACGGTGGCGGGTCGGTGGCGGGCGGCACCGTGGCCATCGACGCCTCGGCGTCCTCGCAGTTCGTTTCCGGCCTGCTGCTGTCCGCGGCGTCGTTCACCGACGGCGTGACCGTCCAGCACACCGGGTCGACGGTGCCGTCCGCGCCGCACATCGCGATGACGATCGTGATGCTGCGCCAAGCCGGGGTCGACGTCGACGACTCGGTTCCCAACCGCTGGAAGGTGCGCGCCGGCGCGGTCGCGGCCCGGCACTGGGAGGTCGAACCCGATCTGACCAACGCCGTCCCGTTCCTGGCGGCGGCCGTGGTCAGCGGCGGAACGGTGCGCGTCACCGGCTGGCCGGCGACCAGCGTGCAACCCGCCGAGGACATCCTGGGCGTGCTGCGCACGATGAATGCCGTTGTGCGGCAAACCGATTCGTACCTCGAGGTGAGCGGGCCGGCCGCCGGCTACCAGGGATTCGGCGTCGACCTGCGCGCGGTCGGGGAGCTGACGCCGTCGGTGGCGGCGCTGGCGGCCTTGGCAACCCCCGGGTCGGTGTCCCGCCTGTCCGGCATCGCCCACCTGCGCGGCCACGAGACCGATCGGCTGGCCGCGCTGAGCGCCGAGATCAACCGCCTGGGCGGCGACTGCACCGAGACCCCCGACGGCCTGGTGATCACCGCGAAGCCGCTGCACGCCGGCACCTGGCGCGCCTACGCCGACCACCGGATGGCGATGGCCGGCGCGATCGTCGGGCTGCGGGTCCCCGGCGTAGAGGTGGACGACATCGGCTCCACCGGCAAGACGCTGCCGGAATTTCCGCGGTTGTGGGCCGACATGCTGGGGCCCGGCGTTTGAAGCCCGGCGACTACGACGAGTCCGACGTCAAGGTCCGCTCCGGCAGGGGCTCGCGACCGCGAACGAAGACCCGTCCGGAGCACGCCGACGCCGAGGCCGCCATGGTGGTCAGCGTCGACCGCGGGCGCTGGGGCTGCGTGCTGGGCGGCCGGCCCGATCGCCGGGTCACGGCCATGCGGGCGCGCGAGCTGGGCCGCACGCCGATCGTCGTCGGCGACGACGTCGACCTGGTCGGCGACCTGTCCGGCCGGACGGACACCCTGGCCCGCATCGTGCGCCGCGGCGAGCGCCGAACGGTGTTGCGGCGCACCGCCGATGACACCGACCCCACCGAGCGCGTCGTCGTCGCCAACGCCGACCAGCTGCTGATCGTCGTCGCGCTCGCCGACCCGCCGCCACGCACCGGGCTGGTGGACCGGGCGCTGATCGCCGCCTACGCCGGTGGCCTGACGCCCATACTGTGCCTGACCAAGACCGACCTCGCCCCGCCCGGGCCGTTCGCCGAGCAGTTCGTGGACCTGGACCTGACGGTGGTCGCCGCCGGCGTCGACGATCCGCTGCTGGCGGTGGCCGGGCTCATCGCCGGGAAGATCACGGTGCTGCTCGGGCATTCCGGCGTCGGCAAGTCAACACTGGTGAATCGCCTTGTGCCGGAAGCGGACCGGGCCGTCGGCGAGGTGACCGAGATCGGCCGGGGCCGGCACACCTCCACCCAGTCGGTCGCCCTCCCACTGGAAGGCTCGGGCTGGGTGATCGACACCCCGGGGATCCGCTCGTTCGGCCTGGCCCACATCCGACCCGACGACGTGCTGGACGCCTTCTCGGACCTGGCCGAGGCGATCGACGACTGCCCCCGCGGCTGCGGGCACATGGGGCCGCCGGCCGACCCCGAATGCGCGCTGGACACCCTGTCCGGACCGGCGGTGCGCCGCGTGGCCGCGGCCCGGCGGCTGCTCGCGGTGCTCAACCAGACTTAGCCAGGCGCATGCCCAGCTCACCCGGCGGCACCAGATGCCCCTCGGTGCAGCGGATTTCGACGCTCGCTTCGGCGCCGCAGCCCACGTGCGTGAGCCGCAGCCGGTTGCGGCCCGGCAGATGGCGCCGGCCCCACTCGAACATCGCCCAGACCACCGGCATGAAATCGACGCCGGCCTCGGTCAGCACGTACTCCTCGCGGCCGCGCTGGCCGGGCTCGCGGTAGGGCCGCCGCGCCAGCAGGCCGAGGTCGACCAGTTCGGCCAGCCGCGCCGACGTGGCCGCCTTGGTGATGCCGACCCGGCGGGCGAAGTCGTCGAACCGGGTGGTGCCGTAGTACGCCTCGCGCATGATCAGCATCGCGGACTTGGTGCCGACCACCGCCATGGTTTTCTCGATCGCGCATTCGCCGACGGCCGACCACTTCTCGCGGTCGGCTAGGGCGCCTTGCAGGAATGTCACGTAGATCACCTCCCGGTCTGGGTTGATTTTAGTGTACCTAGATGTTTACCTGGGTACAGCTAGTAATACCTAGCTTCGGACTCGAGGAGGAGCCATGGTTCAAGGTCGCGACGCCGTCATCGTCGGTGCGGTGCGCACCCCGATCGGCAAGGGCAAGGCCAGCGGCGCGCTGCACGACGTGCTGCCCGCCGACCTGCTGGCGCACAGCCTGCGCCAACTGGTGGCCCGCACCGGCGTGGACCCGGAGCGCGTCGACGACGTCATCGCCGGCGCGGTGACCCAGGTCGGCGACCAGGCCGCCAACATCGCGCGCAACGCGCTGCTGGGCGCCGGTTTCCCGGAATCGGTCCCGGGTGTCACCATCGACCGCCAGTGCGGCAGCAGCCAGCAGGCCATCAGCTTCGCCGCCCAGGGCGTGATCGCCGGCGCCTACGACCTCGTCATCGCGGGGGGCGTCGAGTCGATGAGCCGCGTCCCGATGGGATCCCAGGTGTTCGCCGGCAGCAACCCGATGGGCGGGGACATGGCCCTGCGCTACCCCGACGGGCTTGTCCCGCAGGGCATCAGCGCCGAGCTGATCGCCGCGAAGTGGGGCTTCTCGCGCACCCAGCTCGACGAGTTCTCCGCCGGCAGCCACGACAAGGCCGCCCGCGCCACCAAGGACGGGCTCTTCGACAACGAGCTGATCCCGATCGCCGGGCTGTCCACCGACGAGATCATCCGGCCCGGCACCACGGTAGAGACGCTGGCCGCGTTGCAGCCGGCGTTCTACAGCGACGCGATGAAAGAGCGCTTCCCGCAGATCAATTGGGAGATCACGCCCGGTAACTCGTCGCCGCTGTCCGACGGCAGCGCCGCGGTGCTGATCACCACCAGCGACGTCGCCAAGATGCTGGGCCTGCGCCCGCTCGCGCGGATCCACACCACGACCGTCGTCGGCTCCGACCCGCTGTACATGCTGACCGGCGTCATCCCGGCCACCGAAAAGGTCTTGCAGCGCGCCGGGCTGACGCTGGCCGACATCGACCTGTTCGAGGTGAACGAGGCGTTCGCGCCCGTCGTCCTGGCCTGGGCGCAGGACACGGGGGCGGACCTGGCCAAGACCAACGTCAACGGCGGCGCCATCGCCATCGGCCACCCGCTGGGCGCCAGCGGCACGCGCCTGATGACCACGCTGGTCAACGCGCTCGAGCAACGCGGCGGACGCTATGGCCTGCAGACGATGTGCGAGGGCGGCGGCATGGCCAACGCCACCATCATCGAGCGGCTGGGTTAGGCCGGTGCCCGAGACCCGGTTCGACGGCGTGCGGGTGCGCTACGACAGCTCCAAGAGCTACGACGAGCTGCTCGCCGCGCTGCTAGCCGACATCGGCGACAAACCGGTGCCGATCAACGAGATCGCCAACAGGCACGACGACTGGGAGTCATACCGGCAAGAGGTCGAATCTTATGTCGGCCCAAGCGGATTCATGCTGTTCTCCCTGCTGGATCACGGCGGGTGGATCACCAAGGCCGGCATCGACCGCAAGGCGATGCGGGTGATCCTCGGCAACCCGCTGATCGCCATCACGATGCTGCGCCACGACGTGAGCGCCGGGCTGTTCGCGCCGGTCGAGCTGCTTCTTACCAACGAGGGCGAGGGCAGCAGCCTGACCTACGTCAAGCCGTCGTCGCTGATGGTCGTCGAACCCAACGCCGAATTACGCAACGCGGCAGAACAACTCGACGCCAAGCTGGCGGCGTTGGCCGAAAGGGTGACCGGCCCGTAAGCGCGCGCGAACTACCCGAGACGAAAGACGTCATACGGCTGCGCCGTTGAGGAAGACCGAGACTACGGAGTCTGCGGCTTGTTCGGGTGTCAGCTTTCCGGTGATTGTCAGCACCAGGGCGCGCCCGATCAGAGCGTCATACATTGCGAAAAGTGCACCCTCGGGCAGGTCGGCCCGCAGCTCGCCGTTGCGGATTCCCCGGTCGATCACCTCACGCACCGGCGGGTCGAAACCGACGGAATGCTCGACGCCGCTCGGCGGCTAGGTGTCTCGCTGCTCGCCTACTCATCGCGACGCCAGGGAATCTTGACCGGCAAGTATCACGCCGACCACGGCCTGATAAAAGGGGTACATCCGTTGCGGCGCAAGGTCATGGGTCTCACCCCGGCAGCGCTCGATCGGTCGCAGCCGTTGATCAACGCCATGCGCGTCATCGCCGCCGAGCACAATGCGACCGTAGGTCAGATCGTGAGGGTGCTCCTCAAAGGTCGGTGGTTCGCGGCGGAACCGACCGCGATCACCGACACCGATCGGAAATGCGATCTCCTTGCCGAGTTCGTCAGACGCAACGGGTCGAAAGCCGCCAGGGGACTGATGATTGGGCTGCCAGGCGACCGGCAACCGAACCGTCAAGAGCTGCTCGCTGCCGCGTCCAAGACGACCATGGTGCGCTTCGCGCTGGCCCCCAAGAGCTGACCTGAAGACGCTGACGAACGGCTTTCAACGCGCAAGCATCTCGCGGACGTAGGGCAGCGTCGTCGACAAGTAGTACTGGTGGCCGGTCTCGAGGTCATGTTCCCACTGGCGATAAACCGCGTCGGGAAACTCGGCGATCCAGAAGCTGTCCGGTATCGCGTCCGGCTCATCCGCTACGCGACCGAGCCTGACGTCAGCGGTGATAGCGCCTTCGCCTTCTTCGTGAGACATCCGCGCGAGAATGCGGCCGTAACCGTCCACGATCTGAGCCTCGCCCAGGTAGCGAGACGGGTAGCACTCGCCCGTTTCAGGCCACGTCTGTCCGACAAAACGTCCCGCGTGCGCGGCGTGAACCACCGGCACCCCAAGCATTCTCGCGAATCGGCTCGGCGCGGCTTTCATGATTTCAAGGCCGAACTCGGCAGAAGGGCCATCCGACTGCCCGCTGTCCTTTCCGCCCCACCATCCCGAGCCGCCCACCACGATGTCGACCCTTTCCCTTAACCGCGCAGCCGTCCTGGATCGGATGAACTCCCAACACAGCGCCGCGCCTATGGTGCCGTAGGGGGTGCGCAGAACGCCGTCATCGTCGCCTCCGATGTAGTAGCAGTTCTCCCAGAACGTCGGGTCGTCCTTGTCGTGCCGAAGGGTGCTGCCGTCCGGTAGCGCCAGAACAAAGGTGTTATAGACGTGGCCGTCGCGCCACGCCAGAAACGAGCCGCCGACAATGGCGTTGCCTTCGCGCGCCAAGTCCAGGAGCAACTGCGCCGGCGATCCGTCGATCGCCCGAGTCATCGACGCCATGCGGGGGAAAAACGCATTACCGGAGGCAAATAGCTCCGGCAGGATGACCAGTTTTGCGCCGCGTTCGAAAGCGACCCGCACGAGGCGTTTCGCCATCACCAGGTTGGCGTCGACATTCCCCAATTCGGCGACCATCTGAATCGCCGCGGCACGAATCGTCGGCGAGGGGGCGGCCGCGTTGTTAGACATCGCCCGGATGTTACCCGCCCCGCGAGTCACCGACCAGGCAAAAGAGCTGCCGTACGGGCCCGCATCGCAGGAGCGCCACATCACCGGGAATGCCAGCCGGGCGTCAAGGTTCAGCCCGAACCACCAAGCGCGACAGGGGCGCTCGCGCCAAATTAACGAGCCGAACTGCCTCTTACGGTGTGCCCTGCCAATGTTTGGCAAGCGGTGTGCCGGAATACTTTTCGAGCATCAGACGGGAGAAGGAAAGCAACGCACTGCGGGGCCGGTGGTTCACCACGACGTGGCGCGTCTGGCCCGCGCCGTTGAAGGTGACCCAGACGACGACGTTGGTTTGCACGCCGCGGATCTCGCACGTGTAGTCCTCGACGAAGCCATAGTCGCCAGCGGGCCCGGCGAAGTTGAACACCTGGTTGTCGTACACCTCGCGGGCGGTCACCACGATGGAGCGAACGTCTTCCGCGCCGTGGGCGCTGCCGTCCATTGCCGCGGCTTCCAAGGTGACGTCCCCGGCGAGGTTGTCCAGCCACACCGGGTAATAGGGCTTGCCCATATAGGTCACGGTGCGCCTCCCTCGAAATCCGGTCAGCCGGCCGGGCGCTGCGTTTTGCTCAGTCGAACTTGCTGGAGTATTGCGGGCAGTAGACCCCGGTCGCCGCGCCCATGATCTTGGCCAGCGAGGTGTCCTGCAACTGCGGGAGCCCCTGTTTCGCATCGGCGAAGGTCTGCTCGAACGTGAACCCGTGCGACCAGTCCGTGCAAACGGCGTGCCCGATCTGGACCATCGTCTGGTCGGCGGTGCTCGGCCAGGTGATTCCCTTGTCCTTGAGCGTTTGCAGGTACGCGTCATCCATCGAGTCGGCACTCGCGATCGGGGCGGCCAAGACTGCGATACCGCCCAGAACGGCGGCGAGCGGTGCGGTCAGGCGTGCGGTCTTCGTCATTTGCTGACTCCTCAGTCTGGGCGGCAGCAGTTAGATTAGCCGGATCCTGCCGGCTAGCAAATCGAAACGGATCAGAGCCAGCCGGTGCGGGCGGCGGCGACCGGCTCGGCGGGGGCGGGGGCCAACGTCCCGTCCCGCACGCCGTCGAGCATCCGCTTCACCGCGCCGACGATCTCCGGGGCCGCCGCGACGAGTCCGGTCAGGTCGGCGTCGCTGACCTCATCCAGGGCGACGCCCGCCCGCTCCAGCACGGCGGCCGGGGCGGCCAGCTGGCCGGCCAGCCACGCCACCGGCTCGGCGGACAGCTCGGGGACGAAGTGCCGGCGACCCGGCTCCCAGCCGTCGAATCGGGGATGGTGATGCGCCCGGTCCAGCGTCCCGGGCGGGCTCTCGGTGGACCCGAACAGGTCCACCCGCCACACCGGGCGGGTGAAGGCGATCGGGATGCCGGCGTAGATCGATCCCTGGGGCTCGGCCCGATCGATCATGCGCAGTTCCAGCCGGACGCCCCGTTCCGGGGTCTCCTGTCCTTTGTTGGGAGTGGGGTCGACGAAATACATGTCCCCGACGACCACACCGAGGTTTTCGAATCCGAACGCTGCGAGCATCGCGTGCCTCTCCTATCCCGCGTCGGGGTCCCGCATCGAGCCTAGGACCCCAAGCGTCAGGCGGCCAGGCCGTCGCGGTACCCCTGCTTCGCCTGCTTCTTGGCGCGCCGCCAATCCCGCACGGTGGCGATGGCGGTCTTCAGGCCGCGCCGGCGTCCGGTCGCCGGATCGGTGCCGGCGAAACCGGGCTCCAATTCGGCGAACATCCGCTCGCTGCGCGTCTCCGGCGCGTTGTCGGCGTCGTCGCGCAGGTACTTGTTCGGCAGCGACAGCTTGGCCAGCGTGCGCCACGTCTTGCCGTACTGCACCAGGAAAGAGCCCGTGGTGTAAGGCAAGTCGTACTTGTCGCAGAGCGCGCGCACCCGGACCGAGATCTCGTGCAGCCGGTTGCTCGGCAGATCCGGATACAGGTGGTGCTCGATCTGATGGCACAGATTCCCGCTCATGAACCGCAGCGCCGGGCCGGCCTCGAAGTTGGCGCTGCCCAGCATCTGGCGCAGGTACCACTGGCCCTTGGTCTCGCCGATCATGTCGGTCTTGGTGAATTTCTCTGCGCCGTCGGGAAAGTGGCCGCAGAAGATCACCGCGTTGGCCCACACGTTGCGAAGGACGTTGGCGACCGCGTTGGCCGTCAGCGTCGAGCGATAGGTCGCGCCGGGCGACAGGGCGGTCAGCGCCGGGAATGCGACGTAGTCCTTGACGACCTGCCGGCCGGCCTTGGCCAGGAACTCGTCGATGCGCTGGCGGGCGTCGTCATTGTCCATCCGCTTCTTGACGATCTTGCCGAGCTCCACGTGCTGCAGTCCGACGCCCCATTCGAAGAGGAGCGCGAGCATCGTGTTGTAGACCAGGTTGAAGATGTTGAAGCGCTTCCAGCGCTGATCGCGGGTGACGCGCAGCAGGCCGTAGCCGACGTCGTCGTCCATCCCCAGGATGTTGGTGTACTTGTGGTGCACGAAGTTGTGGGTGTAGCGCCAGTGTTTGGACGACCCGCTCATGTCCCACTCCCACGTCGAGGAGTGGATCTCCGGGTCGTTCATCCAGTCCCACTGGCCGTGCATGACGTTGTGGCCGATCTCCATGTTCTCGACGATCTTGGCCACTGCCAGCGTGACGGTGCCGGCCCACCACGCCGAGCGGCGCGAGCTCGCGGCCAGCAGCAGCCGCCCGGCCACCTCCAGCGCGCGCTGCGCGGCGATGGTGCGGCGGATGTAGCGGGCGTCGCGCGCCCCGCGAGAGTCCTCAATGTCCTGGCGGATGGCGTCCAGCTCCACGCCCAGGTTTTCGATGTCAGCGTCCGTCAGATGGGCGAATACGTCGACGTCTGTGATTGCCACTCGTCGTCATCTCCCTACGGTCCTCTTGTATCGGTCAATACCTACGCTATCGTAACCTACGAGCGCGTAGGTTACCTGTGAGTAGCCTTTAGATGTCGAGCACACAATCGCCGGAGGCGGCCGACACACAGGTCTGGATCCGCGTCCCGGGCTCGTGTTCGGCGCCGGTCCGCAGATCGCGGACGTGGCCATCCACCAGGCTTACCACGCAGGACTGGCAGATCCCCATCCGGCAGCCGAAGGGCATCTGCACACCGGCGCCTTCGCCGGCATCCATCAACGACGTCGCCGCGTCGGCCGCGACGGCACGCCCGCTGCGCGCGAACGTGACGGTTCCGCCGGCGCCGGCGGGCGCGGCCTTGGCCACCGCGAACCGCTCCAGGTGCAGCCGGTCGCCGATGCCCGCCGACGACCACACCTTCTGCGCCTGGTTGAGCATGCCCTCCGGCCCGCACGCCCAGGTCTGACGCTCGCGCCAGTCCGGAACCTGCTGGTCCAGCGCGGCCAGGTCGAGCCGGCCCTGCGTGCGGGTCTCCCGCACCTGCAGGCGGTAGCCCGGCTGGTCAGCGGCCAGCGCGGCCAGCTCGGCGCGGAACATCACGCCGGATTCGGTGGGCGCCGAATGCAGGTGCATGACGTCGCCAATCTGGTTGCGGCGCACCAACGTCCGCAGCATCGACATCACCGGCGTGATGCCCGACCCGGCGGTCAGGAACAGGATCGACGGCGGCGCGGGGTCCGGCAGGACGAAGTTGCCCTGCGGCGCGGCCAGCCGCACGATGGTCCCGGGCTCGACGCCGGCCACCAGGTGGGTGGACAGGAACCCCTCGGGCATCGCCTTGACGGTGATGGTCACCGTGCGCGGCGAGCCGGACGTCTCGGCCGGGCTCGAGGTCAGCGAATACGACCGCCACCGCCAGCGCCCGTCGACCAGCAGCCCGATGCCGATGTACTGGCCGGGCTGGTAGTCGAAGCTGAACCCCCAGCCCGGTTTGATCACCAGGGTCGCGGAATCCTCGGTCTCCCGGCGGACATCGAGGACGCGGCCCCGCAATTCGCGCGCGGACCACAGCGGGTTGGCCAGGTGCAGGTAGTCGTCGGGCAACAGCGGGGTGGTGATGCGCGCGGCGAGCTTGCGCAGCGCGTGCCAGCCGGGATGGCGCTCGGCGCCGGCCACAACGGGTCGCTTGGTGTCGACGACGTTGCCCCTGATCGATGGGTTACGTCTGCCCAGCGGAAGCTCCTGCTCACTAGCCGGCGTCTGGCTTACGCCCACCATTGTCGCCGATTCGGTGCGCTTCACGAAACCTACGGTACCGTAACCTACGGTGTCGTAGCTAGCCGAAATTCGTCACATCCGGGGTCACAGCAGCTCAAGCAGGAACGGCAATTCCTGGGTCGCGTACCACGCGAGGTCGTGGTCCAGCGCGTCGCCGACGATCAGCTCGGCGTCCTCGTCGCCCAGGTCCGCGGCGTCGATGATCTCGATGGCCCGGGTGACGTCGGGCTCGGCGGCGGCGTTGTCGACGTAGGCGGCGACCACCCGGTCCATGGTGACGGGCGCGCCGAGCCGGACGACGGCGTCGTCGAGATCGGGCCGGTACTTGGCGTCGGCGACCTCCGCGGCCAGCACCGCGCGCCGGGGCGGCAGACCCGTGCCCGCTCCCCCGGCGTCCTGGGCCGCGAGCAGCCGCAGCGACGCCAGCGCCGCCTCGCGCAGCGCCACGTCGGCGAGCTCGTCGTCGTCGCCCTCCGCGTAGGCCTCGCGCAACGTCGGCGTCACCGCGAACGCGGTGCCGTTGACCGGCCACACGGAGCCGTCGGCGACGAGCCGCTGCAGCATCTCCAGCGTGGCCGGGATGTAGACCTGGATCATGGGCTCCCGACCAAGGTGGCCGCGTAGTCGTCGACGTAGTTCGACAGCTCGCGCGGCGGGCGCTGATAGTTCTCGGCCACCACCGGCTCCTTGGGCAGCTTGACCTTCGGCCGGCCCACGTCGTAGTACTCGATCGTCGACAGCAGATGCGCCATCATGTTCAGCCGCGCGTGCTTCTTGATGTCGGATTCCACTATGTACCAAGGGCTTACCGGGGTGTCGGTGTGCACCATCATCTCGTCCTTGGCGCGCGAGTAGTCCTCCCACCGATACAGCGACTCCATGTCCATGGGGCTGAGTTTCCATTGCCGGACAGGGTCATTCAGCCGCGCTTTGAACCGGTGCAGCTGCTCGGCCTCGGAGACGGAGAACCAATACTTGCGCAACATGATCCCGTCGTCGATCAGCATCTGCTCGAAGATGGGCGTTTGCCGCAGAAACAGCACATACTCCTGCGGCGTGCAGAATCCCATCACCCTTTCCACGCCGGCGCGGTTGTACCACGACCGGTCGAACAGCACGATTTCGCCTTTGGCGGGCAGGTGCGCGATGTAGCGCTGGTAGTACCACTGGCCGCGTTCGCGGTCGCTCGGCGCGGGCAACGCCGCGATCCGGGCGACGCGGGGGTTCAGGTATTCGGTGATCCGTTTGATCGTTCCGCCCTTGCCCGCCCCGTCCCGGCCCTCGAAAAGGATCACGATGCGCGCGCCGACGTGCCGCGCCCACTCCTGCAACTTCACGAATTCCGTTTGCAGCCGGAATATTTCGGTTTGGTAGACGTCGTCGGAGATTTTGTGCGCGGGCGCGGTGCTCGATTTCTTCCCGCCCGCCTTCGCCGACGCCCCGTCATTTGTCGCGGTGCTCACAAGAACGAATCATAGATCCACGCACCGATTTTCACCCCGGCTAATCAGCGGGAAGCTTCGAGAAGTTCCTCGAGGGATTGGCTCAACAGCCCGGGCAGCAGGTCGACGTCGCTCATCGCCTCACGGTCGGCGTTGATCCCGAAATAAAGCATGCCGTTATAGGACGTCACGCTGATCGCCAGCGCCTGGTTGTGCAGCAGCGGCGGGACGGCGTAGGTCTCCAGCAGCTTGGTGCCGGCGATGTACATCTGCGACTGGGCGCCCGGGGCGTTGGTGATCAAGAGGTTGAACGTCCGCTTGGAAAAGCTCGGGAATCCGGTGGCGACGCGGATGCCCATGGCGTGCAGGGTCGGTGGCGCGAATCCCGACAGGGTGACGATGGTCCGGGCGTCGACCAGGCTGGCGGCGGTCGGGTTGGATTCGGTGGCGTGGGCGATCTGCGACAGCCGCACCACCGGGTTGGCCTCTCCCACCGGCAGATCCACCAGGAACGGGGTGACCTGACTGATCGTCTGGCCCGGGCCGGTCGAGTCGAGGCCGTCGTCGGCGTAGATCGACAGCGGCGCCATCGCGCGGACCGTCGCGGTCGGCGACACCGCCACCCCGCGCGACAGCAGCCAGTTGCCCAGCGCGCCGGCCACAACGGCCAGCACCACGTCGTTGATGTCGCAGTCGTAGCGCGCGCGCACGGCGCGGTAGTCCTCGAGGGTGCCGCGGGCGACCGTGAACCTGCGGTGCCGGGAGACGGTCGCGTTGAGCGGGCTGCTGGGCGCGGTGCCCCGCGCCACGGCGCGCGCGATGTCGACGGCGCGACGGCCCGCTTCGAGCAACTCGCCGTAGTTCGTCACCAATCCGGCCACCGCGGACCCGACGGCCTGCAGCTGCGTGCCCGGCCCGGCCATCCAGTCGCCGATCGCGCCCAGCATCAGCCGGGTGTTGCCGGGGTCGCGTTCCGGTATCCAGATGTCTTCGGGGAACGGCGGAGGGCGGCGCGTCCGGTCGGCGATGACGTGGCCGATCTCCAGCGCCGTCATGCCGTTGATCAGCGCCTGGTGGGACTTGGTGTACAGCGCGATCCGGTTCTTGGCCAGGCCTTCGACCAGGTACATCTCCCACAGCGGCCGCGACTTGTCCAGCGGCCGCGCGGCCAGCCGCGCGATCAGCTCGTGCAGCTGCTCGTCGCTGCCCGGGGACGGAAGCGCCGAGCGCCGCACGTGATAGGTGATGTCGAAGTCGTTGTCGTCGAGCCACACCGGCCTGGCCGTGCCGATCGGCACCCGCCGAACCTTCTGCCGGTAACGCGGAATCTGCGGCAGCCGCTGTTCGACGGTGGCCAGCAGCGTCTCGTAGCTCAACCCCGCGCGCGGCCGCTGCAGGATGGACAGCGACCCCACGTACATGGGGGTGGCCGAGTTCTCCAGCCGATAGAAGGACGCGTCCGCCGGGGACAACCGGGTCACCATTACGGCGCGTCCCTCCTGGTCAATTCGGCCTCGGTTCCTTGGGTGAACGGATGTACCCGCCAACGGTAATCGAGCGCATACGCGCCGGCCCGACCTGTGCCATGATGACCACTTACCAGCCCCGTCTGCCACTCTCCAGCAGGCACCCGATCCGTGGGAGAGTGCGCGTTGACCGTTTTCGCCGTGACGCCCGTCGTCGACTACGAGCCGCCCAGGCGCGACGTCCCCCAGTGCCGGCAGCCGCCCCAGGTGACGCCGCGCCGCCGCGCCCGTGCGCCCCGCCGGCCCCTCGCCGGGCAGCCGGCCGGGCCGCCGAACCCGTCCGCGCCCATGCGGCAGGCGGCCGCCTTCGCCGACGCCGCGCTGCGCCGGGTGCTCGAGGTCGTCGACCGCCGCCGTCCCGCCGCGCAGCTGCGCCCGATGCTGGCGCCCGGGCTGGTGGACTCCGTGGTCGCGATCGGCGGCTCGGCGGCCGCCCGCCCGCGCGGGCGCGACGGCGCGGCGGTGCTGCGCCGGATGCGGCTGCAACCCTCCGGGCGCCCCGACCCGGAGGCCGCGGCCGAGGTGTTCGGGTCCTACAGCCGCGGCGACCGGATCCACGCCATCGCCTGTCGCGTGGAGCGGGTACCGTCCGGCGCCGGGACGCGCTGGCTGATGGTGGCCCTGCACATCGGTTAGGTGGCCGCGCGGCCGCCGGAGTACCGCGCCAGGACCGGCCCCATGATCGCCATGACGAACACGTACGACGTCGCCAGCGCGGCGACGGCCGGGATCGAGGTGCCGACCAGGCCGATGATGATCAGCGAGAACTCGCCCCTGGCGATGAGCGCGGCGCCCGCGCGCAGCTGCCCGCGCCGCGCCACGCCGTCGCGCCGGGCGGCGAGCATCCCGGTGGCCACCTTGGTCCCCGCGGTGACGGCCGCCAGCACCAGCGCCGCCGGGAGCATCGGCAGGAGCTCGTGCGGGTCGACCGACAGGCCGATCGCCAGGAAGAAGATCGCTGCGAACAGGTCGCGCAACGGGCCGAGCACCCGGCGGGCCCGGTCGGCCGTCGCACCGGTCAGGGTCAGGCCCACCAGGAAGGCGCCGACGGCGGCCGACGCGTGCAGGACCTCCGCCACCGCGGCCACCATCAGGGTGATGCCCAAGACCCTGAGCAACAGCTGCTCGGAATCGGGGTGTTCGACCAGCCGGCCGACGTGGTGCCCCCACCGGTAGGAGGCGGCGAACGCGGCCAGCAGCGCGCCCACCGCGGCGGCCATGCCGACGACGGCGTGCACCCAGCCCCCGCCCGACGCCAGCACCGCGAACAGCGGCAGGTACGCCGCCATCGCGAAATCCTCGAGAACCAGGACCGAGAGCACCGCCGGCGTTTCCCGGTTGCCGAGCCGGCCCAAGTCGACCAGCACGCGCGCGATGACGCCCGACGACGAGATGTAGGTGACCCCGGCCAGGGCCAGGATCGCGACGCCGTCCAGCCCCAGCAGCCAGCCGGCCACCGCGCCGGGGGTGGCGTTGAGGACGATGTCCACTGCGGCGGACGGCAGGTGGTGTCGCAGGCTGCTGGCGAATTCGGTCGCCGAGAATTCCAGGCCCAGGGTGAGCAGCAACAGGACGATGCCGATGGGCGCGGCCGTCTCGATGAACTCGCCGGCCGCGGCGACGGGCAGCAGGCCGCCCTTGCCCAGCGAGAGGCCGGCCAACAGGTAGACCGGTATGGGGGACAGCGCGAAACGCCTTGCCAGGGCGCCCAATACGGCCAGCGTGGCCAGGAGGGCGCCGAGTTGAAACAGTAGCGCCCCCGAAACCTGCATCGGCTCAGCCCTTATCGATGATCCGCTCGACACCGGCGATGCCGTCTTCGGTGCCGATCACGATCAAAACGTCTCGCGCGTGCAACATTTCGGCCGGGCCGGGCGAGGCGAGCACCTGCTCGTTGCGCACGATGGCGACGATCGACGCCCCGGTGCGGGTCCGGGCGCGCGTGTCACCCAGCGGGTGGTCCACGAACGGGCTGCCGGCCACGATGCGCACCTGCCCGGTCTCGATGCCCGGCAGCCCTTTGGAGAGCTCGGTGAACCGCTCGGCGATGCGCGGCGCGCCCAGGATCTGGGCCACCGCCTCGGCCTCGGCGTCGGTCAGGTGCAGCACCGGTCTGGCCTGGTCGGGATCGTCGGGGCCGTACAGGACGACGTCGAAATCGCCGCCGCGGCGCGCGATGATCCCGATCCGGTCACCGGTGTGGCTGGTGAATTCGTATCGAAGACCGACGCCGGGCAGCAACACCTCCTTGACATCCATGCCGTCCATCCTTCCAGCCGGACGGCGCCCCCCGTTTACTTCAGGCCGAACTCATCGGCGGAAGACCAGCCACCTCATCGCGCAGTACATGTACACCGCCTCGCAGACACCGGCCAGCATCCGCGACAGCTGGTATTGCAGCCCCATCGCGGTCAGCGCGCTGGACACGCCGAGGATCAGCGCCAGGTAGTTGACGACGACCACCACGACGTAGACGGCGACCTGCCGCCCGACCGGCGCGTGGGATCGGAAGTTGAAGGTGCGATTGAGCGCGTAGCTGAGCGCGAAGGCGCACGCGTAGGCGACCGTGACCGCGATCGGAACCGGAAGGCCGAGCCCGCCGCGCAGGCCCGTGAGGATCGCCAGGTCGACGCCGAAGGTGAGCCCGTTGATCACGCAGAAGCCGAGAAACGTGGGCGCGACCACCGATCCGAGCCCGAACGGAAGCCGATCGACGACCGCCTCGCACCCCCGGTGGAATCGGTCCACCCAGCGCGCTTGACCGACCTGCGACCCGGTTTGCACACGGGTACCGTGCCACGTTCAGGTATCCGCCGCGTGATCAGTTGGCCAACGCCGGGCAGAGCGTTTTAGCCAACCGATCGGCGCCGCCCCCGAGAGCTAGTGCTGGCCAAGCGCTTCCGCCGAGCGTCGGCGCGGCCGGGGCTTCAGCGGGACCAGCATGGGAACCTCGCGACGGTATTGGCGGTAGTCGTTGCCCAGCGCCGCGACGAGTCCGCGCTCTTCGATGTGCACGGCGGTCAGGATGTAGCCCGTCATGGCGATCGAGAACAGCAGATGCCCTGCCGTCATGGTGGGGGCCGCCCAGAACGAGATCAGGAACCCCAGCATGAGCGGGTGACGCACCAGACGATAGAACAAATGGGTGCGGAAATGCAGCTCGGTGTAAGGCTTTTGGCGCCACGCCAGATACACCTGCCTCAGCCCGAACAGGTCGAAGTGGTTGATCATGAACGTCGCGCCCAGCGCGATCAGCCAGCCCAGCCCGAACAACGCCCACAGCACCGCGCGCGCCGCCGGCTGCCGCACGTCCCAGACGACGTCCGGCATCGTTCGCCACTGCCAATAAAGCAGCAGCAGCGCGGCGCTCGACAGCACCACGTAGGTGCTGCGCTCTATCGACGGCGGCACGAATCGGGTCCACCACGCCTTGAACGCCGGCCGCGCCATAACGCTGTGCTGGAGTCCGAACGCCCCGACCAGCAACACGTTGACCAGAACCGCCTCGCCGATGGGCGCCGGGAGCCCGCGATCGACGGTGCGCGGCACCCACAGGTTCGCCACGAACCCAACGAGATACAAGAACGCGACGAGGAACAGCAGGTAAGCCACCGCGCCGTAAGCAACAGTCAAGTAACGCTTCATGGGCTCAGTGTCGACCGCATCGGCAGCCCGGCATATAGCTCATCTGCCTCATCTTTGCGCGGCGGCGCCCTAGTCATTTTTGACTAGTCCCGCCGCAACGAGTGTGCGGCTGGCCGCACGCTCGCAGCCGAACGTGCGGCCAGCCGCACGTTCGGCGCCGGGCTGGCGCCGGGCTAGCGGCGCTTGACCGACTTCGGCGGCTTGGCGCCGCGCCCCTGCTGCCGCGCGGCGGCGCGGCGCTCGCGGCGGCTGCCGCCGCCGGGCACACCGGCCGGCGTCTTCTGGGCGCCACCGCCGTTGCGCTGCACCTGCGCCGAGCCGTCCTCGGACGGCCCGGAATACGTGAGCGCGGGCGCCTCGTCGTCAATGCCCTTGGCGCGCAACACGCTCGGGGCCTCCTCGCGGGCCGCGGCGGGAGCTTCACCTTCGCCGTCGGGCTCTCCGGAGGGGGTGCCGCCCAATTCCGCCAACCCCTCGGGCGTCGCCTGCGGGGCGACCTGGGGAGCGGGCACCGCTTCGACGGTGACGTTGAACAGGAAGCCGACCGACTCCTCCTTCATGCCGTCGAGCATGGCCATGAACATGTCGTAGCCCTCGCGCTGGTACTCCACCAGCGGGTCGCGCTGCGCCATCGCACGCAGCCCGATGCCCTCCTTGAGGTAGTCCATCTCGTAGAGGTGCTCGCGCCACTTGCGGTCGATGACGTTGAGCAACACGTTGCGTTCCAGCTGGCGCATCGCGCCCTCGCCCGCGATTTCCTCGAGCTCCGCTTCCCTTGCGGCGTAAGCCTTTTCGGCGTCCTCGACCAGCGCCTCGAGCAGCTCGTCGCGGGTGAGGTCGTCCCGGTCGGAGTCGGCGTCGCGGTGCGTCAGCGTCTCGTGCGCGATGCCGACCGGGTACAGCGTCTTCAGCGCCGTCCACAGCGCCTCCAGGTCCCAGTCCTCGGCGTAGCCCTCGGCGGTCGCGCCGTCGACGTAGGCGGTGACCACGTCGCGGACCATGTCCAGCGCCTGCTCCTTGAGGTTCTCGCCCTCGAGGATGCGGCGGCGCTCGGCGTAGATCACCTTGCGCTGCTGGTTCATCACCTCGTCGTACTTGAGGACGTTCTTTCTGACCTCGAAGTTCTGCTGCTCGACCTGGGTCTGCGCGCTCTTGATGGCGCGGGTCACCATCTTGTTCTCGATCGGCACGTCGTCGGGCAGGTTCAGCCGGTTGAGCATCGCCTCCAGCGCGGCCCCGTTGAACCGGCGCATCAGCTCGTCGCTCAGCGACAGGTAGAACCGCGACTCCCCCGGGTCGCCCTGCCGGCCGGACCGGCCGCGCAGCTGGTTGTCGATGCGCCGCGACTCGTGGCGCTCGGTGCCCAGCACGTACAGGCCGCCGGCCTCGATCACCTCGGCGGCCTCCTTGCCGGCCTCCTCCTTGACCATGGCCAGCTCCTGGTGCCAGGCCGTCTCGTACTCCTCGGGCGTCTCCACCGGATCCAGGCCGCGCTCGCGCAGCCGCTGGTCGGTGAGGAAGTCCACGTTGCCGCCCAGCACGATGTCGGTGCCGCGGCCGGCCATGTTGGTGGCGACGGTGATGCCGCCGCGGCGGCCCGCGACGGCGATGATGCCCGCCTCCTGCTCGTGGTACTTGGCGTTGAGCACGTTGTGCGGGATGCGGCGCTTCTGGAACTGGCGCGACAGGTACTCCGAGCGCTCGACGCTGGTGGTGCCGATCAGGACCGGCTGGCCCTTTTCGTAGCGCTCCTCGACGTCGTCGACCACCGCGATGTACTTGGCCTCCTCGGTCTTGTAGATCAGGTCGGAGCAGTCGGTGCGGACCATCGGCTTGTTGGTCGGGATGGAGACCACGCCCAGCTTGTAAATCTCGTGCAGCTCGGCCGCCTCGGTCTGGGCGGTACCGGTCATGCCGGCCAGCTTGTCGTAGAGGCGGAAGTAGTTCTGCAGCGTGATGGTGGCCAGCGTCTGGTTCTCGGCCTTGATCTCGACGTGCTCCTTGGCCTCGATGGCCTGGTGCATGCCCTCGTTGTAGCGGCGGCCGATCAGCACGCGGCCGGTGAACTCGTCGACGATGAGCACCTCGCCGTCGCGGACGATGTAGTCCTTGTCGCGGTTGAACAGCTCCTTGGCCTTCAGCGCGTTGTTGAGGTAGCTGACCAGCGGCGAGTTGGCCGCCTCGTAGAGGTTGTCGATGCCGAGCTGGTCCTCGACGAACTCCACGCCCTTCTCGTGCACGCCGACGGTGCGCTTGCGCAGGTCGACCTCGTAGTGCACGTCCTTTTGCATCAGCGGCGCGATGCGGGCGAACTCGAGGTACCAGTTGGAGGCGCCGTCGGCCGGGCCGGAGATGATCAGCGGGGTGCGGGCCTCGTCGATCAGGATGGAGTCGACCTCGTCGACGATGGCGTAGCAGTGCCCGCGCTGCACCAGGTCGTCGAGCGAGTGCGCCATGTTGTCGCGCAGGTAGTCGAAGCCGAACTCGTTGTTGGTGCCGTAGGTGATGTCGGCGTTGTAGGCGACACGCCGCTCGTCGGGCGTCATCTGCGCCAGGATCACCCCGACCTGCAGACCCAGGAAGCGGTGCACCCGGCCCATCCATTCGCTGTCGCGTTTGGCCAGGTAGTCGTTGACGGTGACGATGTGGACGCCCTTGCCGGCCAGCGCGTTGAGGTAGGCCGGCAACACGCAGGTCAGCGTCTTGCCCTCACCGGTCTTCATCTCGGCGACGTTGCCCAGGTGCAGCGCCGCGGCGCCCATCACCTGCACGTCGAACGGGCGCTGGTCCAGGACCCGCCACGCGGCCTCGCGGGCCACGGCGAACGCCTCGGGCAGCAGGTCGTCGAGGGTCTCGCCGTCTTCGAGGCGCTTCTTGAACTCGTCGGTCTTTGCCCGTAGTTCGGCGTCTGTCAGCTTCTCGACGTCGTCGGACAGCGTGTTGACATAGTCGGCCACCTTCTTGAGGCGCTTGACCATGCGACCTTCGCCAAGGCGCAGCAGCTTATCCAGCACAGCTATATCCCCTGTTGATAGGAGTCTTCTTCTTCGTTAAACCGACCCCCATCGTAGGTGACGAGCCGCGGATGGCCGCCGCAGCGGCGATCGCAAGCGCGGCTACCGCCGGGCGCCGCGGATGGCCGCCGAACGTCAAGCCAGCCTGATCAGCCCGTAGTCGTAGGCGTGCCGGCGGTACACGACGGACGGCCGTTCGGTCTCCTTGTCGTAGAACAAAAAGAAGTTGTGCCCGACCAGCTCCATCTCGTAGAGCGCCTCGTCGACCGACATCGGCGTGGCCTGGTGCTCCTTGGTGCGCACCACCCGGCCCGGCTCGTGGTCTTCGTGGTCGAGACCCGCGCCGTCGTGTTGGTGCGGCTCGACGAGTTCGGCGTTGAAGGCCCTGGCGGGAAGCGGCGCCATCGCGGTGGCGGCGGCCAGCGACACCGGCGTCTTGTCGCCGTAGTGGACCTTGCGGCGGTCCTTGACGCGGCGCAGCCGGTTCTCCAGCTTGTCGACCGCGGACTCGAAGGCGGCGTAGAAGCTGTCGGCGCAGGCCTCCGCGCGGCTGACCGGCCCGCGCCCGCGGGCGGTGATTTCGACGCGCTGACAGGACTTGCGCTGCCGGCGGTTGGGCGCGTGTTTGAGCTCGACGTCGAAAAGATAGATGGAGCGATCGAATCGTTCGAGCCGGGCGAGTTTTTGCGAGACGTAGAAGCGGTAATGATCGGGGATTTCGACGTTGCGGCCTTTGAACACGACTTCGGCGTTGAGGGTCAGTTCGGCCGGCTCGCTACTTTCTGCCGGCTGTTGGTCGAGAATCTGACCGGAATCCACGGTAAGCCTTGACATACGTGTCAACTCGTTTCCTTTTCCACGTCGCACGCGGTGCGTGCCGGCTTTCTACTAGACGCGCCGACGGGGGGTTGGGAGCGGCTCCCTAAGGTCACCGCCGCAGGCTGCCCGCCGATGCAAGGTGCCGAAGGCTCACCCCCTCCACGTGTGGCGTACCAGCCCGGGAAATCGACGACTGCGTTGTGACCCGGGCCAAAAGATGTTCCTGAAGGTTGTTCTCGACGTTAGCTCGTGTTCGCCGTGGGATGCCACTGATTTCGCACAGCTGTTGCGAGTTCTTCACATCCTCTTGGCGGCCGCACAGATTCACGCGGCGGCGAGCGCCAGCACCGCGGCGACGCCGATCCCCGCGCCGCGCAGCATCCGCACCGATTCGCGCGCCGTCGCCCCGGTGGTGACGATGTCGTCGACGAGCACGACCTCCGTCCGCGGCGGCGCACCCCGCAGCACCACCCGGCCCGCGATGTTGCGCTCGCGGGCCGACGTGCCCAGGCCCACCGAGTCGCGGGCCAGCGCCTTCATCCGCAACGCCGGCGCGACGGCGATGCCCGGGTGCCCGGCCACCGCCGCCCGCGCCAGCCGCGCGACGGGGTCGCCGCCGCGCCGGCGCGCCGCCGAACGCCTCGTCGGCGCGGGCACGATCGTCAGCGGCGTCTCGACCATCCCCCACGTCAGCAGCCGGTGCACCCCGACGGCCAGCGCCCGGGCCAGCGGGGTCACCAGGTCGCCGCGCCCGTTCTCCTTCAGCGCCAGGATCGCCGCGCGGCGCGCGCCGGCGTAGCGGCCCAGCGCGAACACCGGCGCCTCGGGGTCGACGCGGGGGTTGATCACATGCGGCTCGTCGGGCCTGACGGCGAGCTCCGTCGCGCACGCGTCGCACCAGCGGGTCGACGGCGCCCCGCAGCCGCCGCATTCCAGCGGCAGGATCAGATCGAGCACACCGCGAGTGTCGCCGCAGGGGGTGACAGGCTCAGCCCGGCAGCACCGGCAACGCGCCCGGCGTCGACAACCCGGACACCTCCGACCAGCTCTGCTGGGTTTCGGGGGCCGACGCCGAATACTGCAGCACCCCGTCCGGGGCCGCGACGTACACGGCCGACGGGTTGGCCGCGACCGTCGTGACCGGCATCTGCAGGCCACGGGACGGCGCGTCGGAGTTCACCCCGTCGAGGTTGACGTAGGACACCGGATGGGTGGCGTCGGTGCGGGTCACCACGATGTCGTCGCCGGTGCGCCACGACAGCGAGACCACCGAGTTGCCCAGGCCGAAACCCAGCCGCCGCGGGTAGGTCAGCGCGTACTGCCCGGCCTGCGTCTGCTCCACACCGGCGAGGATCACCTGGCCGTTGATCACCATCGCGGCGCGCGTGCCGTCGCGGGACAGCTGCAGGTCGGTGATCGGCCCGGGAAAGCTGGAGGCCACCACCGCGGAATCCACCGGTATCCGCGCGGGCTGCCCCGACGCCGGTTCCTGGATCGCGCGCAGCACGTTGTTGTTGTCGACCACCACCCACACGGCGTCGTCCAGTGACCAGCTGGGGCGCGTCAGGGTGTGCCCGTCGGCGGCCTGGACCGCCTCGCCGCCGAGGTCGCCGATCCACAGCGACGCCGCCTGGTCCGGGGCGCCGCGGCGCAGCGTCACCACCGACGCCACCTGGCGCCCGCTGCGGGACAGCGCGGCGGCGGTCTGGTCGCCCACCCGCCCGAAGGCCCCGGGCACGGTGTTGGCGTGCTGCCCGTCCAACCCGACCAGCGACCCGTTGACCAGGGCGTGCAACCCGGCGCCGGCGCCGTCGGCCACGCCCGGGTCGGTGGCGGCGACGTCGGAGGTGGTCCAGCCGTCGGCGAACCTGTCGTCCAGCGGTGCGCCGTCGGCGTTGATCACGTACGGGCCCCTGATGTCGGCCCGGGCCAGCGTCCAAATGATCTGCGCCGCAAGCAATGCCCTGCTGTGCGGATCGGTGGTGGACAGCTTCTCCAGCTCGATGCGGGCGCCGCCGTAGCCCTTCCCGATGCCGTTCTTGCCGCCGTCGGCGCGGGTCACCGGTCCGCGCAGCCGCAGCGGCGGGGCGAGCAGGTTGCGCACGGTGTGGGCCATCTCGGGCCGCGGCCCGGCAAGCATCTTGGACACCAGCTCGGTGGCCAGCTGGTCGTGATCGGACACCGCGACGTAGCGGGGATCGGGCACCACCGTCTTGCCGGTCGGGTCGGCGAAGTACAACGTGTTGCGCTTGTAGGTGGACTGGAACTGCTGCCAGTCCAGGAAGACGCCGTTGGGCAGGCGGTCGATGCGCCAGCCGCCAGACGTCTTGACCAACTCGATCGGCCCGGGGTCCGGCAGCACGCCCTCGGCCGTTTCGAAAACCCCCACATCGGACAGCGAGCCCAGGATGTCGGCGCGCATGGTTGCCGAAACCCGTTCGGCGCCACGGGTTTCCACGAACACCACGTGGTCGATCAGCAGGGCGCTACCGGCGTCGTCCCACGCGTTGGACGCCGACTGCGTCAGGAATTGCCGGGCCGCCAGGTGCCGGTTCGCCGGATCGGCTGTGGCCTTGAGGAATTCGCGCAGCAACACGTCGGGGTCCATGCCCGGGGTCGGCTTGGGCAGGTTGGACGGCGCCGGCCGCTCGACGGTGCCGATCGCCTGCGGCGCCGAGGAGCTGGGCACCCCCGCGCAGCCGGCGAGGGCGAACGCCAGCGAGACAAGCGCGAGCAACCGCCGCATCAGACGCTCCGCTCGGCGTGCTCACGTGGGCGCGGCGCGTCCGGGCGCGGCGGCGCCGGCGGCTCCGGGATGGGCTTCAACGGCAGCGGGCTGGTGGTGACCTTGTGGCCGCGGACCAGGGGCAGCGTCAGCCGGAAGCAGGCGCCCTGGCCGGGCTCGCCCCACGCCTCCAGCCGGCCCTGGTGCAGCCGCGCGTCCTCGATGCTGATCGCCAGGCCCAGCCCGGTGCCGCCGGAGCGCCGCACCCGCGACGGGTCTGAGCGCCAGAACCGGCTGAACACCAGCTTCTCCTCGCCGGGCCGCAGCCCCACCCCATAGTCGCGGACGGTGACCGCGACGGTGTCCTCGTCGACGCCCATCCGGATC
>NZ_LZLY01000024.1 GCF_001673535.1 Mycobacterium sp. 1081908.1 | reverse complement strand
GGTCTGTGGTTCATTGACATAGAGGACGGATGTCTCCCGACATAGAGGACAGCCCAGTGATCGCGAGGTGTCCTCATGTCGAAGGCCCGTTTGGTTGTCGCCGCTGTCGAATGTGAGCACCGCCCGATCAGCGAAGTCGCCCGGGACTACCGGGTCGCGCGCTCGTGGATCTATGTCCTGCTGGCCCGCTACCGCGCCGAGGGCGAGGCCGGACTCGAGCCGCGCTCACGACGCCCGGCGTCTAATCCGCGCCAAGTGCCCGTCACGGTCGAAGAATGGATCATCAAGCTGCGCAAGCAACTTGGCGAACAAGGCCTCGACGCGGGGCCCCACACGATTGCCGTTCACCTCCACCGCCAGACCGGCACCACGCCCGCGCTGTCCACGATCCACAAGATCCTGCGCCGGCGCGGCTTCATCACCGCCCAACCCCACAAGCGACCCCGCAGCAGCTACATCCGCTTCCAGGCCGAACAACCCAACGAATGCTGGCAGGCCGACATCACCCACTGGCAACTCGCCGGCCCCGATCCGACCGCCGCCAACGGCGCGCAGATCGAGATCCTCAACATCCTCGACGACCATTCCCGCAAAGTTCTGCTCTGCACCGCCCGCACCGTGTTCACCGCGCCGGCCGTACGCGACTGCTTCCGCAACGCCTTTGCCGCCCACGGCCTGCCCGCCGGCGTGCTCACCGACAACGGCATGGTCTTCACCGCCCGACACGCCACCGGCCCCGGCGGGCGCACCGCCCTGCAAACCGAACTGGCCACCCTGGGCATCGTCTTCAAAAACTCCCGGCCCTACCACCCCCAGACCTGCGGCAAGGTCGAACGCTTCCACCAAACCCTCAAAAAATGGCTCACCCGCCAACCCCGAGCAGCCAGGATCCCCGACCTACAAGCCCAGCTGGACGCCTTCACCGAGTACTACAACACCGTGCGCCCCCACCGCTCCTGCGATCGCCACACCCCACAACACGCCTACCACGCCCGACCCCCCGCCGGACCCGCCAACACCCCGCCCGGCATCCACTGGCGAGTGCGCACCGACCGCGTCGACACCTACGGCAAACTCACCCTGCGCCACGCCGGACGCCTCCACCACATCGGCATCGGCCACCGCTGGGCCAACACACCCGTCCTCATGCTCATCGCCGACCTCAACATCCGCATCATCGCCACCCCCCACGGCCAACTCATCCGCGAACTCACCCTCGACACCAGCCGCGACTACCAACCCCAAAACCAGAAAACACCCCCAGCCAACAACTGAAGGTGTTCACTATGTCGCGAGACATCTGTCCTCGATGTCTCGCGACATCAC
>NZ_LZLY01000023.1 GCF_001673535.1 Mycobacterium sp. 1081908.1 | reverse complement strand
GCGCGCTGTCTTTGCGGGCCTGGTCCAGCGGGCCGACCAGGTTTTCGACGGCGGGGGGCTTGGGCTGCGACTGGCCGCAGGCGGACGAGACCACCCCGAGCGCAGCAAGAGCCGCGGCGCCGGCGAGCACACCCCGCCGGTTGGTAACCGGTCCTGCGCTAGGCACAGCAACATCCTGCCATTGCGCGAAGGGGGGCAGGTCCGAGGACCGTGACCACGCGCGATCACGCCGTCATCGGCGATTCCTGGCGTATCGTTGATAGCTGACTCGCACCGGAAACCACCCGGAAACCACCTGGGTGGCGACATCCGCCAGATGACCGGACAACTCAAGATGAGGAGCTCGCCGTGACCACCGGGCTACCTTCGCAGACGCAGGTGATCGAGCTACTCGACGCGGAATTCGCGCGCGCCGGTTACGAAATCGAAGACGTGGTCATCGACAGCCGCACGCGCCCGCCGCGGATCACCGTGATCGCCGACGGCGACGACCCCCTCGACCTCGACACCATCGCCACCCTGTCCCGTTCGGCCTCGGATTTGCTCGACGGCTCGGATCTGCTCGGCGGCATCCGCGACCGCTACGTGCTGGAGGTCAGTTCCCCGGGCGTGGACCGCCCGCTGACCAGCGAGAAGCACTTCCGCCGCGCCCGCGGCCGCAAGGTCGAGATCGCGTTGTCGGACGGGTCGCAGCTCACCGGGCGCGTCGGCGAGACCCGCGATCGCGCGGTCGCGCTGGTGGTCCGCGCGGGCCGGGACTGGACGATACGCGAGGTTCCGCTCGACGAAATCGTGAAAGCAGTTGTGCAGGTTGAGTTTTCACCACCAGGCCAGGCGGAGCTGGAACTGGCGACTGGGCCGTTCGGGGGTCGGCCGACTAGGACGGAGGCCGGAGCATGAACATCGACATGGCCGCATTGCACGCGATCGAGGTGGACCGGGGCATCTCGGTCAACGAACTGCTCGAGACGATCAAATCCGCGCTGCTCACCGCCTACCGGCACACCCAGGGCCATCAGAACGAGGCGCGCATCGAGATCGACCGCAAGACCGGCGTCGTCCAGGTAATGGCCCGGGAGACCGACGAGGACGGCAACGTCATCAGCGAATGGGACGACACCCCGGAGGGTTTCGGCCGCATCGCCGCGACGACCGCCCGCCAGGTGATGCTGCAGCGATTCCGGGACGCCGAAAACGAGCGCACCTACGGCGAGTTCTCCACCCGCGAGGGCGAGATCGTCGCCGGGGTGATACAGCGCGACAGCCGGGCCAACGCCCGTGGGCTGGTCGTGGTGCGGATGGGCAGCGAGACCAAGGCGTCCGAGGGCGTGATCCCGGCGGCCGAACAGGTGCCCGGCGAGAGCTACGAGCACGGCAACCGGGTCCGCTGCTACGTCGTGGGCGTGACAAGGGGGTCCCGCGAGCCGCTGATCACGCTGTCGCGCACCCACCCCAACCTGGTCCGCAAGCTGTTCTCGCTGGAAGTCCCGGAAATCGCCGACGGGTCGGTGGAGATCGTGGCGGTCGCCCGGGAGGCGGGGCATCGCTCCAAGATCGCGGTGCGCTCGAACGTTCCCGGCCTGAACGCGAAGGGCGCCTGCATCGGCCCGATGGGGCAGCGGGTCCGCAACGTGATGAGCGAGCTCTCCGGGGAGAAGATCGACATCATCGACTACGACGAGGACCCGGCCCGCTTCGTCGCCAACGCGCTGTCGCCGGCCAAGGTGGTCTCGGTGTCGGTCATCGACCAGACGGCCCGGGCCGCCCGCGTGGTGGTGCCCGACTTCCAGTTGTCGCTGGCCATCGGCAAGGAGGGCCAGAACGCGCGGTTGGCCGCCCGGCTGACCGGGTGGCGCATCGACATTCGCGGCGATTCACCGGGGCACGCCGAGAGCCAGGCCGAACACGGCGCCGGTCACCCCGTTGCGCACGATCACTGATCTCACCTGAGCGGTCCGTGCGGGTGGTTCTGACCTCCGGTCAAGGGAGGTTAGACTGACACGTGATCCAGCGCGAGCCTTCTGACTTGGCGCACAGAAGCACTGAAGGACCGGTGCGGACGTGCGTCGGGTGCCGAAAGCGAGAGCTGGCCGCCGAACTGCTTCGCGTGGTGGCTGTGTCGACGGGGAACGGCGGATACGCCGCGATCGTTGACGACAGGAGTAGCCTGCCGGGGCGGGGTGCATGGCTGCATCCCGCGCCACAGTGCCTGCAACAGGCGATTCGGCGGCGGGCTTTCACCAAAGCGTTGCGCATCACCGGTCCACTGGACACATCCGCGGTGGTCGAGCACTTGGCGGTGCACGACTCGCGCGGCAACAGAAGAGGCAGCAAAGAACATGAGCACACCGTGAAGTCCCGATGACAATGCGTCATAGCTAAACCCGAGGCGCGGCCCGCTGCTGTCGCCTCATAGACAGGAGATGTAGTGGCAGGTAAGGCCCGCGTACACGAGTTGGCCAAGGAACTCGGTGTCACCAGCAAGGAAGTGCTCGCCCGACTGAATGAACAGGGCGAATTCGTTAAATCCGCGTCGTCGACCGTAGAGGCACCGGTGGCTCGCCGGCTGCGCGAGTCCTTCGGCGGCAGCAAGCCGGCCGCCACCAAGGCGCCCGCCAAGGCCCCCGACAAGTCGCTCGACCGGGCCCTCGACAAGGCGATCAGCGCGCCCGCGCCGAATGGCGAAGCGACCGCCGCGCCCGCCAAGCCCGCCGCCGGCGGGACGACGGCGGCGGCCCCGGCCGCGACCGCGGAAGCGCCCGCCGCGCCCCCGATGCCCACCCCGAGGGCGGCTGAGACCGCGCTCGTGGTCAACAGCCTGCGGCGGC
>NZ_LZLY01000022.1 GCF_001673535.1 Mycobacterium sp. 1081908.1 | reverse complement strand
ACCAACGCTTCGAGGTCGAGCTTGCCGCGTCGGGCCAGCGCGGCGAGCACCGGGATGTCGCGCGCCGGGTCGCTGGCGCCGTAGACGCTGCCCTGGACCGCCTTGCCGTCGGCCATCAACGACAGCGCGGGGAACGTCACCTCCTCGGCGATGCCGGCGGCGCCCACCAGGGTCACCTTGCCGCCGCGGCGGGTGGCCTCGTAGGCCAGGCGCATCGTGGCGGGCTTGCCCACCACCTCGATCCCGTGATCGACCCCGAGGCCGCCGGTGAGGTCGCGCACCGCGGCGACGACGTCGACCTCGCCGGCATCGATCGTGTCGGTTGCCCCGTTGGCCAGCGCGGCGGGAAGCTGGCCGGCGACCCGGTCCGCGGCGATGATCGGCGCCGCGCCGGCCAGCCGCGCGCCTTGGATCGCGGCCAAACCCACACCGCCGCAACCGATCACGAGCACGCTCTCCCCCGGACGCACGGCCGCGGTGCGCATCACCGCGCCCACCCCGGTGGTGACGCCGCAGCCCAGCAGCGCCGCGAGGTCGAGCGGCAGCGACTCGTCGACCGGCACCACCGCCGCCGCCGGCAGCAGCGTCTCCTCGGCCAGCGACCCGACGCCCATTCCCGGCCACACCGGGGCGCCGGCGCCCTCGGCGTACGGGCCGCCGTAGGCGTGGTCGTAGCCGTGCACACACAGTTGAGCCTCGCCGCGCAGGCAATGCGGGCAGGCGCGGCAGGGCACGTTCCACGTCAGCACCACGTGGTCACCTGGGCTGACGGTGGTGACGTCGGCGCCCACCTCGGCCACGATCCCCGCGCCCTCGTGCCCGAGCGTCGACGGCAGCAGCGTCGGGATCGCCCCGTCGCGCAACGACAGATCGCTGTGGCACACGCCGCTGGCGTGCAGCCGCACCCGGACCTCGTGGCCACCCAGCGGTCGCAGCGCGAGCTCCTCCACCGCCGTCGGCCGTCCGACCTCGCGCAGCACGACGGCTTTCATCGGACCGCGCCTGTGATCTGCGTCATAGCGACATACGATGGCGGGACAATTGCCTTCGGTCAAGGGAGACGGGCGATGACGACTACGGTCCGCAAAGCGCCGGCCACGGACGCGGTATTGCCGATCGGCGGCCAGGCGCAGGAAGGCGCCGCCGGAACCTATCCCGTACACAACCCGGCCCGGCCGGCCGAGATCGTCGGCCACGCGCCGGCCGCCGACCGCCGCCAACTGGACGCCGCGGTGTCGGCGGCGCGGCGGGCGGCGCCGGAATGGCGGGCGCTGGGCGTCGCCGAGCGGGTCGCCGCCATCTCGGTCGCCGCGGCCACGGCCGCCGAACAGCTGGGCGCCCGCGACGGGGCGCGGCTGTACACCCGCGAGCACGGCAAGGTGCTCGCCGAGGCGAACTTCGAGATCAGCACCGGCCCGGGGCTCGCCGCGCTGATCGGTTCGATGGCCGAGGCGGCCCTGGCGCCCGAACAGGTCGACCCGGGCGCGGTTTATCCGCGGCTGCACCGGGAGCCGTTCGGCGTGGCCGCGCTCGTGCTGCCGTTCAACTGGCCGCTGGCGCTGACGATGACGAAGCTGGCGTCGGCGCTGACGGCGGGCAACACCGCCGTCGTCAAGGTGCCGCCGAGCTGCCCGCTGGCGGCGTTGCAGCTCGCCGGGGCGCTGGCCGCGGCGCTGCCGCCGGGCGTGGTGAACGTCCTGTCGGGACCGGGCAGCGAGCTGGCCCAGGCGCTGGTCACCCACCCGGGCATCGACCTGATCTCGCTGACCGGCGGCGTCGCCACCGGCCGCGCCGTCATGGCGGCCGCCGCGCCGCGCCTCACCCCCGTGCTGCTCGAGCTCGGCGGCAACGACGCCGCGATCATCGCTTCGGACATCGAGGTCACCGACGAGCTGGTGGAGCGGCTGGTGACGGCGACCTACACCACCGGCGGCCAGGTCTGCATGGCGATCAAGCGGCTGTACGCGCCCGCCGAACGGGTCGGCGAACTGGCCGAGGCGGTGCTCGCGCGCTGCGAACGCGAGGTGATCGGCGACGGCCTCGCCGAGGAGACCACGCTCGGCCCGCTGCACACCGCCGCCGGGCGCGACCGGGTCGCCGCGCTGGTCGGCGACGCCGAGGCCCAAGGCGCGTCGGTGCGGACCGCCGGGCGGATCCGCGAGGCCGACGCCGGCTCCGGCGGCTACTTCGCGCTGCCGACCGTCGTCACCGGCCTCGCCCCCGATTCGCGACTGGCCACCGAGGAGCAGTTCGGCCCGGTGCTGCCGATCTTCGGCTACGACGGCATCGACGACGCCGTAACCGCCGCCAACGCAACGGAATTCGGCCTAACCGCGTCGGTCTGGACGGGTGACGACGCGCTCGCCGACCGGATCACGGGCCAGCTCGTCGCGGGCACGGTCAGCGTCAACTGCCATGGCCTCGCCGCCCAGGACCCCCGCCTGCCGTTCGGCGGCTGCGGCCAGTCGGGCCTGGGCCGGGAGCTCGGCGTCGAGGGGATCCGGGCGTTCACCCAGCCGCGGGCGTTCGTCCGCCATCCGGTGCCGAACTAGCCGCTGCCCGCGATCGGCAGCCCCGGGCAGAGCTTGACGTAGCCCATATCGGGCGACACCCAGTCGCGCCACTGCTGGCGGCTCATGTTGGAAGTCAGCTTGGCGCACAGCATTTCCGGCGAGGCGTCCGCCGGCCACAGCCGGACCGTGGCGTCCACACCCGCGGAGGCCAGCCGTCGCCCGTCGGGGCTGAACGCCACGCCCAGCACCGGACCCGCGTGGCCTTCCAGGTAGGCGCCGAACGGCTGTCCGGTCGTTGCGTCCCAAAGCTGCAGCGTGCCTTCGCTTTCCGCGGTGGCCAGCCGCTGCCCGTTGGGGCTGAAGGCCACATCATTCACGGTGTCGCCGTTCCCTCTCAGGGCGTCATCGACCGACTGTCCGGTTCCCGCGTCCCACAGCCGCACCTGGTCGCCGCTCGCGGTGGCCAGCCGGCGACCGTCCGGGCTGAACGCCACCCCGAACACCGGGCCGGCTTGCCCGGCGATGACGGCGACCGATTGCCCGGTGCCGGCATCCCAAAGCCGCACCGTCTGGTCGAAACTGGCCGAGGCCAACCGGCGACCGTCGGGGCTGAATGCCACGCCGTCGACTCTGCCGGTGTGGCCGGTCAGGGCGATCGACTTGCCGGTGGCGGTGTCCCACAGCCGCACCGTCCGGTCGGCGCCGGCCGAAGCCAGCTGGCGGCCGTCGGGGCTGTACGCCACGCCGAGCACGGGGCCGGTGTGGCCGACCAGGGGCGCGCCGACCGGTTGGCCGGTCCCAGCGTCCCACAGCCGCACCGTCTGGTCGTCGCCGGCCGAGGCCAGGCGGCGCCCGTCCGGACTGAACGCCACGCCGAGCACGGGGCCGGCATGTCCGACCAGAGGCGCGCCGACCGGTTGGCCGGTCCCGGCGTCCCACAGCCGCACCGTCTGGTCCTCGCTGGCCGACGCGAGGCGGTGCCCGTCGGGGCTGAACGCCACACTGTTGACTTTGCCGGTGTGGCCCACCAGCGGTGCGCCGAACGGCAGGCCGGCGTCCCACAGCCGGACCGTGGCGTCGCTGCTGGCGCTGGCCAGCCGACGCCCGTCGGGGCTGAACGCCACGCCGTTCACGATGCCGGTGTGGCCAACCAGCAAAGGGCCCCGATCGTGGCCGGTATCGGCGTCCCACAGCCGCACGGTCTGGTCAGCGCTCGCGCTGGCCAGCCGGTGTCCGGCGGGGTCGAACGCCACGCTCTGCACCGGCCCGGTGTGACCGGTGAGCGGCGCACCCACCGGTTGACCTGTGTCGGCGTCCCATATCCGGACCGTCGTATCCATGCTCGCCGAAGCCAGCCGGTGCCCGTCGGGGCTGAACGCCACGCTGAGCACCGGGCCGATGTGGCCGACCAGTGGGGCGCCGACCGGTTGGCCGGTCCGGGCGTCCCACAGGCGCACGGTCTGGTCGTCGCTCGCGGTCGCCAGCCGCTGCCCGTTGGGGCTGTACGCCACACCGACCACCGAGCCCGTGTGACCGACGAGGCGGGGGCCGGGCGAGTAACCGGTCCGGACATCCCACAGTTGCACGGTGCGATCACTGCTCGCGGTGGCCAGCCAGTTCCCGTCCGGGCTGAACGCCACGCCCAGCACCGAACCGGTGTGACCGCGCAGCGGGACGCCGACCTGCTGGCCGGTTTCGGCGTCCCAGATCCGCGCCGTCTTATCCATGCTCGCGGAAGCCACCCGGCGCCCGTCGGGGCTGAACGCCACGCCGATCACGTTGTCTTGATGACCGGTCAGCGGCGCGCCGACCTGTTGTCCGGTCTCGGCGTTCCACACCCGCACCGTCTTGTCGAGGCCCACGCTGGCGAGCCGGCGCCCGTCGGGGCTGAACGCAACACCGTTGACCGCGCCGGTGTGGCCGGTGATGATTTTGAGGGTGCTGGCTCGTTGGGCCACCGCGGTATAGAGCGGGCCGTCATCGGCGGGAGTGAGCAGGGCGCGCGCGGCGAGGATTTGCTGGAATGCCCGCGCGTCGCCGCCGGGCTGGGTGCCGGCCAGCATGTCCTGCGCCTCCGCGATCAGAATCTGGCGCTGGGTGAGCAACTTCTGGTGCAGCTGGAGCTGCGCCTCGTGCCGGGCTTGGACCGCCTGCACGCTCAGCATCACGGCGACGAGGGCGACGGCGGCGGTGACCGCCAACGCGGCAACGAGGATCCGTGATCGCTTCCGCAGGGCGGCCGTACGTCGCTGGTCGACTTCCGGTCCGGCTTGCGGCCCGCCCGCGCGGGATGCCAAGGCGGCGTTTGTCTTTGCCGCGCGCCGCCGGTCTCGGTGTTCGCGTACCGGCTCGGTGAACACATCGTGCGCAAGTACGACGCGTTGCGCGCCATAGTGTTCCTCGAGCCGAAGCAGCCGCGAGCCGATCAGCCGGGTCAGTTCGTCGTCGGTGAGCCGCGAAGGCACCGCTTCCTCGCGAACGTAGCTGTCGCGGAATCCCTTCTCGGTAATGAGCTCGGACTCGATGAATTGCGCGACGCGCGGAGGGAAATCGCGCACACAGGACAGGTAGTAGTTCGACAGGATGTCGCGCTTGGCGTCCTCGACCAGTAGCTCGTCGAAGTGGCCCTGCCCGCGCCGCTTGCGTTCCTCGTTGAGCTCGCGGCAGAACAAGCTGAGCAGCGCGGGCTCCACCTCCGGAGCGTCCGAACCATCGAAGCCAGGCCGGGCGCGGTGCAGGTGCTCGCCCGCGACGATCGCGACCACCCGCCGCGCCAGCGAACGGGTCATCAGCTCTTCCGCCGGTTTGTACACCGCATCGACTGCCTCGGGTGTCCCCATCCGCAGCAGGCGCATCCGCGAGTCCCCGAGCGACGGGATGACCAGGCGCCACCCTTCGAGTTCGGGGAGGAACTCCTCGCGCAGGCTGATCAATAACTTGTAATTGCCCGCCCGCTCGGCCAGCTCAGCAAGCTCGTTCCTGAATTCGCGGACGAGTTCCTGGGCCCCCTGGCCGGGCGCACAGAGGTCTTCGAACTGGTCGACGACGATCACCGGCGTAAGCAACTCGCCCCGCTCGCTTCGGAGCTCGCGATGCAGATATTCCGAAAGAGATTCATCCTCCAAAGGCAGCACCGGATCACGCGCATCGGCCCGGACCGAGTCGTGGACCGATTGACGCAATTGGCGAGTGAGGGATGCCGCACCCGCCGCAAGGTCGAAGCGCACGTAGACCGGCAGAAAGTGGTGGCCGCGCAGCGACGGGAACAGGCCCGCCCGCAGCAACGACGTCTTCCCCAGGCCGGAGCGCCCATACAGGACGGTGATCGGGGCGTCGACAACGCAGCTCAGCAGCGTCGTCGATTCATGGCCGCGCCCGTGGAAGAACGCGGACGCGTATTCCTCGAACGCCTCGAGCCCCGGCCACGGGTTTTCGCTGTCGACCTGTTCGGCCGCCGTCGCGCGCGTCATGCCGCGCCACCAAACCCCAAGCGCACGAAGACATCCGGAGCCCGCGACGCCCCGCGCTTCGCGTTCGCCGAGACAACCGGAATCGACGAACGGATCGTTCGGCGGATCGCGGTCAAGTCCTACGCTCCCATGCGTCCCCCGGGCCTACAAAGCCCAACATATGCGGATGGCCAGGGTGTCGCAGGCTAAATCACTTTTTTCATATCTGCAAGCCCAAACGGACATCTCGGCTGTTTCTAGACTAGCCGTACGGCCGGGTCACCGGTTTTTCCTGCACGGCAAGGTGTTTGCGGTCCCGATGGGGGCGGCGAACGCGGGTAGAGTGGCTCGATGGCCGTCGGCGCGTCGAATGAGCGGATGATCGCCGGCGTCGCCGCCGCGTCCGTCTCGCTCGGGGTGGCCCAGCTGGTGGGCATCCCGTTCGGCGCGCGGGCCGACGCGCGGGCCGCGATCGGCTCGGTGGCCGTCGACGTGACACCGGGACCCGTCAAAGAGTGGGCGATCCAGACGCTCGGCTCCCTGGACAAGCCCTTCGTGGCCGTCGTCGTCCTGGTGGCGATCGCCACGATCGCCGCCCTCGCCGGGACCCTCGAGACTCCCCGCCGCCCCCTCGGCAGCGCCACGATCGGCGCGGCGGGCGTCCTTGGCTGCCTCGCGGTCTTGTCACGGCAGGGTGCGACGGCCCTCGACACCGTCCCCACCCTCGCCGGCGCCGCCTGCGGCGTGGCGACCCTTCGTTTGCTCACCCGTCGGATCTGGTCCGGCTCGGCCGACGGAGCCGGCGAGCCGGATGCGGGCAGGCGCAGGCTGGTCATGCTGGGACTGCTCGGGTTCGGGGTGGTGAGCGGCGTGGCGGGCGCGGTCCTCACGCGGTTGGCGCATTCGGTGGCCGCCGACCGCACCGGCTTCGCGCTTCCCCGCCCTCGCACGCCGGCGCCACCGGTACCCGCCGATGTGCAGCCGAACGGCGTTGCGCTGCCGAGCTTTATCACCTCCAACGCCGACTTCTACCGCGTGGACACCGCACTGACCGTTCCCCAACTCAGCCACACCGACTGGCGGCTGCGCATCCACGGCATGGTGGACCGCGAAGCCACCTACCGCTTCGACGACCTGGCCCGCTTCGATGTCGTCGAAACGGTGACGACGCTGACTTGCGTATCCAATCCCGTTGGCGGAAACCTGATTTCGACGGGTGTCTGGACGGGCTACCGGGTGGCCGATCTGCTGGCCGCGGCCGGCGTGCACGCGGACGCCGACATGGTGCTCTCGACGTCGATCGACGGGTTCACCGCCGGCACGCCCGTGCAGGCGCTCACCGATGGCCGCGCCGCGCTGCTGGCGGTCAGCCTCAACGGTCAGCCGCTGCCGATCGAGCACGGCTACCCGGCCCGGCTGGTGGTGCCCGGACTCTACGGCTACGTGTCGGCGACCAAGTGGGTCGTCGATCTGGAGCTGACCCGGTTCGACCGGGCGAAGGCGTACTGGACTCGGCAGGGCTGGGCGCCGCGCGCGCCGGTCAAGACCGAGTCGCGGATCGACGTGCCGACGGGCGGCCAGCGGGTGCCGATGGGCCCCGTGGTGTTCGGCGGCGTCGCGTGGGCACAGAATCGCGGCGTGCGGACGGTCGAGGTCCGCATCGACGATGACGGCTGGCGGCCCGCCGAGCAGGGTGCGAGTTATTCCAACGACACCTGGCGGTTGTGGCGCTTTCCCTGGCAGGCGAAAAGCCCTGGGAAGCACACCATCACCGTGCGCGCCACCGACAACACCGGAGCCACCCAGACGGCGGATCGGGTCGGCAGCGTCCCGGACGGCGCGACGGGCTGGCACACGGTGGATTTCACCGTCGTATAGGCGTGAAGCGCTACTTCGCAGAGAGCTTTCGCCAGCTGAACACCGCGATCGCGATGCCGATCAGCACGGTGATGGGACCGATGACGGACCAGGTTGTCGTGTTGCTCATCGGGCTGCCAAGAAGCACACCGAACCCCTGAAGTGCCCAGATCAGACCGAACAGCGCCACGATAATCCCGAACGCGAGCGTGACGACGAAAGTCCTTTTCATACAAGGATGCTACAAGTCCGGTGTTGGCGTTTAGGGAGCCGCGAAGTCACCGACGGCGGTCATCTTATTGCCGTCCGAGGCGGTCGCGAAGCCGACCGCGGTGAATGCGCAATTCAGGATGATCGCTCGGTGCGGGGGACTCCCCATCCACTGGGCGAGCGCCACGCTCGGACTCGCAGCGGATCCAGTGCCCGAGTAAACAATCTCACCCGTGTAGCTGGCCGGGACGTAGCCCGCATCGCTGATACGCGTCTGCGGTGAAGAGCCGTCCGAACCGATATGGCCGTTCACACCGTTCGCCAGCATGTCATCGGCGTGCCGCTGCGCTGCCGCTGTCAAACGCGGGTCATCGGTGATCACACCGCATGTCTGGCGAAGCCGGCTAACGCCGCTGTACACCGCGTTGCCCGAATTGTCCGCGTGCGCGGCAAAACCAAAAACTACGCCGAGAGCCGTTGCGAAGACAGAGCAGGTCGAGAAGGCGGAGACGATCTTGGCTGTCCTCTTCATGTTGCCTCTTGCCGAACACTCGCTTTGCTGTTGCTAGCAAACAATGCTAGCCACGTTCGGCCAGGAACGGTCGAAAATCGCCTGCGGCGTTCAGCGTGCGCCGACGAAGTCGCGGAACTTCTGCGGAACCTCGGATGCCGCGATCTTCGTGAGGAAGTCCGGCGTCGTAATGGCGCTGTAGGTTTCCTCGCCCCTGATGAAGCCGTCGGCGTTGAACGGCCAGACGACCAACATCCGCAGCGTGAGCAGATAGAAACCGTCTTGGTCGTCAACGGGAAAGCCCCGCGATGCCGCGTCGGCACCGTAGTAGAGGGAGCGCAGAACGCCCTCGGTGACGATGGTGTCGTCATCGACGACGATGCGGTCCATGTCCAACTCGAGGTACCACTGGCCGCCTTTCACAATCGTGTCTTCGTAGAAGCTTCGGACTGCTTGCCGCCCAACCGGACTCATGTCCGCGGGCGCTCCCCAGGCGATGTAACGCGGGTCTTCGGTCAGCGTTGACATCACGAGATCAAGATCCAATTGCGGAACGTCTTGGTCTGATCGATGAGCTCCGTCATGGTGTTCCTTCCCGCGGTCTGCCGGCGAATTTTGAGTGTGCACCGAGGGATTTCGCGTGTGCACACAGGGCGCCCTGGGCTCACATTCAAAGCCCAGAGTGCACACTCATGGCATCGCCTCGGCCATCGCGATGTGTCCGTCGAAGCCCAGCTTCGTCGCCGCGTCCCGGTAGCGGGCCACGAAGTCCCGGTATGCGGCGTCATCACCGCGGGCGCGGGCAACGAGCGCCCGCATCCGCAGCAATGGCAGCTCGTTGGCGACGAATCCGGGCTCGACGGGCGTGGCCGCCAGCCGGTCGATCGTCGCTTGCGCCTCGTCCACGTCAGTGTCATGTCCGCGCGACAGCAGGGCGGAAACGAGTGCGGCGCTGGCGGCGCCGCGCACCAGCATCTCCCCGGAATCGGTCAGCTCGGTCACGGTCGCGCGGGCGAGCGCGATGGCGCCGTCGACGTCGCCGGCCTCGGCCTTCAGTTGGGCAATGCGAATGTCGGCCATCGATACACCGAGCAGGTTTCGCAGCCGCAGCAGAGCGTCGCGCCCCGCCGATACCAACTCCAACCCGCCCTGGACATCCGAGTGTGTCAGCAGAAGCCCGTGAGCCACCTGCGCGAGCGCCACGGCAACGTCCTCGCCGCACCTTTCCGCGTCACCGAGCACGTCGGCCGTGTCGGACAGTGCCGCCGCGTCCGGCAACAGCAAGCCGTTCGTGACAGCGAGGGTGTACCCATAGGTGATCACGATTACCAGGCCGGATGGCCCGCGCAGCCCTTGCTGAATCGCGATGGCGCGTTGGAAATCGTCGCGCCAGTGCCGGTCGCCGAGCGCCGCGCGGGCGTGCGCGCTGTAGAGAAGCGCAACCGCCAGCGGAGATCCCAGCCCGGACACGTTCCCCTTCGAGCCGTCATCGCCAACCAGCTCGATCACTTTTTGCGCCACGCGCAGCGACTCGGCCGCCTCGCCGCCGTGGAGCTTGGCGAACATCGCCCCCGACATCACCGCGAAGTGGTCCATCGGGTCGACCGCCGAAGCGAACACGGCTATCTGTTCGGAAGCCAGCCGGACGGACTCGTGATGCCGATTGGACATGGTCAACGACAACACGGCGCCAGACAAGCTGGCGACGAGCCAGACCCTATTACCGGATGCGGTGCACAGCTCACGCAGATCCTCGAACCCCGTCTCCTCGGCGCTGCCGCCCACCCGCCAGGTGCTGTAGCACAACATCGTTCGGGGGTGGATGCGCAACGAGGTGCGGTCCGGGAGTTCGGCAGGCAACGCGTCCGCGACCTGCCGGGCCCGCTCCCAGCTTCGCCGCGCAGCGACGATATCCCTGGTCATCAACCAGGCTCCGGCCCGCATGTGCTGCGCGTAGGCGCCGAGCGATTCCCCGGCGGCATCCAGGTGTTCGGCGATCAACGCGGCGTTCTCGTCGGCCGATCCCGGGTCGTGTTCTCCGATTGCCGCGGCCAACCGGCGATGCAGCGCGGCGCGGTCGGACTTCAGTTGCGATTCATACGCCACCGCGCGGATGAGCGGGTGGCGAAACGCGTATTCGATGCGCGGCGTGGCAGCGACTTGCTCCATCAGGTCGGCCTCGATCAGCGGGGCCACGAGTGGGCCGTCCACGACGCTGGACAACAGGTCGGCGTCGAGCCGTGATCCGATCACCGCTGCGGCGTTCAGGGTTTGTTTCGCCCTGGCACCAAGCCGGTCGATGCGGGCTGCCAACGTCGCGTGCAGGGTCGCCGGAACCGTCACCTCGGCGATGTCGGTGGCGCTTCGGTAGCTGCCGCGATCCCCGTCGAGGACGCCGCGCTCGGCCAGGTCGCGCACCATCTCCTGGGCGAAAAACGGGTTGCCGCCCGCTCGCTCGGAGACGAGCTCCTTGACGGCCGCAACGGACGGATGCGATCCCAAGAGCTGCCCCAGCAATGTGCCGGTCTCCGCGACGGTAAGTGGGGCGAGTGAAATGGATTGCGCGCCCGGCGTATCGATCAATGGTCCGATGTATTCGGGACGGTAGGTGATCAACACCGCGGAAGGCGTTTGGCGAACGACGCTCAGGAACTCGCCGAACATCGAGTCGCTGACGTGGTCGATCCAATGCGCATCTTCGATGACGTACAGCGCCGCCACGGTTTGTGCCAGCCACGCCGATTGGATCAGGGCGGTCAACCGCCGGCGCCGCGCGTCGGGATCGATGTCCGGGGACGGCGTCCGCGTGTCCCGGATGCCGAGCAGATCGTCCAACAGCGTCAGGTCTTCGGGGTCGCCGTCGGGAATGCAATCACGGATGCGCACCCGCGCGGCGGCGCTGTCGATGTTGTTGAGCCCCAGCCGAGCCCGGAGCAATCCCGTCACCGCGTGAAACGGCACGTCGCTGGTGTGGGATTCGCAGTAGGTGAAAAACACCTCAGCGCCGAGGTGGCCGGCCAGCGCGGCCGACTCTTCCACGATGCGGCTCTTGCCCATGCCCGGTGAGCCGCGCACCCCGATCACCCTTCCGGCGCCACCGAAGGCCTCGTCGAAGACCTCGCCAATTGTGTTCAGCTCCGATGCGCGCCCCACAAGCGCCGGGTGGTTTCGCCCACTGCGCGGGCCCTCGAGGATGCCCACTAGGCGGCGCGCGGCCACCGGCTCGTCGGCGCCCTTGATGCGCACCAGCTCCGGGGCGCCGACCACCACGGCGTCCTCGACCAGCCTGGCGGTGGACATACTCAGCATCACCCCGCCGGGAGGAGCCGCCGATTCCATCCGCTGGGCCATGCCGACCTGCTCGCCGATCGCCGTGTAACCCAATGCGCGCGAACCGATCTCGCCCGCGATGACCTGGCCGGAGTTGAGGCCCACCCGCAGCCTCAGGTCCACGCCGTCGCGGCGGCCGATCTCCACGGCGAGCCCCTCGACCGCCTCCTGGATCGCCAGCCCGGCCAGGCAGGCGCGAAACGCATGATTTTCCAATGCAATTGGGGCGCCGAACACCGCCATGATGCCGTCGCCGGTGAACTTGTCCACGGTCCCGCCGTAGCGCCGCACCACCGCCGTGCAACGGTCGACCAGTGCGGCCATGATCTCGCGCAAACGCTCCGCACCGACGGCCGTCGCGATGTCCATCGATCCGACCACGTCGGCGAACAGAACCGTGACCTGTTTGTACTCCGCCTTGGCCTCGGTGGCGGCGACCGGTGAACCGCAACCGTGGCAAAACCGCGCATTCGCCAGAGGCTCGGTGCCGCACGTCCGGCATGCCGATGCGGTCGTCATCCGACCTCCGCCAATCCAGTTCCCAGCATTTGCAGTGGTCCTCAAAGGATAGGCGGTGGCAGGCGCGCGAGAACCGTCGGACGCACCGAAAAGTGGAGTAGCCGACTACGCGTGTGATGCGGTCCCCCGCCACCAAGACTTCCTGGTGAAAGCACTTCACCGACGACCTCTGGGGACCACAATGACCATCGCCGTTGATGCGCCGACCCGCCCGAGCGTCTTCGATGCCGGCCTGCCGACGATCGATTACGACCATTGCCAGAGCCCGGATGAGGCGCACGAAATCCTGCACCGGGCCAGGCGCCAGGCGCCGATCGCGATCGGCCCGCACGGGCCGGAGCTGCTGACCTACGAACTGGTTCGAACGGTGCTGCGCGACCCCCGATTCCGGTTGCCGCAGGGCATGTTCCTGGCCTCGCAAGGCATCACCAGCGGCCCGTTGTGGGAGCGCGTCGCCACGAACTTGATCAGTCTCGACGGACCCGAGCACCACCGGCTGCGACGACTGGTGTCCAAAGCGTTCACGCCGCGCGCCACGGCCCAGCTGCGCACGACGATTGTCGATGTGATCACCGAACTGGTGGACCGCCACGCCTCGACGGGGCGCTGCGAGGTGGTCACCGACATCGCGCGCCAGTACCCGATCCCGATCATCTGCGCGCTGCTGGGCGCCCCGGCCGGCGATTGGCAGCTGTTCTCGGACTGGACCGACGACATTTTCAAGGCCTTCAGCTGGGACGTCGCCGCCCACGAGCGGGCCATCCTGGCCGCGTGGGCGGAACTCGACGCCTACATCGACGACATGGTCGCCCAGCGGCGCCACACGCTAACCGACGACCTGATCTCCGAGCTGATCCGCGCCGAGGACGACGGCGATCGCCTGAACGCCGACGAGCTGCGCATGCTCGCGGCCGGCCTCCTGATCGCCGGCACCGACACCACCCGCAACCAGCTGGCGGCCTCCGTGCACGCGCTGTGCGAGCAGCCCGACCAGTGGGAGCTGCTGGCCCGGCATCCCGAGCTCGCCACCCAAGCCGTCGAAGAGACGATGCGCCATTCCCCGATCGCGGCCGCCACGCTGCGCACCGCCCTCGAGGACGTCGAAATCGCCGGGGTGGTCATCCCGGCCGGCACGCTGGTCATCGCCAACACCGCCGCCGCGAACCGCGACCCCGCCGTCTACGACGAGCCCGACCGCCTCGGCATCACTCGCACGGACGCCCCGCCGATGCAGACGTTCGGCGCCGGCATGCACTACTGCCTGGGCGCCAACCTGGCGCGACTGGAGCTGGCCGAAGCCCTGGCGATCATGACCCGGCGCATGCCCAACGCGCGGCGCACCGGTCCGGCTCCCTGGAAACCCCTCACCGGGCTGAGCGGACCGATCGCGCTGCCAATCGAATTCGACCCCGGACACTGAGGCCCGATTGAGTGTGCACCCAGGGCGTCGCTTGTGCACGGGTGGCGCCCTGGGTTCACACAGAAAGCCCGCCAAGCCAACTTCATATTGATTGCATAGATAGCATTGACAGCGCCGGAAAACCGACGATAGTCGTCAAGTATGGCGCTGCTGCCAGACCCTGATCCCCGGCAGCGACAACACGTCGTGATCTCGGTCGACGACCACGTCATCGAGCCGCCCGATCTGTTCATCGGCCGGCTCCCCGCGGCGCTGTCCGACCGCGCCCCGAAGGTCGTCGAGACCGACGACGGGCGCCAGGTGTGGCGCTACGAGGGCCGCGAGTATCCCAACATCGGCCTCAACGCGGTGATCGGACGGCCCCGCGAGGAATGGAGCATGGAGGCCGCCCGGTTCGACGAGATGCGGCGCGGCTGTTGGGATGTCGATGCCCGGATCGCCGACATGGACCTCGCCGGCATCTGGGCATCCCTGAACTTCCCGTCGTTGATCGCCGGGTTCGCCGGCACCGTTTTCTGGAAGAGCGACGACCTCGAGCTGGGCCTGGCCACCCTGCGGGCCTGGAACGACTGGCACCTCGAGGCGTGGGCCGGCGCCCATCCAGACCGGATCATCCCGCTGCAGCTGCCGTGGCTCGCCGACCCGCAGCTCGCGCCCGAAGAGGTCCGCCGCAACGCCGCACGCGGCTTCAAGGCGGTGAGCTTTCCCGAGCTGCCCGCCCAGTGCGGGATCCCGAGCCTGCACAGCGGCGCGTGGGATCCGTTCTTCGCCGCCTGCGAGGAGACCGGCACCGTGGTGTGCCTGCACACCGGTTCGGCGCAATGGGCGCCAATCCCCGCTCCGGACACGCCATTTGAGACCATCACCACCCTGTTCCCGGTGAACGGTCTGGTCGCGTGCGCGGACATGCTGTGGTCGGGCATACCGGTGCGGTTCCCGGGGCTGAACATCACGCTGGCCGAGGGCGGTCTCGGCTGGGCGGCCATGCTCGGCGACCGCGCCGATTACGTTCTGGCGCACTCCGCTTCGGGGCACGAGGGCGGCGCGTGGAAGAGCGACCTGCTGCCCAGCGAGGTGCTGCGGCGCAACTTCTGGTTCTGCTCGATCGACGACCCGCACGCGTTCGGCGCGCTCGACGCGATCGGGGCCGACCGCATCCTCGTCGAAAGCGACTACCCGCACGCCGACTCGACCTGGCCCGACACCCAACAGGTGGTGGCGCGCAACGTCGCGGGCCTGTCGGCGGAGGACGCCGCCCGGATCACCCACCGCAACGCCGCACAGCTGTTCCGCCACCCGCTGCCCGCCGACGGGTGGCTCGCCACAGCGTAGGAGGCTCGCCATGTTGGACCTACTCATCCGCGACGCCGAGATCGT
The DNA here is from genome assembly GCF_001673535.1 of Mycobacterium sp. 1081908.1. GTDB lineage: Bacteria > Actinomycetota > Actinomycetes > Mycobacteriales > Mycobacteriaceae > Mycobacterium. The sequence goes on along the minus strand of NZ_LZLY01000022.1, from coordinate 66,423 downwards.
CGACGGCACCGGCTCGCCCGCCCGCCACGGCGACGTCGGTGTCAGCAACGGGCGCATCGTCGCCGTCGGAGAGGCCGACGACATGGCCGCTAAAACCGTTGACGCCCAAGGGCAGACGCTTGCTCCGGGTTTCGTCGACCTGCACACCCACTACGACGCGCAACTGTTCTGGGACCCGACCGCCAGCCCGTCGGTGCAGCACGGCGTGACCACCGTCTTCGGCGGCAACTGCGGCTTCACGCTGGCGCCCGCGGCGCCCGACCAACACGACTACCTCACCCGGATGCTGGCGCGGGTGGAGGGAATGCCGCTCGACGCGCTGCGCGCCGGACTGGACTGGGGATGGGCATCGTTCGGCGATTGGCTGGGCCGCCTCGACGGCCGCACCGCGGTCAATGCCGGTTTCCTCGTTGGCCATTCGGCGCTGCGGCTGGCCGCGATGGGCGCCGACGCCGTCGGCGGCGAGGCGGGCCCGGACCAGATCGAAAAGATGGTCGCGGTCCTGCACGACGCGCTGGGCGCCGGCGCGCTCGGGCTGTCGACCTCGCAGTCGCCCACCCACAACGACGGCGCCGGCCAGCCGGTGCCGTCGCGCAGCGCGTCGCGCGAGGAACTGGTGGCGCTCGCGGGCGCGCTCCGCGACCACCCGGGCACCACGCTCGAGGCCATCATCCCCGGCTGCCTGTCGGGCTTCACCGACGACGACATCGCGCTGCTCACCGACATGTCGGTGGCCGCGGACCGCCCGCTGAACTGGAACCTGCTCGGCGTCTCGGCGGCCAACCCGGCCGGGCACCAAAAGCAGTTGCGCGCCTTCGACGCCTCGGCCCGACGCGGCGGCCGGGTGGTGGCGCTGACCCTGCCGCAGGCCATGAAGATCCGGCTGTCGTTCCTCTCCGGCTTCGTGCTCGACGGGCTGCCGGGCTGGCGCGACACGATGCACCTGCCGGTGCCCGAACGGCTTGTCGCGCTTGCCGATCCGCAGGTGCGCCGCCGCCTCGCCGAGGGCGCAGCCTCCAGGGAGGCCGGCATGCTGCGCGGCCTCGCGCAATGGGATCGGCTCGTCATCGTCGAGACGTTCGCACCCGAGAACGCCGACGCGACCGGCCGCAGAGTCGGCGAGGTCGCCGCCGCCCGGGGTGGCGAGCCCTTCGACACGCTGCTGGACGTCGTGATCGCCGACGAGCTGCGCACCGGCCTGTCCCCGCCGCTGACCGGTGACGACGCCGCCGACTGGCGGGCGCGCGCCGAGGTGTGGCACCACCCGGGCGCGGTGATCGGCGGCTCCGACGCGGGCGCGCACCTGGACATGATGTGCGGCGCCATCTACACGACGTCGCTGCTGGGCCGCGGCGTCCGCGAGCATCAGGTCGTCACGCTCGAGGAGGCCGTCCGGCTGATCACCGACGTGCCGGCCCGGTTCTACGGGCTGACCAGGCGCGGCCGCATCGAGCCGGGCTGGCACGCCGACCTGGTGCTGTTCGACCCGGCGACCGTCGACCACGGGCCCGAGCGCACCCGCTACGACCTGCCCGCCGGCGCGCCGCGTTTGGTCGCAGACGCGTACGGGATCACCTCGGTGCTGGTCGGTGGTGTCGAGGTGTGTCGCGACGGCGTCGCCACCGGCGCCCTGCCCGGCACCGTCCTGCGGTCCGGACGCGACACCGAGACGGTCAAAGCCTCGTGACGCCGGTCGAGTTCACTCCCGCTTTGCCAGCGCGTGCCAGGCCATCTCGGCCACGGCCTCGCAGTAGCGATCGTCGATAGGCAGGTCGGAGTAGAGAACGCGAATATTCAGCGGCGCCAGGACCATTTGCACAGCCGCCAGGGTATTCACGCCCGCGCGCAGCTCACCGCGTTCCCTGGCCCGATCGATGACCGCGCGCACCGAGGCAAAACGCGCCCGCCACAGCATGATTCGGGTTTCCTCGTCGTGATGCCCGGGACGCTCCATGACGAGCGCCCGAATGAACGTGCGGCCCTCCACGGAGTTGAGCCGGGCGGCCGCGCTGCGCGCGAACGCCCGCAGATCGGAACGCAGCGAACCCGTGTCCCTGACGAAGCTGAAGGCCTCGGCATCGGCGAGGGCCGCATCGACGATGAGCCGCTGCCGCTCGCCCCAGTAGTGGTAGACCATCGCGGGGTCGAGACGGTGGCGCTCCGCCATCGCCTCGATACTGAACCGCTCCACGCCCCAGCGGGCCAGCTCGTCGAGGGCCGCCGGCATCACCCGCGCCCGTATCTCCGCGGGCACGGGCGGGTTGGGTGGTTGAGACGGCCGCATCGATCTCCCCTTGTCCCCGCCTAGAGGTAGCCCGTCTGGTTCACCAGCCGCACCGACGACGCCCCATCCGAATAGAACTCTGCGATGCTCAGCGACGCCAGGTCAAGGTGCAAGCGGTAAAGGATGCCGGGCCCGGCATCCAGCGCCAGCCGCAGCAGCATCTTGATCGGCGTCACGTGGGAGACCACCAGCACCGTCGCGCCCTGGTGTGCCTCGACGATCCGCTCGCGCACGCGAAGCACCCGATCGAGCACGGCGTCGAAGCTTTCGCCGCCCGGCGGCGTCGTGCTGGTGTCGCGCAGCCACCGCCGGTGCAGTTCCGGATCACGTTCGGCCGCTTCGGCGAACGTCAGCCCCTCCCACGCCCCGAAATCCGTCTCGATCAAGTCGTCGTCCACGGTGACGTCCAGCCCGAGCGCCTTGGCCGCCGCCGCCGCGGTGTCGTAGGCCCGCTGCAACGGCGAGGAGATCACCGCAGCGATGCCGCCGCGCTCCGCCACGTATCGCGCCGCAGCCCCGGCCTGCCGGCGCCCCACGTCGGTCAGCGCCGGGTTGCCGCGCCCCGAGTAGCGGCGTTCCGCCGACAGTTCCGTCTGCCCGTGCCGAAGCAACAGCAGCCGGGTCGGTGTGCCCCGCGCCCCGGTCCAGCCGGGCGACGTCTTGGCCTCGGCCGCAATGCTTTTCGCTGGTTCGGCCGGTTCGTCGATATCGGCCGCGGCGTCCATCGCCTCGTTGGCCAGCCGATCGGCGTGCGAGTTGCGGGCCCGCGGCACCCAGGCATACGAGACCCGGTCGAACCGCGACGCCAGCTTTCGGGCCTGCGCGTGCAGCTCGATCAGGTCGGGATGCTTGACCTTCCACCGCCCGGACATCTGCTCGACGACCAGCTTGGAGTCCAAAAAGGCCTCGACTTCGGTGGCGCCCATCTGCAGGGCGTCGTCCAAACCGGCGATCAGCCCTCGGTATTCGGCGACATTGTTGGTCGCCACGCCGATGGCCTGCTTGCTCTCGGCCAGCACCGTCGAACGGTCCGCGGTGCGGACCACCGCGCCGTATCCGGCCGGTCCCGGGTTGCCGCGCGACCCTCCGTCGGCTTCGACGACGACCTTCACTGATCGAACCCCTTGACCCGCAACAGGATCGCGCCGCATTCCGGGCACCGCACCAGCTCGTCCTCGGGGGCGGCCGAGATGCGGGACAGTTCACCGCGGCCGATCTCGATCCGGCAGGCGCCGCACCGATGCCCTAGCAACGGCCCGGCCCCCGGCCCTCCCCTGGCGCGCTGCCGCTCGTACACGGCGGACAAGGCGGGATCCAGTTCCGCGGACAGTGTTTCGCGGCGCGACGAACGAGCCTGGCGGGCCTCGTCGATCTCGGCGACCGCGGCGTCGAGGGCCTCCTGGGCGTCCGCGAGTTCGGACTGCAGCGCCTCGACCGCGCGCTGCTCGTCGAGCAGCTGGGCCTGCAGCTCCTCGCGTCGCTCCATCACCTCCAGCAGCGAATCCTCGAGGCTGGTTTGACGCCTAAGCAGGGTCTCGAGCTCGTGCTGGAGATCCGACAGTTGCTTGGCGTCCGTCGCACCGGATTTGAGCATCGAGCGGTCCCGGTCTTCGCGTTGGCGCACCGCCTCGATCTCCGACTCGAACCGCGACACCTGGGCGTCCAGGTCTTCCAGGGCGATTCGCAGCGCGCCCAGCCGGTCGGCGGCGGCGTTGTGGTCGGCCCGGATCCGCTCGACGGCGTCCTGCTGGGGCAGGTGGGAGGCCTGGTGCGCGATGCGGGACAGCTCAGCATCCAGCTTCGACAATTCGAGTAGTGAAAGTTGCTGTGCGACCTCAGCTTTCATGCCTTCCCTCCCTCGCGCCAAGATCCCATGGATCGGTGCGGATGGTGCACACCCGAACGGGCAGCGCCTCTCCGAAGCGGGACCGCAAAATGCCGGCGGCCTGCTCGCACCACGGGAATTCGCTCGCCCAGTGCGCCACGTCGACCAGGGCCACGTTCGAGGCCCGGCGATGCTCGTCGGCCGGGTGATGCCGCAGATCGGCGGTGACATAGGCGTGCACGTCGGCGCCGGCCGCGGCGGCCAGCAGCGAATCCCCGGCGCCCCCGCAGACGGCGACCCGCGACACGGGCGCGTCGGGGTCGCCCGACGCGCGCACGCCCCACGTGGTCGGCGGCAGCGCGGCGTCGACGCGGGACACGAAGCTGCGCAGCGGTTCCGGCCGGGCCAGCGTGCCGATGCGGCCCAGCCCGGCGTCGCCGGGCGGAGGCACCAGCGCGAAGATGTCGAACGCGGGCTCCTCGTAGGGATGGGCGCCGCGCATCGCCGCCAGCACCGCTGCCCGGGCGCGCGACGGTGCGACGACCTCGAACCGGTCTTCGGGCACCCGTTCGACGGAGCCGACGCTGCCGATCGCCGGCGAGGCCCCCTCGTGCGGCAGGAACTGCCCGATGCCGCTCACGCTCCAGCTGCAATGCGAATAGTCGCCGATGTGGCCGGCGCCGGCCCCGAACACGGCCTGCTGCACCGCCTCGGCGTTTTCGCGGGGCACGTACACGACCCACTTGTCGAGATCGCCCGCCGCCGCGAGCGGTTCGAGCGCGGCCTCGACGGTGAGCCCGAGGGCGTCGGCCAGCGCGTCGGACACCCCCGGCGACGCGGAGTCGGCGTTGGTGTGCGCGGTGAACAGCGACCGCCCGGTGCGGATCAGGCGGTGCACGAGCGCGCCCTTCGGCGTGCTGGCCGCCACGGTGTCGACCCCGCGCAGCAGCAACGGGTGATGGGCCAGCAGCAGCGCGCCGTCGGGAACCTCGTCGACGACGGCCGGTGTCGCGTCGACGGCGACGGTCACCGAGTCCAGTGCGTCGTCGGGGTCGCCGCACACCAGGCCGACCGAGTCCCACGATTGGGCGAGATGCGGCGGGTACGCCTCGTCGAGCACCTCGATCACGTCGGCCAGTCGCACGCTCACCGGACCACCTCCGCGATGGCCTGGACCAGCAGCGGCCAGTCCCGTCGCACCGCCGCCCGCAGGTACCGGTCGTCCAGGCCGACGAAGGTGTCGCACCGGCGAACGGCAATCCCCTTGCGCTCCAAGCCCGTTCGTATCCGAGCGGCGTCTGGCATGCGGAACAGGACGAACGGGCCGCGGCCGTCCACCACGTCGGCGCCCACGGATGCCAGCCCGGCCGCCATCTCGTCGCGCAGCTCGGCCAATCGCAGCGCGCCGGCCGCCGCCTCGGCGACGGCCCGCGGGTCGCAGCATTCCGCGATGGCCGTCAGCTGCAGGGTCCCCACCGGCCAGTGCGCGCGCCGCGCGGTCAGCCGCGCCAACAGCTCCGGCGCGCCCAGGGCGTAGCCGACACGCAGGCCGGCCAGCGCCCACGTCTTGGTCAGGCTGCGCAGCACCAGCACGTCGGGCAGCGAGTCACCCGCCAGCGATTCCGGCTCACCGGGAACCGCGTCGGCGAACGCCTCGTCGACCACCAGGATCCGGCCGGGCCGACGCAGTGCGAGCAGCTGTTCGCGGGTGTGCAACACCGAGGTGGGATTCGTCGGGTTGCCCACCACGACGAGGTCGGCGTCGTCGGGCACCCGCGCGCCGTCCAGGCGGAATGGCGCCCCCAGGACCACGTGCCGAACCGGCACCCCGGCCGCGCCCAACGCCACGGCCGGCTCGGTGAACGACGGCGCCACGATCGCCGCGCGCGCCGGGCGCAGGTTGGGCAGCAACGCGAAGCCCTCGGCCGCACCGGCCAGCGGCAGCACCTCGTCGCGGCTGCGGCCGTGTCGCTCGGCGGCCGCGTCCTGCGCCCGGTGCACGTCGGGCGGCCCCGGGTAGCGCGCCAGGTCGGGCAGCCGCGCGGCCAGCCGGCGCAGCAGCCACTCCGGCGGCCGCGCGTGCCGGACGTTGACGGCGAAATCGAGCATCCCGGGCGCCACGGCCTGATCGCCGTGATAGCGCGCCGCCGCTGGCGGGCTCGGGTTCAGAGTCGCCATCCGAGAAACACTAGTGGGCCGCCGTAAGCGCGTGCGGCCATCCGGGACAATGAAGAGGTGACGGGCACTATCGCGGACGCACCGCAGCTGGTGATCTTCGACCTCGACGGCACGCTGACCGACTCGGCGGAGGGGATCGTGGCCAGCTTCCTGCACGCGCTGACCCACGTCGGGGCGGCCGTGCCCGCGGGCGACCTGGCCGCGCAGATCGTCGGTCCGCCGATGGACGACACCTTCCGGTCGATGTTCGGCGACTCCGCGGACGACGCGATCACGGCCTTCCGCGCCGAGTACGGCGCCCGGGGCTGGGCGATGAACACGCTGTTCGACGGCATCGAGCCCCTACTGGCCGACCTGCGCGCCGCCGATGTCCGGCTGGCCGTGGCCACCTCCAAGCTGGAACCGACGGCGCGGCGCATCCTCGCCCATTTCGGGCTGGACGGGTATTTCGAGGTGATCGCCGGCGCGGCCCCCGACGGCTCGCGCAAGACCAAGGAGGAGGTGCTGGCCCACGCCCTCGAACAGCTGCAGCCGCTGCCCGAACGCGTGCTGATGGTCGGCGACCGTAGCCACGACGTGCACGGCGCGGCCGCGCACGGAATCGACACGGTGGTGGTCGGTTGGGGTTACGGGCGCGACGACTTTCACGACGGATTCACCCTGACCGGCGTGACGCACGCCGCGACCGTCCAGGAGTTGCGGAGGGCCCTCGGTGTCTGAGCGTCTGCACGTCACCTTCGTGTGCACCGGCAACATCTGCCGTTCCCCGATGGCCGAGAAGATGTTCGCCGACCAGCTGCAGCGGCGCGGCCTCAGCGACGCGGTCCGCGTGACCAGCGCGGGCACCGGCAACTGGCACGTCGGCAGTTGCGCCGACGACAGGGCCACCCGCGTGCTGCATTCCCACGGCTATCCCACCGCCCACTGCGCCGCGCAGCTGAACGACGATCACCTCGCCGCCGACCTGGTGGTGGCTCTCGGCCGCAATCACGTTCGGATGCTGCGCCAGCTCGGCGTCGAGGAAGACCGGATCCGGATGCTGCGGTCGTTCGACCCGCGCTCGGGCGCGCACGCCCTCGACGTCGAGGATCCCTACTACGGCGACCACGACGACTTCGAGGACGTCTTCACCGTCATCGAGGCCGCCCTGCCCGGCCTGCACGCCTGGGTCGACGAACGGCTCGCGGAAAACGGGCACGCCTAGATGCGACGCTTGGCGTTTCTGCTGCGGCCGGGCTGGATCGCCCTGGCGCTCGTGGTGATCGCCTTCACCTACTTGTGCTTCATGGTGCTCGCGCCGTGGCAGCTGGGAAAGAACACCCGGACATCGCGGGAGAATCACCAGATCGAGTACTCCCTCAACACCCCGCCCGTCGCACTGAAAACCCTGCTGCCCCAGCAGGATTCGTCGGCGTCCGGCGCGCAGTGGCGCCGGGTGACGGCGACCGGGCACTTCCTGCCCGACGTGCAGGTGCTGGCCCGCCTGCGGGTGGTCGAGGGGGATCAGGCGTTCGAGGTGCTGGCGCCCTTCGTCGTCGACGACGGCCCCACCGTGCTGGTCGATCGGGGCTACGTGCGGCCCGAGCCGGGATCGCACGTCCCCCCGATCCCCCGCCCGCCGGCCGAGACGGTGACGATCACGGCACGGCTGCGCGATTCCGAGCCCACCGTGACGGGCAAGGATCCTTTCGTCAGAGACGGTGTGCAGCAGGTGTATTCGATCAGCACCGCACAGGTCTCGGCGTTGACGAAGGTGCCGCTGGCCGGGTCCTATCTGCAATTGGTCGACAACCAGCCCGGCGGACTGGGCGTGATCGGCGTGCCGCACCTCGACGCGGGGCCGTTCCTGTCCTACGGCATCCAGTGGATCTCGTTCGGCATCCTCGCGCCCATCGGGCTGGGCTACTTCGTCTACTCCGAGCTGCGGGTGCGCCGACGGGAAAAACAACAAAGCGCCGCCACGCCGGTGACCGTCGAGGACAAGCTCGCCGACCGCTACGGCCGGCGGCGGTAGGCCCTTCAGTGTGAACTGACGGCCTTCAGTGTGAACTGACGGCGGGAAAAACGCGGATTTCTCGCCCCCCACGCACTCGCAAAGCCACCGATACACACTCGACGCCGTGAGCGCACACCCAACGCGATCAGCAATACCGCGGCGGCCTGCACGGCCCGCGACAGCGCCACCGCGCGGCGCAGGTCTGCCACCTCGGGTGGCCGCCCGTCCCCGAGCGTGGGCCGGATCTGCAGCTCGTGGCGGTACTGCGTCGGACCGCCGAGCCGAACGCCCAGCGCCCCCGCGAAGGCGGCCTCGACCACCCCGGCGTTGGGGCTGGGATGCCGCGCCGCGTCAGCGCGCCAGGCCCGCCACGCACCGGACGGTGATCCGGAGACCAACGGTGCGCACAGCACCACCAGCGCCGCGGTCACGCGGGCCGGGATGTAGTTGGCCGCGTCGTCCAATCGCGCTGCGGCCCAACCGAATCGGAGGTAGCGCGGCGAGCGGTGCCCGATCATCGAATCCAGCGTGTTGACGCCGCGGTATGCCAGCACCGCGGGCGCCCCACCCACCGTCGCCCACAGCAGCGGCGCCACTTGGGCGTCCGAGGTGTTCTCCGCGACCGATTCGAGCGCCGCGCGCGTCAGGCCGGTGGCATCCAGGCGGGCCGGATCGCGCCCGCACAGCGACGGCAGCAGCCGTCGGCCGGCCTCGACGTCGCCGCCTTCCAATAGCCCCGACATTTCCCGGCCGGTGCGCGCCAACGACGTTCCGCCCAGACAGATCCAGGTCGCCGCGGCGGTGGCCCACAGCCCTCCCCAGCGGGAGGCGGCCGCGCCCACCAGCGTCACCGCGCCGACCAGCAGGCTCACGTGTAGCGCGCCGGCGCCCTTGGCGTCGCGGTAGGTGACGCCCTCCAGCGCCGCGGCCGCCCGGCCGAACAGCGCGACCGGATGGCCCCGTTCGGGGTCGCTCAGCGCGAGGTCGGCCAGGTAGCCGGCCAGCACGCCCGCGGTTCGGGCCCGAGTCGCACGCACCCGGGCAGCGTCTCACACCCGCCGCGGCCGGGCTCGGCGACGCTAGATGGCCAAAATGGCCGCCACGATCACCACGACGATCAGCAGGCCGACCACCCACCACAGCAAAGCGTCGGGATCGGCCGGCGCGCGCGGCAGCGGCCGGCTCGGGTTACCAGGTTGAGTACTCATCCTGCAGGTCTGCCCATTTTTCGGCGGAAATAACGGTTTGCCGTGGTGTACTCGACTCCATGAGGGGTAATCCGGGATGAAGCGGCCCGCGACCCGGGTCGCCGATCTGCTGAACCCGGCGGCGATGTTGCTGCCCGCCGCGAACGTGATCATGCAGCTGTCCCTGCCCGGCGTCGGCTATGGCGTGCTGGAAAGCCCGGTGGACAGCGGCAACCTCTACAAGCACCCGTTCAAGCGGGCGCGCACCACCGGCACCTACCTGGCCGTCGCGGCCATCGGGACCGAGTCCGACCGCGCCCTGATCCGCAACGCCGTGGACGTCGCGCACCGGCAGGTTCGCTCGACGCCGTCAAGTCCGGTGTCCTACAACGCTTTCGACCCCAAGCTGCAGCTGTGGGTGGCCGCCTGCCTGTACCGATACTTCGTCGACCAGCACCAGTTCTTGCACGGCCCGCTGGACGAGGCCAGCGCGGAATCCGTCTATCGCGACGCGAAACGGCTGGGCACCACGCTGCAGGTGCCCGAGCGCATGTGGCCGCCGGACCTCGCCGCCTTCGACGAATACTGGAAGCGCTCCCTCGACGAACTGCACATCGACCCGCCGGTGCGGGAGCACCTGCACGGCGTGGCCTCGATGGCGTTCCTGCCGCTGCCGCTGCGCGCGCTGGGCGGACCGTTCAACCGGTTCGCGACGACGGGATTCTTGGCCCCGGAGTTCCGGGCGATGATGGAGCTGGACTGGTCGCCGGCCCAGCAGCGCCGGTTCGAATGGCTGCTGAGCGGGCTGCGCCTGGCGGACCGGCTGATCCCGCACCGGGCGTGGATCTTCGGCTATCAGCTTTACCTGTGGGACATGCGCATTCGGGCGCGCCGCGGCCGGCGCATCGTCTAGCGCACCGTCGCGAAGAATGCGCGCACGTCGTCCACGAACAGCTCCGGCTGTTCGAACGCGGCGAAATGCCCGCCGCGCGGCATGTCGGTCCAGTGCGTGATGTTGTAGGCGGGCTCGCACCAGCTTCGTGGCGCCTTCAGCAGCTCGGCCGGGAAAGCGCTGACGCCGGTGGGCAATTCGACCCGGTCGTTCATCCGGCCGAAGACCCGGAAGCTTTCCCAGTACAACCGGGCCGACGACGCGCCGCTGCCGGTCACCCAGTACATCATCACGTTGTCCAGCAGCTCGTCGCGGCTGAACACGTTCTCGGGGTGCCCGTCGCAATCGGCCCACGCCCAGAATTTCTCGACGATCCATGCCAGCTGCCCCACCGGGGAATCCACCAGCCCGTAACCGAGCGTCTGCGGCCGGGTGGACTGCTGCTTGGAATAGCCGGTGCCCCACTCGCGGTGCTCGGCCATCGACGCCAGCGCGCGTTGCTCCTCCGGCGTCGGATCGGCCAGCGCCTCCTTGGTGGGCCGGCCGATGGGCATGTTCAGGTGGATGCCCGCGCAGTGCCCGCCGTTTCGGCCGATCTGCGTGGTGACGGCAGCGCCCCAGTCGCCGCCCTGGGCGCCGTAGCGGTCGTGGCCCAGGCCCAGCATCAACGTCTCCCACGCCTCGGCGATCCTCTCGACGCCCCACCCGGTGCGGGTGGGCTTGCCGGAGAAGCCGTACCCGGGAAGCGACGGGCACACGACGTGGAACGCGTCTTCGGCGCGCCCGGACGCGGGATTGGTCAGCGGCTCGATCACCTTGTGGAACTCCACGATCGAGCCCGGCCAGCCGTGGGTGATCAGCAGCGGGAAGGCGCCGTCGTGCGGCGAACGCTGGTGGACGAAATGGATGTCCAGGCCGTCGATTTCGGTGACGAACTGATCGAAGCGGTTGAGCGCGGCCTCCCGGGACCGCCAGTCGTATTTGTTGGCCCAGTAGTCGGCGAGCTCGCGCGTGTACGCCAGCGGAATGCCCTGGCTCCAGTCGTCGACGGATTCGGCCTCCGGCCAGCGAGTGCGCGCCAGGCGCGCGCGCAGATCGTCGAGAACATCGTCGGCAACGTCGATTCGAAAAGGCTTCATGGGGTTCACCATTCGTGGTCGTCCGTGAACGCGGGGCCGCTTGCCCGCTCCTCAGACCTTGCCATATTCGACAGACCTGCAACAACGAGAGGCACTCCCCCGAATGCGCGGAAAATTAGCGCCGAATGCAGGGGTCCCGCGGGGGCAGAACCGTGAAATACTTGAGTAGGTAGGTCTCATGGGCCTACCAGGCATTCCCAGAATGGGGACTGGCGATGATCACCGAAACCGCAAAAGCATTCCCGCTCATCTTCAGGGGCTACGAACCGAACGAGGTTGATGCCTACATCGGGAGCCTCATCGCCAAGCAGCAGGTGCTGCTCGACGAGATTGACAGCCTCAGGGCGAGATTCAAGGAATCCAGCGACGAAGCGGCGGGGCTGCGGATCGAGGTGGCCGTCCTCACCGACGAGGTCGCAGCCCTCACCGAGGCCTCATCCTCGCCCCAGGCGATGCAACGCCGGATGGCCAAGATGCTGCAGCGTGCGGTCGACGAGATTTCCGAGATGCAGGCCGAGGCGCGGGCCGAGGCAGAGGCGCTGATCGCGGCGGCCGAGTCGGGCGCCGAGGACGCCCAGCGAGAGCACGACGAGCGACTCGCGGACATGGCCACGGAGCGAAAGACCCTGGAGGCCGAGTACGGGGAGGCCAAGAAAAAGCTCGAGGCCGAACTGGCCAGGATGCGCGCCGAAACCCGGTCGGCGATCGATGAGGCGTGGCGGGACGCCGAGCGGGAGCGCGACCTACTTCTCGCCGACGCACGGCGCGAAGCGGACCATTGTCGTGAACAGGCCCGGCGGGTGGTGGACGAGGCGAGTCAGCAGCGAATCAAGATCCTCGAGCAACTCATGCGCGTCTATCGCGACCTAGAAGCGGTTCCGGCCACCCTTGACGCGGCTTACCAAGAGCGCGGGAAGGCGCCGGAACCGGGCGTCGTGGTTCCGCTCGACCAGAAAATCAAACGGAATCCCGATTCCGTGACCGGCCTCGCGTAGTTGCCGCTGGTGTGCCTACGCCCGACACGGCCGGCGCGGGCTTCCGTTCGCTACGTCCTTCTGAAGTCGAACGGCTCGGCATCCAACGGCTCCAATGTTCTTGGCGGCGGTAGGGAAACGCCTGATTTCGTTAGACGTGTGGCGAAGTAGCGTCAAGGTCATGGAATCGCCGGCATCACAGGATTCTTGTTTTCTCGCAGAGTGGTATCGGGAAGAGCTGTCCGATACACCCGTTGGCCCGACGGTCACCACGCTTGACAATGCGGCCGCCGAGATTTCGGCTTTGGGCACGCCGGTTCGGCTACTCGCGGTACTGGCCGTGCCGACTGATTCGGTGCTTTTCGGCGTCTTCTCCGCAGCGTCGGCGCAGATTGTGGCCCAGGCGTGCGATCGAGCCGGGCTATCGGCGCAGCGCCTCACTCCCGCCGCTGAAGTCCACCTTCGCGCGAAATAACCTCTCGGTTGACGTCCAGCTTGACGCGTTGACCGAGTTCGGCGCGCGAGCGGATCCCGAGCTTGCGATAGATCCGAGTGAGATTGACCTCGACCGTTTTCGGGCTGATGAACAAGGTGGCTGCTACTTCGCGCGTGGTCATCCCCGACGCGGCCAGCTCTGCCACCCGCTGTTCGGACGACGTCAGCCCGGCACCCCGTTTCCGGCCCACGCTGGACCTCTCCAACTCGGCACGAGCCCGGTCGACCCAAAACGGGGTGTCGAGCTTCTCGAACAGATTCAGCGCCTCCCGAACCGTCGTCACCGACGTATCCTTCTTCCGCTGCCGACGCTGCAATTGACCGAGCAGCAACAAGGTTCGGGCCCGCTCGAACGGCATCGGCAACCGATCGTGCTCAAGCATCGCCCGTTCCGCCGCCGAGCTCGCAGCGACCAGATCGCCCTGGGCGGCCAACAGCATCGCTCTGCCGCGCGCGCCGAGGGCCAGCATCCAGGCGCGGTTCAACCGGCGACCGTTACGTTCCAGAGCGTCGATCAACGGTTGCGCCTCGCGCCCCTGGCCCAGTTGAATCTTCGCCTCGATGGCATCGGGAAGGAACGGGGCGACAAAGATCTCCGTCGCACGCGGCGCCTCTTCGACCGCACGCACCCAGGGTTCGAGTGTGTCGAGCGCGGCTTTGTAATTGCCCAGCGATACCTCGAGAAAGCCCAATGTCGTGATGGGCCACACCGTCACGAGAAAGGGTGAGTCGCAACGGTGACAGATTGCGAGCGCTTCGGCCGCGTGGCGCCGTGCCTCGATTTCCTTGCCGGCGTAGGCGGCCAGTGCGGATTGCAGCATCGGCGCCAGCACACGTGGTAGGTCTCCGCCGAGCTGGGTCGCTCGTTGCATCACGTCCTCGGCGATCACGGCGCAGTCCGAGAAGTTGCCCCGCCAAATTTCGTTGAGGCCACCGTGGAACGCGAACATCAACAGTTCGCTTTCGTCACCGCGCTCGATGGCCCGCCGCCGATAAGCCTGCAACTCTTCGCGGGCCTCGTCGAGCCGACCCGACCCCGCCATCAGCGCCGCGTGTTGCACGGTTGTATCAAGGTGAGCCGTGATGGGGGCTTCGCGGTCCTCCAGTTCGAGGGCGCGTTGCAGTGCGGGTTCGTCCAGACCCTCGCCGAGGAAGAAGCTCACCAGCGCGTGCATGGCCAGGGCCTGACTGAGCAGCTGCGGTTGTCGAATCCGCTCAGCTGTTTGCACGGCGTCGGCAATGCTGCCCGCGGCATCGTCGAGTTGACGATCGTTGACTTGGGCGTGGGCGAGCGGCACCAGGATCTGTGCGCGTAACACGAGATCGTCGCCGGCTTCATCGATGGCCTCGTTCAGCAATTTGACGGCTTCACGAGAACTGCCGTCGAGCAGGCTCCAGAGTCCGAGCAACCGGAGCGCCGCGGCGCGCGACGCCTTCGGCGCGGGTTGTTCGATGATGTGGATGAGCAGTGCGCGTGCCCGCGCAGTCCCTCCCGCGTTGTAATGATGTACCGCGGCTCGTATCCGGCGGTCAGGTGTGTCGCCGCCGAGCCGCATGGCGAGTTCGAGGAGTTCTGCCCCAGCGAGTGGGGCTCCGCGAGCTCGGGCCAATTCGGCGGCGGTGTCGAGCGATCCGAGGGTCGCCGCGTCACCGTGTGTGGCGGCAAGGGCCAGATGTCGTGCGTGCAACTCCGGTTCGGTCACGATATCCGCCAGCCGGCGATGCATACCTCGTCGATCTGCGGGGGTGGCTCCGGTGTAGACGCCATTGCCCAATAGCGGGTGTGAGAAGCGAACCTGATGACCCTCGAGAACGATGATGCCCGCGCTCTCGGCCTCCTCGAGCAGCCGACTCAGTGCATCCGGACCGATCGCCAGAGCGGCGGCCAAAAGCTCAACGGTTGGCTTGCCCAGACAGGCTGCTGCGAGCAGCATTTCCTTCACGTCGGCACTCAGAGCGGCAAGCCGTGCTCGCACCAACTCCGCTAGCGTCGCGGGCAATGGGATGTCGGCGGTGGCCGTGTCGATCTCGACTGCGCGAGCGAGTTCTAGCGCATAGAAGGGATTTCCACCCGAGACTTCGTGGAGCCGAACCATCGCAGGACGGGGAATTGATCGCCCGAGGCGCTGGGACACGACGTCATGCAATGCGCCGAGTTTCAACGGGGCCAGCCTGATCCGCCGCGTCGCGTCCGGCCTGGCAAGCTCCAGCGGCGCGGCCTCGTTCCCCGACGGTCCGGTGCGGACGGTGGCCATCACACCGACCGGCCCTGACAGCCGCCGCACGGCGAAGGCGAAAACCGCAGCGCTCGACGAATCGAGCCACTGCAAGTCGTCGATGGCCAGTATCAGCTTCTGGCGAGCGGCGAGTCCCTCGATCACGGCCAGGAATGCCGCCGACGCCGTACGCTGATCGGCTGCGGCGCTATCGTCGGTGGACCGCAATGTGATGACGTCCATCGCGAGTCGTTGCGGGCCAGGCAAGTGCGCCCAGACACCGGATTCGATGCCAGCCAGGAGGTCTGCGAGTGCGGCGAACGCCATGACCGCTTCGGCAGCTGCCGGTCGGGCGGATAACACCCGGAAGCCATTCGATTCGGCGCGCTCGCATGCCGCCAGCCACAAGGTCGTCTTGCCGATACCCGCGTCGCCCTCAATTACCAGCGCGCAAGGTCCTTTTGAGGCACGCGCGAGGAAATCCGAAACCTCCACAATTTCCGTGCGGTGTGTGAATCTGGTCGTGGTCTCGGCCATCGCCCACATGTCCTCCGCGCCCCAACAGCTAACTCAGATGTGAGCCTAAGCGGACGAGGTCCGCGGAGCACGAGTTATGCCCTAATCAACGATGACCCGTCGGAGCTGCCAGGCGCCTTGCTGGGCGAGCAGTCCACGCATGTCGGCACGAAGCGCATCCAATGCGGCGTACAGGTCGGCCTTGCTCGTTCACGCCCCCGACCTCGCCATACCGGGCCGCACGACGCACCGGACGCCAATGTGGCTCATGCCGGTATCGACGGGTTGCGGTCTGCGCGCGGCCGGTCGGTAGCGCAGGCAGTAGCTGTCCGCGCACAGGAACGAGCCGCCCTTGATCACCTTACGGGGTATCCGGAACTGCGGCTGGGCCGGGTCATAGCTGTCCGCCTCGGACGGCTCGCCGGCGCGCGTGTCGGCATACCAGTCGGTGGTCCACTCCCACACGTTGCCGGACCTCCTCGGCCTTGCGGCGCTGCGTTCAAATCCTAGGAGGCCGAGCGGTTTCAATCGATAGCTGGACACCGATTCACAGGTAAGCCTTGCGAGCGCGGCCGCGGACGGTATCCCACCGCCGACGGTCACGGTTGGCGGCTGGGCACCGTGGGTTCGGGACCGGCGGACGGGGCCGGTCGTGTCGTGGTCGGCGCGAGGATCGGGCCGTTGCTGGGGCCAGGTCGGGGCCCCGTCGGTGCGGGTGTCGCGCATCCAAGCGGCACCGTGGCGCCCCAGTTCGTGATCGGTCCGTGATTCGCCTCGTCAACGGTCGTACCGCGGGCAAAGCCGTCGCCGTCGATCTCGCCGGTGTAGTGACCGCGCGGTCCGCTGCCCCAGCGGATGGTGAAGTCGATGCGGGTGCGGTCGATGCCGCCGCTGACCGTGCCGGTCATTGCGGTTTTGCCCGAAGAGTCCAACGCACTCGCGCTGCCGCTGGCGCTTGGACCGGTCGACCTGAATTGCACAATAAAGCCATTGGCTTGGCGCAAAGAGTAATCACCGATGAACTGATACCGGTCACACACCGGGTCGAGCGGCACCGGTGGCCGCGCCCGTGCGAGCACTGGGGCGGACAGCAGCGCCGCGGCGCCGAGAACGATTGCGGCACCGAGCAATCCAGGCTTGCTCCCGATGCTCAGATGCGACATCGAAGTTCCCCGCCTAGAACGTCACGTTCGTTTCGGCGTGGCCGATCTCCTGAGTCTGTTTACCGCTGGCGTCGTGACAGGAGACCACTACGTGATAGCTGGTTCCGGTGTTGAAACCATTGAAGGTCTGGTTCGTACTCCCGTTCGGATTAACCGTGAAGTCACGGTGAGTATTGAAAGGGGTCGAGTCATAGGTGCACTTGGCGGTCAGGGCCGACGAGTTCGAAATCGTGGCCGTGATGCTGCCCAAATGCGGAGGGCCGAACGACAATTGGATCGCGTTGGTCACCGGCGCCGCCGGTGCGGGCGCCGGTGCGGGCTGGTTCGCCGGGGCGGCGGGCGGCGGGGCGGCCGGGGGTGGTGCCGCAGTCACCGCACAGGTGAATTTGGCATCGGTGTGCCAATCGGCCCGGTGGTTCTGGCTGTCCGTTGTGACACCTAACACCACCTCGCCGGAGTTATTGATGCTGGCTGTGTAGTGCCCTGGCCCACGCGTCCAGTTGACAGTGAAATCAATGTTGTTTCCGTTCACTCCCCCTTCGGGGTCACCCACGTCTACTTTCTCGTTTCCCTGAAACACGTTGGCTATGGCGCCGCCTACCCGAGTTCCTTGCCACGGGATGTCGGCTCGTTGACCGTTGCCCTGGCTGATCGGCATACTCCCCGTGAATTGCCACTGCGAGCACGGGGGGCTCAGCGGAATCGGCGGGGCGGCCTGGGTAAGCGGGCTCGACGCCAACCCCCCCACTACGCTCAGCGCCGCCGCGCCGAGGTAGGCCGCGGCTCGTCCGCTGCGGGATCGGGCGACGAGCGCCGGTGCCGCGGCGCGGGCGCCACGGATGTTCTCGAGTGGATCGGCGTGCGCAGTCGGCATCGCCGTTGTCGTCGACGCGAATCCGCGGGCGCCAGCCGCGAACACATAACCAGCGGACCGTGCTCTCTGACCGACGCTGCTCGACGTGGTCGACGATTGCTTGGTCATGCGTTCTCTCCCCATGATTGACGGCGTCCACGCGGCTGCGCACTGCTCGATCCCGAGCTTCACGGTCGCAACCATGCCGAAACGGATGCGGCCTTCTCGTCGCCCCAAAACCCCAGCTCAGTGGCGGATTCGATGCTATGTCGTTGCCAGCGCTGGAGAAATCAGGGATTTCCCTATTCTTTTCGCCACAAGCACCTTCGCTACCGGGGCCGACACATGCGCCGGCGGTGGATGGTTGTCGAGCATGCGCGCTTAGTCGTTGCCCGACGGGGCGCTGTCGTCGCGGTGGTAAGTGCCGCGAACGCGGCCTTCGACGGCCGGATTGAGCTGTTGCGGCGCCATTCCCGCGCACCGGCAGACCTGCTCAACGGCGTCCGCGGAGTCCGCCTCGAAGCACCGGCGAACTGCAAACCCTAGATGCCCTCGACACGGCCGCCTGCGGGGCCCGCCGGCGCGGATCACCGCTGGGCCGAAACACAGGGCATGGTCGAAATCGCCGGGAACCGTGGCCGCCGCCGCGGAATTTCTCGACATGGCCATCCGACCTGGGGGCGACAGTCCCAAGCGGCGGATCCGTTCGGCGCGTAATCATTTGGATGCCGGGCCGGGCGCTCAGCATGAGCGTCCACCTGCGATTCCGCCGCGGAGGCGGCCTCGACCAACACAGCCTGCAACGCGCACTCGACCTTGAGGACCGCGAGGCATTTATGCCTGCGGCGTTGCTGGCCGGGTGTGCAGAGCGCGTTGCTTCTGGGTTGGAGCGGAGACCTCAGCCAAGCCTATGAAGGCGATGACCTCTTGGATGCGGCGCGGTCAGGAGCGCGGGGAAGACGGCGAGCTGATTCACTTGCAGTTCAACACCTTTCAGATCGAGGTGTGGCCGGGAAGATTCACCGACGCGACTCTACTCGCCGACGACGCTGGAATCGTTCGACGGACTAGGCACCCCATCGGCGAAGGCTCGTACGTCGTTGGCCCGTTCCGACATCACCGTGCGCCCGGCCAAACTACTGACGGCTGGCTAGCGGCGGGTGGCCGAGCTCGCCGCATCGGGCATGACCACCCGGGAGCTAGCCGCCACGTTGTTCATCAGCCCAAAGACCGTCGAAGTACACCTCACCCACATCTACCGCAAGCTCGACGTGCGCACCCGCGCGGAATTGGTCCGGCGCATCGACCAACTCGACGCCTGATCCACCAAGCGGCCTACGCTCGCGGCGCCAGGCCAATACCACCGGTGGGCGCGGACGGTATCGAACCGCCGACCGCTGGTGTGTAAAACCAGAGCTCTACCACTGAGCTACGCGCCCTTATGCCCGCAGCAGGCTACACGCCGACGGGCCGAGCACCCAAAATTCAGGCCTGCAAAGCCGCCAGCGCGTCGAGCCAGAGCCGCTGGTCGCGGGACTCGCCCGGCTGTTTCATCTCGGCGAATTGGATTATCCCCGACCGATCGACGACGAAGGTCCCGCGGTTGGGGTAGCCGGCGTCGGCGTTGAACACGCCGTAGGCCTGGCTGACCTCGCCGTGGGGCCAGAAATCCGACAGCACGGGGAACGTGAACCCGCTTTCCAGCGCCCAGATCTTGTGCGTGGGCGGCGGCCCCACCGAGATCGCGAGCGCCACGCTGTCGTCGTTTTCGAATTCCGGCAGGTGATCGCGCAGCAGATCCAGCTCGCCCTGGCAGATCCCGGTGAACGCCAGCGGGAAGAAGATCAGCAGGACGTTCTTGGCGCCGCGGTAGGAGCTCAGGGTGACGGGCTGCTGGTTTTGGTCGCGCAATGTGAAGTCGGGGGCGGTGGTGCCGACGGGCAGCATCAACGCTTCCCGGTCCGCGACTTCGGCTGCACCAGCTGGCTGGCGCTCCAGTCGCCGAGGTTGACCGACGAGGTCGGCATGAGGCCGGCGGTGGGGGCCGCCTCGGCGATCTCCGCGGGCAGCACGTGACCGGGCTTGCCGGTCTTGGGGGTGAGCACCCAGATCACGCCGTCCTCGGCGAGCGGGCTGATCGCGTCCATCAGGGTGTCCACCAGGTCACCGTCCCCGTCGCGCCACCACAGCAGCACGACATCGATCACCTCGTCGCTGTCCTCGTCGAGCAGCTCGCTTCCGCAGGCCTCCTCGACCGCGGCGCGGATGTCGTCGTCGGTGTCCTCGTCCCAGCCCCACTCCTGGACGACTTGGTCTCGATGGATGCCGAGTTTGCGAGCGTAGCTCGGGGCGTCATCCGCCGCGACCACCGTGGAGCCTCCTTAAGCTATCTGCGCGCCGTGTGATGGGAATTATCGTCGCACAGCCTTGACGCGGTCCATACCCGTGCCTCACCAGGCGTCTCAGTAGGATGCCAGGCAGAGTTTCAGCGCCTTCGTCTTGGTGTCGTTGAGCTGGTCGACCCGCCTGTTGAACTCCGCGATCGACGCGTGCGTGCCGATGGCGTTGGCCACCCCGCGCGCCGCGTCGACATAGGCGTTGAACGCGTCCTTCAGCTGCTGGGACAGGGCATCGTTGAAGCTGTTGGAGACCGTGGTGGCGCTGTCGTTGAGCGCGCCGATCGCGGGGCCCTCGTTCGGGCCGGTGTTGCGGCCCGCGTTGAACGACGCGACGTAGTCGTTCACCCGGTCGATCGCGTCCTTGGCCGAGGTGGCCAGCGTGTCGCAGGAGGTGCGCACCGCCCTGGTCGTCAGCGAGGCCTGGCGCTGCGACTCCTTCACGCGCGAGGTGGCCGACGAGGCCGACACCGAGGCGGACACCGACTGCCGGTAGGCCGGGGCGACGTTCGTATCGGGCGTGGCGGTCCCCTTGGTGACGCTCGTACACCCCACGATCCCGAGGATCACCGCCGCGACACAGCCGAGCGCCAGCGCGCCTCGCTTGGGGATCTCCCCCAGGTGCATGCGAGGGACGGCACGCCATCCGATGAGCACGGTTGGAGACGTTACCGGGTTTCCGATCGTCACCGCGGCTACCCGCCCGAAACGCCGGTGCGGCACGATAGGGGGATACGACGCAAGCCGTTGCCCCGCCGACTACAGGAGCGGAAGTTGACCACCGAGTTCGCCCGCCACGACCTGGCGAAAACCCCAAGTAGCGCAAGCGAACCCGACCGCGTTCGGGTGATCCGCGAGGGTGTGGCGTCCTATCTGCCCGACATCGACCCCGACGAGACGTCGGAATGGCTCGAGTCCTTCGACGAAATGCTGGAGCGCTCGGGGCCGGCGCGGGCGCGCTACCTGATGCTGCGGCTGCTGGAGCGCGCGGGCGACCAGCGGGTGGCCATCCCGTCGCTGACGTCGACCGACTACGTCAACACCATCCCCACCGAGCTGGAGCCGTGGTTCCCCGGAGACGAGGACGTCGAACGCCGCTACCGGGCGTGGATCCGGTGGAACGCCGCGATCATGGTGCACCGCGCCCAGCGCCCGGGAATCGGCGTGGGCGGCCACATTTCGACCTATGCGTCGTCGGCGGCGCTCTACGAGGTCGGCTTCAACCACTTCTTCCGCGGCAAGTCGCACCCCGGCGGCGGGGACCAGGTCTTCATCCAGGGCCACGCCTCCCCCGGCATCTACGCCCGCGCCTTCCTCGAGGGCCGGCTCAGCGAGGAGCGGCTCGACGGCTTCCGCCAGGAGCACAGCCACGCCGGCGGCGGGCTGCCCTCCTACCCCCACCCGCGGCTGATGCCCGACTTCTGGGAGTTCCCGACCGTGTCGATGGGCCTAGGCCCGCTCAATGCGATCTACCAGGCGCGGTTCAACCACTACCTGCACGATCGCGGCATCAAGGACACCTCCGACCAGCACGTGTGGTGTTTTCTGGGCGACGGCGAGATGGACGAGCCCGAGAGCCGCGGCCTGGCGCACGTCGGGGCACTCGAGGGCTTGGACAACCTGACCTTCGTGATCAACTGCAACCTGCAGCGCCTCGACGGCCCGGTGCGCGGCAACGGCAAGATCATCCAGGAGCTGGAGTCGTTCTTCCGCGGCGCCGGCTGGAACGTCATCAAGGTGGTCTGGGGCCGCGAGTGGGACGCCCTGCTGCACGCCGACAAGGACGGCGCGCTGGTCAACCTGATGAACACCACGCCCGACGGCGACTACCAGACCTACAAGGCCAACGACGGCGCCTACGTGCGCGACCACTTCTTCGGGCGCGACCCGCGCACCAAGGCGCTCGTCGAGCAGATGACCGATTCGGAGATCTGGAACCTCAAGCGCGGCGGCCACGACTACCGCAAGGTGTACGCCGCCTACCGCGCCGCCGTCGACCACAAGGGACAGCCGACGGTGATCCTGGCCAAGACCATCAAGGGCTACTCGCTGGGCGCGCACTTCCAGGGCCGCAACGCCACCCACCAGATGAAAAAGCTTGCGCTGCAAGACCTCAAGGACTTCCGCGACGCCATCCGGATCCCCATCAGCGACGCCCAGCTCGAAGAGGATCCCTACCTGCCGCCCTACTACCACCCCGGTCCGGACGCCCCGGAGATCCGCTACCTGCTCGACCGGCGCCGCGCGCTGGGCGGCTTCCTCCCCGAACGCCGCACGAAGGCCAAGGCGCTTTCGCTGCCCGGCCGCGACACCTACGCCGCGCTGAAGAAGGGGTCGGGCAACCAGGAGGTCGCCACCACCATGGCGACGGTGCGAACGTTCAAGGAAGTGTTGCGGCACAAGGAGGTTGGGCCGCGGATCGTGCCGATCATTCCCGACGAGGCCCGCACGTTCGGGATGGACTCGTGGTTCCCTTCGCTGAAGATCTACAACCGCCTCGGCCAGCTGTACACCGCCGTCGACGCCGAACTCATGCTGGCCTACAAGGAAAGTGAGGTCGGCCAGATCCTGCACGAGGGCATCAACGAGGCGGGCTCGGTGGGCTCGTTCATCGCGGCCGGCACGTCGTATGCGACGCACAACGAGCCGATGATCCCGATCTACATCTTCTATTCCATGTTCGGGTTCCAGCGCACCGGCGACGGGCTGTGGGCCGCGGCCGACCAGATGGCGCGCGGCTTCCTGCTCGGCGCGACCGCGGGGCGCACCACGCTGACCGGTGAGGGCCTGCAGCACGCCGACGGCCACTCCTTGCTGCTGGCCGCCACCAATCCGGCGGTGGTGTCCTACGACCCGGCGTTCGCCTTCGAGATCGCCTACATCGTGGAGAGCGGGCTGGCCCGCATGTTCGGAGAGAACCCGGAGAACGTGTTCTTCTACATCACCGTCTACAACGAGCCCTACCCGCAGCCGCCGGAGCCGGACAACTTCGATCCCGAGGGCGTGCTGCGCGGCATCTACCGCTACCGCGCCGCCACCGAACAACGGGCGAACAAGGCGCAGATCCTCGCCTCCGGGGTCGCCATGCCGTCGGCGCTGCAGGCCGCCGACATGCTGGCCGCCGAGTGGGACGTCGCCGCCGACGTGTGGTCGGTGACCAGCTGGGGCGAGCTGAACCGCGACGGCGTGAGCGTCGAGCGGGCCCGGCTGCGCCACCCCGACCAGCCGGCCGGCACCCCCTACGTGACCCGCGCGCTCGCGGATGCCGCCGGCCCGGTGATCGCGGTGTCGGACTGGATGCGCGCCGTGCCCGAGCAGATCCGGCAGTGGGTGCCGGGCACCTTCGTCACCCTGGGCACCGACGGGTTCGGCTTCTCCGACACCCGGCCCGCCGCGCGGCGCTACTTCAACACCGACGCCGAGTCGCAGGTCGTCGCGGTGCTCGAGGCGCTGGCTCGCGACGGTGAGATCGACCCGTCCGTGCCGGTCGCGGCCGCCCGCGAGTACCGGATCGACGACGTGCTGGCCGCGCCCGAGCAGACGTCCGACCCCGGCGTCGCCTAACCGCGACCACCTCCCCGCCGAGCGTGCGGCCAGCCGCACGCTGGGCGTCGAGCGTGCGGCCAGCCGCACGCCGGGCCGTCGCCGCCAGCCCAAAGCACGCGACGCGGGCACCCCTTTGGCGAATACTTCCAAAAAATGGCGTAGGTTTTAGGGGTGAATGACAACCCGTTCGCCGGCCCCTTCGCCAAGCACCCGCGTTCGCCGCTGGAGCTGCTGGACACCGTCCCGGAATCGCTCCTGCGCCGGCTGAAGCAGTACTCCGGCCGGCTCGCCACCGAGGCGGTGTCGGTCATGGGCGATCGGTTGCCGTTCTTCGCCGACCTGGAGGCGTCGCAGCGGGCCAGCGTGGCCTTGGTGGTGCAGACGGCCATCAACAACTTCGTCGAGTGGATGCAGGACCCGCACAGCGACGTCAGCTACACCGCGCAGGCCTTCGAACTGGTGCCCCAGGACCTGGCCCGCCGCATCGCGCTGCGCGACAGCGTCGACCTGGCCCGCGTCACCATGGAGTTCTTCGAGGAGGTCGTGCCGCTGGTGGCCCGCTCCGAGGAGCAGCTGACCGCGCTGACGGTGGGCATCCTGAAGTACAGCCGCGACCTGGCGTTCACCGCCGCCTCCTCCTACGCGAACGCGGCCGAGGCGCGCGGCACCTGGGACAGCCGGATGGAGGCCAGCGTCGTCGACGCCGTCGTGCGCGGCGACACCGGACCCGAACTGCTCTCCCGCGCCGCCGCGCTGAACTGGGACACCACCGCCCCGGCGACGGTCGTCGTCGGGATCCCGGCGCCCGGCCGGAACGGCTCGGACGGCGACGGCAGCAGCCAGCGGGCCAGCCAGGACGTCCGCGACATCGCCGCGCAGCACGGCCGGGCGGCGCTCACCGACGTGCACGGCACCTGGCTGGTGACGATCGTGTCCGGCCAACTATCGCTAACCGACAAATTCCTCGGGGACCTGTTGAACGCGTTGTCGGACGGCCCGGTGGTCATCGGGCCGACCGCACCCATGCTCACCGCCGCCTATCACAGCGCCAGCGAGGCGATCTCCGGGATGAATGCCGTCGCCGGCTGGCGTGGGGCGCCGCGGCCGGTGCTGGCCCGGGAACTGCTGCCCGAACGCGCCCTGATGGGCGACGCGTCGGCGATCGTGGCGCTGCATACGGACGTGATGGGGCCGCTGGCCGACGCCGGGCCCACGCTGATCGAGACGCTCGACGCGTACTTAGACTGTGGCGGCGCGATTGAAGCTTGTGCCAGAAAGTTGTTCGTTCATCCAAACACCGTCCGATACCGGCTCAAGCGCGTCACCGACTTCACCGGGCGTGATCCCACCCAGCCGCGCGACGCGTACGTGCTGCGTGTGGCCTCGACGGTGGGCCAGCTGAACTATCCCGCGCAGCCTTCCAGCATCGACAACAACGTCCTCGCGCCGGTCCCCCTGCCGGTCAGGAGTGGTATGGCCGGCCCGCTCGAGCGATAGTGATTCAGGCAACAGATCGCGGCGCGGTATCAAAACCGTAGCTTACGGAGCGATTTTGTAAGGTGCCTACAAAAACCTAAGACGAGGTTCATAATCTGTTACACCCGCCAAAACCGTTTCCACAGTGTTCTCTTAAACACGTGATTGCATTGCTTGCGCCCGGACAGGGTTCGCAGACGGAGGGGATGCTGTCGCCGTGGTTGGAGCTGCCAGGCGCCGCAGACCAGCTGGCCCTGTGGTCTAAGGCCAGCGGCCTGGACCTGGTTCGGCTTGGGACCACCGCCTCGACCGAGGAGATCACCGACACCGCGGTCGCCCAGCCCCTGATCGTCGCGGCCACGCTGCTCGCGCACCAGGAGCTGACCAGGCGCGACCTGCTCGCCGGTGAGGAATTCATCGTCGCCGGCCACTCCGTCGGGGAAATCGCGGCCTACGCCATCGCCGGCGTGCTGGCCGCCGATGACGCCGTCGCGCTGGCCGCCACCCGCGGCGCCGAAAT
This sequence comes from Mycobacterium sp. 1081908.1, assembly GCF_001673535.1. Classification (GTDB taxonomy): domain Bacteria; phylum Actinomycetota; class Actinomycetes; order Mycobacteriales; family Mycobacteriaceae; genus Mycobacterium. Next base: position 40,767 of record NZ_LZLY01000022.1, on the reverse strand, counting down.
GGCCAAGGCCTGCGCCATCGAGCCCACCGGCATGTCCGCGGTGCTCGGCGGTGACGAGGCCGAGGTGCTGAGCCGCCTCGAGGAGCTCGAGCTGTTCCCCGCCAACCGCAACGCGCCCGGGCAGATCGTCGCCGCCGGCCCGCTCGCCGCGCTGGAGAAGCTCGCCGGTGACCCGCCGGCCAAGGCGCGCGTGCGCGCCCTCGGCGTGGCCGGGGCCTTCCACACCAAGTACATGGCTCCGGCCCTGGACGGTTACGCCGCCGCGGCGGCCGCCGTCACGACCGCCGAGCCCACCGCCACGCTGCTGTCCAATCGCGACGGGAAGCCCGTCGCCTCGGCGGCGGCCGCGATGGACACCCTCGTCGCCCAGTTGACCCAGCCGGTGCGCTGGGACCTGTGCACCGAGACCATGCGTGCGCACGAAGTCTCGGCGATCGTGGAGTCCCCCCCGGCGGGGACGCTCACCGGCATCGCCAAGCGCGAACTTCGGGGGGTAACGGCCCGTGCCGTGAAGTCACCCGCAGATCTGGACGAGTTGGCAAGCCTGTAAGACCGCCGGCTTTTCGCCAGGAAAAGAAAACTGCAAACGTCAATCCGATTTGCACACAACACATTACGAAGGGAATAGGCCGTGGCCGTCACTCAGGAAGAAATTATCGCCGGTATCGCCGAGATCATCGAAGAGGTGACCGGTATCGAGCCCTCCGAGGTCACCCCGGAGAAGTCGTTCGTCGACGACCTGGACATCGACTCGCTGTCGATGGTCGAGATCGCGGTGCAGACCGAGGACAAGTATGGCGTGAAGATCCCCGACGAGGACCTCGCCGGCCTGCGCACCGTCGGTGACGTCGTCGCCTACATCCAGAAGCTCGAGGAAGAGGACCCCGAGGCCGCCGCCGCGCTGCGCGCCAAGATCGAGTCCGAGAACCCCGAGGCCGTTGCCAACGTCAAGGCGAGGCTGGAAGCGGACAGCAAGTGACCAAGCCTTCCACTGCTAATGGCGGTTACCCCAGCGTTGTGGTAACCGCCGTCACGGCAACGACATCGATCGCGCCGGACATCGAGAGCACGTGGAAGGGCTTGTTGGCCGGCGAGAGCGGCATCCACGTACTCGAGGACGAGTTCGTCACCAAGTGGGACCTGCCCGTCAAGATCGGTGGACACCTCAAGGAGCCCGTCGATAACCACATGGGCAGGCTCGACCTGCGCCGGATGTCCTATGTCCAGCGGATGAGCAAGCTACTGTCCGGTCAGCTCTGGGAAACCGCGGGCAATCCCGAGGTCGACCCCGACCGGTTCTCGGTCGTGGTCGGCACCGGCCTGGGTGGCGCCGAACGCGTCATCGAGAGCTATGACCTGATGAACGAGGGCGGCCCCCGCAAGGTGTCGCCGCTCGCCGTTCAGATGATCATGCCCAACGGCGCTGCTGCAGTGGTGGGTTTGCAGCTCGGTGCCCGCGCCGGCGTGATGACCCCGGTCTCGGCGTGTTCGTCGGGCTCGGAGGCCATCGCCCACGCGTGGCGCCAGATCGTCATGGGGGATGCCGACGTCGCCGTCGCCGGTGGCGTCGAGGGGCCCATCGAGGCGCTGCCCATCGCGGCGTTCTCGATGATGCGGGCCATGTCGACCCGCAACGACGAGCCGGAACGCGCCTCGCGTCCGTTCGACAAGGACCGCGACGGCTTCGTGTTCGGCGAGGCCGGGGCGCTCATGCTCATCGAGACCGAGGAGCACGCCAAGGCCCGCGGCGCCAAGCCGCTGGCCCGGCTGCTCGGTGCCGGTATCACCTCGGACGCCTTCCACATGGTGGCGCCCGCCGCGGACGGTGTTCGCGCAGGTCGTGCGATGACGCGGTCGCTGGAGCTGGCGGGCTTGTCCGCCAAGGACATTGACCACGTGAACGCGCACGGGACGGCGACACCGATCGGCGACGCCGCGGAGGCGAACGCGCTCCGTGTCGCCGGTTGCGAGAACGCCGCGGTGTATGCGCCGAAGTCGGCGCTGGGCCACTCGATCGGCGCGGTTGGCGCGCTGGAATCCGTATTGACGGTATTGACCCTTCGGGACGGCGTCATACCGCCCACCTTGAATTACGAAACCCCGGACCCCGAGATCGACCTTGATGTGGTCGCAGGCGAACCTCGCTACGGCGAATACCGTTATGCAATCAACAACTCGTTCGGCTTCGGCGGTCACAACGTAGCGCTCGCGTTTGGGCGCTACTAAGGCACGGAAGGAACGATCGCTAGAGCCATGACGGAGCTGGTTACGGGGAAAGCACTCCCCAACGTAGTGGTTACCGGCGTTGCCATGACGACCGCACTCGCAACCGACGCGGAGAACACGTGGAAGCTGTTGTTGGACAGCCAAAGCGGAATCCGCACGCTCGACGACCCGTTCGTCGAGGAGTTCGACCTGCCGGTCCGCATCGGCGGCCACCTGCTAGAGGAGTTCGACACTCAGCTCACGCGCGTCGAGCTGCGCCGGATGGGCTACCTGCAGAAAATGTCCACCGTCTTGAGCCGGCGCCTGTGGGAGAACGCGGGCAACCCGGACCTCGACACCAACCGGTTGGCGGTCTCCATCGGCACCGGGTTGGGCTCGGCCGAAGAGCTCGTCTTCAGCTACGACGACATGCGCGCTCGCGGCATGAAGGCGGTCTCGCCGCTGGCTGTGCAGAAGTACATGCCCAACGGTGCCGCCGCCGCGGTGGGGCTGGAACGGCACGCCAAAGCCGGTGTGATGACGCCGATCTCGGCGTGCGCGTCCGGTTCGGAGGGCATCGCGCGGGCGTGGCAGCAGATCGTGCTCGGTGAGGCCGACGCCGCGATCTGCGGTGGCGTGGAGACGCGCATCGAGGCGGTGCCCATCGCCGGGTTCGCCCAGATGCGCATCGTGATGTCGACCAACAACGACGACCCCGCCGGTGCGTGCCGCCCGTTCGACAAGGACCGCGACGGCTTCGTGTTCGGCGAGGCGGGGGCGCTCATGTTGATCGAGACCGAGGAGAGCGCCAAAGCTCGTGGCGCCAACATCCTGGCCCGAATCATGGGCGCCAGCATCACCTCGGACGGCTTCCACATGGTGGCGCCGGATCCCAACGGGGAGCGCGCCGGTCACGCGATGACGCGGGCAATCCAGCTCGCGGACCTCACCCCCGGCGACATCGACCACATCAACGCCCACGCCACCGGCACCCAGGTCGGTGACCTGGCCGAGGGCCGCGCCATCAACAACGCGCTGCGCGGCCACAAGCCGGCGGTTTACGCGCCCAAGTCCGCTCTCGGCCACTCGGTGGGTGCGGTCGGTGCGGTGGAGTCGATCCTGACCGTGCTCGCGTTGCGCGATCAGGTGGTCCCGCCCACACTGAACCTCGTAAACCTCGATCCGGAGATCGATTTGGACGTGGTGGCGGGCAAGCCGCGGCCGGGCGACTACAAGTACGCGATCAACAACTCGTTCGGATTCGGCGGTCACAACGTGGCAATCGCCTTCGGGCGGTACTAATCCCGCCCTATAGCCCGGGCACACTCGGAACAGGAGACCTGCGATGACAATCATGGCCCCCGCGTCGGTTGGTGAGTCGCTCGACCCCCGGGACCCGTTGCTGCGTCTGAGCAACTTCTTCGACAACGGCAGCGTGGAACTCCTGCACGAGCGTGACCGCTCGGGCGTGCTGGCCGCCTCGGGGACCGTGAATGGCCTGCGCACCATCGCGTTCTGCACCGACGGCACGGTGATGGGCGGCGCGATGGGCATCGAGGGATGCACGCACATCGTCAACGCCTACGACACCGCCATCGAGGAACAGAGCCCGATCGTGGGCATCTGGCACTCCGGTGGGGCGCGGCTGGCCGAGGGCGTCCGGGCGCTGCACGCGGTCGGGCTGGTGTTCGAGGCCATGATCCGCGCGTCGGGCTACATTCCGCAGGTTTCGGTGGTCGTCGGCTTCGCCGCCGGCGGCGCCGCCTACGGACCGGCGCTGACGGACGTCGTGGTGATGGCGCCCGAGAGCCGGGTGTTCGTCACCGGACCCGACGTGGTGCGCAGCGTCACCGGCGAGGACGTCGACATGGCGTCGCTCGGCGGCCCGGAGACGCACCACAAGAAGTCCGGGGTGTGCCACATCGTCGCCGACGACGAGCTCGACGCCTACGAGCGCGGCCGCCGTCTGGTCGGATTGTTCTGCCAGCAAGGGCTTTTCGACCGCAGCAAGGCCGAGGCCGGCGACACCGACATCCACGCGCTGCTGCCCGAGTCGGCGCGGCGGGCGTATGACGTGCACCCGATCGTGACCGCGATCCTGGACTCCGACACCCCGTTCGACGAGTTCCAGGCCAACTGGGCGCCGTCCATGGTGGTCGGGTTGGGCCGGTTGTCCGGTCGCACCGTCGGCGTGCTGGCCAACAACCCGCTGCGGCTGGGCGGCTGCCTCAACTCCGAAAGCGCCGAGAAGGCCGCTCGTTTCGTGCGGCTGTGCGACGCCTTCGGGATCCCGCTGATCGTGGTTGTCGACGTGCCCGGCTACCTGCCGGGTGTCGACCAGGAGTGGGGTGGCGTCGTGCGCCGCGGCGCCAAGCTGCTCCACGCGTTCGGCGAGGCCACCGTGCCCCGGGTCACCCTGGTCACCCGAAAGACCTACGGCGGGGCCTACATTGCGATGAACTCCCGCTCGCTGAACGCGACCAAGGTGTTCGCCTGGCCGGACGCCGAAGTCGCCGTGATGGGCGCCAAGGCTGCCGTCGGCATCCTGCACAAGAAGAAGCTGGCCGCCGCGGCCGACCACGAGCGCGAGGCGCTGCACGACGAACTGGCCGCCGAGCACGAGCGGATCGCCGGCGGCGTCGACAGCGCCATCGAGATCGGCGTGGTCGACGAGAAGATCGACCCGGCGCACACCCGCAGCAAGCTCACCGAGGCGCTGGCCCAGGCGCGCCGGCGCCGCGGCCGGCACAAGAACATCCCGCTGTAGCCCCCTTTTACCGCGAGCAGACCAAAAGCCCCGCACGCTGGGCGCGTCGCCCTCGCCTAGGGCTTGGTCGCGGTAACGGCGTGGGTGCGCAGCAGCGGTAGCCCCCACCATGCGCGCCAACCCAGGTCGCGACGCCCGACGCTCACCATGCCACGTTCCCGAAGCCTGCTGGCGTACATGCGGGTGAAGCCGAGGTCTGCGATGACCAGGCGGCCGCCCGGCCGCAGCACCCGTACGGCTTCGTCGACGGCGAGCAGCCTCGCCTTGTTGCCCGGCAGGTTGTGGATCGCCAGGTTGCTCACGACCAAATCGAAGGATGCGTCGGGAAATTGCAGGTCGGTCATATCGCGGGTGTGCAGTTCTATCCGGTCGGCCACGCCTTCGGCCTCCGCATTGGCCATCGTGGCCTGCATGGAGTTGCCGGTCTGGTCGGCCCGCCAAATGTCCACTCCGACAGCCCTTCCCCGCGGTAGCAATTTCGCCGCGGCCAGCAACACCGCGCCACGTCCACAGCCGAGGTCGAGCACGCGTTCGTCGCCTCGCAGACCGAGCCCCTTTAGCAGCCGCGCCCACACTTCGAACTTTCCCCGCCGGCTGAACCGCAACACACTAAAGCCGGCGGCGATCAACACGGCCGCAACCACGGCGGCCCCCGACCCGGCCAGCGTTCGCCCCGTCGCCAACCACCACCCGGCCAAAACCGTTGCGGCAATACATAAGAGCAGATATGCGCCGAAAACGGCAGGCGCAGGAATCAGCCGGTAGTCGCCGTCGACCCCATAGCGCCCCCGCGGGCGGACGAGTTCGGTGGGGTGCTCAGTCATCGTCATCTCCTCCGTAAGCGGCGGCCCGGTAATCCCGGGCAAGTCGTTCGAATATCGGAATGGCTTGCACCGCAGCCCTCTTCACCGCGCCGAGACCCGGCACTTTGCTGGGCCCGAACGCCCGCCGCACCGTCTCGGCGAGCTGATCGGCCTTCTGTTCCAAGGTCAGCCCGATGGCCGGCGACAAAAACGGCTCCGCCGCGAAAAACCCGAACACGATGGTCGGCAGGGTGTAACCGAGGTCTTCGGGTCGCAAGTCCGGCCGCAGCAGTCCCCCCGCGGCGAGCACACCCAGGTAGTCGCGGTGCACCCCGAGCTTGCCTTCCTCCAGCCGCTGATGATTCGCCGCCGCGAGGAACGTGTCGAGCGTGTCGGCGTCGCGGGTGTACAAAGCGCGCAACACGGGGCGGTTCATCGCCTCGACGAACAGCCGGCGCACGTAGCGGTGCAGGGCGACCTCGGCCGGATCACTAGCGATCGCCTGCACGATCGCGTCCGCCATCGTCGCGGCCTCCCGGGCACTGACCGCGTGGAACACCTCCTCGCGGGATCGCCAGTGCAGGTAGATGGTTCCCTTCCCGACGCCGGCGCGACGAGCCAATTCATCGACCGTCACCCGCCGGTAGCCCCACGACAGCAGCAAGTCCCTGGCCACGTCGAGGATCCGATCGGCCCGATCCCGCCGGCCGAGGCGCACAGGTTCGGCCATCGGCGATCCTTCCGGTCCCCACTCAACTCGTGACCAAAATACAATATTGGTCAACGGTCATCAAGTGACTCGTTTCAGGAGGCGAGGAACTCCTGGACAACCTCGGTGAGGATGCGCCCGCCGTTCGTGTTGAGGTGAATGCCGTCGATGTGGAATTGCCACCCGTTGCGCCGAGAGATCTCGTCAAAGCTTTGGCGCAGAACCATTTCCCGCCACAGGTAGTCGCGGTAGAGCGACGCGAACGAAAAACGGGTGAATGGTTTGGTCGTCCCCGCCCGCATCAGGCGCTCGTGGAATGTCTGGCCATTGCGAGGCCGCTTTTCCAGCTCGTCGATCCATTTGTAGGTTCCCCGCGACGCGGTGGTACTCGGCCCCAGGCAGGCCACCGTTTCCAAACGCGGAGGGTCGGTCACGGCGCGCGGCCGAGGATCCGGCACAGCGCCCGGCCGAGCTCGTCCCCGGGCGCGCTCGGAGGCGCGTCGGCGCGCCAGGCGACGAAGTCGTCGGGGCGCACCAGCAGCGCCCCGTCGGGCGCGAGTCCCGTGACGGTGGACCACGAGCCGTCGGCGTCGAGCGCGGTTCCGATGCGCCGCAAAGTGATTGGGACGCCGGCGGCCTTCGACGCGTGGGCTGCGGCGTCCGACCACGCGGAGTCGTCGTCTCCGGTCAGCAGCGTGAAGCCGGTCCCGAGCAGATCGAGGATGGAGACCCGCCTCCCGCCGTCGACGACCCAGGCGTGCGGGACACGGGTGCCGGGCTGCCCGCGCAATCCGGCCACCAGCGACACGGCGTCCGGGTCTACCGGTGCGGGGTCATCGGAAACCACTGCGGCAGAGCGGTATTGGTAACCGATGAGCACCGCGAACATCGGCGCCTCCTCGTCCGGCGGCAATTGCGGCCGGTCGTCGTCCAACCGCAGGAAGGCCAGCGACGGCCCGGTGAGCGACTGGCGCGCGTTGAAACGCCCGACCGGGTGCCGCTCGACATGGTAGGTACCCAACAACCCCGGGCCGGCGGTCCCGTCCAAAACGCTAGCCAGCTTCCAGGCCAGGTTGTGCGCGCTCTGGATGGCGGTGTTGGCCCCGCCGGCCTTGAACGGCGGCATGGTGTGGGCCGAATCGCCGACGAGAAACACTCGGCCGCAGCGGAATTGGTCGGCGACCCGCTCGTACGGCTGCCACGGCGCGACGTCGATGACCTCCACATCGATCGGCTCGCCGATCGCTTTCGTCAGCATCTCGCGGCACCGCTGCGTGGTGAATTGTTCGACGGATTCGCCGCGGGCGGGAAAGTAGGTGCTGATGAACATTCCGAAGTCGTCGCGCACCGGCAGAAAGATGCCCTCCACGTCCGGGTTTTTAACTTGGATGCCGTCGCCCGCCCCGAGGCCGCGGGCGAATTGCCGCCACGGCGCCCGGAAGTAGACGAACACGACATAGATCGGCAGCGCCCCGTAGCCGGAGGTCGTCACGCCCAGCGCGTCGCGGATCGGGCTGTGCACGCCGTCGGCGGCGACGAGGTAGTCGGCGCGCACCGTCTCGGTCGCGCCCGACTCGCGGTCGCGGATGACCGCGGTGACGCCGCTGTCGTCCTGGTCGAACGAGCCCAACTCCGTGTTGTAGCGCGCCTCGCTACCGTGCCGGCGGATGTGCGTGAGCAGGATCGGTTCGAAGGCGCTCTGCGGGCAGTACTGGCCGCCGGGTTCCGGGCTCAGGTCCTTGAACGGCGCGAAGATCGCGTTGACGTCGAGTGCCTGACGCTCTTCGGGGCTGTTGAGCGTCGGCCTGCTGCGCATGTCGGAAACGCCGTGGGCGATCGCGTGGACCTCGTCGGCCAAGCCAAGGCCACGCAGGATCTCCAGGCTGCGGAAGCTCAGGTTGCGCGCCTTCGGGTAGATGAACACCTCACCGCGCTTCTCGACCACCAACGAGCGAACACCGTGTTTGGCGAGCAGCGCGGAGGTGGCCAGGCCGGCGGCTCCCGCGCCGACGATCAGCACCGGTACATCCAATGTGGAAGTCACACTAAAATGATAGTGCCTATCACTTTCCGGCGCCAGCGAGGAACTCCTCCGCCACCGCGACCACCCGGTCGCGATCCCGCGCCACCAGGCCGATCCGGGTTCGCCGGTCCAGGATGTCGTCGACGTCCAGCGCGCACTCGTGGGTGACGGCGTACTCGAACTCCGCCCGGGTCACGTCGATGCCCTCGGCGACCGGGTCGGTCGGGCGGTCGCAGCTCGCGCTCGCGATGACGTTGGGCGCCTCCGCGCCGTACCGCGCCACCAGCGACGCGGGCAACCCGGCGCCCGAACCCGCCCCGGGCCCCGGATTGCCCGGCGCCCCGATCAGCGGCAGGTCGCGGGTCCGGCAGCCGGCCGCGCTCAGCCCCCGCTTGGCGACGGTGAAGTCCAGGACGTCCTCGGCCATGTGGCGGTATTCGGTCAGCTTGCCGCCGATGATGCTGATGACGCCGGACGGCGCCTCGATGACGGCGTGCTCGCGCGACAGGTCGGCGGTGCGGCCCTCACCGGCGTCGATCAGCGGCCGCAGCCCGGCGTAGGCGCCGATCACGTCGGAGGCACCCAGCTGACTGCCCAGCGCGGTGTTCACCGTGTCCAGCAGGAACGCGGTCTCGTCGCCGGACGGCTCCGGCACGTCCGGGATCGGGCCGGGCGCGTCCTCGTCGGTCAGCCCCAGGTAGACCCGGCCGAGCTGTTCGGGCATGGCGAACACGAAGCGATTGAGCTCACCGGGAATCGGAACCGTAAGGGCCGCAGTCGGATTCCCGAACGCCCGAGCGTCGAAGACGAGGTGCGTCCCGCGGCTGGGCCGCAGCCGCAACGAATCGTCGAGCTCGGCCGCCCACACCCCGGCCGCGTTGATCACCGCGCGGGCCGACACGTCGAACGACTGTCCCGTGCGCTGATCGGTCAGCCGCACCGAGGTGCCCGCCGCCTCGGAGGCCGCGACATAGGTCAGGATGCGGGCGCCGTGTTGCGCCGCGGTGCGCGCGACGGCCGTGACAAGGCGTGCGTCGTCGATCAGCTGCCCGTCGTAGGCCAGAAGGCCGCCGTCGAGGCCGTCGCGCCGAACCGTGGGTGCCATCTGCACGGCGCGTGCCGCCGAAACGCGCCGCGACCGCGGCAGCACCGACGACGGCGTCCCCGCCAGCGCCCGCAGCCCGTCGCCGGCCAGGAATCCCGCGCGCACCAGCGCCCGCTTGGTGTGGCTCAACGACGGCAGCAACGGCACCAGCTGCGGCATCGCGTGAACGAGATGGGGGGCGTTGCGCGTCATCAGGATTCCGCGCTCGATGGCGCTGCGCCGGGCGATGCCGACGTTTCCCGTCGCCAGGTACCGCAGACCGCCGTGGACCAGCTTGGAACTCCAGCGGCTGGTGCCGAACGCCAGGTCGTGTTTTTCCACCAGCGCCACCCGCAGGCCCCGCGACGCGGCGTCCAGGGCGATCCCGACGCCGGTGATGCCGCCGCCGATCACGACGACGTCCAGCGGTTCGCCGTCGGCCAGTTCGGTCAGGTCGGCAATGCGCCGCGCGGCGTTCAGGGCCGTCACGACAGGTATCCGTTGAGCGAGTAGGCGAGTTCGGCGGCCAGCGCGTCGGCGTCGAGGATCGGGCGGACGATCCGCTCGGACTGGATGGTCGACTGCGCGATGAGCAGCACCATCGTGGCCATCTGCAGCGGATCGCCGGCGCGGACGCTGCCGTGGCGCTGGGCCGCGCGCAGGCGCTCGGCCAGGGCGTCGATCAGCATCTGCTGGCTGGCCCCGAGGCGCTCGGTGATGTAGATCGGTGCCAGCTCCGAGTGCATCACCGACATCACGAGCTCGTCGTGACGAAGCAGGTTGGCGACCGTAACGATCTGTCGCACAAGGGATTCTCGGTCGTCGCCGAGCAGCGGCGCGTCGCGCATCACGCCGACGATGCGCTGGGTCAGCAGCGCCGCCACGATCGACTTGGTGTCCGGCCAGCGGCGGTACACGGTGGGCCGGCTGACACCGGCCCGCCGGGCGATCTCGGCCAGGGTGACCCGGTCCACCCCGAAATCGACCACGCAGCTGGCCGCCGCCGACAGGATCCGGTCCCGGGTGTCCGGCGGAGCGTTACTGATTGACAGCATGTGTAATACTGTAACGCATGACGCACGCCGAGCAACTCCTCCCGCCGATGAAGTGGAACGCATGGGGGGACCCCGCCGCGGCCAAGCCCCTCTCCGAGGGGATCCGCGCGCTGCTGAAACAGGCTGTGAGCCTGCAGGATTCGGACCAACCCGAACTCGACGCCGACCAGGTGAAGCTGCGCCCGTCAGCGTTGTCCCCCGCCGACAAAGAGGCGCTGGCCGGCATCGTCGGCGCCGAGCACTGCCGCACGGCCGACCGCGACCGGCTGCTGCGCGCCGGCGGCAAGTCCACGCTCGACCTGCTGCGCCGCAGGGATGCCGGGGTGCAGGACGCGCCCGACGCCGTGTTGCTGCCCGCGGACGACGACGCCGTCGCCGCGGTCCTGCGCTACTGCTCCGAGCACCGCATCGCCGTGATCCCGTTCGGCGGCGGCACCAGCGTGGTCGGCGGTCTCGACCCCACCCGCGGCGAGTTCGGCGCCGTGGTGTCGCTCGACCTGCGCCGCTTCGACCGGCTCATCGAGCTGGACGAGGTGTCCGGCCAGGCCGTCTTCGGGGCCGGGGTCACCGGGCCGGACGCCGAACGCCTGCTCGGCGAACACGGCTTTTCGCTCGGCCACTTCCCGCAGAGCTTCGAGTACGCCACCATCGGCGGCTTCGCCGCGACGCGGTCGTCGGGCCAGGACTCGGCGGGCTACGGCCGGTTCAACGACATGGTTCGCGGCCTGCGGATGGTCACACCGGTGGGCACGATGGAGCTGGGCCGCGCACCGGAATCGGCCGCGGGCCCCGACCTGCGTCAGCTGCTGCTCGGCTCGGAGGGAACGCTCGGCGTCATCACCCAAGTGCGCCTGCGCGTGCACCGGATCCCCGAAGCCGTGCGCTACGAGGCGTGGTCGTTCCCCGATTTCGAGACCGGGGCCGCGGCCCTGCGCGCCGTCACGCAAAACGCCACCGGCCCCACCGTGATTCGGCTCTCCGACGAGGTCGAGACCGGGGTCAACCTCGCCACCACCGAGGCGATCGGCGAAAGCCAGATCACCGGCGGTTGCCTGGGCATCACGGCCTTCGAGGGCACCAAGGAGCACGTCGAGAGCCGGCACGCCGAGACCAGCGCGCTGCTGGCGGCCAAGGGCGGCACGTCGCTGGGCGAGGCGCCGGCGCAGGCGTGGGAGCGGGGCCGGTTCGCCGCGCCGTACCTGCGCGACTCGCTGCTGTCCGCCGGCGCGCTCTGCGAGACCCTCGAGACCGCCACCGACTGGTCCAACGTTCCGAGGCTGAAAGCCGCTGTCACCGATGCGCTTACGAGCGCGCTGGCCGAATCCGGCACACCCGCGCTGGTGATGTGCCACATCTCGCACGTCTACCCCACCGGCGCTTCGCTGTACTTCACGGTCGTCGCCGGGCAGCGCGGCAATCCGATCGAGCAGTGGTGGGCCGCCAAGAAGGCCGCCTCGGACGCGATCGTCGCCGCCGGCGGAACCATCACCCACCATCATTCGGTCGGCGCCGACCACCGGCCCTGGATGCGCGACGAGGTCGGCGAGCTGGGCGTCCAGGTCCTGCGCGCGGTCAAGGCGACGCTCGACCCGGCCGGAATCCTCAACCCCGGCAAGCTGATTCCGTGACCCGCCGCGAGGTCGGCAAAGTCACCGCGCTGACCAATCCCGTCTCGGGTCACGGCGCCGCGATCCGCGCCGCGCAGGTCGCGATCGCGCGTCTGCACGAGCGGGGCGTGCAGGTCACCGAGATCATCGGCGACGACGCCGAGGACGCGCGCCACCTGGTCGCCGCCGAGATCGAACGGGGAACCGACGCGGTCATGGTGACCGGCGGCGACGGTGTGGTCTCCAACGCCCTGCAGGTGCTGGCGGGCACCGACGTCCCGCTGGGCATCATCCCGGCCGGCACCGGCAACGACCACGCCCGCGAATTCGGCATTCCCACAAAGGATCCCGCGGCCGCCGCCGACGTCGTCGTCGACGGCTGGACGGAAACCATCGACCTGGGCCGGATCCAGTGGGACAACACCGAGAAGTGGTTCGGGACCGTCGCGGCCACCGGGTTCGACTCCCTGGTGACCGATCGCGCCAACCGGATGACCTGGCCGCACGGGCGGCTGCGCTACTACATCGCGATGCTGGCCGAGCTGTCGCAGCTGCGGCTCTTGCCGTTTCGCATGGTGTTCGACGGCACCCGGGAGATCGACGCCGACATCACGCTGGCGGCCTTCGGCAACACCCGCAGCTACGGCGGCGGCCTGCTGATCTGTCCCCACGCCGATCCCACCGACGGGCTGCTCGACATCACCATGGCGCATTCGGCGTCCCGCACGAAGCTGGTCCGGCTGTTCCCCACCGTCATGAAGGGCACGCACGTCGACCTCGACGAGGTGACCACGGCGCGCGCCAAGACCATCCACGTGGAATGCCCCGGCATCAACGTCTACGCCGACGGCGACTTCGCCTGCGCGCTGCCCGCCGAGATTTCCGCGGTCCCGGCCGCGGCCCGGATCTTGCGACCGGCCCGATGAGGATCACGGCGTTGTAACAACTCGGACACCGAAAGCGACATCTTGATATACCTGCTCATCGGGAGGAAAGATGTCGGGACACCGCAAGACCGCGCTGCTCGCGTTGGGGGCTGCGTCGCTGGGCTGTTCTCTGGCGGTTGCGCCTACGGCTGTCGCCGGCGCGGCCTCGTCCTGGGACGGGCCCTATCTGCTGACCTTCTCCGCCAACCAAAAAGTCGGCACCAGCCTGGCGGCCCGCCAGCCCGAATACGCCCAACGGGCCAGCTACTCGTTCACTTCCAGCTGCTCGACGGGCGTCTGCGTCGCCGCGGTCAGCGAGCCGCCGGCGCCCAAGAATCCGTACATGCAGCGATCTGTCCAATACGCCTGGAACGGGTCCCAGTGGGTGCAGCAGATAAACCGGCAATGGGATTGCCCGCTGTTCGGCGGCGTCGTGGAACACGACGCGGCGAGGTCGATAACGGCCCTGACGCCCAGCCCCGACGGCAGCCTCACCGGCGTGCTTCACATGGACATCTTGAACGGCGCCTGCAAGGGCAGTGTCGAAATGCCCGTGACCGCCACCCCGTTTAGCCCGCCGGTCGTCTAGCCGACGCCCCGGCTGAGCCAGGTCACCTCGCCCGCGTCGCCGCCGTCGCGATACACCTCGAGCGCCTCGTCCCACGCCGTTCCCAGCACCGAATCCAGCTCGGCCGCCAAGTAGTCGGCGCCCTGGGCCATCATCGATCGCAGCCGCATCTCGCCTACCATGACGTCGCCGTTGGCGCTCATCGACCCGCTCCACAGGCCGAGCTGCGGGGTATGGCTGAACCGCTGGCCGTCGACCCCGGGGCTCGGGTCCTCGGTGACCTCGAAGCGCAGCACCGACCAGGAGCGCAGGGCGTTGGCCAACCGGGCGCCCGTGCCCACCGGCCCGACCCAGTTGGTGACCGCGCGCAGCTGCCCCGGCATCGCCGGCTGCGGCGTCCAGACCAGGTTGGCCCTGGACTGCAGGGTCGACGACAACGCCCACTCGACGTGCGGGCACACCGCCGCGGGCGAGGCGTGCACGTACACCACGCCGGTCGTCACGTCGGCAAATTGATTCGACGCACGCATCTCCTGCTCCTTCGGTTCCACGAGGGACGTCTTCCCCAACGACCTGGTGGACCCGTGAAAGCGGGATGCATGTAAATTTTTGTGTCCTGCGTGTCTATTGTGCCCTCTGATACCCCTGTTGCGCTAGTGTGCGGAGTGGCCAAATATCACTCGGCCAGCACCAGGTCCGAAAGCGCAGGCCACGGCGCGATCGCCCACTCCCCGAAGTCCCGGTCGGTCAGCACCACCAGCGCCAGCTCCGCCTCCGGATCCGCCCAGATAAACCCGCCCGACTGGCCGAAATGGCCGTACGTCCGCGCCGAGTTGCGCGACCCCGTCCAGTGCGGCGATTTGGCGTCCCGGATCTCGAAGCCCAGGCCCCAGTCGTTGGGCCGCTGCACCCCGTAGCCGGGCAGAACCCCGTCCAGGCCGGGAAATTGCACGGTCGTGGCCTCGGCGTGCAGCGCCGCCGACACCGTGGCCGGCCGCAGCAGCTCGCGAGCGAAGGCCGCCAGGTCGGCGACCGTGGACGTCGCGCCGAAGCCGGCGGCCGCCGCGCCGCCGTTCAGCCGGGTCGCCGCCATGCCGAGCGGTTCGCACACCGCCTCGGCGAGATAGCGGCCGAACTCGATCCCCGACTCCGCCTCCAGAGTCTCGGCCAGCACGGCAAAGCCCTGGTTTGAATACATCCGCCGGGTGCCGGGCTTGGCCAGCACCCGATCGTTGTGCATCGCCAGGCCCGACGCGTGCGCCAGCAGGTGCCGGACCGTGGAGCCGGGCGGCCCGGCCGGCGTGTCCAGCTCGACGACCCCCTCCTCGATGGCGACCTGGGCGGCGCGGGCCACCAGCGGCTTGGTCACCGAGGCCAGCTCGAAGACCCGCCCGGTGTCGCCGTGACTGGCCAGCACCCCATCGGGTCCGATGATTGCGGCGGCCGCAGCCGTCACCGGCCAGTCAGCGATCGAGTCGAGGGCCGCCATCACTTCCGGGCGATGTAGTAGTTGTTGATCGGGTCGCCCTCGATCTCGGTCACCTCGACGTCGTCGAACCCGGCGTCGGCGAGCATCGAGGTGGCCAGCTGCGTCCCCCACGCGGTGCCCAGCCCGACGCCGTCCAAGGCCAGCGACACCGTCATGCAGTGCATCAGCGACACGGTGTACAGGTAGGTGCTCATCGGGACGTCGACGTTCTCCTCGAGCCGGCTCGACGCCTTGATGTCGGCCATCAGGAAAACGCCGCCGGGGCGTAGCGCGCGGTAGATGTTCTCCAGCACCCGTGCGGGCTGCGCCTGATCGTGGATGGCATCGAACGTGGTGATGACGTCGTAGGCGTCCTGTTTGTCGAGCCGGGTCAGGTTGTGGCTTTCGAAGGTCGCGTTCGTCAGGCCGAGGCGGGCGGCCTCGGCGACGCCGGTGGCGATCGCCTCGTCGGAGAAGTCGATGCCGGTGAAGCGGCTCGCCGGGAACGCCTGTGCCATCACGTTGATCGCGTGTCCGCTGCCGCAGCCGAAGTCGGCCACGTCGGCCCCGGAGCGCAGGCGATCCGGCAGCCCGTCGACCAGCGGCAGCACGACGTCGACGAGCGCGAGGTCGAACACCGCGGCGCTCTGCTCGGCCATCAGCGCGTGGAAGCGCGGGAACTCGCTGTACGGCAGCCCGCCGCCCGCGCGGAAGCAGCCGACGATCTTCTGCTCCACCTCGCCGAGCTGCGGGAGGAACAGGGCGACGAGGGCGAGGTTGTCCGGGCCGGCGGCACGGGTGAGCGCGGCCGCCCGATGGGCGGGCAACGTGTAGGTGGCGCCGGCCGGGTCGTAGTCGACGACGTGCCCGGTGACCATGCCGGCCAGCCACTCCCGCACGTAGCGTTCGTTGAGTCCGGCGGCCTCGGCGATCTGCGCGCTGGTGGCGGGCGGAAGCCCGGCCAGCGTGTCGAGCAGGCCGGTCTGGTGCCCGATGCTCAGCAGGATGGTGAGGCTCGCGCCGTCGATGGCCGCGACCATTCGCCCGGCGAATTCCTCGGTGGTTTCGCTAGCCGTCACGCTGAGCGACGCTACACCCGAGCGGTTACGCGCCGAGTCTGCGCTCAGCGCGCGCATTTCGGCGGCCCGGGCGATCTCAGTACCGACTCGACGCCACCACGCGGCGGGCCCAACAGTAGGTTGGTGCCCATGAGTCAGACAGTGCGCGGAGTGATTTCACGCAAGAAGGGCGAACCCGTCGAGCTGGTCGACATCGTCGTCCCCGACCCCGGGCCCGGTGAGGCGGTGGTCGACGTCGTCGCCTGCGGGGTCTGCCACACCGACCTGACCTACCGCGAGGGCGGCATCAACGACGAGTACCCGTTCCTGTTGGGCCACGAGGCCGCCGGCCGCGTCGAAGCGGTCGGGCCGGACGTGACGGCCGTCGAGCCGGGCGACTTCGTGATCCTGAACTGGCGCGCCGTGTGCGGGCAGTGCCGGGCCTGCAAGCGCGGCCGCCCGCAGTACTGCTTCGACACGTTCAACGCCGAACAGAAGATGACGTTGACCGACGGCACCGAACTGACCCCGGCGCTGGGCATCGGGGCGTTCGCCGACAAGACGCTGGTGCATTCCGGCCAATGCACCAAGGTCGACCCGCAGGCCGACCCCGCGGTCGCCGGGCTGCTGGGCTGCGGCGTGATGGCCGGCATCGGCGCGGCGATCAACACCGGGGCGGTGACCCGCGACGACACCGTCGCCGTGATCGGTTGCGGCGGCGTGGGCGATGCCGCGATCGCGGGGGCCGCGCTGGTCGGGGCCCGCCAGATCATCGCCGTCGACACCGACAACACGAAGCTGGACCTCGCCCGCAAGTTCGGCGCCACCCACACGATCAACGCCCGCGAATTCGACGTGGTGCAGACCATCCAGGACCTCACCGACGGCTTCGGCGTCAACGTGGCGATCGACGCGGTGGGCCGGCCCGAGACCTGGCAGCAGGCCTTCTACGCCCGCGACCTCGCGGGAACCGTTGTGCTGGTGGGTGTTCCGACGCCCGACATGCGCCTGGACATGCCGCTGGTGGACTTCTTCAGCCACGGCGGGTCGCTGAAGTCGTCGTGGTACGGCGACTGCCTGCCCGAACGCGACTTCCCCACCCTGATCGACCTGTACCTGCAGGGCCGGCTGCCGTTGGACAAGTTCGTCTCCGAGCGCATCGGCCTCGACGACGTCGAGGAGGCGTTCCACAAGATGCACGGCGGCAAGATATTACGTTCGGTGGTGGTGCTCTGATGGTGAACATCGATCGCGTGGTGACCCACGGCACGTTCGAATTGGACGGCGGCAGCTGGGAAGTCGACAACAACATCTGGCTGATCGGCGACAACTCCAATGTCGTGGTGTTCGACGCCGCCCACGACGCGGCACCGATCGTCGAGGCCGTGGGTGGCCGCCACGTGGTAGCCGTGGTGTGCACGCATGGGCACAACGACCACGTGACGGTCGCGCCGGAACTCGGCGAGACGCTCGACGCGCCGGTGCTGCTGCACCCGGCCGACGAGGTACTGTGGCGAATGACCCACCCGGACACGGACTTCCGCTCGGTGTGTGACGGTGAGACGCTGAGCGTGGCAGGCACGGAGCTGCGGGCGCTGCACACGCCGGGCCACTCCCCCGGATCGGTGTGCTGGTATTCGCACGACCTGGGCATCGTGTTCAGCGGGGACACCCTGTTCTCCGGCGGCCCCGGCGCGACGGGCCGCTCGTACTCCGATTTCCCGACGATCCTGCAGTCCATCTCGGAGCGCCTCGGCACGCTGCCCGGCGAGACCATCGTGCACACGGGTCACGGCGACAGCACCACCATCGGCGACGAGATCGTGCACTACGAGGAGTGGGTGGCCCGCGGCCATTAGGTCGCTACGGCCTAAACCAACTCAACTCCGTCATCAGCGTGTATTATCACACGCTGTGATTATCAACGCGCTCGCGGCCGATGTAGCCTTGGCCAATGAGTGAACAGGGCTCCGGCATCACCGAACTCGACGAACGGATCCCATTTCTGCTTTCGCAGCTGGGCGCCCACGTCAGCAGCGATTTCCAGCGCCGGCTGGCGCCGATCGGCGCCGACCCGCGCACATACGCGGTGCTGCTGGCACTGGCCAGCGCCGACGGGCAGTCGCAGCGCGAGCTTTCCGAGCGCCTCGGCATCCACCGCAACGCCATGGTCATGGTGATCGACAGCCTCGAGCAACGCGGGCTGGCCAAACGGTTGACCCATCCCGACGACAGGCGGGCGGTGGCCGTGACGCTCACCGCCAAGGCCCGGCGCCTGCTGCCGGCCCTGCACGACCAGGGCCTTGAGCTTGAAAATGAGATCGCCGCACCGCTATCCGCCAAGGAACGCGCCACGCTGCGACGACTTTTGCAGCGAGTCGCCGCCGGGGCGGGACTCATCCCGGGAGTTCACCCGCGGTTGGCTTGAGCGCGACGCGCGCGCCGCGTCCGCTCCTTGCTCGGACCCTTGGGGGTCTGGCATCGCTCGTAATTGTCACATATGATGATGATCATCATCTGTGATTAATTTGCTCCGATAGGAGAGCGACGTGCACACCGCATATCTCGTCGTAACGCTCATCGCGATCGCCTTCGATGGATTCTCGGGCGTCGCGGCGCTGGTTCACTTCGCGCCGATTCTCCCGGGGATGGCGAGCGCGGGCGTCCCGGTCTCGTGGTTGAGGTTTCCCATCGGAACATTGAAGACCCTGGGCACCGTCGGACTCGTTGTCGGCCTGTGGGTTCCGGCCATCGGCATCGCGGCCGCGGCGGGACTGGTCGTCTTTTTCGTCTGCGCCGTCTACACCCACGTGCTTGCCCACGACATCACCGGCCAGATGATGTTCGGCGCGTTCCTGCTCGCGCTCAACTGCGCCGCGCTGTCGGCCGCGATCGCCGCCCACCCGGGGGTCTTGTGAACATGGCACGCGTTCCATTGCTGTTGGCGCGCTTCAGCACCGCGTTGATGGTCGCCTGGGCGCTCACGCAGGCGATCCTGGCCGGCAACTTCCTCGGCGGCCAGTACGACGCGCTGCGGCTGCACGCGCTTGGCGCCAGGGCGATCACCATCACCTCCGCGGTGCAGATCGTGATCCTGGCCTGGGTCTGGCGCAGCACTCGCCGGCGGGGCCCCTTCTTCGCCGGCGTCGTGCAGACCCTGCTGCTCGTCGCCGAGTTCGCGACCGGCGAACTGCGCTTCACCGCCCTGCACATCCCGCTCGGTGTGCTGCTGGTCACCGGGATTGTCCAACTGGTGACGATGGTCTGGCGTATTCCCCTGCCGGTGCGACGCGTCGTCGCCGAGCTCGAGGCGACACCATGAACCGCCGCGCCGTGCTGCGCGCGGGCCTGCTCACCGCGGGTGTGGGCGTCGTCGGAGCCGCGTTGCCGGCGGCGCAAACAGCGCTGGGCCCCGCCGAGCCCGGCACGCTGCTGGCCAGCCGTGCGCCGCTGCCGCCGCGCTATCTGGCGCCGCTGCCCATCCCGGTCCGGCTGGCCCCCAACGAAACCGACGGCACGACGGACTACTACACCATCACCCAGCGGGTCGCCGACTTGGCGATACTGCCCGGGCTGGCGACGCGGGCGTGGACCTACGGCGGAACGTTTCCCGGGCCCACGATCGAGTCGCGGTCGGGCCGGCGAACCGCGATCCGCCATCACAATGCCCTCCCGGTTCCGGTCGCCGTGCACCTGCATGGCGGCCACACCCCGCCGGACAGCGATGGGTACCCGCTCGACCTCCTCGAGCCACATGCGCCACACGCCGCGGGCCATACCGGCATGCCCGGCATGTCGCGCAACTCCGTTGTCGGGCAGCGTGAGTACGTCTACCCAATGCAGCAACGCGCGGCCACGCTCTGGTATCACGATCACCGGATGGGCTACACCGGTCAGGCCGTCTGGCGCGGGCTCGCCGGTTTCCACATCGTGCGCGACGACGAAGAGGACGCGCTGCCACTGCCGCGGGGCCGCCGCGACATACCGCTGATGATCGCCGATCGGTCCTTCGGCGCCGACGGCTCGTTCCAGTACCCGACCACGGAAAGCGGCGACGTCGCCCTGCCCTACATGAACGGTGTGCTCGGCGACGTCGTGCTGGTCAACGGGGCGCCCTGGCCGGTGCTGGAAACCGACCCCGCGCGGTACCGATTCCGGGTTCTCAACGCCTCCAACGCGCGCCGGTACCGGCTGCAGCTCGACCCGCCACCTCCCGGCGGGTCCGCGTTCACCCAAATAGGAAGCGACGGCGGCCTGCTGCCCGCGCCGATCAACCACGACGCGATCGACCTCGCCCCGGCCGAACGGTTCGACCTTGTCGTCGACTTCTCCCGCTACCCGGCGGGAACCCGGATCAGGCTCACCAATGCGCTTGGGACGCAGTCCACCTCGGAGATCATGCGCTTCGACGTCGTCGGTACCGACCGGTCGGACGACACGGCGATTCCCGAGAAACTCAGTGAAAGCTACGCCCCGCTAGAGGCTGGTCGCGCCGTGGCCACCCGCACCTTCCTGTTCGGACAGGGCCGCGGCGGCGTCTGGGCGATCAACAACAAGCCGTACAAGCCCGGGGTCCCGCTGGCCACACCGCGCCTGGGTGATGTCGAGATCTGGCGATTCATCACCGACATCCGCCACCCGATCCATGTGCATCTCAACCACTTCCAGGTCCTCTCACGCAACAACAGGGCCCCGGGCCCCTACGATCTCGGATGGAAAGACACCGTCGACGTCGCGCCGTCCGGGGCGGTGGAGGTCGCCGTCCAATTCACCGACTACCGCGGAACCTATCTCGTGCATTGCCATAACCTCGAGCACGAAGACATGGCGATGATGGCCGACTTCGTCACGCTCTGAGTCGCCGAAACGGCCCGGGCCGACGAAGATTGAGGGCGTGGACGATAGGGCCGAATCCGACCTGGCGTGGGAACTGGCTGACTTGATCAGCCCCGCGCTCACCGACCGCGACCGCAGCCGGTTTTACGCCGCGATCGGCTCGGGCGAGTGCTATACCGCGATCGACACAGCGCTGCAAACCATGGCACAACAGGGCGCGCCGATAACGTCCGAACTGATAACCAAGCTCACTGAGTGGCTCGGCGCATACGCCCACAGCGCCGACGCTCCCCGGCTGCACGAACTGCTGCGTGTCATCAAATCGGCTGGCTCGGCCCCGCGGGCGTAACGAAGATCTTCGTCTCGAGTGTTGTTGTGCCGGAACGGGCGTTAGTTCCCGGGCGGTCGAAGGCCGAGGGCGCCCAGAAGTTCCTCGCGCCCCCACGGCTTGCTGGTCGCGGCCTCGCGAAGCTCGTTTCGCCATTCCTCCCTGTCGCGAAGCCCCAACCGCAGCTTGCCGCGCAACCCCCTAAGGCTCGGTAGCCGAAGCGGCGGTATGGGAAGCAGCAGCGCCGGTTTGTCGCGGTCGGAGTGATCCGAGTGGTCGCCGTCGTGCGCCGGGCCGGCCTGGTGCAGCGCCTTCGGTGCCGTCGGTGCCGTCGGTATGGCCGGGGCGGTCGCCGGGGATGGCGCCGCGGCGGAGGCCGCCGGCGTCACCGGTTCGCCCAGGCCGCCTACGGCCGCGGCGTGGCCGCTGACTCCCTCCGCGCCAAGCCCCGAGAGCATCGGCGAGACCGGGTAGCCGGTCGCCATCACGGCGGGTGCCGCCGGCGGCGTCGCCACGCCCGGCGCCAATGGCGCCGCCGGGGCCGCCGGTGCCCAAGCGGCCGGGGCGGCCGCCGCCGTGGCGCTGCCGCCGCTGACGATCACGCCACCCTGGTCGGCGGACCCGGCGGACCCGGCGGATCCGCCCCCGCCGCCGCCACCCGGGCCGCCGCCGTCACCGGTGGTGACGGCGTTGGCCCCGCCTCCGGCATTGCCGCTTTGCGGGCCACCGACCGCGGCCGCCCGGCCGTCGCCGGCGGAAGCTCCGACCCCAGCGCCCGCGTGGTTGCCGGCGACGGGCGCGGGGGTGCCGCCGCTGGTGACCGGCCCGCCGGTGCCTGCGTGTTGCGCGGCATCCATCGCCCCGTGGGCGCCGTTGCCGATCAGGTGCCCTGCGGGAGTCTGGCTGGCCGTGCCGATGAATTCCTGCACCTTCTGCAGGGGCGACGCGTTGACGGCTTCGGTACCGGCATACGATCCCGCGCTGGCGTGCAGGGCCTGCACGAACTGGTTGTGGAAGTAGGCGGCTTGGGCGCCGGCGGCCTGATAGGCCTTGGAGTGCGCGGTAAACAGTGCCGATACGAACGCCGACACGGCGTCGCCGCCCGGAGGGTCGACTCCCGCTGTCCCGGCCGCCGCACTCGCGTTGGCCGCGCTTATCGTCGACCCGACCGAGGCCAGATCCCCGGCCGCAGCCGCCAACATGTGCGGCGTAGCGGTCACGTGCGACATGAGCCACCTCCCAGCTCAGCTGCCAGGATCGTAGCGCGGCCGGAACGAACATCCTAGGGTTCAGGCAAGTCGGCCGCCGCCCGGCGACCTACACGTATCTCCGCACTTGTTGGCAGTACTGGCGGTATTGCTCGCCGTAGTGGCCGCGCATGAATTCTTCCTCGCGCAGCACCTGGCGGTGGAACAGCGCGAACCCGCCGGCGAGGTAGGCCAACGGGATCCAGTTCGGGAAAACGAGGAACTCGCCGATCAAGATCAGAGCGAAGCCGACATAGATCGGGTTGCGGGTCACCGAAAAGATGCCCGTCGTGACCAACTCGTCGGGATGATCGACGTCGATGCCGACGCGGAAGCTGCGGCCGAACGAGACCAGGCTGCCCGCCAGGACCGACAACCCGACGAGGCAAACCGCGATCCCCGCCCACGCCGCGACATCCGAATGAAAGAACCGCTGCCGGCTCACCAGCGGCCAGTCGAACGCGGCGGCGAAAATCGTATAGAAGTAGAACAGCGCGACCGGCGGGATCAGAAAATCCGTCTTGTCGAGGTTTCCGAAATGCATTGCCCGCGTGCCGCTTCTGCGCAGCATGAGGACTCTCGTCAGCACCGTCGCAATTAGGACGATGAGGATAGACGCGGCGACGTATCCGGCCATCGTGGTCGCACCCCTCTCATGGCGAATCGCCTTGTCTCCCAGGCCGAGACATCACTGTGATACTATTCTATGTGATATGCCTAGTAAGATGTCAACAGGCAATGAATTAGAAGTGTCACCGGACCTGGTGGACGCCGCCCACGCCGCCGCGAAGCGGTGCGGCCGGCCGGTGGCCGAGGTGCCATTGGGCACGCTCGCGGAGGCTGCCGGGATCTCGCGCAGCACGCTGCTGCGCCGGATCGGGGGATCCCGGCGGGCGTTGGACGAGGCGGTGCGCGCCGCCGGCGTCGATCCCGGCGGACGGCCGGTGCGCGAACGCGCGATCGAAGCCGGAGCCTGGTTGATCAGCGATCGGGGGCTCGCGTCCGTGACGCTGGAATCCGTTGCCGTGTCGGCGGATTGCTCCGTCGCGAGCTTGCAGGCCATATTCGGCACGCGGGACCGGTTGTTCGCGGCGATTTACGAGCGTTACAGCCCGCTGAGCGACCTGGCCGCCCTGTTCTCCGACGAAGCGGTGCGCATCGAGGAAACGGTGGCCGGCTTTTACGAGGCGATGGTGACCGGCCTGACGCGTGAACCTCGGGTGGCGCCGGCGATGCTGGCCGATCTGCTGGCCAGCCCGCGCGGAGCCGTCGCCCAGGTCTTTGCCGAGTACTTTCCTCGTGAGCAGGCCATCGTGGGGGGATGGCTACAGCGGCAGGCGGGCGCGGGCGCGATCCGCGACATTCCGATCCCCTTGTTGGTGGAGCAACTGACCGGGCCCCTGCTGGCCCACGCGTTGTTCCGTCCCGCTGCCGGGCGGCCGGACTGGGAGATGCCCGATCTGGAGCAGGTGTGCGCGGCGTTCACGTCCATGTTCCTCAATGCCGTTGGTACGCAAGCCTGAGACTTCAGTATCCCCCGAGGATGCGGCGCTTCTCGGCCTCGAACTCCTCCGCCGTCAACGCGCCGGAATCCCGCAGCGCCGCCAGCGTTTTGAGCCGCTCGATGCGAATCCCCTCGTCACCGGGTTCCACCGGCGCCGTCGGCGACACGGGCGCGGGCGGTTGGTAGAACGGGTTGGCCGCCACCACCGCCTTGCGCCGGGTGCGAGACAGCCACATGCCCGACAGGATCGAATCGACCAGTCCCACCACGAACAGGCCGACGAACAGCCACACCAGAAAGCCGTAGGAACTCTGGTGGCCGAAGGCCAGTCGCGGGTTGATGTATCCGTTGACCTGGCCGTCGGTCGTGATGTTGTAGTTTCCGGCGACGGGAATCTGCGCCACCCACACCCGCACGTGCGCGTCGTTGTTGACCGTCGTTGTGCTGCCGATGTTTTCGTTGACGGCCGGTTGCGCGACCCCCTCGGGCGGCGCGATCGTGACGCCGAGCGGCGGCACCGGCAGGCCCCCGTTTGAGCTGCCGACGACGAGGGCGTGCAGGCTGACGGTCACCTCGCCGGCGGGTAGGTACAGGCTGTTCGACCCCGGGATCGGCACCTCGCCGTAGGCGTTGTACTTGTCCAGAAAAAACAGGTTGAGCACCAGCGCGACGATGAAGCCGCCCACCGACACGACCATCAGCGCGACGGCGGCCGACAGCGAAATCTTCGCGAGCCGTCTGCTGGTCATCCACGCAGTGTGGCACCGCGGGCCAGGCGATGCCAGCGAAAAGCCGCAAAGCCGACGAGGATCACCAATGCCAGCACCGGCACCCAGTCCCCCAACCGTTGGTACGGCGTGACCGTCGACGCCAACGGCACCGCCACGACGGTCACCCCCCGGAATCCCGACCGGCACCAGACCAGGCGGTGGCCTCGCGCGTCGAAGGCCGAGCTGTCGCCGGACAATCCCACGTGCACCGCCGGCCGGCCCACCTCGACGGCGCGCACCGCGGGCTGTGCGGCCAGCTGCGGCTGCGCCCAACTGCCCTGGAACGACGACGTGGAGCTCTGGTACACCAGCAAGCCGGCGCCGAGGCGCCCCTCCCGCCGGGCCATGTCGGGGAACAGGGTTTCGTAGCTGACCAGCGGCCCGATCGGCAGGTCGCCCGCGTGCAGCACCACCGGGCCGCTCCCGCGCTGCCGGTCCTCGGCGGCGGCCCGGCTGTGGCGGGTGATCCAGCCGAAAAGCGGTCGCAGCGGGACGTATTCGCCGAACGGCACCAGCCGGGTCTTGCGGTAACTGCCCAACACGCCGCGCTCCCCGACGAGCACGGCCGTCTTGTAGATCCCGCCGCCCGGCGCGGGCGCGTCGACGTTGACCAGCAGGTCCGCGCCCACCCGCCGCGACAGGTCGGTGAGCCGGGCCAACACCTCCGGGTGGCCGGCGAGATCGGATCCCACGCTGCTTTCACCCCAGACAACAAGGTCGAGCCGCGCGCCGGCGAGCCCCCCGGTCAGCGCCTCCCCGGCCGCCTCGCGCTCGCCGGAGTCGGCGATGTCGCCGGGCTGAACCAGCGCCACACGCGCCGTCGCGCTCCCGGCCGGGAAATGGCTCAGCAGGTACCACAAAGGGCCGACCGCGACGCACGCCACCGCGCACCCCAACGCCAAGGCACGGCCGAAAGTGCCCCGGTGCACCAGCGCCCCGACGACGGCCGTATTGCACGCGGCCACAAGGAAACTCGTCAGCCATACCCCGCCCAGCGACGCCGACGCCAGCGTCACGGGCTGGGCGGCCTGCGAGGCGCCGAGCGGCGCCCACGAACCGCCCAGCGGCGGCCAGGACCGCACGACTTCGGCCACAACCCACGCGCTGGGCAACACCACCACTGCCACGACAGTTCGCCCGGGGCCGACGGGCGCGGCCAACAGCCGGTGCGCCAGCCACCCCCACGGCAGCCACAGCGCACCCAGCCCAGCGGCCAATAGCACCAGCAACAGCCCGATGCTGGTGACCAGCCAGTACTGGGTGGCCAGCACAAACCCGGCGACACCGCACCAGGCCCGCACGGCCGCCGCCCACCCGGACGGCGCCGCCCGCACCACCAACAGCAGCGGCACCAGGCCGACCCAGGCCAGCCACCACCACGTCGGCGCGGGGAAGGCGAGCGCGGGCAGCGCGCCGAGCACCGACGCGGCGATCAGATTGCCGCAGGGGTTCGCTGACCGCGACACAAAGAGCAGACTAGGACGGGGCTGATACCGACCAAGGAGTGATACGCATGGCCAACGATCTCGTCGCCACGGTTCCCGACCTGTCGGGCAAGCTGGCAATCGTCACCGGGGCCAACAGCGGTCTGGGCTTCGGGCTCGCCCGGCGCCTGTCGGCCGCCGGCGCCGACGTCGTGATGGCGATCCGCAACCGCGCCAAAGGGGAAAAGGCGATCGAGGAAATCCGCGCCGCGGTTCCCGACGCCAAGCTCACCATCAAGGCCCTCGACCTGTCGTCGCTGGCCTCCGTCGCCGCGCTGGGCGAACAGCTCAACGCCGAGGGCCGCCCGATCGACATCCTGATCAACAACGCCGGCGTCATGACGCCACCGGATCGCGACACCACCGCCGACGGCTTCGAATTGCAGTTCGGCAGCAACCATCTCGGCCATTTCGCGCTGACCGGGCACGTGCTCCCGCTGTTGCGCGCCGCCAATGGCGCCCGGGTCGTCTCGCTGAGCAGCCTCGCCGCCCGCCAGAGCGGCAAGATTCACTTCGACGACCCGCAGTTCGAGAAGTCCTACGCCGCGATGTCGGCCTACGGACAGTCGAAGCTGGCGGTGCTGATGTTCGCCCTCGAGCTCGACCGGCGCAGCCGCGCGGGCGGCTGGGGCATCGTGTCCAACGCCGCGCACCCCGGCCTGACGAAGACCAACCTGCAGATCGCCGGTCCCTCGCACGGCCGCGAAAGGCCCGCGCTGATGGAGCGGCTGTACAAGGCGTCCTGGCGTTTCACGCCGTTCTTGTGGCAGGAGATCGACGCGGGGATCCTGCCGGCGCTGTACGCGGCCGCCGCCCCGCGCGCCGAGGGCGGCGCGTTTTACGGGCCCCGCGGGTTCCAGGAGCTGGCCGGCGGCGGGGTCGCGCCCGCCCGGGTGCCCAAGCTCGCCCGCAACGAGGACGACTGCCGGCGACTCTGGGAGCTTTCCGAGCAGCTCACCGGGGTCAGCTACCCGACGACCAACTGACTATCGTTGGTGCATGCGGCCGGAACGTCGACTCCCCGAGTCGAGCATCGTGGTCCGGCCAGAGCCGACGGACAGCGCGACCTACACCCAGTCGTCCCGGCTGCAGGCCGCCGGCCTGGCCCAGGGCATCGCGCTGTTCGAGCGCGCCGCCGAACAGGTGCCCATCCCCGCGGCTCCCCAGCCGATCGTCATCGCCGACTACGGCGCCGCCAACGGGCACAACTCGCTGAAGCCGCTGTCGGCCGGCATCGCGGTGCTGCGCCGGCGCACCCGCCACGACCACGCGATCCTGGTGGCGCACACCGACGTGCCGGACAACGACTTCTCCACGCTGTTCCGGACCCTGTCCGACGACCCGGACAGCTACTTGCACACGGACACAACAAGTTTCGTCTCGGCGATCGGGCGGTCCTTTTACGGCCAGATCCTGCCGTCGAACGCGGTCAACCTCGGCTGGACGTCGTGGGCGACGCAGTGGGTGAGCCGGATCCCCTGCGAGCTGCACGATCACGTGCACGTCGGCTACACCAGCGACGACGCGGCGCGGGCGGCCTACGCGCACCAGGCCGCCGTCGACTGGCACGACTTCGTCGCGTTCCGGGGCCGCGAGCTGGTTCCCGAGGGGCGGCTGGTGGTGATGACGTCGGCCGTCGACGAGGACGGCACGTCCGGCTTCAGGCCGCTGCTCGACGCGATCGTCGCGGCGCTGGCCGAGCAGGCGCGCGACGGCCTGCTCGACGAGGACGAGCGGCGCCGCATGGTCATTCCCACATTCGCCCGCGGCGAGAAGGACTTTCGCGCCCCGTTCGCGCCGAGCGGGCGGTTCGAAGGCCTGACCATCGAACACCTCGAGACGTTCAACGCCGAGGACCGATTCTGGGCCCGCCTCCAAATTGACGACGACGCAAACGCTTTCGGCGCGCAATGGGCGGCGTTCGCGCGGGCCGCGCTCTTTCCGGCCCTGGTGAGCGGGCTAAACGGGGGTGCCGGTGACCCGCGGGCGGCCGCGTTCGTCGAGCAGTTGGAGGCCGCCGTTGCTGGACGTCTGTCAAGCGCGCCCGAGCCCATGCGAATCCCGATCGCCTCGGTGGTGCTGGTCAAGCGCGGCCGATCGCAGTGACGAGCGTTTCGGCACGCCGCGGCAGCGGGTAACCCCCGGGGATAGTCGCTGCGACTCCAAGGGGGTACGTGCATGAGCGTGCAGGACGACAAAGAAACTGGCCAGGAAGAAGACCAGCAGGCAACCGACCAGGAGTCGGGCAACGAAAACGATCGGCAGCAAACCGAAAAGCCGGAGCCGAACGAGGAGCACAAGGAAAAGGCCGCCGAGATGATGACGGCCTACGAAGACCGTCCCACCCTGGTGCTGCCGGGGTCCGCCGCGATGGTGACGGGCACCGCGGTCAACGATTGGCTGGATGAGGACGGCAACCCGAAGTGCGAGACGCCCGACGACGCCGGCTCCGAGGATGCCGGCGCAAAAGCCGACTCGGACCCGAAGGAAGCCGGCTCGGACCAGAAGGACGACGAGGGCAAAGACCCCGAGGCTCACCAGGAGCAGATCGAGAAGGACAAGGCCCTGAACGAGGAGCTGAAGAAGGCCGCGGCCGAGGAGAACAAAGGCGAAAAGCGGCCCACCGGAAGCTGATTCAGTGAACGCGCGTAGCGAGTTCACCCAATAGCGTCGGGATCTCAGGGAAGCCGGGGATCGGCTCGTTGATCCCGGGAATGGGTGGCAGCGCGGGAATCGCGGGGATTCGCGGGATCCGCGGTATCGGCGGCGCGGCCGCCGCGGGCGGTGGCTCCGGCGGTGCGGCCGGGGCGGGCGCTGGCGCCGGAACCGACTCCTGAGCGGCCGGCGGCGCGGGGCTCGGCGCATCCGTCGCGGGCGGCGCATTCGGCTCGACGCTCGGCGGCGGGGGCGGCGCCTGGGTCACCGGGGCGGGCGGCGCCGAGGACGGCGCGGGCGAAGCAGGAGTCGTGTTCCCGCCGGGCGTCGTCGCGGGCTTGTCGCTGGACCCCAGGCCAATGGCCATCGCGGCGCCCACCACCGCGATCGTCAACAAGGCGCCGATGATCACCACCAAGGCCAGCCGGCGCCACAGCCGGCCAGAGTTCTTGGGTTCCGCGGGCGAGGGCTCGGGCTGGTCGTGCTTCGGCGCCGGGCTCCCGGACGTGGGGCCGGCGCCGGTGGCCTCCGACCACGCCACCGCGGGCGACGTCCCCGTCGCGGGCGCCTCGGCCGTCGCGATCCCACCGCCGCGACGCCCCGGCCACGCCCGCGCGGTCGCCGTCGCCATCGCCGGTGCCGGCGCGGTTGCCGGGGCGGCCGGGATCAGCACGGTCGCGCTGCTTTCCGCGGGATCCCACGCGGCCCGCAACGCGCCCCCGACGGCGGCGGCCAGCTGGGGCCGCGGCGTCGTGATGACCGGGACCCGGAAATGTCCCGACAGCGTCGTGGCGACCGCCGGGATGTTCGCCCCGCCGCCCACCGAAACCACCGCGGCGAGATCGCGAATCCCGTTGCGGCGCAACGCATCATCCAGCACCGCCACGAAGTTGGTCAGCGGCCCGCGGATCGCGTCCTCAACTTCGCTTCTGGTGAGCCGGATGTCGCTGACGCTCAGGGTGGTCACCGTGTCCGACGAGAGCTGCTCCTTGGCACCGCGGCATCCGCTCCGCAGCGGGCTCAGCGAGCCGACGCTCGGCGCGTCGGCCATGACGGCGGTCAGCAACGCCTGGTCGATCATGTCCCCGGAGAAGTCGCGATACCGCACGGTCGGGGCCAGGGCCCGGTAGTTGCCGGCGGCGTCCATCAGCGTGACGCTGGTGCCGCTGCCGCCGAAATCGCACACGGCCACGGTGCCGCGCTCCGGTATGCCCGGGTTGGCCCGCACCGCGAACAGCGTCGCCGCGGCATCGGGGATCAGCACCAGCGGCTTGGCGGGATCGGACCATTCGGACACGCCGCCCAGCGCGACGCCCAGGGCATGCACGGCCTGGTCCGACCAGTGGGCGGGATAGGTCACCGCGGTGCCGTCGGGCAGCGGGCGGCCGCCGGTGGCGGCGTACGCCAGGGCGCGCATCGCGTCGGCGATCAGCGCGTCGCTGCGGTGCACCGAGCCGTCGGCGGCCCGGATTCCCGCCGGGTCCCCGATCCGGTCCACGAAGCCGGCGACGACCACGCCCGGCTCGTCCAGCCTGGGGTTTTCCGAGGGCACGCCCACCTCGGGCGCGCGTTGGCGATAGAGCGTGAGGACCGGCTTGCGCATGATCGCGAGGTTGGCGGTCGCGGCCGCGAGGTTGGTGGAACCAATCGACAAGCCCAGCGCGGGCCTAGCACTATCCACCATTTATCAATCCCCAAGGTCAGCGGCACCTAAATCGTGCCGCCAGAACCTATAGCCAGTCTCTGCGCATGCTATGCGTGAGCTGTATAACGGGGCAGCCGCCGCCCGGTCAGCGAATGGAGCCCGCGCCCGCGATCAGCGGCAGGTCGAGTGGGGTGACCCAGCCGGGCCGCAGGTCGTTGACCGCCGGGACCGCATTGAGTGCCCGCATCCCGGTGGCCAGGCAGCCGGCCGTGGCCGCGTCGCGGCCCGAGCCGTCGGTGAACCGGAACGCGGTTTCCTGGAAGATGCTCGGGGTCCCCTCGATGTCCACCCGGTAGACGTCGTTGTCGTGGCCCGACGGCCAGTCGGGGGCGGCGTCGTTCCCGATCCGGTTGACGTGCTCGAGCTGGATGCGCGTCTCGCCCTGGTAGATGCCGTTGATGGTGAACCGGACGGCGGCGACGTGCCCGGGCTTGATGACGCCCTTGACCGTGGTGCGCTCGGTGGGCGTCACCCACTTGTCCCAGGTGGTGGTGATCTCGTCGAGCATGATGCCCGCCGCGTGCGCGATCATCGGCACGGTGGCGCCCCACGCGAAGATCAGCACGCTGGGGTGTTCCAGCATCGGGCTGTATTCGGGCTCGCGGCCGATGCCCATCTCGACCTCGTAGTCGCCCTCGTAGTTGGTGTAGTCCAGCAGCTCCGACGCGCGGACCCGGCGCACCTCCGAGCAGACGCCCATCAGGGTCATGGGAAACAGGTCGTTGGCGAAACCCGGGTCGATGCCGGTGGTGAAGCACGACGATCCGCCCAGCTCGCAGGCCTCGGTGATGGGCTCGATCCAGTTGGGCGGGTTGAGGTGCATGGTCGGCCAGACCCACGGCGTCATCGCCGTGGAGCAGACGTCGATGCCGGCGCGCAGGAACCGGGTGATCAGCGCGATGTTGGCGTCGGCGTGCATCGCCGTCGGGCCGTAGTGCACCAGCGCGTCGGGCCGCAGCGCGATCAGCGCGTCGACGTCGTCGGTCGCGGTGACGCCCACCGGTTCGGACAGCCCGCAGATGTCGCCGACGTCGCGGCCGACCTTGTTGGGGTTGCTGACGCCGACGCCCACCAACTCGAACAGTGGATGCTTGACGATCTCGGCGATCACCATGCTGCCGACGAATCCGGTGCCCCAGACCACCACGCGCTTTGGGTCGTGTCCCGACATACACACCTTCCTGAGCATCAAGGCCCCCGGTTCACCCTATAGACCAGGCCATGTTCGTGGTGACACGATGTGAAACCATGACCAGTCATCTGCGCGGGCCGTCGGTCCTGCTGGCGATCGGAGTCGGGCTCGCAAACGGGAGCGGCGTGGCCAGCGCCATCCCCGAGAACCCCAGGGTCACCTACGAGGTGAGCGGACCGGCCGTCGCCGAATACATCTCGTATCAAACCGACAACGGCCAGCTGCGCGCGGTGAACGCCAAGCTGCCCTGGTCGACGCAGTTCACCGGATTCGGCGGCGAGGTCTTCGCGCTCAGCGCCCAAGGGCCGGGGCCGATCTCGTGCAAGATCAAGCTCGACGGCAACGTGGTGAGCGACGCGACGGCGACGACGGGGACGCCGGCCCGAACCGTGTGCACGCACTGATAACGGCCCGCCGTGCCACTTAAGACAGGTATCGCGACTCGCGCGAATGGGACTCCGCCGCCCGAGATCCCACTGGCCGACATTCATCTCGAGTCGCTCGAATTCTGGGGGCTCGGCGACGATTACCGCGACGGCGCCTTCGCCACCCTGCGCCGCGAGGCGCCGATCTCGTTCTGGCCGGCCGTCGAGTACGAGGGCTTCGAGGCCGGCCCCGGGTATTGGGCGCTGACCAAGCTGGACGACGTGCACTACGCCAGCCGCCATCCGGACGTCTTCAGCTCCGCCGGCGGCATCACGATCGGCGACCAGATGCCGGAGTTGGCCGAGTACTTCGGCTCGATGATCGTGACGGACGATCCGCGACACCAACGGCTGCGCTCGATCGTCAGTAGGGCGTTCACCCCAAAGGTGGTGGCCCGCATCGAGGCGTCGGTGCGCGAGCGGGCGCACCGGCTCGTGGCGTCGCTGATCGCCAACCATCCCGACGGCGAGGCCGATCTGGTCGGCGAGCTCGCCGGGCCGCTGCCGTTGCAGATCATCTGCGACATGATGGGCATCCCCGAGGAGGACCATCAGCGCGTATTCCATTGGACCAACGTGATTCTCGGGTTCGGCGACCCCGACCTGTCGACCGAATTCGGGGAATTCACGCAGGTTTCGATGGACATCGGCGCCTACGCCACCGCGCTGGCCGAGGATCGCCGCGTCAACCACCACGACGACCTGACCACGAGCCTGGTGGAGGCCGAGGTCGACGGCGAGCGGCTGACGTCGCAGGAGATCGCGTCGTTCTTCATCCTGCTGGTGGTCGCGGGCAACGAGACGACGCGCAACGCGATCAGCCATGGGGTGCTGGCGCTGTCGCGCTACCCCGACGAGCGGGAGAAGTGGTGGGCCGACTACGACGGCCTGGCCCCCACCGCGGTCGAGGAGATCGTGCGGTGGGCCTCCCCCGTGGTCTACATGCGGCGCACCCTGACCCGCGACATCGAGCTGAGCGGCGTGAAGATGGCGGCCGGCGACAAAGCCGCGCTGTGGTACAACTCGGCCAACCGCGACGAGTCAAAGTTCGCCAACCCGTGGATGTTCGACGTCGCCCGCGACCCCAACCCGCACCTGGGCTTCGGCGGCGGCGGTGCGCATTTCTGCCTGGGCGCCAACCTGGCCCGCCGCGAGATCAGGGTCGTCTTCGACGAATTGCGGCGCGAGATCCCCGACATCGTCGCGGTCGACGAACCCGCGATGCTGCTGTCGCAATTCATCCACGGCATCAAGAGGTTGCCGGTCGCGTGGACGCCGAGGAGCTGAGCGGTGAAGAGATTCGCGGTAAGCGTTGTATTCGCCGTCGCCGCGCTGGCGCTGGCGCCGGCCGCCCATGCGGGCATGACGCTGGGCAACTACAAGGTGGACACCAACCGGGATCCCGGCCACATCTGGATGTGGTCGGTCCGGCAGTGCGTGGGCGACCGGGCGGGATGCGTTCACGTGTCGGCGGTTCCGCAACCCAACGGGCAGGCGGCGCCCTACGACGGGGAGGCGTATCTGTCCGGCGGCCGCTACACGTTGGCCGTCGACGTCCCCGACGGCGTGCGCTGCGTGGTGCAGTTCCTTCCCTCGCACGACGTCTATTCCTGGGACGCGGTGACGCTGCAGGGCCAGGTGGAGTCGACGTTCGCCACGGGCTGCGGCGGCTCCCCGGACGGGGTGAACACCTACCCCTTCTCGCTGGTGCGGTGGTAGCCGCTCTCGTCGGGCGACCGCGGCTGCCGGAAGGGATATATCCCGTTCAAACTTGATAGCGCATGCGCTATCAAATTCCGAGACAGCCACACCCCATTGACAGCGCCGGGTGCAAGGCGATTCGTGGATAGCCGTTCTCTCGCGAGCCGACGCGCCATAGGCTCACCAGCGTGACCATTCCCGCGTTTCCCGCCCCCGACGTGCTCGCAGCCCGCGAGAAGCTCGTGCTCGACCACTTTCACGACGAGGTCCGCCAGGCGTGGGACGACGTGTTGGCGACGTTCCCGCACCCGCGCTACGAGCTGATCCCGCAGATGGTCGTCCACGACGGCGACGAGGCGGTGCGCGGCTACTACGTGTACACCAGGACGGCGTTCCCCGATCAGGACCACGAGATCATCAAGCTGCGACACAGCGCCGACGCGGTGATCGTCGAGTTCTGGCTGATGGGCACGCATCGCGGATATCTCGGCAAGGTCCCGCCCACCGGCAGCCGGTTCCGGGTGCGCATGAACGCCTACTTCGTGTTCGACGACACCGAAACGCTTGTCTGCGAACGTATTTACTTCGACACGCTGACCATGATCAAGCAGCTGCTGGGCGGGCTGAACATGAAGAAGCCTGCGAACTGGTTGCTGGCCGCGCGGTGTGTGCGCGGCTTCCTGTCGATGTCGCCCGAAAAGCCGGACCCGGCACTGACTTCCGCGTAAACTGCACCGCATGCGGGCCCTTTACGCGGTATGCGGCCTAGCCGCCGGCGCATTGCTGGCCGCCTGCGGTTCCGACCCAGCCCGAAACACAATCACCCCACACGCGACGGCGACGCCGTCCGCGACGACGGCCACAAAGCTGAGCTCACACACCGTGAAATGGATCGACCCGCAGGTCGGCGAGTGCGTGGCCGACCTTCCGCCGATCGATCTGAGCCGGGTGACCGTCACCGCCGTCGACTGCGCCACACCGCATTTGGCCGAGGTGTATCTCAGAGGTCCCCTGGCCGTCGACAAGGCCGTCGCCATCGTCGCCAACAAGGACTGCAACGAAGGATTCGCCCCCTACACCGGCCGGCCCGTGGACGGCAGCCCGTTTTCGATCACGTTCCTCATCGACTCGAACCAGGACCGGACCGGCGCCGATCTCACGCCGAGCACCGTCATCTGCCTGCTGGAATCCGCCAACGGCCAGCCGCTGACAGCCTCGGCGCGCCGCTAACAACCGAGTTGCGCTGCCAGGTCCAGGAAGTCGGACGCGTTGACGTCGAACTCGTCGGAGTACGCGACGTCGGCGTCGCCGCCGGGCCCGAACTCCAGCGGGCGCGCGACGAAGGCCGTCGCAAAACCCAGCCCTCCCGCGGCGCGGATGTCGTACTTGTGGCTGGCCACCATCATGATCTCAGCGGGATGCAGGCCCAGATAGGTCGCGGCCATGCGATAGATCACCGGGTCGGGCTTGAACACCCCGGCCATCTCGGCGGCAAAGATCGCGTCCCACGGCAGACCCGCCCGCTTGGAGATGTTGACCACCGCTGACACGTCGGCGTTCGACAGGGTGGCCAGCGTGTACCCGCGCTTCAACCGCGTCAGCCCGGGCACCACGTCCGGCCACGGCCTGAGCCGCTGCCAAGCCAGGGTGAGCTCCTCGCGTTCGGCGTCCGAGAACCCCGCGATCCCGCCGTCGTCCAGGACGGCGTCCAACGCGCGCCGATACACCGAGTGCACCGAGACCCAGCCGCTCCCCTGCGCCGTCTCCAACGCCGCGAAGTAGCCTGCGCGCCAACGCCGGACCACGTCGGGCCAGTCGACGCCCGGGTAGCGCCCCGCGCTGATCCGCGCCGCCTCGTCGCACACGGTCGAATGAAAATCCGTCGCCGTGCCCTGCACGTCGAACAACAGCGCCTTGACCACGAGGCTCATCATGCAGGCTAAAATCTGCGACGTCGAAACGCTTGACCTTCCATTCCGAGGCGGGGTAGTTCGTGGCCGAACCTGACGAGCGCGAGCCCGACTACCGCTTCACCTTCGCCAACGAGCGGACCTTCCTGGCCTGGCAGCGCACCGCGCTCGGCCTGCTCGCCGCGGCGGTCGCCCTGGTGCAGCTGGTTCCCGAGCTCGCCGTCCCCGGGGCGCGACGCGCGCTCGGCATCGGGCTCGCCGTGCTGGCGACCCTCACCAGCGGCATGGGGCTGGTGCGCTGGCGGCAGGCCGACCAGGCGATGCGGCACGGCGAGCCGTTGCCCCGCCATCCCACCCCGGCCTACCTCGCGGTGGGTCTCAGCGTGGTGGGGCTGGTCGCCATCGGGCTGGTGATCGCCAAGGCGGTCACCGGTTGAACGACCCGGCCG
The DNA here is from genome assembly GCF_001673535.1 of Mycobacterium sp. 1081908.1. Taxonomy (GTDB): domain Bacteria; phylum Actinomycetota; class Actinomycetes; order Mycobacteriales; family Mycobacteriaceae; genus Mycobacterium. Next base: position 4,288 of record NZ_LZLY01000022.1, on the reverse strand, counting down.
ACCGGACGACGCTGGCGTGGACGCGGACGGCCTTCGCCTTCCTGGCCAACGGCGCGCTGCTGACGATCAAGAACCTGCACGGCCCCGTCGGGCCGTGGGAGTTGGTCCCCGCCTTTCTGGCCGCCGCGGTCGCGCTGGGCACCTACCTGATCGCGCTGCAACGCCAGCGCACGCTGCAGCGGCATCCACTGCCGCCGCGGATCACCCCGCGCCGGCAGGTGTACGGCATCGGGGCGGCCGTGCTGGCGCTCATCGTCGTGACGATGGTCGCCCAGCTGGTCTAGCGCGGTGGCTCGACCAGCAAAACATTATGAAAGTTCAAGGAAATTCCCAGGTTTGGGCGCTGCTCATCCTGGTAAATAACCTGGCATGATTACGCGTCACATCCCTCGCTTCGCTGTTTCCGCGGCGGCCGCGGTGGCGGGTATCAGCGCCGCCGTCGTCGCGCCCGCCCTCCCCCCGGCCTCCGCCCGATGCCCGGACGTCCAGGTGGTCTTCGCCCGCGGCACCGGCGAGGACCCCGGCGTCGGTCCGACCGGGCAGGCCTTCGTCGACAACCTGCGCTCGCGAATCGGCGGAAGATCGCTCGACGTCTATCCCGTCAACTACCCCGCCAGCAACGACTGGGACACCGGTCTCGACGGCATCAAGGACGCCGGCTTTCACGTCGAGGACATGGCGAGGAGCTGCCCCAACACCAAGATGGTGCTCGGCGGCTACTCCCAGGGCGCGGCCGTCATGGGCTTCGTCACCTCCTCCGCCGTGCCGGACGGCGTCGACCCCGCGACCGTGCCCAAACCGATGGACCCCGCCGTCGCCGACCACGTCTCCTCGGTCGTGCTCTTCGGCATGCCCAACGTCCGCGCGATGAACTTCCTCAACGAGCCCCCGGTCGCCATCGGCCCGCTCTATCAGGCGAAGACCATCAAGGTGTGCGCGCCCGAGGACCCGGTGTGCTCGGACGGGATGAACTTCGCCGCCCACAACACGTACGCCTCGGACGGGCAGATGATCGACAAGGGCGCGGCCTTCGCGGCCAGCCATCTCGGCGGCGACGCCAGGACGCCGGGCGGCTTCGGCACCTGAGCCGCTAGGCCGGGCCCTTGGCGTTGAGGAACGCGACGATCCCCTGCGTGACGGCGGCGGCGTACTTCGCCTGACCGTCGGGGGTCTGCATCCGCGCGGCTTCGTCCGGGTTCTTCATATTGCCCAGCTCGATGAGGATCGCCGGGTACTGGGCCAGGTTGAGCCCGGCGAGGTCGGCGCGGCCGTAGAGGCCATCCGAGCCGGCGTAGGTGGACGGGTGAAAGCCCGCCTGCACCAGCGCATCCCGCATTGTGCGCGCCAGCTGGACGGCCGGGCCGGCCTGCACGTCGTTCAGCGGCGGGCTGGAGTAGTTGACGTGGAATCCCGAACCGGAGGCGGGGCCGCCGTCGGCGTGGATGCTCACGATCGCGTCGGGGTGCATCGCGTTGGCCGCCGCCGCGCGTGCATCGACACACGGGCCGACGGAGCTGTCGTTGTCCCGGGACAGCTGGGTGTGCACGCCCAGCTGGTTGAGCGAACCGCTGATCAGCCCGACCACGGCCCAGGTGAACGCGTGCTCGGGGTAGCCGTCGTCAGCCGACGCGCCCGACGTCTGGCATTCCTTGGTGCCGCCGCGGCCGTTCGGGACCTGTCGGTTGATCGAGGCGTCGTTCACGGCGTTGTGGCCCGGGTCGAGGAAGACGCCCATGCCGGCGATGCCGGCGCCCGCGCGGGGCGCGCCGGCCGGCGCGGCGCCGCCGAGCAGCGCCGGCGCGACGCCGACGTACCTCAGGACGTCGCGCCGTGAAACGGGCCGATCACTCACCCGCGCGATGGTAACAATCGCTGACCGTATGTCGCGGATTGCCGAGGAACCGGGCAACCCACGAGATTGAGCATTTGACGGTGCCTTACGCTCGCGGCCCGTAGTGTCACTGCCATGCTCTGGTGCAAGGCGGGAATCGAGATAGCCCGCGCGGGTCTGACCAACCGGCTGATGTCCTACAGCGGTCTAGCGGCCAAAGAGAACGCGAGCGAGTTTGCGCAACGCCAGGCGCAAGACTTCCTGATCTCGGAGTTGACTGAGGCTGTCGAAGCGATCGGTCGGCATGCAGCGGACGCCGCCGCGTCTCTCCCGGCAGGCCTGACTGAAACTTTGGCGAAAATACAGCAGGACGATGCCGCGCCGAGCACACATTTCAAGGAACTCAGGGACATCACGACTGCCGTGAAGGACCTGCTCGAGCGCCTTGAATCCGACGCCCCCGACGTCCCGCATTACGGGTGAGGAAATCCCCCAGGACCCCACCGCTTATCGCCGAGCAGAACCTCGCCGCTAGCCCCTTGTCAGGCCGACCCTGACGTCGTACCGTGTCAGGCGGAGCCTGACAACCCAGGGAGTCCCCATGAGCCCGACCACCAAGCAGACCGCGCAGATCTGGTGCTCGTTCTGCGGCAAGTCCAACGCCGAGGTCGACAAGCTGGTCGCCGGGCCGGGCGTGCAGATCTGCAACGAATGCATCGACCTCTCCCAGGCCATCATCGACGAGTTCCGCGACAAGCCGAACGAACTCCGGATGCCGATCTGGGAGTCGTGGAGCGATCAGCAGATGCTCGACCACATCCCCCGCATGGCGGTGGTGGCCCAGCAGGTCGAGACCGACCTGCGCGCCTGGGTGGCTGAGCTGCGCCGGCGCGGGGTCACCTGGGCGAAAATCGGCCAGACGCTGGGCATTACGCGCCAGTCGGCGTGGGAGCGCTTCGCCGGCGAATAGGTATCAGGCGTTGGTCAGAGCCTGTGCCGCGGCGCGGAACATGGTCTGCTTGATCGCGCCGAGCGTGCCGGGGTCCTTGCCGGCCAACGGCCGCACCAGGTCGGTGGCGGCCGCGGTCACCTCGCCCTCGCCCGCGGTGGCGTCGACGATGCCGAACTCGACGGCCTCGGTCCCGCCGAAGCGTCGCCCGGTGGTCATCGACGCGACCGCCGCGCGCGGGGTGAGTTTGGCCTGGATCAGCGCGGCCATGCCGTCGGTGAACGGGATCCGGATGTCGACCTCGGGAAAGCAGAAATAGCCGCGGTCGGCGCGCATCACGCGCACGTCGTGGGCGATCGCCAGCATGGCGCCGGCGCCGAAGGCGTGTCCGGTGACCGCGGCGGCGGTCGGCAGCGGGAAGGTCAGGACGCGGGCCAACAAGGCCTGCACCCGTCCGACGTAGGACTGCGTCTGGTCGCCGTGGGCGGCGAGCCAGTCCAGGTCCAGCCCGTTGGTGTAGAACTTGCCGCGCCCGGTGGTGACCAGGCCCTGCGCGCCGGCGGCCTCGATCTCGTCCAGGTGGACGTTGATGGCGTCGAGAAACTCTGGCGAGAATCGGTTCTCGTCCTCGCCGAGGTCGACGACGGCGATCTTGTCGTCCCAGATCAGTGTGGGTGTCATTTCGTGTTCCTTTCGGTGCTTCGGCGTCGCAACGGCGGTGGCCCGACGGCCAGCGCGGCGCGTACCGCGGCGCGCAGTCGTTCTCGGGCGTCGGGATCGTGGATTCGGTTGCGGTTTAACAGGATTGCCGTCGGCAGGTCGACGATGCACATGGTGATGGCGTCTACGGCCGCGGCGTCCTTTCGGTCCCACAGGGCGCGGGCCAGCCGGATCATCGCCTCCACCAACAACCGGTCCAGATCGCGCAACTGGGCGGCGATCTCGGCCGGGGTGTCGGGTCCCAGCAGCTCCTCGCGGCGCACCGTCAGCACCAGCTGCGACGAGTGCGGATGCTGTTCGGCGAACACCGCTGGCGCCTCGGCCGCGGCCACCACCGCGGCGGCGGGGTCGCCGTCGAGCGCGGCGTCGATCAATTCGCCTTGTGCGGCAAGGAATCGGTGCCCGGCCCGCAACCAGGCGCGGCCCACCAGGCCGGCGCGCGAACCGAATGAGTGATAGAGCGCGCCGTTGGACACGCCGGTCGCGTCGCTGATCGCGCGGATCGTGACGGCGGCGGGCCCGGACTCCGCCGCCAACAACTCCACGGCATCAAGGATCTGATCCTGGTCATGGACGCGAGGGCGGGGCACCTCGCAAGGATAACAGAGCGTCCGCTCTGTTATCTACCGGGCGTTCGTCAGGCCTGCGTCGGCGCCGCCAGGTCGCATTGGCGCTGCGCGGCGCACAGGATCGAGCCGGCGGTCACGAAGGCGCGCTTGTTGCGGTCCGCGATCTCGATGGGCAGGTCGGCCGCCAGGCGCAGCACCATCTGGGCGAGCGCGGTGTTG
>NZ_LZLY01000021.1 GCF_001673535.1 Mycobacterium sp. 1081908.1 | reverse complement strand
GCTGCTCAGCCCCTCCGTCGAGAAATGCATGCAGCCAGGTCTGCCTCTCCGGGGAAGCGGCATACTCCGCGCCACCAGCCCCGCCGGCCCCACCAAGCCCGCCCGCAAAGCCAGTACCGCCGGTCGCGCCGGCCGCGGCGACCGTGGTATTCGCAGCGCCGAGCCCGCCGACGCCGCCGGCCCCGCCAGTCCCGCCGGTGTAGAACAGCGCCGCCCGGTCGGCGCCGCCGGCACCACCGGCGCCACCCAGACCGCCGGCCGTGGTGGGCGTGCCGGCCGCGCCATTCCCGCCGAGCCCGCCGGCCCCGCCGAAGCCGGCCAACAACCCACCGGCACCACCGTGCCCGCCGGAACCGCCGGTCGCACCGGTCGCCGCCGCGTTCCCGCCGGCCCCGCCGGCCCCGCCGCTACCGAACAGGAAAGCGTTACCGCCAGCGCCACCCGCCTGGCCGGCGCCCCCCGACCCGCCATTGCCGCCATTGCCGAAAAGCCAGCCCCCGGGGCCACCGGCCTGCCCCGTCCCCGCCGCCCCATCGGTGCCGTTGCCGAACAACGGGCGCCCCGTGAGCTGCTGAATCGGCCCCTCGCCCGCCGCCATGCTCTGGGCGGCCTGCGCGTTGGCGGTCTCGGCGGCGGCATACATCCCCGCACCCGATGACATGGCCGTCACAAACTGCTCATGAAACGCTGCGGCCTGCGCGCTCAGCGCCTGAAAGTCCCGTGCGCAGTCGCCGAACAACGCCGCGATCGCCGCCGACACCTCATCACTAGCCGCCGCCACCACCTGCGTGGTGGAAACCGCCGCTGCCGCATTAGCCGTCTTCAGCGTCGCTGCGATCCCGGTCAAATCCTGCGACGCTGTGGCCATAGTCTCAGGTGTGGCGATCAGAAAAGACGACATGCGGGCTCCCAGCGGCCTTAGGGCGGAAGAAACCGAGTGAACGACGGCGAGAGTCTCGGGGCAGACCGTGCGCGCGCCGCCACGTACTTCGTCGTCATTTCGGTTTCCGAATACTTTCGTTCGCGCGGCAGCGTCGGGTGCCGCCGCCACTTTGAAAGCCGATTGTCAGGCCGCCGAGCGCCCGTTCGATCCGGGATGGGACTACTGCAAATTTCGCGCCCCTCGGGGGGCGAGTACTGCAACTACTGCAATTGCGACCCGTCGCCGCCGAAACGCGAGCTCAGCGGCCCGCGCCTGCGCATCATCTCGCCCAGCGCGGAACGTCCGCTGACCCCGGCCTTGCCGCTCGCGCGGTAAATGTGGCTTTCGACGGTCCGTACCGACAGCGATACCGCCTCGGCGATCTCGCGATTGGTCAGCCCCTGCGCCACCAGCACCGCGATCTCGCGCTCGCGGTTGGAAAACGGCGGCGCGAAGGACGCCGCCTCGATCGCGGGACTGGTCGCGCCGCCGCAGACGGTGGCCAACCGGTGTGCGCGCGCCGCCGCGGTCATCGCGCTCCCGCCCCGCCCCGCCCTCCGGTGTGCGGTCGCGGCCTGGCCGGCGGCGTCGGCGGCGGCCAGCATGTCGCCCATCAGCTCGAATTCGGCCGAGGCCCAATCGAGTTCACCGGCATCGTCGGCGCGCACCGCCGCGGCGTAGCGCGCCGCGACCGCGGCGCGCGGACCTTCCACATGCTCGGCCAACTGAGCGAGCCGCTCGGCGGCTTCGGTGTCGTCGAATTGCACCGCGGTCTGCAGGCACCACACCTCGCGGGCGTGTTGATCGTGTTCGCGCGCGAACTCGGCCGCCCGGCGGGCCAGCCGGCGCGCCTCGGTGGGCCGCGACCGCGCCGAGGCCAGCCAGGCCTCGGTCAGCAACTCGGTGGAGATGACGTAGACGTAGGCCGGATGCCGGTGCGCGCGGGCGGAGTTCAGCGCCCGACCGGCGGCGTCCGCGTCGCCGGACCGGGCCAGCGCCTGCGCCCGCAGCAGGTGGAACCGGTGGAAGCTGTTCACCACGTTGAAATTGTCCGCAGCCTTCTCGTCGATTGCCTTCGGCAGGTCCCGCAGCGCGGCGTCGAGGTCGCCGGCGGCCAGCGTGACCATGCCGAGGATCTCCCTCGCCAACGCTCGGATGGCTGCCGGCTCTTCGCGTTGGGCGCGGCAGTTGCGTTCGGCGACCTCCAGGGCCTCGGGGATGCGTCCCGCGGCGATCAGGGCGAACGTGTGGTACTCGGTCGCCGGCTGGCGAAGGAATTTGCCCTGTTCGCTCAGCGTGAGCGCGTAGTAGGCCTCGATGATCTTGGCGACCGCCTGATCGGGTCGACCGAGCTCGCCGTAGGCCATGCTCTCGGCGCCGTAACCCACCGTCGCCCCATACCAGTCGAGGTCGCCTTCGTCGACCTCCGCCATGGTTGCCACGACCTCACCCGGCCGCGCCGCCAGCGCGAGCTGATAGGCGCGGAACACCAGCAGCTGTTGGCGTCCCGCTCCGCTCGCGGTCTCGAGGGCATCGTCGATGAGCCGCCAGGAGCGCTTCGGTGATCGCATGCCCCACAACAGATTCGACGCCCGCATCACAATTTCGTTGATGAAGCCCGATTGCGTCGCCTCGTCGGGCTCGACGCCGTCGAGGACTTCCAACGCAAGCTCGCTTTTTTCCCGCATCAACAGCGAGTAGGCGAGCGGTATGCGTGCCTGTGCGCCCACACCGGTGGCGGCCGCGGCGGTGAACAGCCGCTCCGCCGTCTCGTAGTCCATCAGCGCGTTCGCTGCGGTGGCCGCCGACAACAGCACGTCCGGTTCGGGCGGAAGGTCGGACTCCAACCACAGCAGGCCCCGCTTGACGGCTCTGGCGGCGCCCCCGCCGTCCTTCATCGCGGCGGCGATTTGCCCGCGCAGGCGGCGCAAACGCGAGGCGCCGCAACGATTCAGGCGGACCTCGGCGTACAGCGGGTGACCGATGTACACCTCGCCGCCGGACGTTCGGATCAGTTCGCGCTGTTCGGCAGACTCGATGGCGCCCGGCTCGGCGATCAGCCGCAGGCAGTGCCAGTCGATCGGTTCGGAAATGGCCACCAGGTCGACCACGTCACGCACGTCGCCGGGGATCGCGCCGATCTGCGAATCCACCAGCTCGGCAACGGATCCCGAGATCGCGGTGTCCCCGATCCAGCGCGCGGCGCCACGCCTGACCACCATCCGTCCGGCTCCGTGCTCCTGTTCGATGAGCTGGCGCAGGAACAACACGTTTCCCCGGGTGAGGCGCCACAGTTTGTCCGCGCACTGCCGATCCGGGGCCGCCCCGAGGGTCGCCGCCAGCAGGTGGTCAATTTCTCTGCGGGTCAACGGTTCCAGCTCACGCCGGCGCAGTAGGCCGTCCTTCCACAGCGCGGTCACCGCGGCCGGTGCCGCCTCGCCGGTACGGATCGTGAGGATCACGGCCGCGGCCCGCGACTGCGCCAGCTGCTGCAGGACCAGCGCGGACAGGTCGTCCAGCAGATGGGCGTCGTCGACGAACACCACCAGACGGCCCGGTTGCGTGGCGTCGGTCAACCCCCGAATGGCCGTGCGCGCCAACGCGAAAGGAGCGCTTTCCACGTGATCGGCCCATTGCCAGAACGCGCCGAGCGGGATCGGGCGGCTCGTGGCGGTGGCGGCGACGGTCCGCACGGTCCAGCCGTCCGCGGCGGCGGCCGCCACGGCCTCGCGGGCCAACCGTGACTTGCCGACCCCGGCTTTGCCCGCCAGCGCCACCCCGCGGACCGCGTCGTCGGCGAGTGCGCGCGTGATCTCGCCGACGTGGTGATCGCGCCCGATCATGGGCCAATGGTCGAGCACGGAAAAATGTTAGCCAGGCGAACCGGTCTGCGTCTCGATAATCGGCCGACCGGTCAGTCCGTCACGCCCGCCTGAGACGTGGTGGAGGGGGCGTGCTGGCAGATCCAGTGCAGCAGGTCGTCGGCCGGCAACGGCGGACTGTGCACGAAGCCCTGGGTGATGGTGCAGCCGTATCGCCGCACCGCGCGCAGGGTGACGTCGTCTTCGACCCCCTCGGCCACCAGGTCGGCGCCCAGGCTGCGGGCCAACGCAACCGTGGACCGCACGATCGCCACCGACCGCGGGTCCTGGGCCAGGCGCGCCACGAAGATCCGGTCGAGTTTCAGCTCGTCGACCGAAACGTCCTGCAGCCGCGCCAGCGACGACCACCCGGTTCCGTAGTCGTCGAGCGAGATCCGGACGCCGAGGCGCTGCAGCGCGGCGACGGTGTTGCGCGAGCGCGCCGAGTCGACCAGGGCGCTTTCGGTGATCTCGACGATCAGCGAGTCGGGGGGCAGGCCGTGGGTCTGCAGCAGCCGCTCGATCGTGCTCACCAGGTCGAGGTCGAGCAGGTTGGTGGTGGACAGGTTCACCGCGACGGTCAGCTGCATGCCCCGGTCGCGCCAGGAACGGATCTGCGCCAGCGCGACGTTGATGGCGCGGTTGGCCACCTGGCGCATCAGCCCGGCGCGTTCGGCGGCGTTCAGGAACTCCTCCGGGAGCAACAGGCCGCGGCTGGGATGCCGCCAGCGCAGCAGCGCCTCGACGCTGTGGACGCTGCCGTCGCTCGCGTTGATCTTGGGCTGGTAGTGCACCGTCAGCTGGTCGTCGTCCAACAGCGCGACGCGCAGTTCCTCGACGAGGTTGGGGTCGTTGTCGCGGTACATCTCGTACGCCGAGTCGTACACCGCGATCTTGCTGACGGCGGATTTCGCGTGGGGAAGCGCGATCTCGGCGCGGGTGAGCAGCTCCTGCGGATGATCGCAATGGTCGGGGCACAGCGCGATGGCGATGCGGGCATCGACCTGCACGGTGATCGGATCGAGCGCGAACGGCTCGCTCAGGGCCTCGAGCAGCCGGCCGGCCTGGGCGCGGGCGGCGATGAGGTCGGACCCCTCGCCCAGCAGGATCGCGAATTCGTCCTCGCCCACCCGCGCGAGCAGATCCTCGTGGCGCACGCAGTGTGCGAGCCGGTGCGCGACTTGGCTCAACAACTCGTCGCCGAAGTGCTGGCCGACGGAGTCGTTGATCTCGTCGAACTCATACAGGCGCAGCAGCAGCAGCGCCCGGCGCGACGGGGCCCCGGGGACCGACAGGGGTCCGGCGGGCGCCAGGTCGGACAGCCCCGTCAGGGCGGTCGCCAGCGACCGCCGGTTGGGCAGGCTGGTCAGGTCGTCGGTCATCGCCTGCTTGTGGCTTTCGGCCAGCATGCTGACGTCGCGGAACGTCGCCGAGAGTCGCGCGGCGACGGCGACCAGGCTCAGCGCGGCGAGAGTCGTTGCCAGCCTTGAGTTGTGGCCCACGACGACCACGAGCGCGACGACGGTGCATGCGACGGGCACCGCGTAGAAACCGAGCCCGCGTTTCGGTGTCGGCGGCGTCGACGACCGCGGCGCCCAGCTGGCGATGGCCACCAGCAGCGACGCGGCGGGCCAGAGGGCGTCCAGCGTGGTGCCGACCCGATAGCTGCCGTCGGCGGTCTCGAAGAGGTACGCCGTGTCGGCGACGGCAAACGCGATGAACCCCACGACGAGCAGGGCCCAACGGAATCCCTTGCGCCAACCCAGGATCGGCAGCATGCCGGCGGTCAGGGCCAGCAGCACCAGGTCGCCCCACGGGTAGACGAGTCCCACCAGGACGGTCGCCGGCGCGCGGACCGCGGCCGCGTGCATGGGGCCTGCGCGCAGCGCCACGCCCACCGCGGCCGCGGCCAGCGCGCACACCAGGGCGTCGAGCCGGATCGGAATCGGCACCACCTTCAGCCGTGACCGCATGACCAGCAGGAGCCCGGCGTACAGCAGCGGATAAAACGCCAGGTACTCCGGATCGGCCGCCGACGGTGACTGGCCCGCGGGCACCCACATCACGTAGACGATGTCACCCGCCGCCGACACGGCCATGCCGGTCGCGATCAACGCCCATGCGAGACGGTCGGCCCGCACCCGGTAGGCGCGGAACGCGATCAGCGCCGCGGCGGACAGGTTCAACGTCGGATACAGGCATTTGGCGAAGAACGCGTTGCGCGCGGTCGCGGGATCGACCAGGCTCGTCACGGCGAAGGTGGCCACGCCAATCCCCAACGCCGCCAAGGCGATCCGGATCGCCGTCGGGGGCCACCGCATGCCGTCGGGGACGTCGTGCGGTCGCTCCCGCGGTGCCGTCGCGGCCGCGGCGATCGGCGCCAACGACCGCGCCAGCTTCGTCTCCCTGCCGAAGGCGCCTACCGGGGCCGCGGCGGCGACCCGGTCCACACCCGCTTGCCCTTCTTGCAATGCCGACTCGGCCGACTCGGCCAATTGCGGGAACGTGTACGGGAACGGCAGGTCTGGCAGGAAGCCCCGAATACATTGCCCGCCTTCGCGTTTGGCGGCGTACATGGCCAGGTCGGCGTGCTGCAGGAACTGGTCGACCGTGCAGTTCGACGCGGCCGCGGCAACCGTGTAGCCGATGCTTGGCCGGACCTCGATGGGGACACCGTCGATCACGATCGGCGTGCCGAACGCGTCGAGAACCCGGTCCGCGGCCGCCTTCGATTCTTCGACCGAAGCCTCGATGAGGACGGCGAACTCGTCGCCCCCGAGGCGCGCCACGATACCGGTGTCGCCGAGCGCGGCGGTGAGCCGGCCGGCGACGCGGACGAGGAGCTCGTCGCCGGCGGGATGCCCCAGGGCGTCGTTGACCGCTTTGAAGTTGTCCAGGTCGAGGCAGAGCACCGCGATCGGCCCGCCCTCGAGACGTTGCCGGGCGACGGCCTGCTCCAGGCGATGTAGGAAATGGGCCCGGTTGGCCAGGCCGGTCAGGCTGTCGCGGAACGCTTCCCGGGCGACTTCGGCCAGCAGGCCCTGGTTTTCCGTGAGCACGATGAACTGGCGGGCGAGCACCGCGGCGACCAGGATCCCCAGCGCGGCCAGCATCGGTCCGTGCGCCATCAGGCTCACCGCCTGACCCATGCCGACCGCGGCGGCCAGCATCAGCGGCAGGTAGGGCAGCCACAGCAGGGCGGGGGACATGATGTCGGTCCGCGCCTGGTCCGTGCCGACCTCGTGGACGCTGGCCAGGCCGGCCAGCGAGAGCAGTGCGAATCCGGCCACGCGCCCCAGATCCGTCAGGTCGCCCAGGTGATAGCTGCCCGTCCCGGTCTGGAAAACCATCGCGATGTCGGCGGTCGCGATGGTCGCGATCCCGGCCGCCAGCAGGCCGCGGCTCGGCAGGTCGTTGGAGCGGATCCGGGACAGCATCAGGATCGCCGTCGTCAGGAGGACGACGTCGGCGAACACCTCGATGAGCGTCGCGAGCCGCGAGTCGCTGTTCTCGCGCAGCTGCTTGTCGAGGACGAACACCCACGAGATGACGAACAGCGAGGTCGCCACGATGAGGCCGTCCAGCACCAGCCGCCGGGGGCTGTGGCGCGACAGATGGGACAGCAGCGCCAACGCCATCATGGCGCCGATCGGATACAAGGTGAACACGGCCTCGGCCACGGCGGGGTGGGTGGCGTGCTCGATTTCCGGACGCACGTCGTACAGGGACCACAGGACCTCACCCGCGGCCCAGCCCAGCAGGCCGATCACCAGCGCCAGCCATCCGAATCTGCGGCGCCCGGTCGAGAAGGTGGCCGCGTAGCCGGCGGTTGAGGCCGTCACCAGCAGGCATAGCGCGAACACAGCCTCGTCGACCGGCCGCGTCCCGTACGCGCCGCGCCACCGGTACACCGAGGACGTGATGACCAGCACCGTTGCCGTGCCGTAAAACCCGAAGAGCAGCCAACCCGCGCGCGCGGACAGCCCGAACCGCCGCCACGGATTTCCCGCCCAGCGTGTCATAGCCGCTCCGTCGATCCCGCACTTTGCGGTGAACGACCGAACTGCTTCACCGCGCGTGTCAGGAGAATAGACCGCCGCGCGGCTATCCGGGCCTAGCTGGCAATATTCAGCGCGGAGTCAACAAAAAGACGGGGATGGGCCGCGTCGTCCGGGTCTGGTAGCCGCTGTAGCGGTTGGCGTTGTTCTTGTTGACCAGTTCCCACAGCCGCGCGTAGTCGGCATCGTCGGGGCCCACTTTGCGGGCGGTCACCGGTATCCGCTTGGCGCCGACGTTGATCTCGCAGTCGGGGCGCTTCTGCAGGTTGTGGTACCACCCGGGGTTGCGGTCGTCGCCGCCCTTGGACGCGACGATCACGTACGAGTCGCCGTCCTTGGCGTAGGTCAGCGTCGTGGTGCGCTGCTGGCCGGTCTTGGCGCCGATCGTGTGGAGCAGCAGACTGGGCGGCATCCCCGGGATCTGGTGACCGACCCGGCCGTCGGTCTTGCGGTAGATCGTGTCGTGCAGGCGCAGGAACGGCACGAGCACGAATTGTTCTAGCGGGGTCAGATTGCTCATGGGTTCAGTCTGGCCGACTCCCGTTCAGGCGCGACACGGCCTCCCGCAGGATGAGCGCGGTGGCCTCGCGGTCCGGGTCGCGGCGCAGCAGCATGCCCTTGGCGAAGGAGAGCTTGTCGCCCTCGCGCCGCGGCAGCACGTGCAGGTGGATGTGCATTACCGACTGGAACGCGGGGCGGCCGTCGTTGATCGCGATGTTCGTCGCGTCGGCCAGCTCCGTCGTGCGGGCGGCGCGCGCGATCCGCTGGCCGATGGTCGCCATGTCGGCCAGCGTCTGCGGTGGGGTGTCGGTGAGGTCGACGGTGTGACGCTTCGGGATCACCAGCGTGTGACCGCGGGTGAACGGGCGGAGGTCGAGGATCGCCAGGTATCCGTCGTCCTCGTAGATCCGGTGGGCCGGGGCCTCGCCGGCGACGATCGCGCAGAACACACAGGGCATGTCGCCCACGGTACTGATCGCCGCCACCCGGGGGATACGCTGCCGCAGTGGACGCTCGCGAGGTCGCCTTCGCCGGCGCGGCCGAACAGGCCCGGATGCTGGCCGACGGTGAACTGACCGCGCCGGAGCTGCTCGAAATCTACCTGGACCGGATCGCCCGGCTGGACAGCGAGCTGCGTTGCTACCGCGTGGTGCTGTCCGACACCGCGCGCTACGAGGCCGCCTTGGCGCAGGACCGCCTCGACGCGGGGGAGCGGCTGCCGCTGCTCGGCGTGCCGATCGCGATCAAGGACGACGTCGACGTCGCCGGCGAGGTGACGGCGTGCGGCAGCGGCGGGCACCGGCCCGCGGTGACGTCCGACGCGGAGGTGGTCCGGCGGCTTCGCGCCGCGGGGGCGGTCGTCCTCGGCAAAACCAATGTGCCCGAGCTGATGATCTTTCCCTTCACCGAGTCGCTGACGTTCGGCGCGACCCGCAACCCGTGGGACCTGAGGCGCACCCCGGGCGGTAGCAGCGGCGGCAGCGCGGCCGCGGTGGCCGCCGGGCTGGCGCCGCTGGCGCTGGGATCCGACGGCGGCGGCTCGATCCGCATCCCGTCGTCGTGGTGTGGGTTGTTCGGCCTGAAACCGCACCGCGATCGGGTCTCGCTGGAGCCGCACGACAATGCGTGGCACGGGCTGAGCGTCAACGGCCCGATCGCCCGCTCGGTGCGGGACGCCGCGACGTTCCTGGACGCGACGTCGACGGTGCCCGGTCCCGAGGGCGAGTTCGTCGCCGCCGCCGGGCGCGACCCCGGCCGGCTGCGAATTGCGTTGAGCACCAAGGGACCGATGCCGGTGCCCGTCCGGGTCGGCAAGGCGCAGCTGGCGGCCGTGCAGGAGGCCGGCGCGTTGCTGCGCGACCTGGGGCACGAGGTCGTCACGCGCGACCCCGAGTACCCGCCCGCGGCGGTCCTGACCAGCTACCTGCCCCGCTTCCTGCGCGGCATCAGCGACGACGCGGACGCGCAGGCCCACCCCGAACGCCTCGAAGCGCGGACCCGCAACCTGGCGCGCGGCGGCGCCCTCTTCTCCGACCGCCGGATGGATGCGATCCGCGCCGCGGAGCCGGCGGTGGCCGGCCGGATTCAGGCGATCTTCGACGACGTCGACGTCGTCGTCACGCCGGGCAACGCCACGGGCCCCTCCCGCATCGGCGCCTACCGGCGCCGCGGCGCCGTCTCGACGCTGCTGCTGGTGGCGCAGCAGGTCCCGTACTTCCCCATCTGGAACCTGACCGGGCAGCCCGCCGCGGCCGTGCCGTGGGACCTCGACGGCGACGGCCTGCCGATCGCCGTGCAGCTCGTCGGCCGTCCGTACGACGAGGCGACGCTGCTGTCGCTGTCGGCGCAGATCGAGGCCGCCCGGCCGTGGGCCCACCGGCGACCGCCGGTGTCCTAGGGGTCGCCTCGTGAACGACGACATCGACGACCTGCTCGAGGGGCTCGAGGGCGACGCCCGCGCCGAGCGGGCCGAACTCGTGAGGTGGCTGCTGGATCAGGGCATCACCCGCGACGAGATCCGCAGCACCAATCCGCCGCTGCTGCTGGCCACCCGCCACCTCATCGGCGACGACGGGACCTACGTGTCCACCCGGGAGATCAGCGAGGCCTACGGCGTCGACCTGGCGCTGCTGCAGCAAGTGCAGCGCGCCATCGGCCTGGTGCGGGTCGACGACCCCGACGCGGCGGTGCACATGCGCGCCGACGGCGAGGCCGCCGCCTTCACCCAGCGGTTCGTCGAGCTGGGGCTCGATCCCGAGCAATTGGTGCTCGTGGTCCGTGTGCTCGCCGAGGGCCTGTCCCGCGCCGCCGAGGTCATGCGGTATGCCGCCCTGTCGACGATCATGCGCCCGGGGGCCACCGAGCTGGAAATCGCCCAGGCCTCAAAGGCATTGGTCAGCCAGATCGCGCCGATGCTGGGCCCGATGATCCAGCACATGCTGTTCATGCAGCTGCGGCACATGATGGAGACCGAGGCCGTCAACGCCGCCGAGCGGGCCGCGGGCCAGCCGCTTCCCGGCGCGCGTCAGATCACCGTCGCGTTCGCCGACCTCGTCGGCTTCACCCGGTTGGGCGAGGTGGTGTCGGCCGAGGAGCTGGGGCACCTGGCCAACCGGCTGGCCCACCTCGCCCGGGACGTGACCGTGCCGCCGGTGCGCTTCGTCAAGACGATCGGCGATGCGGCGATGTTCGTCTGTCCCGAGCCGCTGCCCATGCTCGACGTCGTGCTCAAGCTGGTGGAGGCGGTCGATACCGACAACGACTTCCCCCGGCTGCGGGCGGGCGTGGCCTCCGGAATGGCGGTCAGCCGGGCGGGCGATTGGTTCGGCAGCCCGGTCAACGTGGCAAGCCGGGTCACCGCCGTGGCCCGCCCGGGCACCGTGCTGGTCGCGGACTCGGTCTGGGAGGCCATCGGCGACAGCGGGAATCTGCAGGGCTCGTTTGCCGGTGCGCGCCGCCTCAAGGGCATCAAGAACGAGGTCAAGCTGTTCCGGATTCGCCGCGGCAACGCATAGGCGGCGGCGCATAGGCAGGCCCGGGCGACTCTAGGGGGCGTTTGACGCTTAGGTCGTACGCGGCTGGTTTCCTACCCCGTTTCCCAGCGCTTCGAATCGGTCGCTTCCGGGCCTGCTTCGCTACCAAAAATACAACTCCGAACAGCCCATATCAACGGTTTTTCCAGATCGGAAGCGCCCCGCCGGCCGGCCCGCGTTCGCTGCCGGTGAAACGGCATTCCATTACAGGTGTAACGGTGTAATCATGTAATCATGAAGACGCATCACACCCAAAGGCGCTACGGCCGCCCCGGCGGCTGGCAGCAGGCCCAGCAGCCCGACGCGAGCGGCGCGGCGGAATGGTTCGCCGGACGCCTGCCGGAAACCTGGTTCGACGGCGACCCCACCGTCATCGTCGACCGCGAAGAGATCACCGTCATCGGCAAGCTGGCCGACGGCACGGAACAGAGCGAGGCCCGCGCGGAAGGCCGGGTATCCCGGTTCCGCGAGGAGACCCGTTCCGAGCGAATGCGCATCGCCGACGAGGCGCAGGATCGCTACGGCCGCAAGGTTTCCTGGGGCGTGGAGGTGAACGGCGAGCGAATCCTGTTCACCCACATCGCCGTACCGGTGATGACGCGCTTGAAGCAACCCGAGCGCCAGGTGCTCGACACGCTGGTCGACGCCGGCGTGGCGCGGTCCCGCGCCGACGCGCTCGCGTGGTCGGTCAAGCTGGTCGGCGAGCACACCGAGGAGTGGCTGGCCAAGCTGCGCGACGCCATGTCGGCGGTCGACGACCTGCGCGCCGAGGGGCCCGACCTCCAGTCGTAAGCCCTACGGCCGCTTGGTCATTCGTTGCCGACCTTGGCGAGGATCCTGTCGATGATCTGCCCGCCCTGATCGGTGATGTGATAGCCGCACGCGTTGACGTCGACGATGACGTTGTTCGCCACGCCCATCGCGCGCTGGCACTCCCAGCCGTCGGCGCCTTCCTGCGTGTCGATCATGGTGATCTTCGGCGGGCCGCCGTTGAGTTGGGCGAACGTCCAGCGGTATTGCTTGCTTTTGTTCGTCACGGTCACCGTCTTGCCGGCGCAGCCCTTCCACTTGTCGGACGAGCTCTGCAGGAACGCCTTGGCCTTGTCAGCGGACGGAAAGGCGACGGCGGCCTGGTTCACCCAGTGGTCGTTGTTGTCGCCCGGTTCTGAGGACACCAGCCCGCTGATTCCGCTGTAGCCGGTGCCCGCGTACACGGGGTCCTGGCTGGTGTAGAGCGCGCCCAGGCAGTTCGGCAGCGACAGTGTGACCGTGGAGGTGTCCATCGACGTGATGGGCTTACCCGGCGTCATCTCGGAGGCGCCCATGATGTTGTTGATGTCCGACGGGTCCAGCAGCAGCGCGCTGAGCCGGCTGGGCGGCACGGGATCCGGGGGCGGCGGCGCCGGCTTGGGCTTGATGATCAGCCATACCCCGACCGCGCCGACGGCGAGGACGACCACGGCGGCGACGGCGGCGACGATGGGCCACGGGCTGCGTTTGGGCTTGGACGGCGGCTGATTCCACCCCGCGGACGCCGGGCCGGTGAATTGCGGGGGCGGGCCGCTCCAGCTGCCGCTGCCGCCCTGGTAGTACGGCGCGCCGGGTTGACTCGCGGCGGGCATGGGGCCGCTGTCGGGCGCCCAGGGCCGCGGGGTTTGGCCGGCCTGCGGAATGGGACCGGAGCTGGGCGGCGTGGGGTAGGCCGGCGGCGGTGGGGTGGAGGCCTGCGGTTGCGGCGGGGTCACCGGCGGGGCCGCCAGCGTGGGGCCGGGGACGTCCGCGGTGCTGGCCTGCGCGGTCGCGGGCAGGGTGGCTTCCTGGCTGCGGCGCACGATGTTGTCGGCGTGGTCCTGATCGGGGTCGCTGAGGGCCTCGTGGGCGGCCAGCGCCAGATCGCCGGCGCTGGCGTAGCGGTCTTCGGGTTTCTTCGCCATGCCCCGCGCGATCACCGCGTCGAACGCCCGGGGGATGCCGGAGCGAACGTCGCTGGGCTTCGGGATGGGATCCAGCAGGTGGGCGGTCACCAGGGTGCTGGCGCTGTCGGCGCGATAGGGCGGCGACCCCGTCAGGGCCTCGTGCAGCACGCAGCCCAGCGCGTAGATGTCGGCGCGGTAGGTGACCTCGTCGTTGGAAAACCGTTCGGGCGCCATGTATTTCCAGGTGCCCACCGCGGTGCCCAGCTGGGTCAGCTTTTCATCGGTGGTCGCGCTGGCGATGCCGAAGTCGACCAGGTAGGCGAAGTCGTCGCGGGTGACCAGGATGTTGGGCGGTTTGACGTCGCGGTGCATCACGCCGGCGGCGTGGGCGGCGTCCAGGGCGGAGGCGATCTGGGTGATGATGGCCACCGCGCGCGGCGGGGTCAGCGGGCCAAACCTCTTGAGCAGGGTGTCCAGGTCGACGCCTTCGATCAGGCGCATCTCCATGTACATCTGGCCGTCGATTTCGCCGTAGTCGTGGATCGGCACCACGTGCGGCTCCTGCAAACGGCCGGCGATGCGGGCTTCGCGCTTCATCCGTTCGCGAAACACCGGGTCCTTGCTGAACGTGTCGGACATCAGCTTGACGGCGACCGTCCACTCCTTGACGGTGTGCTCGGCCTCGTAGACCTCGCCCATGCCACCGCGGCCCAGCAGCCGTTTCAGGTGATAGGGGCCGAACATCGAGCCCACCCGTGAGGCCTGCGCGTCGCTCATCCCTGACCCTCCAAACCAACCCCGGACCCGCCGACCATATCAACACCGTCCGCCCCGAGCGGCCTGCCGCGAGCCGCGGCTCAGCAATGATTGTTACCGCTGGCGCCGCCACAGCAGGAGGTAACGCCAGAAAAGCAGCCGGCGCACGCGGGCGCCGGGCAGGGTGGCGGCCGCGGCCGCGCGGGCCTGCCGGGTCGTCAGCGGCGCGTCGAGGACCTTCGGCATCGCCTCGTTGACCGGGTCCACGCCGTACCAGCCGCCGGAGCCCGCCGCCCTGAGCGCGGCGAAGAGCGCGCCCAACGCCCGATTGGCCGCCGCCGCAACGACTTCGGTGGGTGCCTCGCGGGGCAGGTCCACCCGCGGCAGGACCACCGCGGCCAGCACGCCGCCCGGGCGCAGCGCCGGCGCCAGGTGCCGCAGGGCCTCGGCGAGCGGCAGGTGATGCAGCGTCGTGATCGACACGATCGCGTCGTAGTGATCCGCCGGCAAGGGCAGCTGCAGCACGTCGGCGAGGATGGGGGTGACGTTGGCCGGGGCGCGGCGGCGGGCCGCCTCGATCATCGCCGCCGACTTGTCGACCGCGTCGACGTGCTGGGCGCTGCCGGCCAGTCGCGCCGCGAATGCCCCCGCGCCACAACCGACGTCGAGCACCCGCCCGCACGGCCGCGGCAGCTGGTCCAGCAGCACCCGCTGGTAATACGCGTTGTGGTCCCAGGCGAGTTTCACTAGGAATGGGCGGCCCACCACTTGTACAGCTGATCGAGGTTCGGGCCCTGCTGGTCCCCGCCGACGACCGCCATCACCATGGTCTGCTGGTTGGTCCACATCACCTGCGGCTCATTGCCTTTGTAGTTCGCGCACCCGATCTGACCGAGGATGGTGTTCGGGTCCTTGTTGTGCCACCAGGTGCCCGGTGAGGCCTTGTCCCCGGGGCACTTGACGGTCGTGGCGGCCTCCATGTAGCCGTTGAACGCGTCCTGCAGCCCCTTGAGATCCGTGAACAGCCCGTATTCGCCGACGTTGGGGCCGTTGGGTTCGGTGTTTTGCCCGCACATGACCGAGACGCTGGCGCCCGGCATCGGTTGGCCCTCCAGCTTGCAGGTGCCGGGCGGATAGCCCGCGGGCAGCAGGCCCAGCAGCTTGGTCGCGGCGCCGGGGGGCGGGGTCGACGTCGGCGCCACGGTGGTGCGGGTGGTCGTCCTCGTGGTGGTCGTGGTCGTGGTCGTGGTGGTGGCCGCGTTGGGCGTTTCGCTGTCGTCGTTGCCGGCGGCCATCGAGATGCCGATCGCCGCGGCGACGAGGACGACGACGGCGGCGGCCGCGCCGGCGACGATGACCCACGGGTTGCGCCTGCGCGGTGGTTCCGGCGGATGCCCATGGCCGAAGGCTGGCGGGCCGGCGAACTGTGGTGGCGGACCGGTCCACTGGGGCTGGCGGGGCGCAAGATTCGGCGGGGGCGGGGCCGCGCGCGGAATGGGTCCGCTGTCGGGGGCGGGGTTCCGGGCCGGCGCGGGCCGCGCGGGCGGAACGACGCCGTGAGGCCCCTTCAGCCCCGGCAGCGTGGACTCCTCCCCGTGGCGCAGGATGTTGACCGCCTGGGTCTGATCGGGGTTGGTGAGCGCGTCGTGGGCGGCGCGGGCCAGATCACCGGCGCTGCGGTAGCGGGCCTCGGGCTTCTTGGCCATGCCGCGGGCGATCACCCCGTCGAAGGCCCGGGGAACGCCCGAACGCTTGGCGCTGGGCTGGGGGATGGGCTTCATCTGGTGGGCGTTGACCAGCACCCCGGCGCTGTCGGATGCGTAGGGCGGCGACCCGGTCAGGCACTCGAACAACACGCACGCCAGGGAGTAGACGTCGGCGCGGTAGTCCACCTCGTCCTCGGAAAACCGTTCGGGCGCCATGTATTTCCAGGTGCCCACCGCGGTGCCGAGCTGGGTGAGCTTCTCGTCGGTCTTCGCGCTGGCGATGCCGAAGTCGACCAGGTAGGCGAAGTCGTCGCGGGTGACCAGGATGTTGGCCGGCTTGACGTCGCGGTGCGTCACCTCGGCGGCGTGGGCGGCGTCCAGCGCGGAGGCGATCTGGGTGATGATGGCCACCGCGCGGGGCGGGCTCAGCGAACCGAACTTTTTGAGCAAAGTCCCGAGATCGGTGCCCTCGATCAGGCGCATCTCCAAATACATTTGCCCGTCGATCTCGCCATAGTCGTGGATGGGCACCACGTGGGGTTCCTGCAAACGGCCCGTGATGCGGGCTTCGCGCCTCATCCGCTCGCGGAACACCGGGTCGCTGCTGACCGATTCCGACATCAGCTTGAGCGCGACGGTCCACCCCTTGACGGTGTGTTCGGCCTCGTAGACCTCGCCCATTCCGCCGTGGCCCAGGGCCCGCTTGAGCTCGTAGGGTCCGAACATCGACCCGACCCGCGAGCCCGGCGCCCCGCTCATCGTTCCTCCCAACAACCGCGACCCGCCGACCATATCAATCCGCTCCGGCATGGCCGGCCGTCCGCGGCGCGTCAGGTGCTGACGACAATCAAGTCGTCGCTGGTGTTCCACGCCTTGAGGAAGAGCGCCATGGGGATCTGCTCGTCTCGGCCCTTCGAGTTACCGCTGTCGTTGAGATGGACGATGCCGTAGGCGGTGTCGACGCCGGTCACAACCACGGCGTGGTCGCCGACCGGGTTGCCGTTCTCGTCCTTCGTGTCGACGGGGACGTTCCAGATCATTTCGGCGTTGACGCTGACGATCACCTTGTGGCCGGTGCCCAGTTCCTGCTCGATTCCCTGGATGCCGCCGGGTACCCCGTCCGCCGCGGCGTGTTTCCGGTCGGTGACGACGGCGCCGACCTTGTACTGCGCCAGTAGCGTCGGGACATCGGCGAACATGGTGCCCTGGCCCGAATTCGGGTTTCGGGAATCGGCGGGCTTGATGTATATGGATCCGGGGTGGGTCGTGCTGGGGGTTGACTGCGCTTTCTTGATGACGGCATCCTCCGAGGGCTCCCTGCCGGTCATCTGGCCGACGACATCGGCGGCCGCCATCAGCACGCAGTCGTCGTATTTCTGGTATCGCCACCACTTGGCCGCGGCGTCGGGGTCGCCGTAGGTGGCGCCCGAAGCCGCGCCGGCCGGTGCGGCCACTCCCAGCGCGACGGCGCCGGCAAGAACCGCGAGGGTGGCGGTCTTGATGATCTTCATACGTTGTCCTTTTCTCGTTCCGCTTCTCGTTCCGCTGTGTTGCGGTTTGGTTGAGAAAAGGTTCCAATGTCGGCCTTCTCGTTATCTCAACGAATTCTTGAAATTTACTGTCCGGCAAAATCTTTCGCACCAAACGAAGAATGGGGGATCCCGGTGATCGGGATCCCCCATCCGGGCGGGGCGGCCTAGGTCAGCTGGCTGGACAGCTGCGGGCAGTACACCTGGGCCGCGTCGACGACGAAGTAGGCGGCCTGTTTGGCGGTGAGGTCGGTCTGGCTCAGCACCTCGCGGGCGACGTCCGTGCCGGTCTTGCCGGCGGCCAGCTCCTTGCACACCTGGTGGCCTTCCTTGATGGCCTCCTGCGGCGTGGTGAAGGTGACGCCGAGGCCCCTCATCTCGGTGATGAAGGCATCGTCGGCGGTGCTGGCCGCGGCGGCCCCGGCGGTGGCGATCGCCAGCCCTGCGGCGGCGGCGCCGATGGCCGTGGTGACGGCGGCGGTGATGCGGCGAGAGAACATTTCGTGATCCTTTGCTGTGGGTTCGGCCCTGGGTGCGTTCAGCTTCGGGCCGAACCCTTGGAGGATTCTCAACGAATTCTTGATGCCGCCGTTACCCCTGGGTGACCTCGAACGTGAACTCGTGCTCACCGATGCGGATGTGGTCCCCGTCGTGCAGCGGGGTCGCCGAGCGGATGCGTTCGTGCTGCACCTGCACGCCGTTCGAGGACCGCAGATCGTTGATGACCCAACTGGTGCCCGTGTCGACGATGACCGCGTGGTGGCGGCTGACCTTGGGGGTGTCCAGGACGATGTCGTTGTCGCTTTGGCGCCCGATGCGAGTCGCCGCCTCCTGCAGCGGATAGCTGCGCCCCGTGGTTTCGCGCAGATGCGCGACGGCGTTGCGCTCGGAAACCCTGGTGTGCTGGTCCATCACCGTCTGCGTGACGGCGGCGGTGGTCACGGCGATCTTCTTGACGTCCAACGGCTCCTGGCGCAGGATCCGGTCGTTGAGCGCACGCAGATTGGGCCCCGGGTCGATGCCCAGCTCGTCGGCGAGCGTCTGCTTCACGCGGCGGTAGGCGGCCAGCGCGTCGGATTGGCGCTCGGTGAGGTAGTAGGCCGTGATCAGCTGGGCCCACAGCGGCTCGCGGTAGGGATGCTCGGCGATCAGGGCCTCGAGCTCGGTGATGACGGCAAACGCGCGTCCGCAAGCGATTTCGGCCTCCGCCTTGGCCGTGTGGACCAGAATCTTCTCCTCGACGAGGGAGGTGGCGTAGGTCTCGACGAACTGAAAGTCGCGCAGGTCCTCGAGCACCGGCCCGCGCCATTCCGCCAGTGCCGCCGACAGATGCTTGCTGGCCTGTTCGAACCGGGCGGCGGCGGCCGCGTGCACGCCCGCCGTCTTCTCGGCGATGAATCGCCCGATGTCGCAGGCGTTGTCGGCGATGGTGAGGCGGTAGCCCGGGGGCGCCGCCGCCAGCACCACCCGCGGGTCGATCCCGGCGCCGCTGAGCAGCTTGCGCAGGTTGGACACGTAGGAGTGGATGCTGGCCCGCGCCCCCGACGGCGGCGCGTCGTCCCACAGGGCGGTGATGAGCCGGTCGACGCCGACCGGGCTGTTGCGGTTCATCAGCAGCATGGCCAGCACGGCGCGTTGTTTGGGGGTGCCCAGCGGCACCAACGCGCCGTCAACGCTCATCTCCAGCGGGCCGAGTAGACCGAATTCCAGGCGTTTGTCCACCATCGCGCGTCACACCCTCCCGTCTTCCGCGGCGTTGCGTTTGTCTAGAGCGTAACGACCATCAACTCGTCGCTCGTGTCCCACGCGCGAACGAAAAGCTCCATCGGAACCTGCTCGTCGCGCCCCTCGGCGATGCCGCTGTCGTTGAGGTGAACGATGCCGCGGGTGGCGTCGACACCGGTCACCACCACCGCGTGGTCGGATTGGGGGTTGCCGCTCTTGTCCTTCGCGTCGACGGGCTCGTGCCAGATGAGCTCGGCGTTGACGCTGACGATCACCTTGTGGCCGCCGCTCAGCGCCTGCTTCAGGCCCGCGATGCCCGGGCGGATTCCGCTCCCCGCGGTGTCGTCCCGGTCGATGACCACGGCGGTGACCCGGTAGCGGGCCAGCAGCGCGGGAACGTCCTCGAGGCTGGCGCCGGCGCCCGAATTCGGGTCGTCCGGGTTGGCCGGCTTGGTGTAGATCGGGCCCCCGTGCACGACGCTCGGAGTCGAGTGGGCCTTCTCGATGATGGCCGCCTCCGAGGGCGCCGCACCGGTGATCTGGCCGATGACGTCGGCGCTGGACATGAGGACGCAGTCGTCGTACTGCTGCTGTTGCCAGTACCGGCCGGCGGCGACGGGGTCGCCGTACACGGCTTCCGAGGCCGCGTCGGCCGGTGCGGCCAGCCCCAACGCCAGCCCCAACGAGGCGGCCCCGGTGAACAGTGCGAATGCGATTGTCCTGGCTGCGTTCATGAGAAAGAGGTTCCGGCGCCGGCCTTCTCGTTATCTCTGCGAATTCTTGGAAGACCCGGTTATCGGGCGAACTGCGGGCAGTAGGCCTTGGCGGCGTCGACGACGAAGTGCTCCGCCTGCCTGGCGCCGAGGTTGGTCTGGCTCAACAACTGTCGGGCGATCTCGGGCCCGCTGTTGCCGGCGTTCAGCTCGAGGCACACCAGGTAGCCGTCCATGATCGCCTGCTGCGGCGAGTCGAAGCCGATGCCGTGTCCGCTGATCGCGGTGAGGAAGGCGTCGTCGACGCTGCTGGCCGACGCGCCACCCGCGGTGGCCATCGCGAGCCCGACCGCGCCGAGCCCGGCAACGGCCGCCCCGATGGCCGCGGTGATGCGCGATGCGAACATGGCGCCCAGAGTTCGGCCGACCCCTTGCGGGTTCCTCAAAAAATCCTTGGCAGCTACGCCTGCGTCATCGCGTAGTAGGCCCCGCGGCGGGCCAGCAGCTGGGTGTGGTTGCCCTGCTCCACAATTCGGCCCGCCTCCACCACCAGGATGCGGTCGGCGTCGCGGATCGTCGAAAGGCGGTGCGCGATAATGAAACTCGTCCGGCCCCGGCGAAGCTCGCGCATGGCGCGCTGAACCAGGACCTCGGTGTGGGTGTCCACCGAGCTGGTGGCCTCGTCCAGGATCAGCAGCTGCGGCCGGGCGAGGAACGCGCGGGCGATGGTGATGAGCTGGCGCTCACCGGCGCTGATGTTGCCGCCGCCGCCGCTGACCCGCGTCTGGTAGCCGGCCGGCAGGGTGCGCACGAACCGGTCCACGTACGCCGCCTTGGCGGCCTCGATCACCTCGGCTTCGGTGGCCTCCGGGCGTCCGTAGGCGATGTTCTCCGCGATCGTCCCGTCGAACAGCCAGGTGTCCTGCAGCACCATGCCGATTCGCGATCGCAGCGACTGCCTGCTCACCGCGGTGATGTCGACCCCGTCGATCAGTATCCGGCCCGAGTCGACGTCGTAGAACCGCATCAGCAGGTTGACCATCGTGGTCTTGCCCGCCCCGGTCGGTCCGACGATCGCCACCGTGCTGCCCGGTTCGGCCACCAGCGACAGGTCGTGGATCACCGGCGTGCCCGGCCGGTAGGCGAAGTTCACGTGCTGGAACTCGACGCGGCCGCCGCCGGATCGTGGCAAGGCGCGCTCGGGGTCCGGCGGCTCCTCGGGCTCGTCGAGGAGGTCGAACACCCGCTCGGCGCTGGCCACGCCGGATTGCAGGGTGTTGTACATCCCCGCCACCTGGCTGACCGGCGCGTTGAACTGCCGCAGGTATTGGATGAAGGCCTGGATGCTGCCCAGCGTGATCTGCCCGCTCGCCACCTGCAGGCCGCCGACCACCGCGACCGCGGCGTAGCCGACGTTGCCGATGAACCCCGTCGCCGGCGCCACCAGCCCGGAGAAGAACTGGGCGCCGAAGCTGGCCCGGTAGACGTCGTCGTTGAGGCGGCGGAACTGCTCGCGCGCGGCGACCTGGTGGCCGAACGTCCGGACCACCGTGAAGCCGCTGTAGGTCTCCTCGATGTGGGCGTTGAGGCGTCCGGTGCTCCTCCATTGGGCCACGAACAGGCGCTGCGAGCGCCGCGCGATCGCCCGCGTCGCCAGCAGCGAGACCGGCACGGCCAGCAACGTGATGCCCGCCAGAAGCGGCGAGATGGACACCATCATCGCCAGCACGGCCACCACCGTCAGAACCGCCGTCAACAGCTGGCTGATCGTCATCGACAGCGACGACTGGACGTTGTCGACGTCGTTGGTGACCCGGCTCAGCAGCTCGCCGCGCTGGCGTCCGTCGAAGTAGGACAGCGGCAGCCGGTGGATCTTGTCCTCCACGTCGGACCGCAGCGCGACCATGGTGCGCTGCACGGTGACGTTGAGCAGCCGGGCCTGCGCCCAGATCAGCAGCGCGGCAACGGCATACAGGGCGAGCGCCAGCGCCAGCGTGCGTCCCACCGCTGCGAAGTCGACGCCGCGGCCTGGCACCACGTTCATCCCGGACAGCAGGTCGGCGAAGGCGTTCTGGCCCCGGGCGCGCGCCGCGGCGACGGCCTGTGCCTTGCTGATCCCGGCGGGGAGCCCTCGCCCGATGACCCCGTTGAACAGCAGGTCGGTGGCGTGGCCCAGGATCCGCGGGACGACGACCCCGATCGCCGTGCCGGTGACGCCCAGCGCGATCACCGCGAGGCTCAATCGCCGTTGCGGCGCAAGCCGTTTCACCAGCCGGGTCGCCGAGCCCCAGAAGTCGCGGGAGCGCCCCGCCGCCGGGGCCACGGGCGCCACGGTCATTGCTCGCCCCCCACCCCGGCCCCCACCGACTGCGAGTCGGCGAACTCCGCGTAGGTCGCGCAGTCGGCCAGCAGCGATTCGTGCGTGCCCGCGCCCACCAGTTTCCCGTCGTCGACGACGATCACCTGGTCGGCCTGGGCCGCGGTGGAAACACGTTGGGTGACAACGATTATCGTGGCGCCACCCGACACCCGTGCCAGCGACGCGCGCACCCGCGCGTCGGTGTGCACGTCGAGCGCGGCGAAGGAGTCGTCGAACAGGTAGATCGCCGGCCGGCGGATGACGGCCCGCGCGATCGCCAGCCGCTGCCGCTGGCCGCCGGAAAAGTTGATGCCGCCCTGGGCGACTCGCATGTCCAGGCCGTCGTCGTGGGCGCGGACGAACCCGTCGGCGTCGGCCACGCGCAGCGCCTCCCACATCTCCTCGTCGGTCGCGGCCGCCTTGCCGTAGCGCAGGTTCTCGGCGACCGTGCCGGAGAACAGGTAGCCGCGCTGGGGGACCAGCCCGATCGCCGACCAGAGCCGCTCGGTGCGGTAGTCGCGGACGTCGACGTCGTCGACCAGGACGGCCCCCGAGGTCACGTCGTAGAGCCGGGAGATCAGGGACACCAGCGTCGACTTGCCCGAGCCGGTGCTGCCGACGATGGCGGTGGTGGTGCCGGGCAGCGCGGTGAACGAAATGCCTTGCAGCACCGGGCGATCGGCGCCCGGATAGGTGAAGGTGGCGCCCTCCAGCCGCACCACGCCCGTGATCCCGGCCGGCGGGAACCGGGGATCGGGCGGGTCGCCGACCGCGGCGCGGGTGTCGAGCACCTCGGTGATCCGTTCGGCGCACACCGCCGCGCGCGGCAGCACCACCAGCGTCATCGTGGCCATCAGCACCGCCATCAGGATCTGAGTGAAGTACACCAGGAAGGCGGTCAGCGAACCGACCTGCATCTGGCCCCGATCGATCCGCAGGCCGCCGAACCAAATCAGCGCGACGCTGGACACGTTGATGGTCAGCGTGGTCAGCGGCAGCAGGAGGGCCTGCAGGTTGCCGTTGGTCAGCGCGGTGTTCGACAGCGTGGCGTTGGCGCGGGCGAACCGGTCGCGCTCGTAGCCTTCGCGGGCGAACGCCCGGACCACCCGGACGCCGGACAGCTGGTCGCGCACCACGCGGTTGATGCCGTCGATCAGGCCCTGCATCCGGCGCAGCAGCGGCAGCATCCGCGACATCACGAAGTAGTTGGTCACGGCCATCACCGGAACGCTGACCAGCAGCAGCCAGGCCAACGCCGCC
Source organism: Mycobacterium sp. 1081908.1 (assembly GCF_001673535.1). Classification (GTDB taxonomy): domain Bacteria; phylum Actinomycetota; class Actinomycetes; order Mycobacteriales; family Mycobacteriaceae; genus Mycobacterium. Next base: position 76,795 of record NZ_LZLY01000021.1, on the reverse strand, counting down.
TCCTGATGGATGGCCATGGCGATGCCGCCCACGCACATGATCGGGGCGGTGATCAGCACGGTGCCGCTGATCTGGACCAGGTATTGGATCTGACGGACGTCGTTGGTGCTGCGCGTCAACAGGGTTGGCGCGCCGAATCGGTCGGTCTCGTGCTCGGAGAAGGTGGTGACGTGTTCGAAGATCGCCCGGCGCAGGTCGCGGCCGAAGCCCATGCCCGCCCGCGAGCCGACGTAGACGGCCCCGACCGCGCACAGCACCTGCAACCCGGTGACCGAAAGCATCACCATGCCGAGCCGGACGATGGTGGCGGTGTCGCCCTTGGCGACGCCCTCGTCGATGATCGCCGCGTTGACCGTGGGCAGGTACAGCGATGCCAGGGTGCTGGTCAGTTGCAGCACCAGCAGCACCGCAACCAGCCGCCGGTACGGCCGGATGTACTGGCGCAGCAGTGCCAGGAGCATGTGGTAACTGTCGCATACGGCGCGCGCCGCGTCGGTCACCACCGCACTGAAATGCCTGCTCAGGCGCGGCGTCAGCGGTTGGCCCCCGCGCTGCCGCTACAGTGCATCGTGTGACGAGCAGAAGGCGAGGCGCGAGGGCGCTGGCTCTCGTGGCGTCGGCCTTGGCGATTCTGATCCCGACGATCGCGGGTTGCTCGGGTTCCGGCGACAACAAGCCGGGAGCGACGGCGTCGTCGACGCCGGGCAACGGGGAGGGCCACCACGGGCCGATGTTCCCGCAATGCGGCGGCGTCAACGATCAGACCGTGGCGGAGCTGACCAAGGTGACCGGGCTGGTGAACACCGCCCGGAACTCGGTCGGGTGCCAATGGCTGGCGGGCGGCGGGATTCTCGGCCCGCACTTCTCGTTTTCCTGGTACCGCGGCAGCCCGATCGGACGCGAGCGCAAGACCGAGGAACTGTCGCGCGCCAGCGTCGACGACATCAACATCAACGGCCACGGCGGCTTCATCGCCGTCGGCAACGAGCCCAACCTGGGCGACTCGCTCTGCGAGGTGGGCATCCAGTTCCAGGACGACTTCATCGAATGGTCGGTGAGCTTCAGCCAGAAGCCGTTCCCGCCGCCGTGCGACATCGCGAAGGAACTGGCCCGTCAGTCGATTGCGAACTCCAAATGAGCCGACGAACCGTGCGTGCCTGCGTGGTGGTGGTGTTCGCCGCGCTGTTGGTGTTGAGCGGCTGCTCGAGGTCCATCGGGGGCAACGCGATCAAGGCGGGCGGCAACCCGCCGCGCAACAACAACTCTCAGCAGCAGTATCCGAACCTGCTCAAGGAGTGCGAGGTGTTGACCACCGACATCCTGGCCAAGACCGTCGGCGCCGATCCGCTTGACATTCAAAGCACGTTCGTCGGGGCCATCTGCCGGTGGCAGGCGGCCAACCCGGCCGGGCTGATCGACATCACCCGGTTCTGGTTTGAGCAGGGCAGCCTGGGCGAGGAGCGCAAGGTCGCCGACTTCCTCAAGTACAAGGTCGAGAACCGCTCGATCGCGGGCATCGAGTCCATCGTGATGCGCCCCGACGATCCGAACGGCGCGTGCGGCGTGGCGAGCAATGCGGCGGGCGTCGTCGGCTGGTGGGTCAACCCCCAGGTGCCCGGCATCGATGCCTGCGGGCAGGCGCTCAAGCTGATGGAGCTGACGCTGTCCACCAACTCGTGAGCTAGCGGGGAATTTCGAACCCGGTCAGCGCGGCCCGGCCCGGCTCGAGTCCCTGCCACCCGCCGGGCACCGCGAGCACCGCGATCGCCGACGTGGGGAACTTCGCCGAAATGCGTTCCAGCGCAGCGATGTCCGTGCCTTGGTCAGCCGGGGCGTCGGCGGCCAGGACGAGCGCCAGCCCCGACATCGTCGGCTCGTGCCCGATGACCAGCAGCGTGCCGACGTCGTCGGCCGTCCCGTTGATCTCCTCGATCATCGTCCCCGGGGTGGCGCCGTACAGGCGCTCGCTGTAGCGAACCGGGGCGCCGATCCCGGTCCTGTCCAGCGTCTGCCGCGCCCGCGTCGCGGTTGAGCACAGCACGGCGTCGACGGCGGGGACGTTGGCGCGCAACCAGTCCCCGGCCAGCCCGGCCTCCCTGATGCCGCGCGGCGCCAACGGCCGGTCATGATCGGGGACGCCATCCGGGTAGTCGGATTTCGCGTGCCGCATCAGCAGCAGCGTGTGCCGTTCGCTCACGGGCTCACGCTAGTCAACACGGAACCAAGATCGCTACGCCGCGTCGTCGTCGTCTTCGCCTCCTTCCTCGCGGCGAAGGAGCTTTTCGGGGTGCCAGTAGTTGTTGGTTCTGGGTTGACCCCTATCCAAATGCGGCGGCGGTATCCATTCGGTTTCGCCTTTGGTGTTTTTGCGGGTGCTCCAGCCGTCGGGGTTGAGCATGCGGTGCTGGGCGCCGCAGGCGAAGGTGAGGTCGTTGATGTCGGTGGTGTGGCATTGGGCGTAGTCGGTGACGTGGTGGACTTCGCTGTAGTAGCCGGGCACGGTGCATCCGGGTGCGGTGCAGCCGCGGTCTTTGGCGTACAGGACGATTCGTTGGGCGGGGGAGGCCAGCCGTTTGGTGCTATACAGCGCCAGGGTTTTGCCTTTGTCGAAGATCGCCAAATAATGCCGGGCATGGCGGGCCAGGCGGATGACGTCGCTCATCGGCAAGATGCTTCCGCCGCCGGTCAGGGCGCGGCCGGCCGCCGCTTCGAGTTCGGCCAGGGTGGTGGTGAGGATGATCGAGGCGGGCAGCCCGTTGTGCTGGCCCAGTTTGCCCGACGCGAGCAGCGCGCGCAGCGCGGCCAGCATTGCGTCGTGGTTGCGTTGGGAGGCCGAGCGGGAGTCGTTGTCGATGGCCTCTTGGGCGGGTGTTGCGTCCACGCACGGCGTGTCGTCGTTCGGGTTGCACATGCCGGGGGCGGCCAGCTTGGCCAAGACGGCTTCGAGGGTGGCGCGCAGTTCGGGGGTGATCCGCGCGCGTAGCTCTGACATCCCGTCGGATTGTTGGTTGCCCAAGGTCAGCCCGCGCCGCCGCGCCCGGTCGGCGTCGGTGTAGTTGCCGTCGGGGTTGAGGCAGTCGGCGACCGTGTCGGCCAGCGCGCCCAGTTGTTCGGGACGAAACCGGGTGCCCTCGTGGGCCAACTTCGCTTCGACCTGCTCGCGGGTGGCCTGGTCGATCCAGCCGGGCAGCTCGTGCCAGAACTTGCGGATCACCGCGACCTGGCCGGTCCCCAGGGTGCCGTCGCGTTGGGCCGCGGCCGTCGCGGCCAACACCGGCGCCAACCGCTCACCGGTCAGGCCGTGGCGCGGACCCAGATCGGCGGCCTCCTTGATGCGCCGCGAGGCCTCGGCGCGGGTGATCAGCGTGGCCTCGGCGATCGCATGGGAGAGCTTGCCGCCCAACTCCTCGGCGGTGGCCTGGCGGGCCACGGCATTGATCACCGGGTGTTCGAAGGCCGGGATGCGTCGGCGCCAGCGTTCGAAGCGTTCCAACAAGGCAAGGTGTTCGGGGGTCGGCAAGGCTTCACAGTCGAACTCGCCGAGCCGGTCGAACGCGGCGTCCACGGCATCGAGAGCCGCCGCGCGCCCCTCGCGATCGATACCACCGTCAGCCATGCCCCGAAACTAACCACGCCCACCGACAAAAACGGCCGCCCTGGGACGCCTGAAACCAAAGTGGCGCAAGTTTTTTGAAAACGCATCCATGGTGCAACACTCAACGAATCGTTGCGGCGTCCGACGCCGTCGACACCCCCGCCGTCCCAATACCGGCAGACCTGCCGAACGAGGTCCCGCGTCTTGTCGGTCGGCGGTCCTAGACTTCGCGGTGCCCTGATAGCCACGACTCGAAAGGGGGTCCGCCGGATGCGATTCCTGCACACCGCCGACTGGCAACTGGGCATGACCCGGCACTTCCTCGCCGGCGACGCCCAGCCGCGGTATTCGGCCGCGCGCCGCGACGCGGTGGCCGGGCTGGGCGCGCTGGCGTCGGAGGTTGGCGCCGAGTTCGTCGTCGTCGCCGGCGACGTCTTCGAGCACAACCAACTCGACCCGCGGGTGATCGGACAATCCCTGGAAGCCATGCGCGCCATAGGGATTCCCGTCTACCTGCTCCCCGGCAATCACGACCCGCTCGACGCGTCGTCGGTGTACACCGGCGCGCTGTTCACCGCCGAACGCCCCGACAACGTCACCGTCCTCGATCGGGCCGGCGTCCACGAGATCAGGCCCGGGCTCGAGATCGTCGCCGCCCCATGGCGCTCCAAGGCCCCGACCACCGACCTGGTCGCCGAGGTCCTCGACGGCCTCACGCCTAGCCCAACGACCCGCATCCTCGTCGCGCACGGCGGCGTCGACGTCCTGGACCCCGACCGCGACAAGCCCTCGCTGATCCGGCTCGCAACACTTGAGAACGCGCTCCAGCGAGGCGTCGTCCACTACGTGGCGCTGGGGGACAAGCACTCGCTCACCAAGGTCGGCGACAGCGGCCGGGTCTGGTACTCCGGCTCGCCGGAGGTCACCAACTTCGACGACGTCGAATCGGACCCCGGTCACGTGCTCGTCGTCGACGTCGACGAGAGCAAAAACGTCACTGTCGCGCCCCGGCACGTCGGGCGCTGGCGCTTCGTCACCCTGCACCGCCAGGTCGACACCAGCCGCGACATCGCCGACCTCGACATGAACCTCGACCTCATGACCGACAAGGACCGGACCGTCGTGCGGTTAGCGCTCACCGGATCGTTGACGGTCACCGACCGCGCCGCCCTCGACGCGTGCCTGGACCGGTACGCGCGGCTGTTCGCCCACCTGCGCACCTGGGACAGCCACACCGACCTGGCGGTGGTCCCCGCCGACGGCGAGTTCACCGACCTCGGCATCGGCGGGTTCGCCGCCTCGGCCGTCGACGAGCTGGTGGTCACGGCGCGCGACGCCGACTCCGAGCAGACCGCCGACGCGCAGGCGGCGCTGGCCCTGTTGCTGCGCCTCGCCGATCGGGGCGCCGCGTGAAGCTGCACCGCCTCGTCCTCACCAACTACCGCGGCATCGCCCACCGCGACATCGAGTTCCCCGACCACGGCGTCGTGGTGGTCCACGGCGCCAACGAGATCGGCAAATCCTCGATGATCGAGGCGCTCGACCTGCTGCTGGAATCCCGGGACCGCTCCACGAAAAAGGAAGTCAAGCAGGTCAAGCCGACCCACAGCGACGTCGGCTCCGAGGTGAGCGCCGAAATCAGCTGCGGGCCTTATCGTTTCGTCTACCGCAAGCGGTTCCACAAGAAGTGCGAGACGGAGCTGACGGTGCTGACGCCGCGCCGCGAACAGCTCACCGGCGACGAAGCCCACGAACGGGTCCGGGCGATGCTGGCCGAGACGGTCGACAACGACCTCTGGCACGCCCAACGGGTGTTGCAGGCCACGTCGACAGCCGCGGTGGACCTGTCCGGCTGCGACGCGCTGTCGCGAGCGCTCGACGTGGCCGCGGGTGACGCCGCGGCGCTGTCCGGCCACGAGCCGCTGCTCATCGAGCGGATCGACGCCGAATACGGCCGCTACTTCACCCCGACCGGACGGCCCACCGGCGAGTGGGCCACCGCGATCAAACACCTCGACGACGCCGAGGCCGCCGTCGCCGAATGGACGGCGGCGGTGGCCGAGGTCGACGACCGCGTGCGTCGCCACGCGGACCTGACCGAGCGGGTGGCCGACCTGTCCCAGCGGCGCGCCGCCGTCGGCCCCCGCCTCGCCGCCGCGCAGCGCGCCGCCGAGCGGATCGCCGAACTGACCAACCAAGCCCGCGAGGCCGGGCTGATCGCCGACGCCGCGGCCGCCACCAGCGCCGCGGCCACCGCCGCCCACGACGGGCGCGCGCGCCTGCTCACCGCAATCGAAACCCGCACCGCGAGCGTCGCCGCCGCCGAGGCCGACGCGCAGCAGGCCGCCCAAGCGCGCGAAACGGCGGCGGCCGACGCGCAGGCCGCCCGCGAAGCCGTCGAGGGAGCCGTCCAACTCCTGGCCGACCTGCAACACCGCGCCGAATCCGCGCGGCGCGCCCTCGACCAGCTCGCCGCCCGAGAGGAGGCCGACCGGCTCGGCGCCCGGTTGGCCAAGATCGCCGCCCTCCAGCGCGACCGCGACCGCGTCTGCGCGGAGCTCGCGGCGGTCAAGATCACCGAGGAGTCGCTGCGGCGAATCGAAAACGCCGCCGCCGCCGTCGACCTCATCGGCGGGCAGCTGGCGTTGACGTCGGCCGCGGTGGAATTCACCGCCGTCGCCGACATCGAGCTCGCCATCGGCGACCAACGTCTAGAACTGCCCGCCGGCCAGAGCTGGTCGATCACCGCGACCGGCCCCACCACCGTCGAGCTGCCCGGCGTGCTGACCGCGCGGGTCACCCCCGGCGCGACGACGCTCGACATCCAAGCCAAATACGCCGCGGCGCAAGAAGAATTCACGAAAGCGCTGAAAGACGCCGATGTGCCGGACCTCGCGTCGGCGCGGTCCGCCGACCAGCGCCGCCGCGAACTGCAGGGCGGCCGCGACCAATTGGACGCCACCGTGTCCGGGCTGTGCGGCGACGAAGACGTCGACGACATGCGGTCGCGGCTGGCGCAGCTGCGCGCCGATCACCCGGCCGACCCCGGCCTGGCAACGGACCCCAAGGACCCCAAGGCCGCCCGCGCCGAACTGGACGCCGCCGAGGCCGCCCGGCAAGCCGCGGCCGCCGAATGCGAACAACGCCGCCGCGCCGCATCAACAGCAGATGCGGCGCTCGCCGAGTCGTCAACCCGCGCAACGGTTTCCCAGAACCAGCTGGACAGTCACCGCGCCGAGCTGGCCACCGCCACCGACCGGCTGGCCCGGGAGCGCGCGGAGGTGAGCGACGAGGACCTCGCGTCGGCCGCGCAGGCCGCGTGCGACGCAACCCGAGCCGCCGAGCGGCGCGTCACCGAGCTCGCCGACGAGCTCGCGGCCGCCGCGCCGGACGGGGTCACCGCCGAGCTGTCCGCCGCCACCCAGGAAGCGGACGCGCTGCGCGACCAATACGAAGACGCCGCCCGCGCGATGCGCGAAATCGGCATCGAACTCTCGGTTTTCGGCAGCGAGGGCCGCCAGGGCAAACTGGACGCCGCGCAGACCGAACGCGAGCACGCCGCCAGCCAACACGCCCGGATCGGCAGCCGGGCACGGGCAGCCCAGCTGTTGCGCTCGGTGATGACACGCCACCGCGACACCACCCGGCAGCGCTACGTCGAGCCCTATCGCACCGAACTGCAGCGCCTCGGCCGCCCGGTGTTCGGCCCCAGCTTCGAGGTCGACATCGACAGCGACCTGTGCATCCGCAGCCGCACGCTGAACGGCGTCACGGTGCCCTACGAATCGCTGTCCGGCGGCGCCAAGGAGCAGCTCGGCATCCTGGCGAGGCTGGCCGGCGCCGCCCTGGTCGCCAAGGAGGACAGCGTCCCCGTGGTGGTCGACGACGCGCTGGGTTTCACCGATCCCGACCGCCTGGCCAAGATGGGGCAGGTGTTCGACACCGTCGGCGCGCACGGCCAGGTGATCGTGCTGACGTGCAGCCCCGACCGTTACGACGGTGTCCCGGACGCGCACCGGATCGACCTCAACGTTTAGCATGTAGCGCTCGACGGTATCTGTCTTGTGGAGCGCTATGACCATGAACTCGAAACGGCGTCGGCAGCAGGAAAAGCTGGCGGCATCGCCCGGTGTGCGGGCGGTGCGCCGGCCGGTGTCGCCGGCTAGCGCCGAAGAGTTCGATCTCTACTACGTGCGCGGCGGCCGCAAGTCCGACCACCCGCTGGTGATCATCCCGGGAGGACCGGGCGTCGCGTCGGTCCAGATGTACCGGGGGCTGCGGCGCCGGGTCGCCGCTGCGGGCCTCGACGTCATCATGATCGAGCATCGCGGCGTTGGGATGTCGCGCCACGACGACTCCGGCGCCGACCTGCCGCCCGACGCCCTCACCGTCAATCAGGTCGTCGACGACGTGGCCGCCGTGCTCGACGATGCCCGCGTAGAGACGGCCGTCATCTACGGAACGTCGTACGGCACCTACATCGCCGCCGGGGTCGGCGTGCGCCACCCCGGCCGGGTGCGGGCGATGGTCCTCGATTCGCCGCTGCTGTCGCGGCACGACATCGTGATCGTGCGCCGCGCGATCCGCCGGCTGCTGCTCCGAGGGGACAGCCCCGAAACCGCCCCGCTCGCACCGAAAGTCCGCAAACTCGTCGACGCCGGCGTCATGACGGCGGCGGCCACCCAGGTGGTCGCCACGGTCTACGGCCACGGCGGGGCCGCCCTCCTCGACCGGCAACTCGACCTGCTGCTCGACGACCGAAAGGTGTTGTGGTGGGCGTTATCCCGATTCGCGACCCTCTCCAACCTGCCGTACCGCTACGAGGAAGACCTGGTGAGCCGCATCGCGTTCCGCGAACTCGACTACGCCGCCGAGCCCGACGGCCTGCCGCTCGACCCCGCCGTCGCCGAGCGGGAAAACCGAACCCAGACGGCGACTTTCGAGGACGAACCCTACGACCTACCCGCCGAAATGCCGAGCTTCGGCTGGCCCACCGCGGTGATCTCCGGCGGCCGCGATCTCATCACGCCGCCCCCGGTCGCCCAGCGGGTCGCATCCCTGATTCCCAACGCACAGCTGCTCAAGCTTCCCACCATGGCCCACAGCGCGCTGGACTTTCGCGAGCCCGCGGCCCTGGCCATCGCCGGCGCAGTGTGCCGCCGTGAATTCGAGGGCCTGGCCGCCCAGGCGCCGGCGCTGGACGAGCTCCCGCCGCGGCCGTCGGTTCGCTTGCTGTGGAAGGCGATCGAGCTCGCCGCCATCGCCGAGGGAGCGCTTCCGGCGCTGCGGGTCCCGACGATGTCGCGGCGGCGGCTCAGGTCCGGATGAACCCGATCGCGGTGTAGTTCAGGTCGCCGAGGCCGGCCGCGCCGAAATTCGCCAGCGTGCTGCGCACCGCGACGTCACCGGGGGACTGCGTGAGCGGCAGGCTGAATCCCTCCGCCCAGATGAGCTTGTCGAGGTCGTTGGCGAGCGCCTGCGCCTTGGCGGGATCGAGCTCTTCCAGCGTGCGCTCGATCGCGGCGTCGATCTCCGGGCTGCCGATCTTGCCGAAGTTGCTCGCCCCGTCGGACTGGTAGATCTGCGTCAGCGACGAGAGCGGGAACGCGTCGCCGAGCCAGCCGAACTGCGCCATGTCGAACGCCCCGACGTTGACGTAGTTGGTGAAAAAGCCGCTGCCGGAACGCGCGACGAGCTCGAGCTTGACGCCGATCTGCGCGAGGCTGTGCTGGGCGATCTGCGCGAACACCTTGCTGCCCTGCGCGTCGTAGAACAGGTCGCGGATGACCAGCTGGCGGCCGTCACGTTCCCGGAACTGTCCGTTGAGCTTCCACCCCAGGGCATCGAGCTCCCGGCTCGCCGCGGCCGGGTCGTACGGCACGACAGAGCTGTTGTCCTGGTAGCCCTGCTGCCCGGCGACGTAGATGTGGTTGCCCAGCGCCACCGGGTTGCTGGTGAGGCCGTACTGGACGACCTTGGCGATGGTCTGCCGGTCGATGCCCTTGGCCACGGCGACCCGTAATGCCTTGTCTTCCAGGATCGCCCCGTGGGCGCCGTTGAAGGTGAAGTGTGACCAGCTCGGCGCGGGGGCGCGCCGTATCGAAATGCCCTTGGTCCGTTGCGCGATCGTCAGCTGGTCGACGGTGCCGATCCCGGCCGCGTCGATCGTGTTGTTCTGCAGCGCCGGTATCCGGGCCGCGTCGTCGAGCACCAGGTAGGTGATGCTGTCCAGCCGCGGCCGCGCCCCCCACCATTTCGGGTTGCGGGTCAACACGATTCGCTGCGTGGTGCGGTCCAGCGAGGACACGATGAACGGACCCGCCGTCGGGCCCGGCCCCTCCAGCTGGCCCTTGTTGAACACCTCCGGCGTGGCGGTCATGCTCGCCGGCAGCAGCATGCCGTTGCCGGCGAACATGCCGCGCCACTCGGCGTACGGCTTGGCGAACGTCATGATGGCCTGCCGGTCGTCGACCCCCCGCGTCACCGACGCGACGCGGTCGGCGCCGCTGAATCCCGCGATCTCGAAGGCCTTGTCGACGCCGGACAGGGCGTGGATCTGGCTGGCGATGTCCTGCCAGGTGATCGGCGTACCGTCGGACCACACCGCCTTGGGGTTGATGGTGTAGGTGACCACCTGCGGGTTGGTCCCGGTGAGCTCGACGCTGGTGAAGTAGTCGGTGTCGACGGTGGTCGAACCGTCCGGCCCGATGACGAACGCCCGCGGCAACGTCGCCTTCATCATCGAGGCGACCTCGGCCGAGTTGCCGTCGATGCTGAGGATGTTGAAGTTCGGCGGAAAGTCGCTGAGCGAGAGCCGCAGGTTGCCGCCGTCCTGCAGTGTCGCGGGGTCGCGCGGGTTGAGGTCGCTGGTGGTGCCGATCGAGGCCTTGTTGCCCGTCGTGGGTGTGAGGTCGATGGCCGGCGAGCATCCGGTCAGCACCAACCCGGCGACCAGCAGCAGCACCGCTACCCTAGACATATTTCCCCGGATCCGGTTGCGGCACCGCGCCCAGCAGCCGCCGCGTGTAATCGTGCTGCGGATTGGCGAACAGCTGCTCGCTGTCGCCCTGCTCCACGATGGCGCCGGCGTACATCACCGCCACGTCGTGCGCCAGGTGTTTGACCACCGAAAGGTCATGGGAGACGAACAGATACGACAGCCCGAACCGCTCCTGCAGGTCGAGCAGCAGGTTGATGATCCCGGCCTGGATGGAGACGTCGAGGGCGGACACCGGCTCGTCGAGGGCAAGGATCTTCGGCTGCAGCGCCAGCGCCCGCGCGATGCCGATGCGCTGCTTCTGCCCGCCGGAGAACTCGGCCGGGTAGCGGGTCGCGTCCGCGCGGCGCAGGCCGACGATCTCGAGCAGCTCGGCGACCCGCGCGAACGTGGCGGTCTTGTCGAAGCCGTTGGCCCGCAACGGCTCGGCGAGCAGCTCGAAGACGGGCAGCCGCGGATCCAGCGACGCCACCGGATCCTGGAACACGACCTGGATGTCACGGCGCAGCTCGCGCCGCCGCGCCGGGTTCAACGAGGCGACATCGTTGCCCAGCACTTCGATCGAACCGGACTGCGGCGCAACCAGTTCCAGTATCTCGTGCAGGGTCGTCGACTTGCCCGAACCCGACTCGCCGACGATGCCCAGCGTCCGGCCCTGTCGCAGCTCGAAGCTGATGCCGTCGACGGCGCGGACCTCACCGACGGCGCGGCGGAACACCACGCCCTTGGTCAGCCGGTAGGTCTTGACCAGATCGCGCACCCGAACCACGACCGAGGAGTCACCGGGAGCCGCCTCGATGCGCGCCGAGGTGTTGACCCCGTAGATGTCCGCGGCGCTGCGATCGCCGACCTGATCGGTGCGGATGCAGGCGGCCCGATGATCGACAGAGACCTCGATCAATTCCGGTTCGGCGGCGCGGCATTCGTCGATGGCCAGCGGGCAGCGCGGCGCGAACGGGCATCCCGGATCGAGCCCGGCGAGGGACGGCGGCGCGCCGGGGATGGGCACCAGCCGGGTGCCCTGCGCGGCGTCCAGTCGGGGGACCGAACCCAACAGCCCAACCGTGTAAGGCATCTGGCGGGCGCGGTAGAGGTCGCTCACGCCGGCCGATTCCACCACCCGGCCGGCGTACATCACCAGCGCCCGGTCGGCGAACTCGGCGACGACGCCTAGGTCGTGGGTGATGATGAGCACCCCCGCGCCCGTGACGTCGCGGGCGGTCTTGAGCACCTCGAGGATCTGCGCCTGCACGGTGACGTCCAGCGCGGTGGTGGGCTCGTCGCAGATCAACAGGTCCGGATCGTTGGCGATCGCGATCGCGATGACGACGCGCTGCCGCTCGCCGCCGGACAGCTCGTGCGGAAACGCCCGGGCGCGCCGCTCGGGCTGCGAGATGCCAACCAGCTCAAGCAGTTCGACCGCGCGCCGGCGGGCGGCGCCACGGCCGACGCGCGGCTGGTGCACCTCGATCGCCTCGGCGATCTGGTCGCCGACGGTGTACACCGGCGTCAGCGCGGACATCGGATCCTGGAACACCATGCCGACCGTCTTGCCGCGCAACCGTGACATCGCGTCGTCGCCGAGTCCCAGCAGCTCGGTGCCCTGCAACCGGACCGAACCGCGCACGCGCGCGTACTCCGGCAGCAGCCCCACCACCGCCATCGCCGACACGGACTTGCCCGAACCCGATTCGCCGACCATGGCCACGACTTCGCCCGGCTCGATGCGGTAGCTGATGCCGCGCACCGCGGTCACCGGCTGGCCTTCGGTCGGGAACGTGACGGCCAGGTCGGAAACCTCCAGCAGGTGGCTCATCCCCGACCCATCCCGCTGCCCGGGTCGAGCGCGTCGCGCAGCCCGTCGCCGGTCAGGTTGGCGCACACCAGGATCAGCACCAGGACCCCGGCCGGGAACAGGAACACCCACGGGAAGGTGGTCGCGGACTGGGTGCCGTTGGCGATCAGCGTGCCCAGCGACACGTCGGGCGGCTGGATCCCGAAACCGAGGAAGCTCAGGCCGGTCTCGGCCAGGATGGCCGACGCGACGTTTAGCGCGGCGTCGATGATCAGGATGGACGCCACGTTGGGCACCACGTGGCCGACGATGATCCGGCGGCTGGAGACCCCCATATACCGTGCGGCGCGGATGAATTCGCGCTCACGCAGGCTCATGGTCATGCCGCGGACCATGCGCGAGCTGATCATCCAGCCGAACGCGGCCAGCAGCAGCACCAGCAGCAGGACGCTGGACGACTTCTTCACCCGCGGCGTGAGGATCGCGATCAGGATGAAGCTGGGCACGACCAGCAGCAGGTCGACCACCCACATCAGCGCCCGGTCTCGCCATCCGCCGAAATAGCCGGCGACCGACCCGACGGTCGCGGCGATGCCGGTGGAGATGAACGCCACGCAGACGCCGATCAGCATCGACTTCTGCATGCCCCGCAGGATCTGCGCCAACAGGTCCTGGCCCATCGCGTTGGTGCCGAGCCAGTGCCGGGTGTTCGGCGGCTGCAGCAGCGCGTTGAAATCGAGGTCGTCGTAAGAGTAGGGCAGCAGCGAGGGCAGCGCGTAGCAGCCGACGAACAGCAGCACCAGCAGCGTCAGCGACGCCACCGCGAGCCGGTTGCGCCCGAACCGCCGCAGCACCAACGTCCGGCGTGAGGCGAACCCCTCCGGGCGCGAAACCCCCTGCGCCGCAGACACTTCAGAGGTCATGAGACGCGCACCCTCGGATCGAGCGCCGCGTAGAAGACGTCGGACAGCAGGCCGGCCAGCAACACCACCGTGCCGGAGAACAGCGTGATCGCCGCGATGATGTTGGTGTCCTGGGCCGTAATGCCCTGCACCAGCCATTCGCCCATGCCGTGCCAGCCGAAGATCTTCTCGACGAACACGGCCCCGACGACCAGCCCGGCCACCCCGTAGGCGAACAGTGTGGCCAGCGGTATCAGCGCGGTGCGCAGCCCGTGCTTGAACAGCGCGCGCCGCCGGGTCAGCCCCTTGGCGCGGGCGGTGCGAATGAAGTCCTGCCCGAGGACGTCGAGCATCGCGTTGCGCTGATAGCGGCTGTATCCCGCGGCGCCCATCAGCGCCAGCGTCAGCGTCGGCAGGATCAGGTGCCGCAGCCGGTCCACCAGCTGCGGCCAGAACCCGCCCGGCACCCCCGGAGAGGTCTCGCCGGTGTAGTCGAAGAGATGCACGCCGACGGCCCAGTTGGTCCGCAGCGCACCCAGGATCAGCAGGTTGGCGATGACGAACGAGGGGGTGCTCAGCACGAGCAGCGCCAGCAGGGTGACGACGCGGTCGCTCAGCCGGTACTGGCGGATCGCGCCCCACGCCCCGGCGACGATGCCCAGCACGGTGCCCACCACGGAGCCGACGACCAGCAGCCGCAGGCTGACCCCGACCCGGCGCCACAGCGTGGCGGCGACGGGCTGTCCGGTGATGGTGGTGCCGAAGTCGCCGCGGGCGACGTGCGAGGCCCAGTTCGCGTACCGGATCGGTATCGGCTTGTCCAGGCCGAGCGCGTGGGCCTTGGCGTCGATGACGGCCTGCGGCGGGCGCGGGTTGCGCTGCAGCAGGCTGTCCAGCGGCGAGAAGGCCACCGAGGTCAGGCAGTAGGTCAGAAACGACGCCAGCGCCAGCAGCACGATGTAGTTGAGCAACCGGCGCGCGAGGAAGCGAATCATGCCCGACCGAGCCGCCCGTTCCGCATTGGGACAGGTTAACCAGCCGTGCTCGTCCTTGTGATCCGGCCGATTTTCATGCGTGAATTACGGGTGACTCGTTGTTACTTTCAGGCCGCCACACCCAGAGGAGGCTTGCGTGACGGTTACCGATGACTACCTGGCCAACAACGCCAAATACGCGAGCACCTTCAAGGGCCCGCTGCCGATGCCGCCGAGCAAGCACGTCGCGGTCGTCGCGTGCATGGACGCGCGGCTCGACGTCTATCGCCTGCTCGGCCTCAACGAGGGGGAGGCCCACGTCATTCGCAACGCGGGCGGCGTCGTCACCGACGACGTCATCCGCTCGCTGGCCATCAGCCAGCGGCTGCTGGGGACCCGGGAGATCATCCTGATCCACCACAGCGACTGCGGCATGCTCACCTTCACCGACGACGACTTCAAGCGCGGCATCCAGGACGAGACCGGGGTCAAGCCGCCATGGGCGGCCGAGGCGTTCCCGGACGCCGCCGAGGACGTCCGGCAATCGCTGCGCCGCATCGAGAACAGCCCGTTCGTGACCAAGCAGGTCTCGCTGCGCGGCTTCGTCTTCGACGTCGCGACGGGCAAGCTCCAGGAAGTCACCCTCTAGCGCTCGCCCCTTTCGCGACCCGCTTTCGCCGAGCGTGCAGCCACGGCGAAAAATTCGCCGGATTTTCGCCCTGAGTGCACGCTCGGCGAAGTATTAACCCACCTTGTACGTGGCCAGCGCCTTGGCGACCAGCGTGCCGGACGGGTCCACGATCTCGGCCTCGCAGTTGACCAGCGACCGGCCGCGCCGCAGCACCCGGCCCACCCCGATCAGGTCGGTGGCCCGGGCCGGCGCCATGTAATCCAGCGCCATCGACACCGTCACGCCGCGCAGTGACGGGGGAGCGTCCACGCCGCACCACGCCGCGGCCATGACGGTCAGGTCGGCGAGCGTGGCGATGGCGCCGCCGTGCACCATGTCGCCGACGGTGACGTTGGAGGGATCCCACGGCAGCCGCAGCCTGACCTCGTCGTTGCCGAGCTGATCGGCGACGATCCCCAGCTTCGCGACGAATGGCGATTGGGGGAGGAATTGCGAGATGACATCGCGGCCGCTCTGCGTTTCAGTTGCCATGCGTCCATGCTTTCGCACCGGCGAGCCACCGCAAATACCCGGCAGGTCATTGACACTGGCCGGGCCGGCTGGTTCTATATAGGACAATGACCATAAAGATGGTCAATTCGACCACCTTTATCAACAAATAGATCTGCAACCGATACGACGAGGTGACCATGACCAGCGTTGCCAACGCGGCCCCCGCCGCGGGCCAGTACGAGCTGAGCCATCTGCGCTCGCTCGAGGCCGAGGCGATCCACATCATTCGGGAGGTGGCCGCGGAGTTCGAGCGCCCGGTGCTGTTGTTCTCGGGCGGCAAGGACTCCATCGTGATGCTGCATCTGGCGCTCAAGGCGTTCCGGCCCGGGCGGCTGCCGTTCCCGGTGATGCACGTCGACACGGGCCACAACTTCGACGAGGTGATCGCCGCCCGCGACGAGCTGGTCGCCGAGTCGGGGGTGCGGCTGGTGGTGGCGTCGGTGCAGGAGGACATCGACGCCGGGCGGGTGGTCGAGACGATCCCGTCGCGCAACCCGATCCAGACCGTGACGCTGCTGCGCGCCATCCGGGAGAACAAGTTCGACGCCGCGTTCGGCGGGGCGCGCCGCGACGAGGAGAAGGCGCGCGCCAAGGAGCGGGTGTTCAGCTTCCGCGACGAATTCGGGCAGTGGGACCCCAAGGCCCAGCGGCCCGAGCTGTGGAACCTGTACAACGGCCGGCACCACAAGGGCGAGCACATCCGTGTCTTCCCGCTGTCCAACTGGACCGAGTTCGACATCTGGTCGTATATCGGCGCCGAGAAGATCAAGCTGCCGTCGATCTATTTCGCACACCGGCGCAAGGTGTTTCAGCGTGACGGCATGCTGCTGGCGGTGGACCGGCACATGCAGCCGCGCGCCGACGAGCCGGTGTTCGAGGCCACGGTGCGGTTCCGCACGGTCGGCGACGTCACGTGCACCGGGTGCGTGGAGTCGGAGGCCGCCACCGTGAGCGAGGTCATCGCCGAGACGGCGGTGGCGCGGTTGACCGAGCGCGGCGCGACCCGGGCCGACGACCGCATTTCGGAAGCTGGAATGGAAGACCGCAAACGGCAGGGTTACTTCTGATGACAACGTTATTGAGGCTCGCAACCGCCGGCTCCGTCGACGACGGCAAGTCCACCCTGATCGGGCGTCTGCTCTACGACTCCAAGGCCGTGATGGAGGACCAATGGGCGTCGGTGGAACGGGCGTCGGAGGAGCGCGGTCACGACTACACCGACCTGGCGCTGGTGACCGACGGCCTGCGGGCCGAGCGCGAGCAGGGCATCACCATCGACGTCGCCTACCGCTATTTCGCTACTCCGAAGCGGAAATTCATCATCGCCGACACGCCGGGGCACATCCAGTACACCCGCAACATGGTCACCGGCGCGTCGACCGCTCAGCTCGTGATCGTGCTCGTCGACGCCCGCCACGGCCTGCTGGAGCAGTCCCGCCGGCACGCCTTCCTGGCGTCGCTGCTCGGCATCCAGCACATCGTGCTGGCGGTCAACAAGATGGACCTGATCGACTGGGACAGAGAGAGATTCGAGTGGATCCGCGACGAGTTCCACGCCTTCGCGGCCCGGCTCGACGTGCAGGACGTGGCCACCATCCCGATCTCCGCGCTCAACGGCGACAACGTGGTGACCAAGGGGGACAACTCGCCATGGTACGAGGGTCCGGCGCTGCTGTCGCACCTCGAAGAGGTCTACATCGCCGGTGACCGCAACCTGGTCGACGTGCGCTTCCCGGTGCAATACGTCATCCGGCCGCAAACCCACGAGCATCGCGACCACCGCAGCTACGCCGGGACCGTGGCCAGCGGGGTGATGCGCCCCGGCGACGAGGTGGTGGTGCTGCCGATCGGCAAGACCACCCGGATCACTGCGATCGAGGGCCCCAACGGTCCTGTGGAGGAAGCGTTTCCGCCGATGGCCGTCTCGGTGAGCCTGGCCGACGACATCGACATCTCGCGGGGCGACATGATCGCCCGCACCCACAACCAGCCCCGCGTCACGCAGGATTTCGACGCGACCGTGTGCTGGATGGCCGACAACTCGGCGCTGGAGCCCGGCCGCGACTACCTCATCAAGCACACCACCCGGACCACCCGCGCGCGCGTGACCGCGCTGGAGTACCGGCTCGACGTCAACACCCTGCATCGCGACAAGGCCGCAACGGCGTTGCAGCTCAACGAACTTGGCCGCATTTCGCTGCGTACCCAGGTTCCGCTGCTGCTCGACGAGTACACCCGCAACTCCAGCACCGGCTCGTTCATCCTCATCGACCCGAACACCAACGGCACGGTGGCGGCGGGGATGGTGTTGCGCGACGTCTCGGTGCAGACGTCCAGCCCCAACACCGTGCGGCACAAGTCGCTCGTCGGCGAGGGCGCCCGCACCCGCGGCAAGACCGTCTGGTTCACCGGCCTGTCGGGGTCGGGGAAGTCGTCCGTGGCGATGCTGGTCGAGCGGACGCTGCTCGAAAGCGGTGTTCCCGCTTACGTTCTCGACGGCGACAACCTGCGGCACGGCCTGAACGCGGACCTGGGCTTCTCCATGGCCGACCGCGCCGAGAACCTGCGCCGGCTGGCGCATGTGGCGGCGCTGCTGGCCGACAGCGGCCAGGTGGTGCTGGTGCCGGCGATCAGCCCGCTGGCCGAGCACCGCGAACTGGCGCGCAGGGTCCACGCCGACGCCGGCCTGGAATTTTTCGAGGTCTTCTGCGACACGCCGCTCGACGAGTGCGAGAAGCGTGATCCCAAGGGGCTATATGCGAAAGTCCGCGCCGGTGAGATCGAGAACTTCACCGGCATCGACAGCCCGTATCAGCAGCCCGAGAATCCCGACCTGCGGCTGACGCCGGATCGCGGCGTCGACGAGCACGCGCAGAGGGTCATCGACCTGCTGGAGTTGCGCCCGTAACCAATCCGTAGGCCAGTGGCACAATCCTCACCATGCGGATGTCGGCCAAGGCGGAGTACGCGGTGCGGGCGATGGTCCAGCTCGCCACGGTCGACGGCGGCACGCTGGTGACGACCGACGAATTGGCCCAAGCCCAGGGCATCCCGCCGCAGTTTCTCGTCGACATCCTCACCAACCTGCGCACCGATCGCCTGGTGCGCAGCCACCGCGGCCGCGAGGGCGGCTACGAATTGGCCCGCCCCGGAAACGAGATCAGCATCGCCGACGTGCTGCGCTGCATCGACGGCCCGCTGGCCAGCGTCCGCGACATCGGGCTCGGCGATCTGCCCTATTCCGGGCCCACCGCGCCGCTGTCCGACGTGTGGCGGGCGCTGCGGGCCAGCATGCGCTCGGTGCTGGAACAGACCACCGTGGCCGACGTCGCGGCCGGAGCCCTGCCCAAGCACGTCGCGCAGCTCGCCGACGACTATCGCGACCAGGAACACGTGCGGCACGGATCGCCGCGCAGCGGCGATTAGCGGCCCGAGCCATAGGGGCGCGTGAGGATCTCCATGGCATGGCCCGAGGGATCCAAGAAGTACACGCCGCGGCCGCCGTCCCTGGTGTTGATCTCGCCCGGGCGCCGGGCGCCCGGGTCGGCCCAGTGCTCCAGCCCGCGCGACGTGATCTTGCCGTAGATCGCGTCGAAGTCGTCCTCGGACACCAGGAATGCGTAGTGCTGGCGCCGGATCTCTTCGCCCTCGGGGGCGTCGGCGTAATCGAGGGTGGCGCCGTGCTCGAGCGCGACGGCCATGAAGGGGCCGAACGGCTTGGGGCTGGGCAGGCCGAACAGTTCGGCGAGGAATTCCGCCGACTCCCGTTTGTTCCGCGAGGCGACGATGGTGTGGTTGAAACTGATGGGCATAGTTCCTGTCTACCCCCCGGATCGCTACTTGGGCGCCGTCAGCTCCAGGGCGATGTTGTCGGGGTCGCGGAACTCCAGGATGTACGACGGGCCGATGTCCTTGACGGGCTCGTGCACGACCCCGACCTCGTCGAGATGCTCTGCCGCGGCGTCCAATTCGGCCCTGCTGCCGAGCCGGAACGCGATGTGGTCGAGTCCGCAGCGGTCCTCGTTGAAGCGGTCCGTGGCCACCGGCCGCAGGCCGAGCAGCGTGCCGCCGAGGTCGTAGATCACGCCGCCGAACAGGAAGCCGTACAGGTTTCGGATGGCTTCGTCGGCGTTCTCGGGGACCTCCAGCAGCACCGGCCAACCGAACACGCTCTCGTAAAACCGGCGTGACCGCTCGATGTCCGTGACGGTCAGCCGCACATGCGCGATGGAGGTACTGGTGATACCCATCTGCTTCATGGTGCCAGAATCGCGTCTGTGCAGATAGCGATGACCATGCCGGTGATGGAGCCGGACCTGGACGCGACGGTGCTCGAGAATTGGGCCAGGGCCATCGACGAGGGCCCGTTCTCGTCGCTGTGCTGGGGCGAGCGCATCGCGTTCGAAAACCCGGACAACCTGACGCTGCTCGGCGCGCTGGCCGCGTGGACCACCCGGGTGCGGCTGATGACCACGGTGATCGTGCCGCAGCTGCACGACCCGGTCATGCTGGCCAAGGGCCTGGCCACCGGCGACATGCTCAGCGGCGGCCGGCTGACGGTGGGCATCGGCGTGGGCGGCCGGCACGAGGACTATCACGCCGTGGGCGCCGACCCGGCGACGCAGACGATGCGCGGCATGGCCGAACGGGTGGCGGTGATGAAGCGGGTGTGGGCCGGCGAAAAGATCACCGAGTCGGTGCTGCCGGTGGGGCCGGTCCCGGTTCAGGCCGGTGGGCCGCCGCTGTTTGTCGGCAGCATCGGGCCGAAGACCGTCCGCAGCGCCGCGGCCTGGGCCGACGGGCTGGCCGGCACCACGTTGGACCTCAACGTCGCCAAGCAGAACGAGCTGTTCGACGTGGCGCGGGAGGCCTGGGCTGGGGCTGGCAGGCCCACGCCGCACCTGGTGACGTCGTTCTGGTTCGCGTTCGGCGCGCCCGAGCAGGCCCGCGCCCAGGTGCATCGGCACCTGCTGCGCTACATGAACTGGATTCCGGCCGAATACGTCGACGCGATGGCGCCGATGACCGGCTGGGCCGGCAGCGAGGACGAGCTGCTGGCGGTGCTGCGCAAGTTCGAGGGCATCGGCGCCGACGAGGTGCAGCTCATCCCGACGAGTTCGGACCTCGACCAGCTGCGCCGCGCCGCGGACGTGGCGGCCCAGCTCTAGGCCAGGCGGCGCTCCTCCTCGACCTCCGGTTGCTGCGGCGGCTGGCCCTTGCGCAGCGTGGCCAGCAGCTCGCGGTACGGGCCGACGAGGTAGACGGTGTCGCCGCCGCGAAGCCAGGCGTCGCGTCGCGGATGCAGTTCGACGGGCGTGTCCTGGCGGGTGATCGCGATGACCCGGGTCTGGGTGGACAGCTCGAACATCTTCAGCCCGTCCAGTTCGCTGCCGGCCGCCACGTGCATGGCGCCGACCATGAAGGAGCGCTGCCCCACCCAGAAGGTCCCCAGCACCTGCAGCCCCATCGCGGCGCCGATGAACCACGGCGCGGCCAGGTCGACGGTCGAGCGAACGTTTTCGAACCCGAACCGCTGCGCCACGGCTTCCCCCAGCGCGCGGTCGTAGATGCGCAGCACGATCGGGACGTCGGTCCGGACCACCTCCGGCATCACCCGCGGACCCAGCATCTCGCGCAGCACGATCCCGGTCTCGATGTTGGTCATGTCGTCCTGGGTCAACAGCGCCACCGCGCGGGCCCGGTCGACGCGGGCCGACGCCAGGGTCTGGCGCAGCGTGGCGTCGCCGAAGATCACCGGCACGTCCAGGTCGTCCGCGGCCGACAGGAAGCGGTTGTTGTCGTCGCGCTCGATGACCGCCACGTCGTACCCGGCGGCGGCCAGGTCGGCGACGACGCGGCTGCCGAACGAGCCCAGCCCGACGACGATGACGTGATTGTGCAGGTGGCGAGCCCGCCGGCGCCCGGCCGAATGGGCGAAACGCCGCGACAGCAGCAGGTCCGCCATGAACGCGACGAGTAGCGCCGTGGTCGTCACGCCCGCGAGCATCAGCATGATGCTGAACAGCCGCAGCCAGGTGGGCTGCTGCAGGAAGCTGAAGTCGCCGTAACCGACGGTCGCGATCGTCTCGGTGCTGAAATACAACGCGTCGAGCCACGTCATCTTCTGGTGCGGCTGGTAGGTGAAGCGCAACACGACCGTCGACCCGGTCAGCAGCAGTGCCACGGCGAACAGCGCGCGCGGCAGCATCGGGTTGACGTCGTCACGCAGGCCGCGCGCGGCGTCGAGCAGTCGGCGCAGCCAGGCCTGACGCGACCGCCTCGCGGTCGGTTTCGGGACCTTGATGCCGCGGGCGGCCAGCTCGTCGGCGGTGCCGATCATCGCGGTCCAGTCGCCAGCGTGTACCTGCAGGTCCCGGCCCGGACACGGCTCCACCGCACCCGGGTTGGCGCAGTTCTCGCCGTGAATGACCGCGACGGGTGCGAGGTCGCCGTAGATCTCGCGCAGCGTCGCGTCGCGCGGCGCCGCGGCGCCCGAGACGACGAACTGGATGCCCGCCGCCTCGAACGGGTGCACGGTGTGCGCCAGGCACGCCTCGACGACGGACGGCGCCGCGAGGTCCGCGACGTCCAGGATCGCGCCGGGGCGCTTGTCGGCGGCCATCGCCGTCCGCAGCACGTCGTTGGCCAGCCGCGCCACCACCCGCACGTCGGGGTTGGCTTTCCTTGCCAGCAAGGCGATTTCGAGATTCGTCGCGTCGTCGTCGCCTGCGCAGATCACGGCGCGGGCGCGGGCGATCCCCGCGGTGGCGAGCTCGGTCGGGCTGGTGAGCTTGACGATGTGCACGCCGGCGTTGTTGAGCTCCTCGACGATCGTCGTCGCCAGCGCGTCCTCGCCGCTGACGATGATGTGGCTACGCATGCCGGAGCGGCGGATCTCCCTATCTTCAGGGGCCATCGGTGCATTATCGCGGTCGCGGTGGCATCGCACGAGCCCACTGCCATACTCGGGCCATGCCCACACCGCGGCGCGGCCACGGCAGCATCGACATCGCCGCACCACCCGAGGTCGTCTACGACCTGGTCGCCGACGTGACGCGGATGGGCGAGTGGAGCCCGGAGTGCTACCGCTGCGAGTGGCTGGACGGCGCGACCGCGGCGGCCCCGGGCGTCCGGTTCCG
The DNA here is from genome assembly GCF_001673535.1 of Mycobacterium sp. 1081908.1. Lineage (GTDB taxonomy): Bacteria > Actinomycetota > Actinomycetes > Mycobacteriales > Mycobacteriaceae > Mycobacterium. Next base: position 54,210 of record NZ_LZLY01000021.1, on the reverse strand, counting down.
CGGGCACAACCGGCTCGGACGCATGCGCTGGGCCAGGACGGCGGTGATCGAGACCGCCGAGCGGGGCCGCGAATTCGGCTTCGCCACCGTCAACGACGCCGCCGGCCGCGAGGAAACCCGCTGGCGCTACACGATGGAACCGTCGGCGTCCGGCACCCTGCTCACCGAGTCGTTCGAATTCCTGTGGTGCTCGGTCGCCAACAGGCTTGCCGAGGCCCTCGTCCCGCGGGGGCGTCAGGTCAACCGCGGCATCGAGGAGACGCTGCGGCGCGTCAAGCGCGCCGCGGAGGCGCTACAGGACTTTGAAGTCCGAGGGTGACCAGAACGCCCGCATCGACGTGATTTTCGCGTCCTCGTCGAACGTCATCGTCGAGATCGGGGAGAGCCGGCTGCGGCTGTCGCCGCCGTCGAGCGTGAGGTGCCACAGGAACGCGGCTTCGCTGCCACCGACCCGGATCTCGACGAGTTCCGTGTCCTTCTTGGCGTCCTGGAATCCGGCGTAGAACTCGCGGATCGCGTCGTGGCCGCGGCGGATGTCCGCGCCGATGGGGTCCTCGAGGGTCGCATCGTCGGCGTAAAGCGCCACGATGTCGTCGGTCTTGGCGGCGGCCACGAGCGCGAGGTAGCTCTTGACGGTCTCGGTGATGGCTTCGGGGGATGGCATGGCTTGGGACGCTACCGCACCGGTGATACTGGGCGACGTGCCCTTCATCGAATGCGTCGCTTCCCGCGAGGTCTATCGGAACCGATGGCTGGTGGTGCGTGAGGACCAGATCCGCCGCCCGGACGGCAGCCCCGGCATCTACTCGGTGATCGACAAGCCGACCTACGCGCTGGTGATGCCGTACGACGGCAACCGTTTCCGGCTGGTCGAGCAGTTCCGCTACCCCCTCGGCGCGCGGCGCTGGGAGTTCCCGCAGGGCAGCGCCCCCGATCACGCGGAGGCCGACCCGCACGAGCTGGCCGAGCGGGAGCTGCGCGAGGAGACCGGCCTGCGCGCGACGTCGATCGAGGCGCTGGGCCTGCTGGACGTGGCCGCCGGGATGACGAGTCAGCGCGGCTGGGCGTTCCTGGCCACCGGCATCGTCGAGGGCGAGGCGGACCGCGAGCACGAGGAACAGGACATGCACAGCGAATGGTTCTCGCGCGCGGACGTCGAGGAGATGATGCGCACCGGGGTGATCGTGGACGCGCAGTCGATCGCGGCCTACGGCCTGTTCCTGCTGAACGAGCGATGACTTCCGGGTCGCGCGTCGGTCAATACTGGTATGACGATCACAGAGCGCAATCTCGACGGGTACGGCACACCGCCGATCGAATGGGACCGCGTCCGGGCGGTACTGGACGGTGAGCTGCCGCAGGCGCCGGGCACCGGCGGCCCGCATCGCCACACAGTCTGGCTGAGCACGATCGATCCCGACGGCAGCCCGCACGTCATGGCCGTCGGGGTGGTTCGGTGCGGCGGGAGTTGGTACTTCAGCTCCGGGCTTGCGACCCGCAAGTCGCGGAACCTGGCGCGCGATCCCCGATGCGTGCTCAGCGTCGCCACCGAGCCGTTCGACCTCGTGGTCGAGGGCACCGCCGAGCGGGTCACCGACGCCGGCGAACTTGCTTCCGTCGCAGCCGTTTTCGTCCACGACGGATGGCCCTGCGAGGTGGCGGGCGACGCGCTCACGGCGGAGTTCAGCGCGCCGTCGGCCGGTCCGCCGCCGTGGCACGTCTATCGGGTCAAGGCGTCGACGGTTTTCGCGCTCGGCACGTCGGAACCGTTCGGCGCCACCAAGTTTCAGCTGGGCTGAGCGGGAAGGCCGGCTGCGGCCCGAATCTCCCGGCGCACGGCCGCGCGGTCGGCATCCGGAAATATGTAGTGGCTCAACGCGGTCCGCGCGATCGCGCCGGCGAGGTCGCGCGGGCCCACCGCCGGGGAGAGGGCGCCCTCGCGGGCGCAGCGCCGCAAGACCGCCACCAGCCCGTCGGCGAGCATCGGCAGCGCGCGGGCCATCTGGTCGTGGGCGAACGTCGGCTCCAGGTCGAGCAGCCGCCCGGGCGGCTGGGCCTCGACGAAGGTCGCGACGACGTCGACCGCGGCCTCCAGCCGGGCGACGCCGACCACCCCGGACATCGCGTCGTCCATCGCGTCGGCGAAGCGGCGGCGCTCCCGGGATCCCAGCGCGTCGGTTAGCTCTTCCTTGGACGCGAAATAGCGGTAGATGGTGGGACGCGAAACCCCGGCCAGGGTCGCCACGTCCGACAGCGACATCCTCCGGGCGCCCGTCCGGAACACCAGCCGCTGGGCCGCGTCGAGGATCCGATCGGACAGATCCCCGACGGCGACGCCTACAGCTTGCCGAGCTCGCGCAGCCATGAGATCAGCAGCCGTAGGCCGTCATCGAAGGACATCGGCGCATAACCGAGCCGCCGGGTGGTCAGGTTGTCGGTCGCCCGGGGCTTGCGCTCGCTCTTTGCCGCGGCCTTCGCGATCGCCATCAGGGTGGGCCCGAACTCGGCGGTCAATGCCTCGGGGTCGCTGCGGTAGTCGAGATCCTCGACGCGGTGGTCGATTCCGGCGATCTCGCAGGCGCGGTTGATGCCGCCGGCGGTGCTGAAGGTGTCCTCCGGACGGCCGACCAGCAGGTAGCGCTCCCCGGCCACCCCCTTGTCCAGCGCCGCAATCGAACCCTTCGCGACGTCCGCCCCCGCCACCCAGGTCACGGGAAAAGCCAGATAGCGCTTGATCTTTCCGCGCATGCCGGCCAGCAACACCCGGTTGAAGCTGGTGCGGTGCAGGGCGCGCGCGACCACCAGGCCGGGCCCGAAGATCGCGCCGGGGTGGCACGTCAGCACGTCGTCGCCCGCGGCCGCGCGCCGGTGCGCCTCGAGGAAGGCGGCCAGCTTGGTGACGGTGTAGGGGTCACCCGGCGGGTTCTTCAGCACGGGCGCCTCTTCGAAATCGACGCCGGTGCTCAGGTCCAGGAACGTGGCGGTGCTCAGCGCGACCACCCGGCGCATGCCGTGGGCCTTGGCCGCGTCCAGGACGTTCGTGGTGCCGACGGTGTTGACGGCCTTGAAGTCGTCGAGGTCCTGGCTCGCGCCGCCCAGCAGCGCGGCGCAGTGGATGGCCGCCTCGGCGCCCTTCGCCGCGGCGAGCACGTCGTCGGCGTCGGTGATGTCGCCCTTGACCAGTTCGACGCCGATCCCGGCCAGCGCCGCGGCGTCGTCGGGCTCGCGCACCAGCGCGCGAACGCGGTCGCCGCGCTCGATCAGCTGCTGGCACACGTTGCCGCCGGTCTGCCCGGTCGCGCCGGTGACGAAGATCGTGCTGGCCATGGCGGCCCTCCCGTGCATTACATATCGAACATATTCAGTACAGACCGTAAACCTTGACGTGGAGATATTCTATAGTCATCGTCATGACACTCGATCCGTCCAGCGTGCTTCTGACCGACCGCGTCGCGGTCGTCACGGGCGGCGGCGCGGGCATCGGCCGCGGCATCGCGGCGGGGCTGAAGGCCTTCGGCGCCCGTGTCGCGATCTGGGAACGCAACCCCGACTCATGCGCCTCGGCCGCCGACGAGATCGGCGCGCTGGGTCTCACCGTCGACGTGCGGGACAGCGCCGCGGTGGACGCCGCGCTGGCGCAGACCTCCGCCGAGCTTGGGACGGTGACGATCCTGGTCAACAACGCCGGCGGGGTGTTCTGGTCGGGGATCCTCGACACCAGCGAGAACGGTTGGGACGCGCTGTACAAGTCGAACCTGCGCCACGTCTACCTGTGCACGCAGCGGGTGGCGCGCGTCCTCGTCGAACAGAAGCTGCCCGGCAGCGTCATCAGCGTCACCTCGATCGAGGGCGTGCGCGCCGCGCCCGGCTACGCGACGTACGCGGCGGCCAAGGCCGGCGTCATCAACTACACCAAGACCGCCGCGCTCGAGCTGGCCCCGCACGGCATCCGGGTCAACGCGCTGGCGCCCGACATCACCATGACCGAAGGCATCCGGGAGATCGCGCCGCCCGGCTCCGAACAGCGATTCGGCCTGACGGTGCCGATGGGGCGGGCCGGCCATGTCGACGAAATGGCCGGTGCGGCAGTCTTTCTCGCATCCGAGATGTCCAGCTACATCACCGGTCAAACGATCCACGTCGACGGCGGCACCCACGCCGCCAGCGGCTGGTATCACCATCCGGAGACCGGCGCGTACGCGCTCGGTCCGACGAGCGGCTGAGCGTGGCGCGGCCACAAGGGCGCCAATCGGGCGCTTCCGACAGCGAGATCGACGCTAGCGCGGCGGCCACTCGCACTTTTTCGCGCCAGCGTCGATCTCGGCGAGAACCGAACTCACGACGCACAACATCAGTCGCCGGTGTCGAGGCCGACGTGAGCGGACATCCCGCCGTCGATCGCGATCATCTGCCCGGTGATGTAGCGCGACGCGTCCGAAGCCAGGAACACGACGAGATCGGCGACGTCGCGCGGCTCCCCGAGGTACGGCGTCAGCGTGGCCCGGCCGAGGCGGCCGATGATCTCCTCGGACAGGTGCCCGCGAACGGCGTCGGTGACGATCAGCCCGGGCACGATCGTGTTGGCCCGCACGCCGGCCTTGCCCTCGCTGGTCGCGACGTACATCGTCAGGGTGTGCACCCCGGCCTTCGAGACGCCGTAGGCCAGGCGGGTGCGGTCGCCTTTCAGCGCGGCCCCCGACGACATGTTGACAATGGAACCCCCTCCGCCCCTTCGCATTTCGGGGACCACGTACTTGCACATCAGCAGCTGGCTGCCGAGGTTGACCTCCAGGGATCGCTGCCACACGTCCGGCGACATTTCGGTGACCGTGGTGTCCCGCGACAGGAAGTCGCTGGCGGTCAGGGCAGCGTTGTTGTGCAGCACGTCGACGCGGCCGAACTCCGCCACCGTCGATTCCACCACGTCTCGCGCCGTCGCCTCCCGCGCGAGATCCGCGCCGAGCGCGATCGCGCGGGCCCCCATGCGACGGATCTCGTCGGCGACCCCGGCGGCCCTCGCCTCGTCGACGTCGACCACGGCGACGGCGGCGCCCTCGCGGGCCAATTCGTGCGCCGTCGCCGCACCGATTCCGCCCGCACCGCCGGTGACTATCGCGACCTTGTCGGCAAGTCTGGACATCGAGTTCTCCCAACCATCGGGGCTTTTCGGCCTCGCACAAGAAAGTTAGCCTGATTTATGCCGCGTATTGCGCCAATCCCAATGGAAGAGCTGAGCTCGCGCTCCCGCGAGATCGTGGAGGCCGGTGTCGCCGCGGGTCTCTACGCGACCCCGGTGCCGCTGCAGATATTCGCGTATCGCAGCGCACAACTCGAACAGGTCGACATGGCCAGACACCACCTGGGTGCCGGCACGCTGCTCGGCGGCCGCATCCTGGAGCTGCTGCGCATCCGCAGCGCCCAACTCGGCGAGTGCGAACCCTGCAGTCAGTCGCGCAAGCACGACTCGATCACCGACGAGGACGTCGCCTGCCTGCTCGCCCCGGGTCATGGCGACCTCACCCCGCAGGAGCAGATGGCCGTCGAGTTCCTCGACTTGCTTTCGTCCGACCATCACGCCATGGACGACGAGTTCTACAAGCGGCTGGGGGAGCACTTCACCGCCGCGCAGATCATCGAGCTGGGGTTCACTTGCGCCGGGGTGATGGGCGTGCACCGCTTCATCCACACCCTCGACGTCTACGGCGAGTCGCCGCCCGTCATCGAATACACCCAGGATCAGGTCGACAGCACCAAGCCTGAGTGACTAGGTGAGCGGATAGGGTCCGAAGCGGCCCCACGCGACGAAGACGGCGAGCGCCAGCAGCACCGCGTTCATCGCGACAAACGGTGTCTCCTTGCGCCGGGCGTGCACCACGGCGGCGCCGATCATCACCGCCGCGAGCCCAACCGCGGCCAGCGGCACCAGGATTGGCGCGATGTGCACCAGGGCCGGCACGATCAGCCCGATCGCGCCGAGGATCTCGGCGACCCCGATGAGCCGGATCGCCGACGGGCTGTAGTCCTCCGCCCACCCGAACCCCGAGCCCACCAATTGGTCCTTGGTGCGAACCAGTTTCAACAGCCCGCTCCCGACGAATGCGACCGCGAGGACGATCGCAACGATCCACAGCGCCTGGTTCATCTCGCGATCATTCAATCCCGCGCCGTCCGCCGCAAGGGTGTCGGGGTCTGGCCCGAGAACCGGCTATGCGCCGTCGTTGCCGTCGCGCAGGGAATGGATCATGCGCTGCAGGATCCGGAAAGCGTTGGACTGCTCGGCATCGGTCATGCCGGTCAGCATTCGTAGCTCGACGGATCGGACGGCTACGGTCGCCTTCTCCAGGCTCCGTCGGCCGCGAGGGGTGAGCCGCGTGGGAAGAACCTTGCCGACGGGTGCCTCCGCGGGCCTGGTCACGTAGCCGTCTCGTTCCAGACCCTGGAGCACCACATTCATCGACTGCCGTGTCACGAACGCGCCCCGGGCGAGCTCGGAGTTCGACAGGCCCGGGCGTTGAGCCAGCAGCTCTAGGCAGGAGTACTGCGTGACGCTCAGACCGAGTGGGCGCAGCACCTCTTCCATCGCGGCGCGAAGGACGCTCGACGCTTCTTTCAGCAGGTAGCCCAGTGACGTCTCCAGGTCGACACCGGCGCCATCTTGACTCATGTCAGCATTCTGACATAGATTGCTATGTGTCAGAAAACTGACATGAGGAGGAAAGGAGCACCGTCATGCCCGCCACCGGCCCCGATTTCATCTCGCTGCAGGCGCGCGACCTCGACGCTTCGCAGGCGTTCTACGAGCAGTACCTCGGACTGGTCCGCTCGCAGGCCGGGCCTCCGCACGCCGTCGTCTTCCAGACGAAGCCGATCGCGTTCGCACTGCGCGACGTCGTTCCCGGCACCGATCTCGGATCCGTCGCACAGCCCGGCATCGGTGCCGCGATCTGGCTCCATGCCACAGACGTTCAGGCCATTCACGACGCTCTCGTCGCCGACGGTCACACCATCGTCTCCGCACCGATCGACGGCCCCTTCGGGCGGACGTTCACCTTCGCCGACCCCGACGGCTACCAGGTCACTCTCCACGACCGCGCCTGATTTGCCACTGGAACGGCGAATACCGTTGCGCGAGAATGACGCCATGTCCGACCGATCCTTCGACGAGACCAACGCATTTCATCGAATGATGCGCACCTTCGCCGCCACGAAGGTGGGGGCGGCGTTTATGCGCCCGACGGCACACCACCTGGACCGGCTCGTCGCCAAGCTCACCGGCGGTCGAAGCAGCTTCGCCTTGATCGCGACCGGGGTCCCCGCGGTCTTGCTCACCACCACCGGCGCGAAGTCCGGGCAGCCTCGGAGCGTCGCGGTGTATGGAATTCCGCACCCCGATGGCGTGGGGCTGATCGCGTCCAACTGGGGCGGCGAAAAGCACCCGGCCTGGTACTACAACCTCAAGGCCAACCCGTCGGCCACGGTGTCGATCGGGCGCGACACCTGGCAGGCCACCGCCCGGCTCGCCACGCCCGCGGAGCGGGACGAGATCTGGGCGAAAGGGGTCAAGATGTACCCCGGCTGGCGCAAGTACGAACGGCGGGCGGGCGACCGCCACATCGAGGCGTTCATCCTCAGCCGGACGTGAGGGCATAAGACCGCCGGAAGGTGGGTATTTCTCGTGGGCTGGCGGGCATCTGATCATGCCGGAGGTCCGTATAAGGAACCCGTCCACTGGCGGTGGGAGCAACACATGAACCGCGGCGACGACGACCAACACCTCACCGAAGCGGTGGGGGAGACGACCGCGGATTACGGCACTCAGTTCCTCGACGAGCCGGATGACGGTTCGACCGCCACCGAGGCGCAAACCGTCGAACGGCTGCCGAGCGGATCCGCGCTGCTGATCGTCAAGCGCGGCCCGAACGCCGGCTCCCGATTCTTGCTCGATCGACCCGTTACGTCGGCGGGGCGCCATCCCGACAGCGACATTCTTCTCGACGACGTCACCGTGAGCCGCCGTCACGCGGAGTTTCGGCTCGACGAGGACGGCAGCTGGGCCGTCGCCGACGTCGGGAGCCTCAACGGCACCTACGTCAACCGGCAGGCGGTGGACTCCACAGTGCTGGCCAACAACGACGAAGTGCAGATCGGTAAATTCCGGCTGGTCTTCCTGACCGGATAGCCGAGTCAGCCCTTCATTCCCCGCTCGCTTCGGACGAGCAGGGCGGGGCCGCCCAGCATGAGCGCCAGCGCGAAGCCGGTGACGTCGGTGCTGGTGGGTTGGTGGGTGCTCATGTCGAACGCGGTGATCCCGAAGGTGACGAGCAGGGTGAGCACGAAGATCATGCCGGTATAGCGGGCCGGCGCGAACGCGAGGAAGACGAGGCCGATCACGGCGATGAACAGCGACAACATCAGGTCGGCGCCTGCGCTTCGCGTCTGGTCAACCTAGCCTCCTCATCGCCAGGCACACAGCGTAGCCGGTGCGACATTGGCATGGGGGTGAATTCCCCGTTGAACTGCGTGAATGTGAGTGCCCCCGGCAGGATTCGAACCTGCGGCCTTCTGCTCCGGAGGCAGACGCTCTATCCCCTGAGCTACGGGGGCGCACCGATATAGACGTAGCGCCAATGGGCCCCGCTAGACTAGCGCATCCTGGTCGCTGCTTCGTCACGGCGACGATTCGGGGGGAGAGCACCGGAGCCAATAGGATGGACGCTCGTGACCCCCGCCGACCTGGCTGAGCTGCTCAAAGTCACCGCCGCCGCGGTGCTTGCCGAGCGCGGGCTGGACGCTGCCGCGTTGCCGGCGACGGTCACCGTCGAACGGCCGCGTAATCCCGATCACGGTGACTACGCCAGCAACCTGGCGCTGCAGCTGGCCAAGAAGGTCGGCGCCAACCCGCGTGAGCTGGCCGGATGGCTCGCCGAAAAGCTGGCCGACGCCGACGGCATCGCGCAGGCGGAGGTGGCCGGGCCGGGCTTCATCAACATGCGCCTCGAGGCGTCGGCGCAGGCGGTGGTCGTCACCAACGTCATCGACGCCGGCGACGAGTTCGGGTACTCCGACGACCTGGCCGGGCGGAAGGTCAACCTGGAATTCGTCTCGGCCAACCCGACGGGGCCGATCCACATCGGCGGCACCCGGTGGGCCGCGGTCGGCGACGCGCTGGGCCGGTTGCTGTCCACCCAGGGCGCCGACGTGGTGCGCGAGTACTACTTCAACGACCACGGCGCGCAGATCGACCGGTTCGCGAACTCGTTGATCGCGGCGGCCAAGGGCGAGCCGACGCCCCAGGACGGCTACGCGGGCGCCTACATCAATGACATCGCCGCGCAGGTGCTGGCGAAGGCGCCCGACGCGCTGAGCCTGCCCGAGCCCGAAATGCACGAGACTTTCCGCGAAATCGGCGTCGACCTGATGTTCACCCACATCAAGGAGTCGCTGCACGAGTTCGGCACCGACTTCGACGTGTACACCCACGAAGACTCGATGCACACCAGCGGCCGGGTCGAGCAGGCCATCGCCCGGCTCCGCGGCACCGGCAACGTCTACGAGAAGGACGGCGCAACCTGGTTGCGCACCAGCGCTTTCGGTGACGACAAGGACCGCGTCGTGATCAAGAGCGACGGCAAGCCGGCTTACATCGCGGGCGACATCGCCTACTACCTGGACAAGCGGCAACGCGGTTTCGACCTGTGCATCTACATGCTCGGGGCCGACCACCACGGCTACATCGCGCGGCTGAAGGCGGTGGCCGCCGCGTTCGGCGAGGACCCGGCCACCGTCGAGGTGCTCATCGGCCAGCTGGTCAACCTGGTCCGCGACGGCCAGCCGGTCCGGATGAGCAAGCGGGCCGGGACGGTGCTGACGCTCGACGACCTGGTCGAGGCCATCGGCGTCGACGCCGCGCGCTACAGCCTGATCCGCTCCTCGGTGGACACCCCGATCGACATCGACCTGGCGCTGTGGTCCTCGGCGTCCAACGAAAACCCGGTCTATTACGTGCAATACGCGCACGCGCGGCTGTCGGCGCTGGCCCGCAACGCCGCCGAGCTCGGCCTGGTCCCCGACACGACACACCTCGAGCTGCTCAGCCACGACAAAGAGGGCGCGCTGCTGCGCAGCATCGGCGAGTTTCCGCGAGTGGTGAAAACCGCCGCCGCGCTACGGGAGCCGCACCGGATCTGCCGCTACCTGGAGGACCTCGCCGGCGACTACCACCGGTTCTACGACTCGTGCCGCGTCCTGCCGCAGGGCGACGAGCAGCCCACCGACCTGCACACCGCACGGCTGGCGCTGTGCCAGGCCGCCCGCCAGGTCATCGCCAACGGCCTGACCATCCTCGGCGTCACCGCACCGGAGCGAATGTGAACGTCCACCCCGCCGGTCCCCGGCACGCCGACGAGGCGCGTCACGCCGAAAGCCCGCCGCGGCCGCAATCCCCCGAGGAGCTGCTGCGGCTGGCGCCGAACGTGTGGCCGCGCAGCACAACTCGTGACGAACACGGGGCCGCCGTCGTCGGCGGGGTCGCGGTCACCGACCTCGCCCAGGAGTACGGGACCCCGTTGTTCGTCATCGACGAGGACGACTTCCGCTCCCGCTGCCACGACCTGGCGACGGCGTTCGGCGGCGGCCACAACGTGCATTACGCCGCCAAGGCGTTCCTGTGCACCGAAATAGCGCGCTGGATCAACGAAGAGGGCCTCTCGCTGGACGTGTGCACCGGCGGGGAACTGGCCGTCGCGCTGCACGCGGACTTCCCGCCGGAGCGGATCACGTTGCACGGCAACAACAAATCCGTCGCGGAATTGACCGCCGCGGTCAAGGCCGGCGTGGGCCACATCGTCCTGGACTCGATGATCGAAATCGAGCGCCTGGACGCCATCGCGGGCGAGGCGGGCATCGTCCAGGACGTGCTGGTGCGACTGACCGTCGGGGTCGAGGCGCACACCCACGAGTTCATCTCCACCGCCCACGAGGACCAGAAGTTCGGGCTGTCGGTGGCCAGCGGCGCGGCGATGGCGGCGGTGCGCCGCGTGTTCGACACCGATCACCTGCGGCTGGTCGGGCTGCACAGCCACATCGGCTCGCAGATCTTCGACGTCGCCGGCTTCGAGATCGCCGCCCACCGCGTGATCGGGCTGCTGCACGAGATCGTCGACGAGTTCGGCGTCGACAAGACCGCCCAGCTGTCGACGGTCGATCTCGGTGGCGGCTTTGGCATCTCGTACCTGGCGCCCGACGATCCGCCGCCGATCGCGGAGCTGGCCGACAGCCTCAACGCCATCGTGCGCAGCGAGTCGGCCGCCGTGGGGCTGCCCACCCCCAGGCTGGTCGTCGAGCCGGGCCGCGCCATCGTCGGGCCCGGCACCATCACCCTCTACGAGGTCGGCACCGTCAAGGACGTCGACGTGAGCGCGACCGCGCACCGGCGCTACGTCAGCGTCGACGGCGGCATGAGCGACAACATCCGGACCGCGCTCTACGACGCGCAGTACGACGCCCGGCTGGTCTCGCGGGTCAGCGACGCTCCCGCGGAGCTGGCCCGCATCGTCGGAAAGCACTGCGAGACGGGCGACATCGTCGTCCGCGACACCTGGGTCCCGGGGGATCTGCAGCCGGGCGACCTGCTCGGGGTCGCCGCCACCGGCGCCTACTGCTATTCGCTGTCGAGCCGCTACAACATGATCGGCCGGCCCGCGGTGGTGGCCGTGCGCGGCGGGCGCGCCCGCCTGGTGCTGCGCCGCGAGACGGTCGACGATCTCTTGAGTCTGGAAGTGAGGTGACCCGTGCCCGGTGACGAAAAGCCCGTCGGCGTAGCGGTACTCGGGTTGGGCAACGTCGGCAGCGAAGTCGTCCGCATCATCGAGGACAGCGCCGCGGACCTGGCGGCCCGCGTCGGTGCCCCGCTGGTGCTGCGCGGCGTCGGGGTGCGTCGCGTCGCCGCCGACCGCGGCGTCCCCGTCGGGCTGCTGACCGACAACATCGAAGAGCTGGTGTCCCGCGCGGACGTCGACATCGTCGTCGAGCTGATGGGGCCCGTCGAGCCCGCCCGCACGGCGATCCTGTCCGCGCTCGAACACGGCAAGTCCGTCGTCACGGCCAACAAGGCCCTGCTGTCCATCTCCACCGGGGAGCTGGCCCAGGCGGCCGAAAATGCCCACGTCGACCTGTATTTCGAGGCCGCGGTCGCGGGGGCGATCCCCGTCATCCGCCCGCTCACCCAATCGCTGGCCGGTGACACCGTGCTGCGGGTGGCCGGCATCGTCAACGGCACCACGAACTACATCCTGTCCGAGATGGACAGCACCGGCGCCGACTACGACAGCGCCCTGGCCGACGCCAGCGCGCTGGGCTACGCCGAGGCAGATCCCACCGCCGACGTCGAGGGCTACGACGCCGCGGCCAAGGCCGCCATCCTCGCGTCCATCGCGTTCCACACCCGGGTGCACGCCGACGACGTCTATCGCGAGGGCATCACCAAGATCACCCCGGCCGACTTCGCGTCCGCGCGGGCGCTGGGCTGCACCATCAAGCTGCTGTCCATCTGCGAGCGCGTCACGGGAGACGACGGCCAGCAACGGGTTTCGGCCCGCGTCTACCCCGCGCTGGTGCCGTTGTCGCATCCGCTGGCCACGGTCAGCGGGGCGTTCAACGCGGTGGTCGTGGAGGCCGCGGCCTCGGGGCGGCTGATGTTCTACGGCCAGGGCGCCGGCGGCGCGCCCACCGCGTCGGCGGTCACCGGCGACCTGGTGATGGCCGCCCGCAACCGGGTGCTGGGCAGCCGCGGACCCAAGGAGTCCCGGTACGCCCAACTGCCCATCGCCCCAATGGGTCTCATCCCCACCCGCTACTACGTCAGCATGAACGTCGCCGACGAGCCCGGCGTGTTGGCCTCGGTGGCAACGGAATTCGCCAAACGCGAGGTGAGCATCGCCGAGGTCCGCCAGGAAGGCATGGTCGACGAGGGCGGCCGGCGGATCGGGGCCCGCGTCGTGGTCGTCACCCACACCGCCACCGACGCCGCGCTCTCCGAAACCGTCGGCGCGCTGGCCGATTTGGACGTCGTGCAGGGCGTGACGAGCGTGCTGCGACTGGAAGGAAACGGCCTGTGAGCATCCCCCGTACGGCCACGCACCAACCCTGGCCGGGAGTGATCGCGGCCTACCGCGACCGGTTGCCGGTCGGCGACGACTGGACCCCGGTCACCCTCCTCGAGGGTGGCACCCCGCTGATCGCCGCGACCCGGCTCTCGGAAAAGACCGGCTGCACGGTCCATCTCAAGGTCGAAGGTCTCAATCCCACCGGCTCCTTCAAGGACCGGGGCATGACGATGGCGGTCACCGACGCCCTGGCCCGCGGCCAGCGGGCGGTGCTGTGCGCATCGACCGGCAACACCTCGGCCTCGGCGGCGGCCTACGCCGCGCGCGCCGGCATCACCTGCGCGGTGCTGATACCGCAGGGCAAGATCGCGATGGGCAAGCTGGCGCAGGCGGTCATGCACGGCGCCAAGATCATCCAGATCGACGGCAATTTCGACGACTGCCTGGAACTCGCCCGCAAGATGGCCGCGGACTTCCCGACGATCTCGCTGGTGAACTCCGTGAACCCGGTGCGCATCGAGGGCCAGAAGACGGCCGCATTCGAGATCGTCGACGCGCTGGGCGCCGCGCCCGACGTGCACGCGCTCCCGGTCGGCAACGCCGGCAACATCACCGCGTACTGGAAGGGCTACACCGAGTATCACCACGAGGGCGTGATCGACAGGCTGCCCCGCATGCTCGGCGCCCAGGCCGCCGGCGCCGCGCCCCTGGTGCACGGCGAACCGGTCCGCCACCCGGAGACCATCGCCACCGCGATCCGCATCGGCGCCCCGGCGTCGTGGACGGCCGCCGTCGCGGCGCAACAACAGTCCAACGGCCGGTTCCTGGCCGTCACGGACGAGGAGATCCTGGCGGCATACCATCTCGTGGCCGCCTCCGAAGGCGTCTTCGTCGAGCCGGCGTCCGCCGCCAGCATCGCGGGGCTACTCAAGGCCGTCGGCGACGGCTGGGTGGAGCGCGGGTCGACGGTGGTCTGCACCGTGACCGGCAATGGCCTCAAGGATCCCGACACCGCGCTGAAGGACATGCCGACCGTGTCCCCGTTGCCGGTCGATCCCGTCCTCGTCGTCGAACAACTGGGCCTCGCGTAAGACATGAATGCCCAGATGCTGCCCGCCGGGCTGGTGGCCAGCGCCGTGGTGTCGGCCTCCAGCGCAAACCTCGGCCCCGGCTTCGACAGCATCGGCCTGGCGCTGGACCTGCGCGACGAGATCGTCGTGGAGACAATAGATTCCGGCCTGCAGGTGGAAGTCGAGGGCGAGGGCGCCGACCAGGTGCCGCTCGACGCCGAACACCTGGTGGTGCGCGCGGTGCGGCGCGGGCTGGACGCCGCGGGCGTCGGCGCGCCCGGCCTGGTGGTGCGCTGTCGCAACGCCATCCCGCACTCCCGCGGCCTGGGCTCGTCGGCGGCGGCCGTCGTCGGGGGGCTGGCGGCCGTGAACGGGCTTGTCGCGCAGACAAATTCGACCCCGCTGAGCGTTGACCAGCTGATCCAGCTGTGCTCGGAATTCGAGGGCCACCCCGACAACGCCGCGGCCGCGGTGCTGGGCGGCGCGGTGGTCTCCTGGACCGACAGCGCCGGTGAGCGGCCCCGGTACGCGGCGGTGCCACTGCGGCTGCACCCGGACATCCACCTGTTCTGCGCGATTCCCGAGGAGCGCTCGCTGACCGCCGAGACCCGGGTGCTGCTGCCCAGCCTGGTCGGCCACGACGAGGCCAGCTTCAACGTCAGCCGGGCCGCGTTGCTGGTGGTCGCGCTCACCGAGCGCCCCGACCTGCTGATGCCGGCCACCGAAGACCTGCTGCACCAACCCCAGCGTGCCCCCGCGATGCGGGCATCGGCGGAATATTTGCGGCTGCTGCGGCGTCATAACGTCGCGGCGACGCTTTCTGGGGCCGGACCCTCCCTGATCGCACTGAGCACGGAACCGGAGTTACCCACAGAGGCGTTGGAGCATGGCGCCACCCACGGATTTGCCGTCACCAAGATGTCCGCCGGCGAAGGAGTTCGCTGGAGCCCGGGCGTCACCGTCGCCGGTTAATCCACGGCGTGGCCGGAGGGTTTGCTTGCTTCCGACCGTGATGCAGGTTATCCTCGGAGCCGTCCAGCAATCGCAGCATCTGCATCTGCAACTGCCTTGCCGCTAGGACAACACCAATTCTTCTCGTGAACGAGGTTCGCCGTCTTCTCCGCCGATCCGGGCGATCACCGTTGCAGAGACGATGATTGGGCGCACTCGGCAAATTGGCTGAATGCAACGAACCCCCGTATGACCTGATCAGCGGGGGAAGAAAGGAACTCCGTGACAGATACGGACCTATTCACGGCTGGGGAAAACACCGATAGCAATCACGCTTCGGACGCCGTGACCACAGACACACCCGACGTCAAAACCAACGCCTCGGCCGGCTCCCTGTCCACCATGGTGCTGCCCGAGCTGCGTGCGCTGGCCACCCAGGCCGGCGTCAAGGGCACGTCCGGGATGCGCAAGAACGAACTGATCGCCGCGATAAAGGAAATCAGGGGACAGGCCAACGGGACATCGGCACCCGCCGCCCCGGCGGACAGCGGCAAATCCGACCAATCCGACACGGCCACCGCCGATGCCGCGGCCGAAGCGCCGGCCGCGCAAGGGGAACAGAACGGTTCCACCGGCGAGGCGCCGCGCCGCGAACGACGCGGTGCCGCCCGCGAAGCGGGATCACCGGCCGAGGAGCGGGACCGCGACGACGTCGACGCCCAAAAGGGCGGGGCCGCTCGCGAAACCGACAAGCGCCAAGACCGCCAGCAGGACACCAAAACCGACGAGCGCGGCGGCGACCAGGGCGGCCAGCAGAATCGCGGCGGCGGCTCGAACCAGCAGGACGACGACGGCGAAGGCCGTCAGGGCCGGCGGGGACGCCGGTTCCGCGACCGCGACCGCCGGCGCCGTGGCGAACGGTCGGGCGAGGGGGCCGACACCGAGCTCCGCGAGGACGACGTCGTCCAGCCCGTCGCCGGAATCCTTGACGTGCTCGACAATTACGCGTTCGTGCGCACCTCCGGCTACCTGGCCGGCCCGCACGACGTCTACGTCTCCATGAACATGGTGCGCAAGAACGGCCTGCGCCGCGGAGACGCGGTGACCGGCGCGGTTCGGGTGCCCCGGGACGGCGAGCAGCCCAACCAGCGGCAGAAGTTCAACCCGCTGGTGCGCCTGGACAGCGTCAACGGCGGCTCGGTCGAAGAGGCCAAGAAGCGGCCCGATTTCTCCAAGTTGACGCCGTTGTACCCCAACCAGCGGCTGCGCCTGGAGACCACGCCGGACCGGCTGACCACGCGGGTCATCGACCTGATCATGCCGATCGGCAAGGGCCAGCGCGCGCTGATCGTGTCGCCGCCCAAGGCGGGTAAGACGACCATCCTGCAGGACATCGCCAACGCGATCACCAAGAACAACCCGGAATGCCACCTCATGGTCGTCCTCGTCGACGAGCGGCCCGAGGAGGTCACCGACATGACGCGCTCGGTCAAGGGCGAGGTCATCGCCTCGACGTTCGACCGGCCGCCGTCGGACCACACCTCGGTCGCCGAGCTGGCCATCGAACGCGCCAAGCGGCTCGTCGAGCAGGGCAAGGACGTCGTGGTGCTGCTCGACTCGATCACCCGGCTCGGCCGCGCCTACAACAACGCGTCGCCCGCGTCGGGCCGGATCCTGTCCGGTGGTGTCGACTCCACCGCGCTGTACCCGCCGAAGCGCTTCCTCGGCGCCGCCCGCAACATCGAGGAGGGCGGGTCGCTGACCATCATCGCCACCGCGATGGTCGAGACCGGGTCCACCGGTGACACGGTCATCTTCGAGGAGTTCAAGGGCACCGGTAACGCCGAGCTCAAGCTGGACCGCAAGATCTCCGAACGCCGGGTCTTCCCCGCGGTCGACGTGAACCCGTCCGGCACCCGCAAGGACGAGCTGCTGCTCTCGCCCGACGAGTTCGGCATCGTGCACAAGCTGCGCCGCGTGCTGTCGGGTCTGGACCCCCACCAGGCCATCGACCTGCTGATGTCGCAGCTGCGCAAGACGAAGACCAACTACGAGTTCCTGGTGCAGGTGTCCAAGACGACCCCCGGGTCGATGGACAACGACTAACCCACCCGCGCCGTGGCGGAGACGCTGCAGCAACTGCTTCGGCAGCGCTTGGAGCAGGACACGCCGGCACTGAAGTACGGCGACCGCGTCTGGACCTGGCGTGAGCACCTGACCGACGCCGCCACCACCGCGGCCGCCGTCATCCGGCTCGCCGACCCGGACCGTCCGCTGCACGTGGGCGCCCTGCTGGGCAACACGCCCGAGATGCTCACGGCCATGGCGTCGGCGGCGCTCGGCGGCTTCGTGCTGTGCGGCATCAACGACACCCGCCGCGGCGCCGCACTGGCGCGCGACATCGCCCGCGCCGACTGCCAGATCGTGCTCACCGATCCGGCGCACCAGGGGCTGCTGGACGGCCTCGACCTGCCCGGCGTGCAGGTCTTCGACGTGTCCGCCGCCCCGTGGCGGGCGCTGCTGGCCGACGCCGGACCGCTGACGCCGCATCGCGAGGTCGCGCCGACCGACACCTTCATGATGCTGTTCACCTCGGGCACCAGCGGCGACCCGAAGGCCGTGCAGGTGACCCACCTCAGCGTGCTGTTCGCCGGCGCGACGCTGATCGGGCGGTTCGGCCTCGACGCGTCTGAGGTCTGTTACCTGTCGATGCCCCTGTTCCACGCCAACACGCTCTTCGCCGGGTGGAGCGTGGCCGTGGGGGCGGGCGCGGCAATGGTCCCCGCGACGTTCTCGGCGTCCGGGGTGCTGGGAGACCTGCGCCGCTACGGGGCCACCTTCATGAACTACGTCGGCAAGCCGCTGGCCTTCGTGCTGGCCACGCCGGCGCGACCGGACGACCGCGACAACCCGCTGCGGGTGGCGGTCGGCAACGAGGCGAGCGATCGCGACATCGCCGAGTTCAGCCGGCGGTTCGACTGCACGGTGTGGGACGGGTTCGGCTCCACCGAGGCGGCGATCGTCATCACCCGCGAAGACGGCTGCCCGCCGGGGTCGCTGGGCCGGGGCTTTCCCGGGGTCGCCGTCTACAACCCCGACACCTTGGCGGAGTGCCCGCCCGCCACCTTCCACGAAGGCGCCCTGACCAACGCCGACGAGGCGATCGGGGAGCTGGTCAACACGACCGGAGCGGGGCTGTTCGCCGGCTACTACAACGACCCGCAGGCAACCGACGCGCGCCTGCGGCACGGCATGTTCTGGTCCGGCGACCTCGCCTACCGCGACGCCGACGGGTGGATCTACTTCGCCGGGCGCAGCGGCGAGTGGTTGCGCGTCGACGGGGAGAACATGACCACGGCGCCCATCGAGCGCATCTTGCAGCGGTTGGCGCCGGTCAACCACGTCGCGGTGTACGCGGTGCCCGACGAATACGTCGGCGACCAGGTGATGGCGGCGATCGTGCTGGCCGACAGCGCGGAGCTGACGCCCGAGGAATTCGGCCGGTTCCTGGCCGACCAGCCCGACCTGTCGCCCAAGGCGTGGCCGCGCCGCGTCTGGCTCGCCGACCGCCTGCCGATCACGGCGACCAACAAGATCCTCAAACGCGAGCTCACCGCGCTGGGCCCGACGCCCGGCCCCGGCGCGCTGTGGACCCGCGAGGCAAAAAGCCGCGTCTACCGCGAAATGTCCCGGCCCTGAGCGGCCGGGAATGCGGGCGACCAGCTCGCTGTTTGGGCTGATGTAGATTGACCTGGCATAATCGACGGTCGACTACCCCAGGACCTGATCAGGTTCCCGGAGTTCGCGCCCGGTCCGGGCGGCAAACGATCGAAGAGGACATCATGAAAGCTGACATTCATCCCGCGTACGGCGAGACCACCGTGCATTGCGGGTGCGGGAACACCTTCACCACCCGCAGCACCAAGCCCGGCGGGCAGATACACGTCGAGGTCTGCTCGCAGTGCCACCCCTTCTACACCGGCAAGCAGAAGATCCTCGACAGCGGCGGCCGGGTGGCCCGCTTCGAGAAGCGCTACGGCAAGCGCAAGGCCGCGGCCGACTCGGCCGAGTCGACCGACAAATAGCTGGCTTACCGACGCCCGAACTGTGCGAGCCTGCACAGGGCCGGGCGTCGGTTCGCGTTCGGGGCAGTCGGTCGCGTTTCAGAGAGGAGGCCAGCATGACGAAACCGGTACAGACCATCGACGTGCTGCTCGCCGAACACGCCGAGCTGGAGAAGCGGCTGGCGGACCCCGAATTGCACAGCAACCCCGACGAGGCGCGCAAGGCGGGACGCCGATTCGCCCGATTGGCCCCGATCGTCGGCACATACCGCAAGCTGGAGGCCGCGCGCGGCGACCTCGAGACCGCGCGCGAGCTGGCCGTCGACGACGAGTCGTTCGCCGGCGAGGTGACCGAACTCGAGTCCAAGGTGGCCGAACTGGACACCCAACTCACCGACATGCTGGCGCCGCGCGACCCCCACGACGCCGACGACATCGTGCTCGAGGTCAAATCCGGTGAGGGCGGCGAGGAATCGGCGTTGTTCGCCGCCGACCTGGCCCGGATGTACATCCGCTACGCCGAGCGGCACGGCTGGAACGTCACGGTGCTCGACGAAACCAACTCGGATCTCGGCGGTTACAAGGACGCGACGCTGAGCATCACCAGCAAGGGCGACTCGGCCGACGGCGTGTGGTCGCGGATGAAGTTCGAGGGCGGGGTGCACCGGGTGCAACGGGTTCCGGTGACGGAATCCCAAGGCCGCGTTCACACTTCGGCGGCGGGCGTGCTGGTCTATCCC
This sequence comes from Mycobacterium sp. 1081908.1, assembly GCF_001673535.1. Lineage (GTDB taxonomy): Bacteria > Actinomycetota > Actinomycetes > Mycobacteriales > Mycobacteriaceae > Mycobacterium. The sequence goes on along the minus strand of NZ_LZLY01000021.1, from coordinate 34,282 downwards.
GAACCGGAGGAAGTCGGCGAGGTGCAGATCGACGAGTCCGATCTGCGCATCGACGTGTACCGCTCGTCCGGCAAGGGCGGGCAGGGCGTCAACACCACCGACTCCGCGGTGCGGATCACGCACCTGCCCACCGGCATCGTCGTCACCTGTCAGAACGAACGGTCGCAGCTGCAGAACAAGGCCCGCGCCATGCAGGTGCTGGCCGCTCGGCTGCAGGCCCTCGCCGAGGAGAAGGCGCTGGCCGACGCCTCGGCCGACCGGGCCAGCCAGGTCCGCACCGTGGATCGCAGCGAACGGATCCGCACCTACAACTTCCCGGAGAACCGGATCACCGACCACCGGATCGGTTTCAAGGCGCACAATCTCGACCAGGTGCTCGATGGCGACCTCGACGCGTTGTTCGACGCGCTGAGCGCGGCCGACAAGCAATCGAGGCTCCAACAGGCATGACGGTCCTGCGGCGCGCGATCGACTCCGCTACGGCGCAGCTCGCCGCGGCCGGGATAGATTCCGCGCGTTATGACGCCGAGGAGCTGGCCGCCCACCTGGCCGGCACCGAACGCGGACGGCTGAGGTTGCTCGAGTCACCGGGCGACGAGTTCTTCGGGCGTTACCGCGAGATCGTGGCGGCCCGCTCGCAGCGGGTGCCGTTGCAGCATCTCACCGGGACGGCGGCGTTCGGGCCGGTGACGCTGCAGGTCGGCCCCGGCGTGTTCATCCCGCGTCCGGAGACCGAGGCCATGCTGGAATGGGCCATGGCGCAACGACTCCCGGCGCGGCACGTGATGGTCGACCTGTGCACGGGATCCGGCGCTCTGGCGGTGGCGCTGGCCCGGCACCGGCCCGCCGCGCGGGTGATCGGCGTTGATGACTCCGAGGCGGCCCTCGGCTACGCGCGCCGCAACGCCGCGGGCACCGCGGTGGAACTCGTGCGCGCCGACGTCACCGCGGCCGGGCTGCTGCCCGAGCTCGACGGAGTTGTCGACCTGGTGGTCGCCAACCCGCCCTACGTTCCCGACGACCACGCGGTGGAAGCCGAAGTGGCCCAACACGATCCGCCGCACGCGGTGTTCGGCGGGCCGGACGGGATGGCGGTCATCGCCGCAATCGTCCGACTCGCCCCCCGCTGGCTGCGCCCGGGCGGCCTGTTCGCCGTCGAGCACGACGACACCACGTCGTCGCGAACCGTCGAATTGATCGAAGCCACCGGGCTTTTCGAGACTATCGAGGCCCGGCGGGACCTGGCCGGCCGGCCGAGGTTCGTGACCGCCCGGAAGGGGGAGCAGTGACGACGGTGTTCGACTGCTCCGACCCGGACCAGCGTTCGGTCGGAATCGCCTCGGCGGCGGGCGCGGTCAAGAACGGCAGGCTGGTCGTGCTGCCGACGGACACCGTGTACGGCATCGGCGCCGACGCCTTCGACAGCACGGCGGTCGCCGCGCTGCTCGCGGCGAAGGGACGGGGCCGGGACATGCCGGTGGGCGTGCTGGTCGGCTCCTGGCACACCATCGAGGGCCTGGTCTACACGATGCCCGACGGGGCGCGGGACCTGATCCGCGCCTTCTGGCCGGGCGCGCTGAGCCTGGTGGTCACGCAGGCGCCGTCGCTGCATTGGGACCTCGGCGACGCCCGCGGCACGGTGATGCTGCGGATGCCGCTGCACCCGGTCGCCATCGAGTTGCTGCGGGAGGTGGGGCCCATGGCGGTGTCCAGCGCCAATGTCTCCGGCCGGCCGCCCGCCGTGCGGGCCGGCGAGGCCCGCGACCAGCTCGGCGATCTGGTGGACGTCTATCTCGACGCGGGTCCCTCGCAGCAGCAGGCCGCCTCCACGATCGTCGACCTGACCGGGGACACCCCGCGCATCCTGCGGGCCGGCCCGGTGAGCGCCGAGCGGATCGCCGACGTGCTCGGCACGGACCCCGCAAGCCTCACCGCCTAGTCCGAGCTAGCGCGAGCGCGGCCAATCCCGTCTCAGCCCGGTGCAGTACGGTTTCGTTGGTGTCCAGCCTTGCCGGTGGTCTGCTCGCCCTGTCCGATCGCGGCACCGGCGTCCCCCTGCGCGAGCTCGCGGTGGTCGGGCTGACCGCCGCGATCGTCACGTACTTCGCGACCGGACCGGTGCGCGTGCTGGCGACCCGGCTGGGCGCGGTCGCCTACCCGCGGGAGCGCGACGTGCACGTCACTCCCACCCCTCGCATGGGCGGGCTGGCGATGTTCCTCGGCGTGATCTCGGCCGTCTTCCTGGCATGGCAGCTGCCGGCGCTCACCCGCGGCTTCGTCTACTCGACCGGCATGCCCGCCGTCCTGGTGGCCGCCGCGGTGATCGTGGGCATCGGCTTGATCGACGACCGCTGGGGCCTGGACGCCCTGACCAAGTTCGCCGGCCAGATCACCGCGGCCAGCGTGCTGGTCACCATGGGCGTGGCCTGGAGCGTGCTGTACATCCCGATCGGCGGCGTCGGCACGATCGTGCTGGACCAGGCGTCCTCGATCCTGCTCACGTTGGCGCTGACGGTGTCGGTCGTCAACGCGATGAACTTCGTCGACGGGCTCGACGGACTGGCCGCGGGGCTGGGGCTCATCATGGCGATGGCGATCTGCCTGTTCTCGGTCGGCCTGTTGCGCGATCACGGCGGCGACGTGCTGTTCTATCCGCCCGCGGTCATCTCGGTGGTGTTGGCGGGGGCCTGCCTGGGCTTTCTGCCGCACAACTTCCACCGCGCCAAGATCTTCATGGGCGATTCCGGCTCGATGCTGATCGGTCTGATGATCTCCGCGGCCGCGACGACGGCGGCCGGCCCGGTTTCGCAGAACGCCTACGGCGCCCGCGACGTGTTTGCTCTGCTGTCCCCGTTCCTGCTGGTGGCGGCGGTCATTTTCGTGCCGATGCTCGACCTTTTACTGGCGATCGTGCGCCGCACCCGCGCGGGCCGCAGCGCATTCAGCCCGGACAAAATGCACCTTCATCACCGGTTGCTGCAGATCGGCCATTCGCATCGCCGCGTGGTGCTGCTCATCTATTTATGGGTGGGCATCGTCGCGTTCGGCGCCGCGAGCACAATCTTTTTCAACCCGCGCGACACCGGCGCGGTGATGCTGGGGGCGATCGTGGTCGCCGGTGTGGCAACGGCGATCCCGCTCCTGCGCCGCCGCGACGACTACGCCGACGGGGACTACGACACTCAGTAGTAGTCGCGTCTTTCGTATGGTACGGTGCAGGTAGAACCCCAAAAAGAAACCTTGAGGGTTGCCGGCCAGCCGGCCCTTCGGACGCTTGTCCGACCGCGCCGCTTCACGACCGACATAGGGAGCTACCCCTTGGGTGATTCCAGAGTGACGTGCGATACGCTCGGCGGGCCACCGATCGGTCGGTCGAGGGTTTCCCGCTCTACTACCTGGGATTGAGGTGCTGCGGTGACGACACCAGCGCAGGACGCGCCGTTGGTGTTCCCCTCTGTTGCTTTCCGCCCGGTTCGGCTATTGGCGATCAGCGTCGCGGTCACCGCGCTGGCGATGCTCGCCGCCGGATTCTCGGGTCACCTCATGCTCGGCGTGTTCTTCGGTGTCGGGTTGCTACTGGGTTTGCTCAACGCATTGCTGGTGCGGCGTTCGGTCGCGTCGATCACCGCGAAAGAGCATCCGCTGAAAAGCTCGATGGCGCTCAATTCGGCAACCCGGCTGGCGATCATCACCGTTATCGCGTTGATCATTGCTTACGTTTTCCGGCCCAACGGCTTGGGCGCGATGTTCGGGCTGGCGCTCTTCCAGGTGCTGCTGGTCGTGTCGACCGCGGTGCCGGTCTACAAGAAGCTGCGTACGGGCGAGCCGGCCGCATCCCTGGGCCCGGACGGGTCGGACGGAAGGAGCACCAGCGATGACTGAAACGATCCTGGCCGGTTCCCAAATCGAGGTCGGCGAGCACACCACCGCGACGTGGCTGGGTTTGACCGTCAACACCGACACCGTGCTGTCCACCGCGATCGCCGGCGTCATCGTGATCGCCCTGGCCTTCTTCCTGCGCGCCAAGATCACCTCGAGCGGCGTTCCCAATGGGGTTCAACTCTTTTGGGAGGCGCTCACCATCCAGATGCGCAACCAGATCGAGAGCGCCATCGGGATGCGGATCGCCCCGTTCGTGCTGCCGCTGGCCGTGACCATCTTCGTCTTCATCCTGATCTCCAACTGGCTGTCGGTCCTGCCGCTGCAATACACGGACAAATCCGGGCACACCACCGAGTTGCTCAAGTCGGCGGCGGCGGACATCAATTACGTTCTGGCGCTGGCCTTGTTCGTGTTCGTCTGTTACCACGTGGCCGGCATCTGGCGCCGCGGCATCATCGGGCACCCGCTCAAGGTGCTCAAGGGTCACGTGGCGTTCCTGGCGCCGATCAACCTGGTCGAAGAATTGGCGAAGCCGATCTCGTTGTCGCTCCGACTCTTTGGCAACATCTTCGCCGGGGGCATCCTGGTGGCGCTGATCGCGATGTTCCCGCCCTACATCATGTGGGCGCCCAACGCGATCTGGAAATCGTTCGACCTGTTCGTCGGGGCGATCCAGGCCTTCATCTTCTCGATCCTGACGATCTTGTACTTCAGCCAGGCCATGGAGCTGGAGGACCACCATGACTAGCCCAGCCAGATAAGCCAACCGATAAAGCTGGATATAAGGAGGAAAGTATGGACCCCACTATCGCTGCCGGTGCCCTCATCGGCGGTGGAATCATCATGGGTGGCGGCGCAATCGGTGCCGGTATCGGTGACGGTATCGCCGGTAACGCGCTGGTTTCCGGCATCGCCCGGCAACCCGAGGCGCAGGGCCGGCTGTTCACGCCGTTCTTCATCACCGTCGGTCTGGTTGAGGCGGCCTACTTCATCAACCTGGCGTTCATGGCGTTGTTCGTATTCGCCACGCCCGTCACGTAGTTCGCTGTGATGGGTGACCCGAACCCCGTGGTGCTTGCCGCCGGCCAGGTGGTAGCCGAGGGAGGCAAGGGGGGGAGTAACTTCCTCGTCCCCAACGGCACATTTTTCTTCGTGCTGGCCATCTTCCTCATCGTGCTCGCCATCATCGGCACCTTCGTGGTGCCGCCGATCATGAAGGTGTTGCGCGAGCGGGACGCCATGGTCGCCAAGACCGCCGCCGACAACAAGAAGTCGGCCGAGCAATTCGAGGCGGCGCGGGCCGATTACGAAGAAGCCATGAAGGAGGCCCGCATGCAGGCGTCCTCCTTCCGCGACAACGCCCGGTCGGAGGGGCGTAAGGCCGTCGAAGACGCGCGCGCCGGTGCCGAGCAACAGGTGACGTCGACGCTGCAGATGGCCGCCGAGCAATTGAAACGGGAGCGGGACGCCGTGGAACTGGATCTGCGGGCCAATGTCGGAACCATGTCGGCGACCCTGGCCAGTCGGATCCTCGGCGTCGACGTCACGACCTCCGCCGCGACAAGGTAAAGAGATGTCGACTTTTTTCGGGCAGTTGGGTGGGTTCGCCCTCATCGTGTTGATCGTCTGGCGCTACGCCGTGCCGCCGGTGCGCAAGATGATGACCGCGCGGCAGGAGCTGGTGCGCCAGCAGCTGGCCGATTCGGCCGCGGCCGCCGACCGGCTGACCGAGTCGAAGACCGCGCACGAAAACGCCGTGGATGCCGCCAAAGAAGAAGCGGAGCAAATCGTCGAAGAGGCTCGGGCGGACTCGGAACGCATCGCCGAGCAGATGCGGGCCCAGGCCCAAGTCGAGGCCGAGCGCGTCAAAGCGCAGGGCACGCGCCAGGCCGAGTTGCTGCGGACCCAGCTGACCCGCCAGCTTCGCCTGGAACTCGGACACGAATCCGTGCGCCAGGCAGAGGAATTGGTGCGCAGCTACGTCGCCGACCCCGAGCAGCGGTCGTCGACCGTGGATCGGTTCCTGAATGACCTCGAGGCCATGGCGCCCGCGCCCGCCGAGGTCGCCTACCCGCTGCTGACCAAGATGCGGTCGGCCAGCCGGCACGCGATGGGAAACCTCTCGGACCGGTTCGGCACCATCGCCAAAAACCTGGACAACAAAGCGCTTTCCACCCTCTCCAGCGAGCTGGTGGCGGTCGCCAAGATGCTGGACGGCGAAATCGTCGTCACCCGGTACCTCACCGTGCCCGCCGAGGACGCGGCGCCGCGGGTCCGGCTGATCGAGCGCCTGGTGTCCGAGAAGGTGGGCGACGCGACGCTCGACGTGCTGCGGGCGGCGGTTTCCGAGCGCTGGTCGGCCAACTCCGACTTGGTCGACGCCATCGAACACATCTCGCGTCAAGCGTTGCTCGAAGTCGCCGAACGCGAAGACAAGGTCGACGAGGTCGAGGACCAATTGTTCCGGTTCTCTCGCGTTCTTGACGCGCAACCGCGGCTCGCCATCCTGTTGGGCGACTTTGGGACTCCCGCCGAGGGCCGGATCGGCTTGCTGCGCAAGGTGCTCCAGAACGCGAGCGGCCGGGTCAACCCGATCGCGTTGGCACTGCTGAGCCAGACCGTCGAGCTGCTGAGGGGCGAGCCGGCCGAGGTGGCCGTGAAGTTCCTGGCGAAAGTGGCGGTGGCGCGCCGCGGCGAGATCGTCGCGCAGGTCAGCGCCGCGGCCGAACTCAGCGACGACCAGCGGACCCGCTTGATCGAGGTCCTCAGCCGCATCTACAACCATCCGGTGACCCTGCAGCTGCAGACCAACCCGGAATTGTTGGGCGGGCTGCTGATCGCGGTGGCCGACGAGGTGATCGACGGGACGCTCTCCGCTCGCCTGGCCGCCGCCCACGCCCAGCTGCCCGACTGACACACCATCTTTAACCGACGCGAACGAAGATCAAGTAGGAAGACGAAAAGCCATGGCAGAGTTGACAATCTCCGCTGACGACATCCAGAGCGCGATCGAGGAGTACGTAGGCTCCTTCACGTCCGACACCTCTCGCGAGGAAGTCGGCACCGTCATCGGGGCCGGGGACGGCATCGCGCACGTCGAAGGCCTGCCCTCCGTGATGACCCAGGAACTGCTCGAGTTCCCGGGCGGGGTCCTCGGCGTCGCGCTCAACCTCGATGAGCACGACATCGGCGCGGTCATCTTGGGTGATTTCGAGAAAATCGAAGAAGGCCAACAGGTTAAGCGCACCGGCGAGGTGTTGTCAGTGCCCGTCGGCGACGCGTTCCTGGGCCGGGTCGTCAACCCGCTGGGCGAGCCGATCGACGGCGGCGGAGACATCGAGACCGACATCCGGCGCGCACTGGAAATCCAGGCGCCGTCGGTGGTGCAGCGCCAGGGCGTGAGCGAGCCGCTGCAGACCGGGATCAAGGCCATCGATGCCATGACCCCGATCGGCCGCGGTCAGCGGCAGCTGATCATCGGCGACCGCAAGACCGGCAAGACCGCGGTCTGCGTCGACACGATCCTCAACCAGCGGCAGAACTGGGAATCCGGCGACGAACGCAAGCAGGTGCGCTGCGTGTACGTGGCCATCGGTCAGAAGGGCACCACGATCGCCGCCGTGCGCCAGGCCCTCGACGAGGGCGGCGCGATGGACTACACCACCATCGTCGCGGCGCCGGCATCCGACTCCGCCGGCTTCAAATGGCTTGCGCCGTACACCGGTTCGGCGATCGCCCAGCACTGGATGTATGACGGCAAGCACGTGCTGATCGTCTTCGACGACCTCAGCAAGCAAGCCGAGGCCTACCGCGCGATCTCATTGCTGCTGCGCCGCCCGCCGGGCCGCGAGGCGTACCCCGGCGACGTTTTCTACCTGCACTCGCGGCTGCTGGAGCGCTGCGCCAAGCTCTCCGACGACCTGGGCGGCGGCTCGCTGACCGGCCTGCCGATCATCGAGACCAAGGCCAACGACATCTCGGCCTACATCCCTACCAACGTCATCTCCATCACCGACGGGCAGTGCTTCCTGGAATCCGACTTGTTCAACCAGGGTGTCCGCCCGGCCATCAACGTGGGTGTCTCGGTGTCCCGCGTGGGTGGCGCGGCGCAGATCAAGGCGATGAAGGAAGTGGCGGGCTCGTTGCGCCTGGACCTGTCGCAGTACCGCGAACTGGAATCGTTCGCTGCGTTTGCCTCTGACCTGGACGCCACCTCCAAGGCGCAGCTGGAGCGCGGCGAGCGGCTGGTCGAACTGCTCAAGCAGCGGCAGTACCAGCCCATGCCGGTCGAGGAGCAGGTGGTCTCTATCTTCTTGGGCACCGGTGGCCACCTGGACTCGGTGCCCGTCGAGGACGTCCGTCGGTTCGAAACCGAATTGCTGGACCACATGCGGGCTTCCGAAGAGAAATTCCTCGCCGGGGTCCGCGACAGCGGCAAGCTCTCCGAAGAGGGCGAGAACGAGCTCACCGAGATCATCAACAAGTTCAAGAAGGGCTTCGCGGCCTCCGACGGCGGGTCGGTGGTGCCCGACGAGCACGTCGAGGCGATGGACGAGGAGGAACTGGAAAAGGAGTCAGTGCAAGTCAAGAAGGAGAAGCCGAAGGACAAGAAGGACGCCAAGAGCTCCAAGAAGGAATCCGCTGACGTTTCCGGTAAGGACAAGAAGTAGTTAGCGATGGCTGCCACACTTCGTGAACTGCGCGGCCGGATCCGCTCCGCAGGGTCGATCAAGAAGATCACCAAGGCCCAGGAGATGATCGCGACGTCGCGCATCGGCAAGGCGCAGGCCCGACTGGAATCGGCCAGGCCCTACGCCCTTCAGATCACCTCGATGCTCACCACCTTGTCCAGTGAAGCCGCGCTGGACCACCCGCTGCTGGTCGAACGAGAAGAGCCGAGGCGGGCCGGGGTCCTGGTGGTGTCGTCCGACCGCGGTTTGTGTGGCGCGCACAACTCCAGCATCTTCCGTCGCTCCGAGGAGCTGTTCTCCCTGCTGAGGGACGAAGGAAAGACGCCGATTGTCTACACGGTGGGCCGAAAGGCGCAGAACTACTTCAAGTTCCGCAATTGGGACATCACCGAATCGTGGACGGGCTTCTCCGAGCAGCCTCAGGTGGAGAACGCCCAAGAGATCGCCTCGACTCTGGTCGATGCCTTCATGAAGGGCGCCGGCGACGAGGACTCCGACGAGCAGGGCGTCGACGAATTGCACATCGTCTACTCGGAGTTCAAGTCGATGATGTCGCAGGCGGCGGCGGCTCACCGCATCGCGCCGCTGGTGGTGGAGTACGTCGAAGACACCGATGAACTCCACACGTTGTACTCCTTCGAGCCCGGCGCGACAGAGCTTTTCGATGCCCTGTTGCCCCGGTACATCACGACCCGCGTCTATGCGGCTTTACTCGAATCCGCGGCGTCGGAGCTGGCGTCGCGTCAGCGAGCGATGAAGTCCGCAACCGACAACGCGGACGACCTGATCAAAGAACTGACGCTGATGGCGAACCGCGAGCGGCAGGCCCAGATCACCCAGGAGATCAGCGAAATCGTCGGCGGCGCAAACGCGCTCGCTGACGCTAAGTAGCGCACGAGGAAGAAGAAACATGACTGCTACTGACCAGAAGAGCAAAGAGTCGAAGGACACCGACACCAGCGGCCGCGTAGTTCGGGTCGCCGGTCCCGTCGTCGACGTCGAGTTCCCACGCGGCTCGGTGCCGGAGCTGTTCAACGCGCTGCACGCCGACATCACCTTCGAGGAGCTCAAGAAGACGCTCACGCTCGAGGTGGCGCAGCACCTGGGCGACAACCTCGTTCGCACGATCTCCCTGCAGCCCACCGACGGTCTGGTGCGCGGCGTCGAGGTGACCGACACCGGTAACTCGATCTCGGTGCCGGTGGGCGAGGACGTCAAGGGCCACGTCTTCAACGCCCTCGGCGACTGCCTGGACAAGCCGGGATATGGCGAAGACTTCGACCACTGGTCGATTCACCGCAAGCCGCCGCCCTTCGAGGAGCTCGAGCCCCGCACCGAGATGCTCGAGACCGGGTTGAAGGTCGTCGACCTGCTGACCCCGTACGTGCGTGGCGGCAAGATCGCCCTGTTCGGTGGTGCCGGCGTGGGCAAGACGGTGCTGATCCAGGAGATGATCAACCGCATCGCCCGAAACTTCGGCGGGACTTCGGTTTTCGCCGGCGTGGGCGAGCGCACCCGTGAGGGCAACGACCTGTGGGTGGAGCTCAAGGAAGCCGACGTGCTCAAGGACACCGCGCTGGTGTTCGGCCAGATGGACGAGCCGCCCGGCACCCGTATGCGGGTGGCGCTGTCGGCGCTGACGATGGCCGAGTGGTTCCGCGACGAGGCGGGCCAGGACGTGCTGTTGTTCATCGACAACATCTTCCGGTTCACCCAGGCCGGTTCCGAGGTGTCGACCCTGCTCGGTCGCATGCCGTCGGCGGTGGGCTACCAGCCCACCCTCGCCGACGAGATGGGCGAACTGCAGGAGCGCATCACCTCGACGCGTGGCCGCTCGATCACGTCGATGCAGGCGGTTTACGTGCCGGCGGACGACTACACCGACCCGGCGCCCGCGACCACGTTCGCGCACCTGGACGCCACCACCGAGCTGTCGCGTTCGGTGTTCTCCAAGGGCATCTTCCCCGCGGTGGACCCGCTGGCGTCGAGCTCGACGATCCTGGACCCCGGTGTCGTCGGTGACGAGCACTACCGCGTGGCACAGGAAGTCATCCGAATCCTGCAGCGCTACAAGGACCTTCAGGACATCATCGCCATTCTGGGCATCGACGAGCTGTCCGAGGAGGACAAGCAGCTGGTGCAGCGCGCCCGCCGCATCGAGCGGTTCCTGTCGCAGAACATGATGGCCGCCGAACAGTTCACCGGTCAGCCGGGTTCGACGGTGCCGGTCAAGGAGACCATCGAGGCGTTCGACAAGCTGACGAAGGGCGACTTCGACCACATCCCCGAGCAGGCCTTCTTCCTGATCGGCGGCCTCGACGACTTGGCCAAGAAAGCCGAAAGCTTCGGCGCCAAACTGGATTCCTGAGGACTGAGCGGCATGGCCGAATTGAACGTGGAGATCGTCGCCGTCGACCGACAGATCTGGTCGGGTGAGGCAACGTTCCTGTTCACCCGCACCACCGTCGGCGAGATCGGCATTCTGCCCCACCACATCCCGCTGGTGGCCCAGCTGGTCGACGACGCCATGGTGCGCGTCGAGCGGGAAGGCGAGGACGACCTGCGGATCGCGGTGGAGGGCGGGTTTCTGTCGGTGACCGAGGAGGGCGTCACCGTCCTCGCCGAATCCGCGGAGTTCGAGTCCGAGATCGACGAGAGCGCCGCCCGCGAGGATTCCGAGTCCGACGATCCCCGGATTGCCGCCAGGGGGCGCGGCAGACTGCGCGCCGTCGGCGCAATCGACTAACCGCCGATGAGCGCGCCCATGGTCGGCATGGTCGTGCTCGTTGTCATGCTGGGGGGCGCCGTCCTCGCCCTGAGCTATCGGCTGTTGAAGCTGCGCCAGGGCGGAACCGCGGGAATCATGCGGGACATCCCCGCCGTCGGAGGCCACGGCTGGCGACACGGGGTGATCCGCTATCGCGGCGGCGAGGCCGCGTTCTACCGGCTGTCCAGCCTGCGGCTATGGCCCGACCGCCGGCTCAGCCGGCGCGGCGTGGAGATCGTGGCCCGGCGGGCCCCGCGCGGCGACGAGTTCGACATCATGACCGACGAGATCGTCGTGCTGGAGCTGCGCGACACGACACAGGACCGACGCTCGGGTTACGAGCTGGCGCTCGACAAGGGCGCGCTGACCGCGTTCCTGTCCTGGCTGGAGTCGCGGCCCTCACCGCGCGCACGCCGCCGCAGCGTGTGACTACCACGGGCTGACGGTCCTGCAGCCGTATTCTTCTGGCGCGACGTCGCGCAGCGTTTCGCTGAACTGCCAGCGATGCCCGGCGAGATCCTCGACCGTGCATTCGCGTTCGCCGTACTCGCGGTCCACCGGGGGCTCCAGCACCTTCGCGCCGGCCGCGCGGGCGCGCTCGAACTGGCCGTCCACGTCGGCCACCCGCACCTTGATCTCGTGCGTGACGATGCCGGCTGCCGGCGGTCGCCGCTCACCGGCCACGTCGGCGACAATCATCGCCCCGCTCGTACCGATGCTCAGCTGCGCGCGGTGGCTGTCGCCGATCCGGGTTCGCTCGACGAAGCCGAAGGCGGCGGCGAGCCAATCCACCGCCGCGCGCACGTCCGGATAGACAAGTACGGGGATCACGGCAACCGGCGGGATCGACCGATTGTGTTTCATTGCCACACTTCAGCTTCCGTTTGACCCGCCGCCCGGCTTCCAGAGCACGTCGCCCTCGGGGTTGGCCACCCGCGCCAGGATGAACAGCAGGTCCGACAGGCGATTCAGGTACTTGGCCGGCAGCACGCTGACCCCGTCCGGGTGCGAATCGACCGCGGCCCACGCCGAGCGCTCGGCCCGGCGCACCACGGTGCGGGCGACGTGCAGGAGCGCCGACAACGGCGAACCACCAGGCAACACAAAGGAATTCAGCGCCGGCAGGGGCTCGTTATATTTGTCACACCACCCCTCGAGCCGGTCGATGTAGGACTGGGCGACTCGCAGCGGGGGATGTTCGGGGTTCTCTACCACCGGGGTGGACAGATCCGCGCCGGCGTCGAACAGGTCGTTCTGGATCTGGCGCAGCACACCCGCGATTTCCTCGCCGGGTTGGCCGAGGGCGACCGCGACGCCGATCGCCGAGTTGGCCTCGTCGCAGTCCGCGTACGCGACCAGGCGGGCATCGTTTTTGGAGACCCGTGAGAAATCGCTCAATCCCGTCGTTCCGTCATCGCCGGTTCGCGTATAGATGCGGGTCAGGTGGATCGCCATGCACAAACGGTACTCGGCGGGGCGCTTGGCTGACTGACAAGGCGATACCGCTTCACTAGACTGACGCGGGTGACGGAGCGATTCGTGGTGACCGGCGGCAACCGGTTGTCCGGCGAAGTCGCTGTCGGGGGCGCCAAAAACAGCGTGCTCAAGCTGATGGCCGCGACCCTGCTGGCCGAGGGCACCAGCACAATCACCAACTGCCCGGACATCCTCGACGTGCCGCTGATGGCGGAGGTATTGCGCGGCCTGGGCGCCACCGTCGAACTCGACGGCGACGTCGCCCGCATCACCTCGCCCGACGAACCCAAGTACGACGCCGACTTCGCGGCGGTGCGGCAGTTCCGCGCCTCCGTGTGCGTGCTCGGTCCGCTGGTCGGCCGGTGCAAGCGCGCCCGGGTCGCGCTCCCGGGCGGCGACGCGATCGGCTCGCGCCCGCTGGACATGCATCAGGCCGGCCTGCGGCAGCTGGGCGCGCAGTGCAACATCGAGCACGGCTGCGTCGTCGCTCAGGCAGACACGTTGCGCGGCGCGGAAATTCAGTTGGAGTTCCCCTCCGTGGGGGCCACCGAGAACATCCTGATGGCCGCCGTCGTGGCGGAGGGCGTCACCACGATCCACAACGCGGCGCGCGAGCCCGACGTGGTGGACCTGTGCACGATGCTCAACCAGATGGGCGCACAGATCGAAGGCGCGGGCTCACCGACGATGACGATCACCGGCGTCCCGCGGCTGCACCCCACGGAACATCGCGTGATCGGGGACCGCATCGTCGCCGCCACCTGGGGCATCGCCGCCGCGATGACCTGCGGCGACATCGAGGTGACCGGCGTCGACCCGGCTCACCTGCAGGTGGTACTGCACAAGCTGCACGACGCGGGTGCCACCGTCACCCAGACGGACAACAGCTTCCGGGTCGCCCAGTACGAGCGCCCGAAGGCCGTCAACGTGGCGACGCTGCCGTTCCCTGGGTTTCCGACCGATCTGCAGCCGATGGCGATCGCGCTGGCGTCGATCGCCGACGGCACGTCGATGATCACGGAGAACGTGTTCGAGGCGCGCTTCCGGTTCGTCGAGGAGATGATCCGGCTTGGCGCCGACGCCCGCACCGACGGGCACCACGCCGTCGTGCGTGGCCTGCCGCAACTGTCCAGCGCCCCGGTGTGGTGTTCGGACATCCGGGCCGGCGCCGGCCTGGTGTTGGCGGGGCTGGTCGCCGACGGCGACACCGAGGTCCACGACGTCTTTCACATCGATCGCGGCTACCCGTTGTTCGTGGAAAACCTGGCGATTTTGGGAGCGGAGATCGAGCGGGTAGAGTAGTCAAAGTCAGTGCCCCACAAGGCCGGTCACCTCTCGAAGATGGCCGAAACCGGGACACTTGACTCCCTCGCCGGATCGGTACTAGCCTGGCACGGCTTGCCCCGCAGCGGTCACCCAATGAGATGGCCAAAACTGGGGCTTGACGCCTCCGCCAGACCGGTATTAAGCTGGCAGGGTTGCCCGGAAGCGGGCGAAAACAAGCAAGAGTGTTGTTTGAGAACTCAATAGTGTGTTTGGTCTTTTTATTTTGTTGTTGTTTTTTTGACCATACTCTGCACCCCCCGTGTGTGGGTATGGTCGTTTTTTGATGCCAGTAATATTGGTGTCTTTTGTTAGGTCAGATTTTCTCTGATTGTAAATTCACCTCGTTATCGAGGGGTTTTTGTTTGGAGAGTTTGATCCTGGCTCAGGACGAACGCTGGCGGCGTGCTTAACACATGCAAGTCGAACGGAAAGGCCCCTTCGGGGGTACTCGAGTGGCGAACGGGTGAGTAACACGTGGGTAATCTGCCCTGCACTTCGGGATAAGCCTGGGAAACTGGGTCTAATACCGGATAGGACCATTTAGCGCATGCTTTATGGTGGAAAGCTTTTGCGGTGTGGGATGGGCCCGCGGCCTATCAGCTTGTTGGTGGGGTGACGGCCTACCAAGGCGACGACGGGTAGCCGGCCTGAGAGGGTGTCCGGCCACACTGGGACTGAGATACGGCCCAGACTCCTACGGGAGGCAGCAGTGGGGAATATTGCACAATGGGCGCAAGCCTGATGCAGCGACGCCGCGTGGGGGATGACGGCCTTCGGGTTGTAAACCTCTTTCAGCAGGGACGAAGCGCAAGTGACGGTACCTGCAGAAGAAGCACCGGCCAACTACGTGCCAGCAGCCGCGGTAATACGTAGGGTGCGAGCGTTGTCCGGAATTACTGGGCGTAAAGAGCTCGTAGGTGGTTTGTCGCGTTGTTCGTGAAATCTCACGGCTTAACTGTGAGCGTGCGGGCGATACGGGCAGACTGGAGTACTGCAGGGGAGACTGGAATTCCTGGTGTAGCGGTGGAATGCGCAGATATCAGGAGGAACACCGGTGGCGAAGGCGGGTCTCTGGGCAGTAACTGACGCTGAGGAGCGAAAGCGTGGGGAGCGAACAGGATTAGATACCCTGGTAGTCCACGCCGTAAACGGTGGGTACTAGGTGTGGGTTTCCTTCCTTGGGATCCGTGCCGTAGCTAACGCATTAAGTACCCCGCCTGGGGAGTACGGCCGCAAGGCTAAAACTCAAAGGAATTGACGGGGGCCCGCACAAGCGGCGGAGCATGTGGATTAATTCGATGCAACGCGAAGAACCTTACCTGGGTTTGACATGCACAGGACGCCGGCAGAGATGTCGGTTCCCTTGTGGCCTGTGTGCAGGTGGTGCATGGCTGTCGTCAGCTCGTGTCGTGAGATGTTGGGTTAAGTCCCGCAACGAGCGCAACCCTTGTCTCATGTTGCCAGCGCGTAATGGCGGGGACTCGTGAGAGACTGCCGGGGTCAACTCGGAGGAAGGTGGGGATGACGTCAAGTCATCATGCCCCTTATGTCCAGGGCTTCACACATGCTACAATGGCCGGTACAAAGGGCTGCGATGCCGCAAGGTTAAGCGAATCCTTTTAAAGCCGGTCTCAGTTCGGATCGGGGTCTGCAACTCGACCCCGTGAAGTCGGAGTCGCTAGTAATCGCAGATCAGCAACGCTGCGGTGAATACGTTCCCGGGCCTTGTACACACCGCCCGTCACGTCATGAAAGTCGGTAACACCCGAAGCCAGTGGCCTAACCCTTTGGGAGGGAGCTGTCGAAGGTGGGATCGGCGATTGGGACGAAGTCGTAACAAGGTAGCCGTACCGGAAGGTGCGGCTGGATCACCTCCTTTCTAAGGAGCACCACGAAAAGCACCCCAATTGGTGGGGTGCGAGCCGTGAGGGGTTCTCGCCTGTAGTGGGCGGGGCCGGGTGCGCAACAGCAAATGATTGCCAGACACACTATTGGGCCCTGAGGCAACACTCGGATCGATTGAGTGCTTGTCCCCCCATCTTGGTGGTGGGGTGTGGTGTTTGAGAACTGGATAGTGGTTGCGAGCATCTAGATGAATGCGTTGCCCTCCGGAAACGGAGTGTGGCGGATTCATCAAAATGTGTAATTTATTCTTTGGTTTTTGTGTTTGTAAGTGCTTAAGGGCGCATGGTGGATGCCTTGGCATCGAGAGCCGATGAAGGACGTGGGAGGCTGCGATATGCCTCGGGGAGCTGTCAACCGAGCGTTGATCCGAGGATTTCCGAATGGGGAAACCCAGCACGAGTGATGTCGTGTTACTCGCATCTGAATATATAGGGTGCGAGGGGGAACGCGGGGAAGTGAAACATCTCAGTACCCGTAGGAGAAGAAAACAATTGTGATTCCGTCAGTAGTGGCGAGCGAACGCGGAACATGGCTAAACCGCACGCATGCGATACCGGGTAGGGGTTGTGTGTGCGGGGTTGTGGGATTGATACGTCCAGCTCTACCTGGCTGGAGGGTAGTCAGAAAGTGTCGTAGTTAGCGGAAGTGGCCTGGGATGGTCCGCCATAGACGGTGAGAGCCCGGTACGCGAAAACCCGGCACCTGCCTTGTATCACCTCCCGAGTAGCAGCGGGCCCGTGGAATCTGCTGTGAATCTGCCGGGACCACCCGGTAAGCCTAAATACTTCTCGATGACCGATAGCGGATTAGTACCGTGAGGGAATGGTGAAAAGTACCCCGGGAGGGGAGTGAAAGAGTACCTGAAACCGTGTGCCTACAATCCGTCAGAGCCTCCTCGTGGGGTGATGGCGTGCCTTTTGAAGAATGAGCCTGCGAGTCAGGGACACGTCGCGAGGTTAACCCGTGTGGGGTAGCCGCAGCGAAAGCGAGTCTGAATAGGGCGCATCCCCTTTGGGGTGTAGTGGCGTGTTCTGGACCCGAAGCGGAGTGATCTACCCATGGCCAGGGTGAAGCGCGGGTAAGACCGCGTGGAGGCCCGAACCCACTTAGGTTGAAGACTGAGGGGATGAGTTGTGGGTAGGGGTGAAAGGCCAATCAAACTCCGTGATAGCTGGTTCTCCCCGAAATGCATTTAGGTGCAGCGTTGCGTGTTTCACCACGGAGGTAGAGCTACTGGATGGCCGATGGGCCCTACTAGGTTACTGACGTCAGCCAAACTCCGAATGCCGTGGTGTATAGCGTGGCAGTGAGACGGCGGGGGATAAGCTCCGTACGTCGAAAGGGAAACAGCCCAGATCGCCGGCTAAGGCCCCAAAGCGTGTGCTAAGTGGGAAAGGATGTGCAGTCGCAGAGACAACCAGGAGGTTGGCTTAGAAGCAGCCACCCTTGAAAGAGTGCGTAATAGCTCACTGGTCAAGTGATTGTGCGCCGATAATGTAGCGGGGCTCAAGCACACCGCCGAAGCCGCGACAACCGCAAGGTTGGGTAGGGGAGCGTCCCCCATTCAGCGAAGCCGCCGGGTGACCGGCGGTGGAGGGTGGGGGAGTGAGAATGCAGGCATGAGTAGCGATAAGGCAAGTGAGAACCTTGCCCGCCGTAAGACCAAGGGTTCCTGGGCCAGGCCAGTCCGCCCAGGGTGAGTCGGGACCTAAGGCGAGGCCGACAGGCGTAGTCGATGGACAACGGGTTGATATTCCCGTACCCGTGTGTGGGCGCCCGTGATGAATCAATTCTGCTAACCACCCAAAAGGTGGTCTATCAATCCCTTCGGGGTGCGAGGATCGCCGGCTGCGTGGGACCCGGATTGGTAGTAGTCAAGCAATGGGGTGACGCAGGAAGGTAGCCGTACCAGTCAGTGGTAATACTGGGGCAAACCTGTAGGGAGAGCGATAGGCAAATCCGTCGCTCATATTCCTGAGAGGTGATGCATAGCCGATTGAGGCGAATTCGGTGATCCTCTGCTGCCAAGAAAAGCCTCTAGCGAGCACACACACGGCCCGTACCCCAAACCGACACAGGTGGTCAGGTAGAGCATACCGAGGCGTACGAGATAACTATGGTTAAGGAACTCGGCAAAATACCCCCGTAACTTCGGGAGAAGGGGGGCCGGAATACCGTGAACAGCCTTGCGCTGGGAGCGGGATCCGGTCGCAGAAACCAGCGAGAAGCGACTGTTTACTAAAAACACAGGTCCGTGCGAAGTCGCAAGACGATGTATACGGACTGACGCCTGCCCGGTGCTGGAAGGTTAAGAGGACCCGTTAACCGCAAGGTGAAGCGGAGAATTTAAGCCCCAGTAAACGGCGGTGGTAACTATAACCATCCTAAGGTAGCGAAATTCCTTGTCGGGTAAGTTCCGACCTGCACGAATGGCGTAACGACTTCTCGACTGTCTCAACCATAGACTCGGCGAAATTGCACTACGAGTAAAGATGCTCGTTACGCGCGGCAGGACGAAAAGACCCCGGGACCTTCACTACAACTTGGTATTGGTGTTCGGTACGGTTTGTGTAGGATAGGTGGGAGACTTTGAAGCAGTTACGCCAGTAATTGTGGAGTCGTTGTTGAAATACCACTCTGATCGTATTGGACACCTAACGTCGAACCGTATATCCGGTTCACGGACAGTGCCTGGTGGGTAGTTTAACTGGGGCGGTTGCCTCCTAAAATGTAACGGAGGCGCCCAAAGGTTCCCTCAACCTGGACGGCAATCAGGTGTTGAGTGTAAATGCACAAGGGAGCTTGACTGCGAGACTTACAAGTCAAGCAGGGACGAAAGTCGGGATTAGTGATCCGGCACCCCCGAGTGGAAGGGGTGTCGCTCAACGGATAAAAGGTACCCCGGGGATAACAGGCTGATCTTCCCCAAGAGTCCATATCGACGGGATGGTTTGGCACCTCGATGTCGGCTCGTCGCATCCTGGGGCTGGAGCAGGTCCCAAGGGTTGGGCTGTTCGCCCATTAAAGCGGCACGCGAGCTGGGTTTAGAACGTCGTGAGACAGTTCGGTCTCTATCCGCCGCGCGCGTCAGAAACTTGAGGAAACCTGTCCCTAGTACGAGAGGACCGGGACGGACGAACCTCTAGTGCACCAGTTGTCCCACCAGGGGCACTGCTGGATAGCTACGTTCGGACAGGATAACCGCTGAAAGCATCTAAGCGGGAAACCTTCTCCAAGATCAGGTTTCTCACCCTTTTAGAGGGATAAGGCCCCCCGCAGAACACGGGTTCGATAGGCCAGACCTAGAAGCCCAGTAATGGGTGCAGGGAACTGGCACTAACCGGCCGAAAACTTACCAACACAATCGCAACCACAATCCAGCGCCTGACAGAAATGTCGTGGCGCACCACACCCCCCACCAAACACATTTAAATAGAGTTACGGCGGCCACAGCGACAGGGAAACGCCCGGTCCCATCCCGAACCCGGAAGCTAAGCCTGTCAGCGCCAATGATACTGCCCACTCGGGTGGAAAAGTAGGACACCGCCGAACATATACAAAAACACCCCCGGCAACGGGGGTGTTTTTGTATTTCGCTTTAATCGAATAGCGTCAAATTCGCTCGCTGCTTCTCCAAATCAAGCAGTGTTCGCTTTCGGCCGAGCCCGCCGCCGAAGCCGGTGAGGCTCCCATTGGCGCCGATGACGCGATGGCAGGGAACGACAATCGCGATCGGATTATGGCCATTGGCCAAGCCCACCGCGCGCGCCGAGCCCGGGGCGCCGATCTGCTCAGCGATTTCCCCGTACGACCGGGTCTCGCCGTACGGAATCGTCCGCAGCGCCTCCCACACCCGCCGCTGGAATTCGGTGCCCCGCAGCTCGAGCTCGATGTCGAAGTCGGTCAGCTCGCCGGCGAAATACGCGACGAGTTGCTCGACGGCGCCGTCAAACGCGTGCGGATCGGGTGACCAGTCGGCGCGGTCCGGTTCGTAGGTCTGGTCGACCATCCGCAGGTTCGTCAAAACCGAGCCGCGGCCCGCCAGCGTGAGGAATCCGATCGGGCTTTCGATGGTGCGGTAGCGGATCATGCGACCTCCTGTGGCGGCCAATGGTTTACCGGATGATCGAGGGTGGTCCAAAGATGCTGGGTGGCATAGGAGCGCCAGGGACGCCAGTGGGCGCTGCGCTCGATGAGCTTTCGCTGATCGGCGGGCAGTCCGAGTTCCTTTGCCGCCAACTGGAGTCCGAGGTCGCTGGCGGGAAAGGCGTCCGGGTCACCGAGCGCGCGCATCGCGATCACCTCCGCCGTCCAGGGCCCGACGCCGGGCAGCGCCAGCAACTGCGCGCGGGCGCTTTCCCAATCGCTCCCGGCGTCCAGGACGACGCTGCCGTCGGCGAGCCCGGCGACCAGGGCGGTGAGCGTCCTTCGCCGGGCCTTCGGGACGGCCAGGTGGATGGGATCGATCTCGGCCAGCTGTTCGACCGACGGGAAGGTGTGGGTCAATGCGCCCCCGGGATCATGGATCGGCCTCCCGTACGCCGCGACCAGCCGGCCCGCATGCGTCCTCGCGGCCTTGGTCGAGACCTGTTGGCCGAGCACGGCGCGCACCGCGAGCTCGGCCTCGTCGACCGTGCGCGGAATTCGTTGCCCGGGGGCCTTTTTGACCACCGGTGCCAGCTCGGGGTCGGCGGCCAGCGCGTCGACCACGGCTTCGGGGTCGGCGTCGAGATCCAGCAACCGACGGCACCGGGCGATCGCGGTCGTGAGGTCGCGGAAGTCGTCGAGCGCCAGTTGGCAGCGCACGTGATCGACGGCCGGCGCCAGCGTCACGACGGCGCTGCCCCGCGGCAGCCGAAGGCTGCGCCGGTAGGCGCCGTCGCGGACCTCCTCGCAGCCGGGCACGATGCCGGC
Organism: Mycobacterium sp. 1081908.1; assembly: GCF_001673535.1. Taxonomy (GTDB): domain Bacteria; phylum Actinomycetota; class Actinomycetes; order Mycobacteriales; family Mycobacteriaceae; genus Mycobacterium. Next base: position 13,321 of record NZ_LZLY01000021.1, on the reverse strand, counting down.
CGCGAGGTGGCCGAAGACCCCCTCGTAGGCGAACGGCGTGCGCACCGGTAGTCGAAGGCACAGCGCCCCAGGCGAATTGGCGTCCGACGTCGACCGCATCGTCGCGCGTTTGCGCAGCGCCGTCGGCGTGCCGTCGAACACCAACCGCACTGTGTCGTTGAACTGCCGGATGCTGGAGAATCCGGCGGCGAAGGCGACGTCGCCGAACGGCAGGCCGGTGGTCTCGATGAGCACCCGAGCGGTTTGGGCGCGTTGCGCGCGGGCCAGGGCCAGCGGCCCGGCGCCCACCTCGGCCCGCAGGAGGCGCTCCAGCTGGCGGGTGGTGTAGCCGAGGCGACCCGCTAGTCCGCCCACACCCTCCCGGTCCACCGTCCCGTCGGCGATCAGCCGCATGGTGCGCGCGACGACGTCCCCGCGCACGTTCCATTCGGGCGACCCGGGAGACGCATCGGGGCGGCATCGCTTGCACGCCCGGAACCCCGCTCGCTGGGCGGCCGCCGCGGTCGGATAGAACCGTACGTTGCGGGCGAACGGCGGCCGCACGGGGCAACTGGGACGGCAATAGATTCGCGTCGTCAAGACCGCGGTGACGAACCAGCCGTCGAACCGGGCGTCCTTGGACTGGACGGCCCGGTAGCAGCGTTCGAAATCCTCGTGCACGCCTCCACAGTTACACCCACCCACCGACAAAACTGGCGGAAAAGCGACATGGTGGTGGGTCGGTTTATTGCGCGCGGCTCAGCCGTTCCCTGGATTCCAGGAGGTCGCCCCTCACGCCCTCGAGGTCTGCCTCGATCAGCGAATGGTCCCGTTTGCGCCAACGGCCCGCAATCATCACGGCTTCGATGTTGCCGATGCCAGCGTGGAGGGCGGCGGCGATCGGATCACGAGCCGGCCAGAGGTTGAGCGGCCGCGCGTCAATGACGACCAGGTCGGCTTGCATGCCCGGCTCGATTCTGCCAATCCGGTCGTCCAGCCCCAGGGCGCGCGCGCCCTCGACGGTCGCCCACGACAACGCCTGCTTGCTGGTCACCGACGGCGATGGGGCTGACGCGCCGGTCGCCTGCCGGTGGCGCTCGTGGTCGAGGCCGCGCTGATGGGCCAGCGCGATGCGCGCGGCGCCCAGAATCTCCCCGGAAACCGCCGTGTCGGTGTCCGTGCCCAACGACGGCGCCGCGCCATGTCTCAACAGGTGTCCGGTGATGGGGACGCCATGGCCGTGCCCGAGCTCGCTTTCCGGTGTAACGGTGAAGCTGACGCCGGCAGCGATCAGGCGGCCGAACCAGTCGTCCGTGAGACCGGCGCCGTGGACGATGTTGGTGCGCGGCCCGAACAGCCCAGCGGCGCAGACCGCTTCCCATCCAGCCCCGGGTTGGCCGCCACTTTGATGCATCGAGGCGACGAGATCGCGTTCGGCGGCGGCACGCAAATCGGCCACGGCCACATCCGGTGTCGAGTATTGCGGCCCGGCGATCGCCATCCCGACGGTGAGCGACCCGAGCGCCGATGCGGGCCGGTCGAGCAGCCGGTCCACCTCGGCCAGCGGATGGGCTACGTCGGGGGCTCGCTTCGGCGCTCCGTGCAGAAACACGGCGCGTATCCCGGACCGTTCCAGCCCTTCGAGGGCCGCGTCGGTGTGCTCGGGTGTCGGATTGTTGTGGCACCAGTCTCCCAGCGCCGTTGTGCCGCAATCGATTTGATTGAGGGCACCGGCGAGGTTGCCGATGTAGACGTCATCGGGTGTGTAGCGGTCCGCGACGCCACCGTGCATGTGCCCCAGATAGTCCAGCAGTGTCCAGTCGGCCCCCGCCAAGCGCAGCGCACTCTGCCACGTGTGTAGATGCGCGTTGACAAGCCCGGGCATGATGACGCGACCGGGAAGGTCGACCGTTTCGGCGTCCGAATCGTCAATGCGTTCGCCGAGTTCGGTGATCTGATCGCCCTCGACAACGATGTCGATGCGCTCCGCGTCGGGGCGCGCTCGCGACATGGTGATCACCTGCGCTCCGCGCAGCACGGTGCGGCTCATGGCTGACTCAGGCCGGGTCTTGTGCGTCCCACGGGACGGTGCCGGAAAGCCAATGGGTGATGCGCTCTTCCTGGTCGTTGCGGTAGAGGTGTCGCGGCGGCTGACCGAATGTCGCGTAGGGGCGGCACCGAACGACAACCCGGTTTTCTTCGCGACGCATGGCGTCGACGACCGGCCGGGCTTCTGGCGGGAGCGGCTGGCCCGACATTCTGGCACCAACTTCCATCATGACGTCGCACACCAGGTCGGGGTCGTCGTCGATGACCGCGTCGGCATACACCTGCAAATAGGCGAAGGGCCAACGTTCGTCGAGGACGCAGAGCCCGACCTTGCCATCGCGCGCGATGACGCGGGACTTGCCGCGCCCGGCCATCGTCGACACCAGCAGTTCGTCCCCGTCGGTGGGGACGTAGTAGACGACCGACATGCCGGGCCCGTCATTCTTCCGGCGGTAGCCGAAGACGCAGGTGCGATGGGTCAGGACGAACTCGCGGCGCTCGGATGGGAGCAGATCGCGATCGGTGGGAATGGTGAAGGGCTCCGTGGCGAGTGGTAGCAGCATGGTGAGGCGTCTTCCGGTCTGGCTTGAAGGTGAATCGGGTGGGCCCCGATAACTTTATGGATACATCGTATCCGTTATTGCGGTCACGGGTCAAGAGCCGCGATACGGGGCCCACCACCAGCGCGGTGGCCGACCACCTGCCTGTGCCGATCGAGGAGGAGTTTGCGCTCGGAATCGAGCTCATCGTCAGCGGTCTGGCGAAATACCCAGCAGCGCAGAGCGACAGAGAACCTACGTCGCGGCCTCGCGATGGACGCCCGCGGCGGACGCGATGAAGTCGCGGGCCGGGCGGGGCAATGGCCGCGCGGAATTCCAGATCATCCCGACGTCGCGGTAGGCGTCGGCGTCGGCCAACGGCAGCACGTTGACCCCGGGCGCGTGCTCGCTGCCGTCGATGGGCATCAGGCTGATGCCCAGTCCGGCGGCGACCAGCCCGGCGGTGGTGGTCAGGTTGGCCGATTCCAGGACGATTCGCGGCTGGAATTGCGCTGCGGCACACAGCTCGTCGAGCAGCCGGCGCATGCCGAACCCGGGGTGCATGGCCACGAATGGTTCGTCGGCGAGGTCGGTCATGCCCACCACCGCGGCGGCCGTGAGTCGGTGCCCGTGGGGGACGGCGACGCCGAGCCGCTGACGAAACAGGCTGCGCCAGGCGAAAGTTGGCTCCCGCGGCCGCGGCGAAACCACCGCGACGTCGACGGACCCGGATTGCACCAGCTCACCGATCGATTCGGCCGCGCCCTCCTCGAGGGTGAACGCCACTCGCGGCGACGCCTCCGCGAACGCCGCGATCAGGCGCGGCACCACCGTCGACCCGAATGAACTCAAAAACCCCAGCCGGATCTCGCTGACCGCCGGATTCGTCAGGTCCTCGATCGCCCGTCGGGCCGAATCGAGCTCCGACTGCGCCCGGCGCGCGTGCTCGTAAAAAACGCGGCCGCAGGTGTTGAGCGCGAGCCGCTTGCCGCGGCGATCGAACAGCGCGACCCCGAGTCGGCGTTCGAGGCGCGCCAGCATCCGGGTGAGCGTCGGCTGCGCGATGTGCAGTTGCTCGGCCGCGGCCGTGACATGTTGCAGCTCCGCCAGTGTGACGAACCACTCGTAGTCGCCGTCCTGCATCGCCGCCACCTTTACTTATACCTATATTGCATCGTACCCTCGCCAATAATTCATTTCCGTTCCCATGCCGCGGGGCGAAACATCGTTGCTATGCCGATCGCCCACCGAGCCGGAAGCCGCGGATACCGCCGCGTGACGGCGGCGCTGTACGGCGCCGGCCTGGCCAGTTTCGCGGCGATGTACTGCACCCAGGCCCTGCTGCCGGCCTTCTCGGCCTATTACCGGATCACGCCGGCCACCGCCGCGCTGACGGTCGCGCTGACCACGGGACTGCTGGCGCTGTCGACCATCCCGGCGAGCGTGCTGTCCGAGCGCTACGGGCGCATCACCGTGATGCTGACGTCGGGGGTCGCCTCCAGCGTGATCGGGTTGTTGTTGCCCCTCAGCCCCTCGCTCGGCGTTCTGCTCGTCGGCCGGGCGCTGCAGGGCGTCGCCCTCGCCGGGATACCCGCGGTTGCGATGGCGTTCCTTGCCGAGGAGGTGCACGCCTCGTCGCTCGGTTCGGCGATGGGACGCTACATCGCCGGAACCACGGTCGGTGGCCTGACCGGGCGGGTCGTCCCGGCTCTGGTCGTCGACGTGAGCAATTGGCGGGTGGCGCTGTTGGTGTGCTCGCTGATGACGCTGGCCGGCACGGTGGTCTTCGCGGTCCTGGTGCCCCGGTCGCAGTTCTTCACCCCGAAGGCCGCAACCGTGCGCGCCAGTGCGCGCAACCTCGCCGCACACCTGCGAAACCCCGTGTTGCTGAAGCTTTTCGCGCTGGGCTTCGCGCTGATGGGCGGCTTCGTCACGGTGTACAACTACCTGGGGTTCCGGTTGGCCGCCCCGCCGTTCGGATTGGCGCCGTCACTGGTTGGCCTGCTGTTCGTGCTGTACCTGGTCGGTACCGGGACGTCGGTGGTGGCCGGGCGGCTGGCCGACCGCAGGGGACGCGCGCTGGTGCTCGGCGGCGCGTTGCCGATCACCGTGACGGGCCTGATGCTGACCGTCCCGCACTCGGTGGTCGCGATCGTTGTCGGGCTTGGCGTATTCACCGGCGGATTCTTCGCCGCGCACACCGTGGCCAGCGGCTGGGTGGGTGCGGCGGCGCGGCGGGATCGCGCCGAGGCGTCGGCGCTCTACCTGTTCAGCTACTACCTGGGCGGATCGGTCGCCGGCGCATGCGGCGGGCTGGTCTACGGCGCCGGCGGCTGGCCGGCCACGGTCTGGTTCGTCGGCGCCCTCGTGCTCGTCGGCGTGGCGCTGACGGTGCTCTTGGTGCGCGAAACGGGTTTCGGGTCAGGCGCCGAACAACTGGCTGATCTTCGAAAAGAGTTGCCACACACCATAACCGAATGGAACGGCTACCCAGAGCCAGGCCAGCGCGATGCTCGATTTCGTCATGGTTGCCTCTCCGGTTGCCGGTGGGGGAGTGCCTCGGACGCCGCTGCGGCACCGTCGGGCTGGTGATGCTTGGCGGCCACGGGCCGGATCAGCTCGTTGCAGACCATCCCGACGACCAGCAGGGCGATCATCACCTCGAACGAGGCGAGATAAAGATCCGGGCCGTGCTTCCCGGCCGCCTTCTGCGAGTCGGCGATGGCGTTGACGATGAGCGGACCCAGCACCCCCGCGATCGACCACGCCGTCAGCAGCCTGCCGTGGATGGCGCCGACCTCGTAGGTGCCGAACAAGTCACGCAGGTATGCCGGAACGGTCGAGAACCCCGCACCGTAGAACGACAGGATGAGCACGGTGCACAGCAGGAAGGTGACCTTGTTGGAATTGGTCGTCAGCGCCAGCGTGAGATAAAGCAGCGCGCCCCCGCCGAGGTAGAGCCGGTACATGTTCTTGCGTCCCAGTGCATCCGACAACGACGACCATCCGATCCGGCCGAGCATGTTGGCCAGCGACAGGAGCGCGACGAATCCGGCGGCCGCGGATGCCAGCGCCGCCGCGCGGGGCGCCCTCGGGAAGAAGTCCTGGTAGATCGGAGAGGCCTTCTCCAGGATGCCGATGCCGGCGGTCACGTTGAAGCAGAGCACCACCCACAACAGCCAGAACTGGGGCGTCTTGATCGCATTGGCCGCCGACACGCCGGCCGTCGTGATCAGCGATCCCGCCTTCTGCGGCTTGGGTTTCCAGCCCGCCGGCGTCCATCCCGGCGCCGGCACCCGGATCAGCAGGCACCCCATCGACATGAACACCGCGTAGGTGCAGCCCATCACCAGGAAGGTCCTGGCGACGCCGGGGATGCTGTTGCGGCCGAAGGCGTCGAGCAGGCTGTTCGTCCATGGGGACGCGATCAGCGCCCCGCCGCCGAACCCCATGATCGCCAGGCCGGTCGCCATGCCGGGGCGGTCGGGGAACCACTTGATGAGCGTCGACACCGGCGAGATGTAGCCGATACCGAGGCCGACCCCTCCGACGACCCCGTACCCCACCACGACGAGCCAGTATTGGTGAACCGAAACTCCGCATCCGGCGATCAGCAACCCGCTGCAGAAGCACACGGTGGCAACGGCCATGGCCCAGCGCGGTCCGTAGTGGTCGACGCGGGTGCCGAACGCCGCGGCCGAAAGGCCCAGCATCACAATGGCGACCGTGAACGGCATCGCGCTGGCGGTTCCGGAGACGTGCAGCGATTTCTCCAGCGGGATCTTGAAGACGCTCCAGGCGTAGGCCGATCCGATGGCCAGGTGGATGGACAGCGCGGCGGGCGGAACCAGCCAGCGGCTCCATCCGGGCCCGGCAACGATTCTCGAACGATCAAGCAACGCAACGGTTGTCAAGATGCACCCTTCTCGCGTGGGCCGGAGCTTCACCACTATCGGTGGGGTGCAACGCGTGGGTCAAGGCACGATTTCTATTGTCCTATAAAGGATTTCTATCGACGAAGCTCATCGCTGTTGACCACACGCGTTGTCAGCGCGGATTAGCGATCGGACCGGGCGGCTTCCACCGGGGCGGCGAGCCGCGTCGGACGCTCGTACCCTCGGAGGGTCACTGTCTCTCCCAAAGACCAACGGGCACTTTCGTCTTCGCCCGCGCACTCGATCGCGCCGGCCGTCGCAAGCAATCTGCCCGGATGCGACTTGGCCAGCTCGCACAGTCGAGCCGCCTCGTTGACCGGTTCGCCGATGACCGTGTATTCGAACCGTTCCTTGGCGCCCACGTTGCCGGCGACGACCTGGCCGGCCGCCACGCCGATGCCGGCGTCGAGCTCACACATCTCCCCGGTGAGCCGCTCGGCGATGCAGCGCGCGGCGGCCAGGGCCTCGTCCTCGGGTGAGTCCAGATGATTCGGAGCACCGAAAATGGCCAGCGACGCATCGCCTTCGAACTTGTTGACCAAGCCGCAATGGCGGTCCACTTCCTCGACGACGATCGCGAAAAACCGGTTGAGCACTTCGACCACTTCGGTCGGCGGTTGAGTGGTCACCAGTTGCGTCGAGCCGACGATGTCGATGAATACGACGGCGACGTGACGTTCTTCGCCGCCCAACTTCGGTCGCTCGCGTTCGGCGGCCAGGGCGACCTCGCGGCCGACGTGCCGGCCGAAAAGGTCGCGCACGCGTTCGCGTTCGCGCAGGCCGTCGACCATCGCGTTGAACCCACGCTGCAGCTCGCCGAGCTCGGTCCCGTCGAAGACCACCAGGTTCCCGCGCAGGTTGCCCTGCTCGACCCGCCGCAGCGCGGCCCGCACCACCCGCACCGGGGTCGCGGTCAGCCAGGCCAGGATCCACATCAACAGGCATCCGAAGATCAGCGTGGCGACCGAAGAGATCAGCACGCCGACCGCGAACTCGGTCTCGGTCAGGTTGCCCAGCAGGATCTGGAACATCGCCAGCAGGCCGATACCGATGACGGGCACGCCGGAACCCAGGAACCACACCACCATCGTTCGGCCCATGATGCCCGCCGACAAGCGCCGCGGCGGCGGTCCCGCCTCCAGCGCCTGGGCGGCAATCGGGCGCAGCGCGAACTCGGCGAGCAGATAACTGGCGGTGGCCACCAGGAGGCCGCAGAAGCTGACGACGAGGAGGAAGCGCGGGATGAACAACGTGTTGGCCAAGCCGTAGAGCGTCGTGTACACCACCGTCCCGATGCCCCACAGGATGAGGTCGTACATGGCGAGTCGCCACGGCGCGAGGAAGGTGTTGCGCTCGTCCTCGGCGGTCGGCCCGCGCTCCTCGATCGCCCACCGCAACGCGAGCACGGTGCGGCGGGTGATCCAGTACGTGCCCACCGCCAGGGCCGCGGCGATGTAGGCCGGGGAGACGCCGAACGTGAGCCAGGCGGGCGCGTCGTGGAAGATGCTCGGCTGGGGAATGGCCACGATCACCAACAGCAGCGCGACGGCGATGCCGATCAGGTTCGCGCCCAGGACCAGCACCGTCATGATGACCTGGATGCGGATGCGGCGCCGTCGTTGGCTTTCCGCCACCCGCCCGAGGATGAGGGAGCCATACGCGGGCGTATCCGGCAGGCGGCCGCTCTGGCGGGTGATCCTCTCGAGCACCCGGCCGATACGTTGGGCCACGCTCATTTTGGCCGACATCGTGGCGCCAGCCTAATTTGTCGCCCACGCTCTAAGGTGAGTCGGGTGCGTCTTGTCATCGCCCAATGCACCGTGGACTACGTCGGCCGGCTCACCGCACACCTGCCGTCGGCGCGAAGGTTGTTGCTGTTCAAGGCCGACGGATCGGTGAGCGTGCACGCCGACGACCGCGCCTACAAGCCGTTGAACTGGATGAGCCCGCCGTGCTGGCTGACCGAGGAGCCCGGCGAGGTGCCGGTGTGGGTGGTCGAGAACAAGGCCGGCGAGCAGCTGCGCATCACGGTGGAGGAGATCGAGCACGACTCGAGCCACGACCTGGGCGTCGACCCCGGATTGGTCAAGGACGGCGTCGAGGCTCACCTTCAGGCATTGCTGGCCGAGCATGTGCAACTGCTGGGCGAGGGATACACGTTGGTCCGCCGCGAGTACATGACCGCGATCGGCCCCGTCGATCTGCTGTGTCGCGACGAACGCGGCGGCTCGGTCGCGGTGGAAATCAAGCGGCGCGGCGAGATCGACGGCGTGGAACAGCTCACCCGCTATCTCGAGCTGCTCAACCGCGACAGCGTCCTGGCGCCGGTCAAAGGCGTCTTCGCCGCCCAACAGATCAAGCCGCAAGCGCGAACTCTCGCGATGGATCGCGGAATCCGTTGTATCACACTGGACTACGACAAGATGCGCGGCATGGACAGCGACGAATACCGGCTGTTCTGATGTGTCCGCGCCGCAAACCGCCACGACGACAGCCGGTAGAGCGGTCGGCAATGCTGCGCCGGATCGAAACGGGGCCCGACGGCCACGACTACGAGGTGCGGCCGATCGCGGCGGCTCGTGCGCTCAAGACCTACCGCTGCCCCGGCTGTGACCACGAAATCCGCTCGGGCACTGCGCATCTGGTGGTATGGCCGACCGATTCACCGCACGGCGGAGTCGAGGATCGGCGGCACTGGCACACGCCGTGCTGGACCAACCGCGCGACGCGCGGCCCGACGCGAAAGTGGTCGTGAAACACCGGCCTGAAGTCACGAGCGTGCGGCTGGCCGCACCCTGAGCACCGAACGTGCGGCTGGCCGCACGCTCGGCGCAAGCCGGGCTTTGGGAAGCGGGCGTTAGGAAGCCGGCTCCACCAACTCGATCAGGACGCCGCCGGCGTCCTTGGGGTGGATGAAGTTGATCCGCGAGTTTGCTGTGCCGCGCCGGGCCGCCTCGTAGACGAGTCGCACGCCCTGCTCGCGCAGCTGCTCGCAGATGGTGTCCAGATCGCTGACCCGAACGGCCATCTGTTGGATGCCCGGTCCGCGCTTCTCCATGAACTTCGCGATCGTCGACGAGTCGTCGAGCGGGGCCATCAGCTGAAGCTGCGCGCTGGTGCCGGGGACGGCCAGCATCGCCTCGCGGATGCCCTGGTCGTCGTTGACTTCCTCGTGCACCAGGATCATGCCGAGGTGGTCGTGGTACCAGGTGATTGCGGCGTCTAGGTCGGCGACCGCAATGCCGACATGATCCAGGCCAGTCACCAAGGACGTTGCCAGGAGGTGGCGGGCGTCAACTTGATCGGTCGTCATCTCACCACGGTAACGTGGCGGCAAAGATTCCGCTTCTCCAGGTAGCGGAAACGGCCGTCGGTGCACGCCCAGGAGGTACTCATGACGACGTCGGTGATAGTTGCTGGGGCGCGGACGCCCATCGGCAAGTTGATGGGTTCGCTGAAGGATTTCTCGGCCAGCGATCTGGGCGCCATCGCGATCGCCGCCGCCCTGGAGAAGGCCAAGCTCCCGGCGAGCGCGGTCGAGTACGTGATCATGGGCCAGGTGTTGACGGCCGGGGCCGGCCAGATGCCGGCGCGCCAGTCGGCCGTCGCGGCGGGCATCGGCTGGGACGTGCCGGCGCTGACCATCAACAAGATGTGCCTGTCCGGCATCGACTCCATCGCGCTGGCCGACCAGCTCATCCGCGCCGGCGAGTTCGACGTCGTGGTGGCCGGCGGCCAGGAGTCGATGACGAAGGCGCCGCATTTGCTGATGGACAGCCGGGCCGGCTACAAGTACGGCGACGTCACGGTGCGCGACCACATGGCCTACGACGGCCTGCACGACGTGTTCACCGACCAGCCGATGGGCGCGCTCACCGAGCAGCGCAACGACCTCGACAAGTTCACCCGTACCGAGCAGGACGAGTACGCCGCGCGCTCGCACCAAAAGGCGGCCGCGGCGTGGAAGGACGGCGTCTTCACCGACGAAGTCGTGCCGGTCAATATCCCGCAGCGCAAGGGTGATCCGCTGCAGTTCGCCGAGGACGAGGGGATCCGCGCGAACACCACCGCCGAGTCCCTGGCCGGCCTCAAGCCGGCGTTCCGCAAAGACGGCACCATCACGGCCGGTTCGGCGTCGCAGATTTCCGACGGCGCGGCCGCGGTCGTGGTGATGAACAAGGCGAAAGCGCAGGAGCTGGGGCTTTCCTGGCTGGTCGAGATCGGCGCGCACGGCGTCGTGGCCGGCCCGGACTCGACGCTGCAGTCTCAGCCCGCCAACGCGATCAAGAAAGCGCTGGGCCGCGAGGGCATTTCGGTGGACCAACTCGACGTCGTCGAGATCAACGAGGCGTTCGCGGCGGTGGCGCTGGCCTCCACCCGTGAGCTGGGCGTCGATCCCGAGATCGTCAACGTCAACGGCGGCGCGATCGCGGTCGGGCACCCGATCGGCATGTCGGGCGCCAGGATCACGCTGCATGTCGCTCTGGAGCTGGCCCGCCGCGGCTCCGGCTACGGCGTTGCGGCCCTGTGTGGGGCCGGCGGGCAGGGTGACGCGCTGATCCTGCGGGCCGGTTAAGCGCTCCGCTCAACGTTGCTGGCATCGGCGCTTCGGGAAAGTTTGTGATTTAGGTCATAAGCCGTCATCGGTGCAGCGGAGGCGCCTATTCGGGCCATCCGCGCGCATGACAAACTTGACGACGTGACGCGTCCGCGACCCAGTATCGGGCCCGCATTGGCCGGTGCGGTCGATCTATCCGGTCTCAAGCAGCGAGCCCAGCAGAGCGCTTCTTCGCCCGGCGCGGGCGGTCCGGCGGCGCCGGCGATCGCGGGGGCAACCGAGGTCACCGAGGCCAATTTCGAATCCGAGGTGCTGCTCCGGTCCGACGAAGTCCCGGTGGTCGTCGCGCTGTGGTCGCCGCGCAGCGATGCGTGCGTCCAGCTCGTCGAGACGCTGGCGGGCCTGGCGGCCGAGGACGACGGCAAGTGGTCGCTGGCGACGGTCAACGTCGACGTGGCCCCCAGGGTGGCGCAAATATTCGGCGTGGACGCGGTCCCGACCGTGGTCGCTCTGGCCGCCGGACAGCCGCTGTCCAGCTTCCAGGGGGTGCAGCCGCCCGACCAGTTGCGGCGCTGGGTGGACTCGCTGCTGTCGGCGACGGACGGGAAGCTAAGGGGCGCAAGCGGTTCCGAGCAAGCGGAAGTGGACCCGGAGTTGGCCCAGGCTCGCCAGCAGCTCGAGGACGGCGACTTCGCCGGCGCCAAGGACTCGTATCAGGCGATCCTGGACGCCAATCCGGCCAGTGCCGAAGCGAAGGGGGCGATCCGCCAGATCGACTTCCTCACGCGCGCAACGACACAACGGCCCGACGCCGTCACGGTCGCCGACGCGGCGCCGGGTGACATCGAGGCCGCGTTGGCCGCCGCCGACGTGGAAATCCTCAACCAGGATGTTGCCGCGGCGTTCGGTCGCCTGACTGCCTTGGTTCGCAGCACATCTGGCGACGATCGCACCCGGGTGCGCACCCGCCTGATCGAGCTGTTCGAACTCTTCGATCCCGCCGACCCCGAGGTCGTCGCCGGCCGGCGCAACCTCGCGAACGCGCTGTACTGACCGGCGCCGCCAAAGGCTAGGGCGCCGTGCCGTTCAACCCGGGCAGCCCGAGCAGGCCGCCGGCTCCGCCGCTGCCGGGGGTGCCGGGAAGGGGGCCCTGCCCGGCGTTGCCGCCGTTGCCGCCATTGCCGATCAGCTGGGCCCCACCGCCGGCCCCACCGTTACCGCCGCTGGTCACCCCGGAGAATGCCGTCCCGCCGGCCCCGCCCGCGCCGCCGCTCCCGATCAGGCCTGCGGTACCGCCGGCTCCGCCGGCGCCGCCGTTATTGGCGAAAGAGAATCCGCCGATGCCGCCGGTGCCGCCGTCGCCGTCAAGCAACCCCGCATTGCCGCCGGCCCCGCCGATTCCGGCGGTCTCCCCGCCGCCACCACCGCCGCCGGCGCCGCCGGAGCCGCCGAGCAGGCCGCCCCGACCGCCGGCACCCCCTGCGCCGCCGACTGAGCCGGTATCGAACGCGTTCCCCCCGGTGCCGCCGGAGCCACCGAAGCCGAACCACCCGGCGGCGCCGCCCGCCCCACCGGTGCCGGCAAGTCCCTTGATGCTGTCGGCGCCGGCGCCGCCGGAGCCGCCCGCACCGAACAGCCCGCCGGCGCCGCCCGCGCCGCCGGACCCACCGTTGGTGCCGATGTCCGCGCCGAACCCGCCGGCGCCGCCGCTGCCGCCGACTCCGGAGAAGAGGCCGCCGGCGCCGCCGGTCCCGCCGGTCCCGCCGTTGGCGTTGTTGTTGCCGAGCCCGCCGGCGCCGCCGGCCCCGCCGGGGGTGAAGAGGCCGCCGGCGCCGCCGGTGCCGCCGGTCCCGCCGTGGAAGCCGCTGCCGTTCCCCGCCCCGCCGGTGCCGCCCGCGCCACCCGGTGCGAAGGGGTCCAACCATCCGCTGCGACCGCCTGCCCCGCCGGCCCCGCCGAGCTGGCCACCCCCGCCGGCGCCTCCGAGGCCGCCTGCGCCGAACAGGCCGCCGGCCCCGCCGGCCCCGCCCGCGCCGCCATTGCCGGTGGCCAGCGCGAACCCGCCGACTCCACCGGGGCCCCCTGAACCGAACAGCAGGCCGCCGGCGCCGCCGGCCCCGCCCGCTCCGCCGTTGCCGGTGGGGGAGCTGCCGCCCGCGCCGCCGGCACCGCCGACGCCGATCAGCCCGGCGGCGCCGGCGGGATCCTGATCGGCAATGGCGGCGCCGGCGGGTCCGGCGGGGCGGGACTGCCGGGCGGCA
>NZ_LZLY01000020.1 GCF_001673535.1 Mycobacterium sp. 1081908.1 | reverse complement strand
AGAAAACACCCCCAGCCAACAACTGAAGGTGTTCACTATGTCGCGAGACATCTGTCCTCGATGTCTCGCGACATCACACGGCGGTGGCGGAGGGATTTGAACCCCCGGACGGTTTTAGCCGTCTCTCGCTTTCAAGGCGAGTGCATTAGGCCGCTCTGCCACGCCACCGCTGCTAAGGGTAACCGGGACTAGTAACGTCGCCGCCATGCGCGCGATTGTCGCCGAATCCCCCGATCAACTGTCCTGGCAAGAGGTGCCCGACGTCACCGCCGGGCCCGGCGAGGTGCTGATCAAGGTCACCGCGGCCGGCGTCAACCGCGCCGACGTGCTGCAGGCCGCCGGCAAGTACCCGCCGCCGCCGGGGGCCAGCGAAACCATCGGCATGGAGGTGTCCGGCGTCGTCGCCGATGCGGGCGAGGGCGTCACGGATTGGCCTGCCGGACAAGAGGTTTGCGCGCTGCTGGCCGGCGGCGGCTACGCCGAATACGTCGCCGTGCCCGCCGGCCAGGTGATGCCCGTCCCCGACGGGGTGGACCTGGTCGACGCCGCCGGCCTGCCGGAGGTGGCGTGCACGGTGTGGTCGAACCTGGTGATGGTCGCGCACTTGGGTAAAGGCCAGCTGCTGCTGATGCACGGCGGGGCCAGCGGCATCGGCACCCACGCGATCCAGGTCGCGCGGGCGCTGGGCGCCCGGGTGGCCGTCACCGCCGGGTCGGCGGAGAAGCTGGAGTTCTGCCGCGAGCTGGGCGCGGAGATCACCATCAACTACCGCGACGAGGACTTCGTCGAGCGCCTGCAGGAAAACGGCGGGGCTGACGTGATTTTCGACATCATGGGCGCCGCGTACCTGGATCGCAACATCGACGCCCTGGCCACCGACGGGCAGCTGGTCATCATCGGCATGCAGGGCGGGATCAAGGGCGAGCTCAACATCGCCAAGCTGCTGATGAAGCGGGCGCGGGTGATCGGCACCACGCTGCGGGCCCGGCCGGTGACCGGGCCGAACAGCAAGACCGAGATCGTGCAGGCCGTGGCGGCGTCGGTGTGGCCGATGATCGCCGAGGGCAAGGTCCGGCCGATCATCGGCGCGCGCGTGCCCATCCGGCAGGCCGGTGAGGCGCACAAGAAGTTGGTCGCGGGCGAAGTGACCGGGAAGATCGTGCTGACGGTCTAGTCAGGGCATTGCGTGTGAATCCAGGGCGTTGCGTGTGCGCTCACGGCGGCGACACGCCGACGAGGGCCGCCCACAGTGCACACGCAAAAGCCCTGAGCGCACACGAAAAGCGATTCAGCCCAGCGACGCCAGGGCGCGCACCAGCTGGTCGACCTCGGCCGTCGTCGAGTAATGCGCCAGGCCGACCGTGACGGCGCCGCCGACGTCGTTGACGCCCAGCACGTCCAGCGCGCGCGAGCTTTCGTTCGAGATGGCCAGGATGCCGTTGTCCGCCAGGCGCTGCACCACGCGTTCCGCGGGCACGTCCTGCAGCGCGAAGCTGACCACCGGAATCCGCGCCTCCGGGCGGCCGATCACCATCACCAGGGGCAGCGACCGCAACGACACCATCAGGTAGTCGAAGACCCGGTTCAGATACGCAGTGGCCGACTGCGTCGAGACCGACAGGCGTTCGCGCCGGCTGCCGCGGGCCGACTCGTCGAGCGACGCGAGGTACTCGATGCTGGCGACCAACCCGGCCAGCAGGCCGAACTGATGAGCGCCGACCTCGAGACGCGCCGGGCCGACGGCCTGTGGATCGGACGACACCGCGCTGAACGAGTTGATCAGCGCCGGATCACGAAAGACCATCGCGCCGATCGGGGGACCGCCCCACGCCAGGGCGTTCACCGCGACGATGTCGGCGTCGGTCTCCTTGACGTCGAGCAGCCGGAACGGCGCCGCCGCGGAATGGTCGACCACCACCAGCCCGCCCACCTCGTGCACCAGCTTGGTCATCGCGCGCAGATCGGTGACCGTGCCCAGCGTCGCCGACGCCGACGCGACGGCGACCAGGCGCGTCGACTTCCCGATCAGGCTCTCCCACTGCCACGTCGGCAGCTCACCGGTCTCGATGTCGATCTCGGCCCATTTCACCTTGGCGCCGTAGCGATGCGCGGCGCGCAGCCACGGGGCGATGTTGGCCTCATCGTCGAGCCGGCTGACGATCACCTCGTAGCCCAGGCCGGCCCTTGACGACGACGCCTCGGCCAGCGACGACAACAGGATGGCGCGGTCGGCGCCCAGCACGACGCCCGCCGGGTCGGCGTTGAACAGGTCGGCGACGGCCGCCCGCGCGGCCTCCAGCACGGCGGCGCTGCGCCGCGCCGACGGGTGCGCCCCGACGGTGGTGGCGCCGGACCGGCGAAACGCCGTCGACACGGTGGTCGCGACGGAATCCGGGATGAGCATGCCGACCGGCGCGTCGAAGTGCACCCACCCGTCACCCAGCGACGGATGCAGTCCGCGCACCCGGGCGACGTCGTAAGCCATGACAGCCACCTTAAAGCTTCCGCAATTCAGCGAAAATTGTGACGGTAGCGGGTGCCCCCTCGGCAATCCAAGCCGGATGGTGGCTTGGCGAGCCGAGTCACCCGGGCAGCCATACTAGTCCAGTGGGCCTTTGGACCGGAACGCTGATCGCACTGTTCTTGCTGATCGCGCCGGGTGTGATCGTCGCGCGCATCACCCAGCTGACGTGGCCGGTGGCCATCGCGGTTGGGCCAGCGCTGACGTACGGCGTTGTGGCGCTGGCGATTATCCCCCTCGGCGCGCTCGGGATCCCGTGGAACGGATGGACCGCGCTCGCCGCGTTGGCGGTGGTGTGCGTGGTGGCGACGGGCTTGCAGCTGGCGCTCGCCCGGTACCGCGACACCGAGGCGGAAGCTCGCGGGGTCAGTCGATGGCCCGCGGTGACGGTGGCCGCCGGTGTGTTGCTGGGCGCGGCGCTGATCATGTGGGCGGGCTATCGCGGCCTCACGCACTGGCAGTCCATCCCGAGCACCTGGGACGCGGTCTGGCACGCGAACGAGGTGCGCTTCATGCTCGACACCGGCCAGGCGTCCTCGACGCACATGGGCGAGCTCCGCAACGTCGAGACCCACCAACCGCTGTACTACCCCTCGGTGTTCCACGCGTTGACGGCGGTCTACTGCCAGCTCACCGGCGCGGCGCCCACTACCGGCTACACGCTGAACTCGCTGGCCGCGTCGGTCTGGCTGTTCCCCTCGAGCGCGGCCACCCTCACCTGGTTCCTGCTGCGCCCCATCAGCAGCCAGTGGCGCGCGGCGAGCGTGTCCGCCACCGCCGCCGCGCTGTCGGCGTCGTTCACGTCGGTGCCCTACGTCGAGTTCGGCGTCGCGGCGATGCCCAACCTGGCCGCCTACGGCGTCGCGATCCCCACGTTCGTGCTGATCGCCTCGACCCTGCGGCACCGCGACCGCATCCCGGCGGCCGTGCTGGCGCTGGTCGGCGTCCTGTCCGTGCACCTGACCGGCGGCTTCATCGTCATCCTGTTCCTGCTGGCCTGGTGGCTCCTGGATGCCCTGTGGCGTCCCGTGCGCGGGCGCCTCACCGACGTGCTGACGCTGGCGGCCGTGGCCGTGCCCACCGCCGCGATCCTGGCGCCGCAGTTCATCGGCGTGCTGCGGCAGGCCGACATCATCGCCGGGCACGCGTTCCCCAGCTTCAAGAGCGTGAAGCAGGGGATCATCGACGCGTTGCTGCTGCACACCCGCCACCTCAACGACTTCCCGACCCAATACAGCCTGGTCGCGCTGGCGGCCATCGGCATGGCGATCCTGCTGTACAAGCGGATCTGGTGGCCGCCCGCCGTCTGGGTGGTGCTGACCGTCGCGACCATCTACTCCGGGGCGCCGTTTCGCAATCCCCTCGGCCGCGCCATCGAAGAGTTCAGCCAGTTCTTCTACAACGATCCGCGCCGGCTCTCGGCGGTGGTGACGATGCTGGCGACGCCGATGGCGGGCATCGCCCTGTTCGCGATCGTCGTGGGCGCTGTCGCCCTGGCCAAGCGGCTGACCGACCGATTCAAACGGCTTCCCGAGCCCTTGTGGACCGCCGCCACGGCGGTCCTTCTGCTGGTGGCCGTAGTGCTCGCCGGCCGGCAATACCTCTACCGGCACCTGGTGTTGTTCGGCGACAAGTACGACTCGGTGATCATCGACCAGCGAGACCTGATGGCGATGGCCTATCTCGCCAAGCAGCCGGGTGCCCGCGACACCGTGATCGGCAACTCCAACGTCGACGGCACCGCGTGGATGTACGCGGTGGCCGACCTGCACCCACTCTGGACCCACTACGACTTCCCGCAGCAGACCGGTCCGGGCTACTACCGCTACATCTTCTGGATCTCCGCGCGTAAGGGCGATTCCGATCCGAAGGTCGCCGAGGCGATTAAGGCGCTCAATATCAGGTACATACTGACCAGCACGCCCAACGTCAGAGGGTTTGCCACACCCGAAGGACTAGTGTCTCTGGATAGGTCGAAGTCGTGGACGCTGATCTACGACAATGGCGGGGCCCGAATCTACGAGTGGCGCGATGACACCGCGGCGCCACACCCTTAGACGCACAAGAGGATGGTGAACGGATTGACTAACGGCAACGACGGCCCGGACGCCGACGGCATCGAGGTGATCGGGGGCGTCGATCCGCGGATCATGGCGCTGCGTGACGCCGACGACGACTCGGACGAGCGCTCCCTGACCGACCTGGTCGAGCAGCCCGCCAAGGTGATGCGGATCGGCACGATGATCAAGCAACTGCTCGAGGAGGTGCGCGCCGCCCCGCTGGACGAGGCCAGCCGCAACCGGCTGCGCGACATCCACGCCACCAGCATCCGCGAGCTCGAGGACGGCCTGGCGCCGGAGCTGCGCGAGGAGCTCGACCGGCTCACCCTGCCGTTCAGCGAGGACTCCGCGCCGTCGGACGCCGAGTTGCGCATCGCGCAGGCTCAGCTGGTCGGCTGGTTGGAAGGGCTGTTCCACGGTATCCAGACCGCGCTGTTCGCTCAGCAGATGGCCGCGCGTGCGCAACTGGAGCAGATGCGCCAGGGGGCGCTTCCCCCGGGCATCCGGTCGGGCCACGGCCCGGGTTCGGGCACCGGGCAATACCTGTAAGCACATGACGCTGCCGGAGCCGGGCCCGCACATCGAGACGCGCGACGCGTGGGTGGAATTTCCCATCTTCGACGCCAAGTCGCGGTCGTTGAAGAAGGCGTTCCTGGGCAAGGCGGGCGGCACGATCGGTCGTAACAGTTCCAACGTCGTCGTCGTCGAGGCGTTGCGCGACATCACCATGAAGCTCGAGTTGGGCGACCGGGTCGGCCTCGTCGGCCACAACGGGGCCGGGAAATCGACGCTGCTGCGCCTACTTTCGGGCATCTACGAGCCCACCCGCGGGTGGGCGAAGGTCACCGGCCGGGTCGCGCCGGTCTTCGACCTCGGGGTCGGCATGGACCCGGAGATCTCGGGCTACGAGAACATCATCATCCGCGGCCTGTTCCTCGGGCAGACCCGAAAGCAGATGCTGTCCAAGGTCGACGAGATCGCCGAGTTCACCGAGCTGGGCGACTACCTGTCGATGCCGCTGCGCACCTACTCCACCGGGATGCGGGTCCGGCTGGCGATGGGCGTGGTCACCAGCATCGACCCCGAGATCCTGCTGCTCGACGAGGGCATCGGCGCGGTGGACGCCGACTTCCTGAAGAAGGCGCAGACCCGGCTGCAGCGCCTGGTGGAGCGCTCCGGAATCCTGGTGTTCGCAAGCCATTCCAACGAATTCCTGGCCCGGCTGTGCAAGACGGCGATGTGGATCGATCACGGCGTCATCCGCATGTCCGGCGGCATCGAGGACGTGGTGCGCGCGTACGAGGGCGAGGACGCGGCGCGGCACGTGCGCGAGGTGCTGGCCGAGACCGCCGGGCAGCCATGAGCGAGACGATCTTCGCCGTCGTGGTCACCCACCGGCGACCCGACGAGCTCGCCAAATCGTTGGATGTGCTCAGCACGCAATCCCGGTTACCCGATCACCTGATCGTTGTCGACAACGACGGGCCCGGCGATAACCGGGTCCGGGATCTGGTTGCCGGCCAACCGATTTCGACGACCTATTTGAGCTCACGCCGAAACCTCGGCGGCGCCGGCGGTTTCGCGCTGGGCATGCTGCACGCGCTGGCGCAGGGCGCCGACTGGGTGTGGCTCGCCGACGACGACGGGCGACCGCAGGACTCGCACGTGCTGGCCACGCTGCTGGCCTGCGCCGAGAAGTATGGGCTGGCCGAGGTGTCGCCGATGGTGTGCAACATGGACGACCCGGAGCGGCTGGCGTTCCCGCTGCGACGCGGACTGGTATGGCGTAGGCGCGCAAGCGAATTGCGCACCGAAGATGGGCAGGATCTGCTGCGCGGGATCGCGTCGTTGTTCAACGGCGCGCTGTTCAAGGCGTCGACGCTGGAATCGATCGGCGTGCCGGACCTGCGGCTGTTCGTTCGCGGCGACGAGGTGGAAATGCACCGCCGCCTGGTTCGCTCCGGCCTGCCGTTCGGCACCTGCCTCGACGCGGTCTATCTGCATCCGTGCGGGTCCGACGAGTTCAAGCCGATCCTGGGCGGCCGGATGCATACGCAGTATCCCGACGACCCCACCAAGCGGTTCTTCACCTACCGCAACCGCGGCTACCTGATGGCGCAGCCGGGCCTGCGCAAGCTCTTGTTCCAGGAGTGGGTCCGATTCGGCTGGTTCTTCCTGGTGACCCGTCGCGACCCCAAGGGTCTTTCTGATTGGATTCAGTTGCGCCGCTTGGGCCGTCGCGAGCGCTTCGGCAAGCCTGGAGGAACCCGTTGACGTTCATTGACGCCGCCGCGCAATCGCGGACCTTCACCCGCGCGCGCAACGACCTGGTCGACGGCTTCCGCCGGCACGAGCTATGGCTGCACCTGGGCTGGCAGGACATCAAGCAGCGCTACCGCCGCTCGGTGCTGGGACCGTTCTGGATCACCATCGCCACCGGCACCACGGCCGTCGCGATGGGTGGCCTGTACTCGAAGCTGTTCCACCTGGACCTGGCGGTGCACCTGCCCTACGTGACGCTCGGTCTGATCATCTGGAACCTGATCAACGCCTCGATCCTGGAGGGCGCCGACGTGTTCGTCGCCAACGAGGGGCTGATCAAGCAGCTGCCCACGCCGCTGTCCGTGCACGTCTACCGGCTGGTGTGGCGGCAGACGTTACTGTTCGCGCACAACATCGTCATCTACGTCGTCGTCGCGATCATCTTTCCCAAGCCGTGGTCGTGGGCCGACCTCTCGGTCATCCCGGCGCTGGCGCTGATCGTGCTCAATTCCATCTGGGTGTCACTGTGTTTCGGCATCCTGGCCACCCGTTACCGCGACATCGGTCCGTTGCTGTTCTCGATCGTGCAGCTGCTGTTCTTCATGACGCCGATCATCTGGAACGACGACACGCTGCGGCAGCAGGGCGCCGGCCGCTGGGCGAGCATCGTCGAACTCAACCCGCTGCTGCACTACCTCGATATCGTCCGCGCCCCGCTGCTGGGCTCCCATCAGGAACTGCGGCACTGGGTGGTGGTGCTGGTGCTGACCGTCGTCGGGTGGCTGCTGGCGGCCTTCGGAATGCGGCAGTACCGCGCCCGGGTGCCGTACTGGGTTTAGTCTTTTTGCGATCGGTAGGCGGCCCGTCGCCGTTTAATGGCGGCATGAACACCAACGCTCACCGGATCAAGCGGTTAGCCGCCGGCACGCTGCTGTCGGGTGGCACCGCGCTCGCCGCCCTTGGGCTCGCCACGGGAACGGCCCACGCCTTCACCTATCCGAAGTCGATCTGCAACTACCACGCGTGCAGCTATATCTGGTGCCCGGACATGCCCTTGCCGCAGCCCAGCGGGGGGACGCCGAATTGGGACATGAACGCTTGTCACCACTTCATGTTCGGCATCATGAGCCCGAATTCCCAGCCGTGGGTCAGCAACGGCGGAGTCAATCGTCAGGTTGCTCCCATGATCATCGAAGGCGATCCGGGACCGTAAGCCGGCGCCGCCAAGCGCGGCGCCTCATATTTCGCCGATGATCTTCTCTCGCTTGGCCGCGTATTCGGCGTCGGAGATCACGCCCGAGGCGCGCAGCGCCTCCAGCTCCTGCAGGCGCTGGGCGGCCGAAGGTTGCGGTGGTGCGAACGGCGCGCCGCCGGCCATGCCGCCCGTGATCTTGCCCCCGGTGATCACCGTCGGGGTGGTCGGGCGCAGCTCGTCGATCACGCGCTGGCTCGGAGCGTCCCGCGCGACCATGAACTTGTGCGGGAACCCTGCGCCCGGATTGTTGCGCGCCGCAGCCGACAGGTAGCGGTTCCCGCCACCTTCGATCGGCAGGAAGAGGATCAGCATTTGCCGGTCGTCGGGCACCCCCATGCTGCGTTGCATCTGCGGAGTACCGAAGCTGGCGCGAAAGCCGCGGTCCCAGACTTTGAGGACGTTGCCCGGGACGAGCTGGCCCCCGTTGCGTTTGTCCTCGAGCGCGTACACGCGGGCCGCCGTGACGGCGAGGATGAAGCTGTCCGGCAGGCCGGCCATCTCCATGTACTTCGCCATCCCGCCGACGTTCGTCATGGCGGGCATCGCCCGACTCATCTTCCGGCTCACGCGCATCCCCCAGCGGGTGACCGCGCCGACACCGACCGCCTCGGCCGTCATGGCGTCCGTCACCTGCTCGAATCGTGTTGCTGCCACCACAGCTTCGGGAACGACCGTTGCGGCGACGCTGGCGGCCTGCTGGTTGATCAGTAGTTCTTCCTCGGATAACGCCTTCATGTCGACTCCTGCGGTACTCCTCGATCAGCGAATGGTCTCACGCGCAAGTCGCGTAGCGGCCGGAATCGACAACGCCGCCGACCACCTCTGGTCGGCGCCTGCTCGATGCGCCAAGGATCTTTCAAGGATCCGTCAAGGCGCCGACCCGACGCTGCACTCATGAGTCACATTGCCTTCGACGACGACGTGTACGTCGCCACCATTCATCGCGCCGACACACCGATCGGCAGGGCGGCGCGGTTCCACATGCGCAAGCTCTTCGACGAGCTCCCGTGCTGCCATCGTTCGTGGGCCAATCGGGGGAAGCGTTTCTTCCTGCACGGCTACGAGCGGAGCTTCCAGGTCGAGTTCGCTTGCGCCGAAACCGAACCCGGCACCGGCCTGGTGGTCGACGGCGGCGCCGTCGCCGAAGTGCGGTCGGCGCTGCGATACCAGTTCGACCACACCACTCTGATCGCACAGGACGACCCGCAGCGCGACCTGTTCGAGCTGCTCGCCGAGCGGGGCGTCGTCGATCTGCGGATCATGGACAACACCGGCATGGAGGGTTCGGCGGCCTGGGTGTTCGAGACCGCCGAGCGGATCGTCGCCCTGGCGACCGGCGGCCGGGTGTGGGTGTCCGCGGTCGAGGCGCGCGAGAGCCGCAACAATGTCGTCACCCTGACCGCGGGGCCGGTGACGGCCCGGGGCTGGGCGTAGCGGCGCGGGCCTCCGATGCCGTCCGGCGCGCGCTAGCAAACGAGGATAGATCGGCCGCGCTACTGGGTATGTGTACAACACCCAAGTTCACCTGCGCGTAAGGTGGCGGCTGCCCTGGTGGTGGTGCAACACTGTAGCGCTACAGGTCAGCAAGTGACGGCAGACAGGATCGGGTCGACTGACGTGAGCAAAAAAGCAAAGTCGGCGGCGGACGCGGCGCGGGAAAACCTCGCCGCGGAGCTGGACCGGCTAAAGCAGCGGCGCGATCGCCTCGAGGTCGAGGTCAAAAACGACCGCGGCATGGTTGGCGACCACGGAGACGCGGCCGAGGCCATACAACGCGCCGACGAGCTCGTCGTCCTCGGCGATCGGATCAACGAACTGGACCGGCGCCTGCGCAGCGGACCGGCGCCCTCGGACGACTCCGAAACGCTGCCCGGCGGCACCGAGGTCACGCTGCGGTTCCCCGACGGGGAAGTCGTCACCATGCACGTGATTTCCATCGTCGAAGAGACCCCCATCGGCCGCGAGGCCGAGACGTTGACCGCGCGCAGCCCGTTGGGGCAGGCCCTGGCGGGGCACAAGGCCGGCGACACCGTGACCTACACGACGCCGCAAGGGGAAAACCAGGTCGAGCTCATCTCGGTGAAGCTGCCCCGCTAACTGATCCATGCCGTCGGCGCGGCCCCGATAGACTCGCCGCAATGATCCCCCCAGAACCTGGCGCCGCTGCCGCGCGCCCACACCTGGGTCTGACGACACAGGTGATGCGTTTCGTCGTCACCGGCGGTCTGGCCGGGATCGTCGACTTCGGTCTCTACCTGGTGCTCTACAAAGCGGTGGGGCTGCAGGTCGACCTTTCGAAAGCGACCAGTTTCATCGTCGGCACCATCACCGCCTACCTGATCAACCGGCGCTGGACGTTTCAGGCAGCGCCGAGCACCGCGCGCTTCGTCGCGGTCATGGTGCTCTACGCCGTCACCTTCTCGGTGCAGGTCGGCCTCAACCACCTCAGCCTCGCGCTTCTGCACTACCGGAGCTGGGCCATACCCGTCGCGTTCGTGATCGCACAGGGCACGGCGACGGTGATCAACTTCATCGTGCAGCGAGCCGTTATCTTCCGCATCCGCTGACCGAACCGGCCAAGCGGTACCCTCTTTGACGATGTTCACCACCAAGCGGCTCGCGGGCTGGGGCCGCACCGCGCCCTCCGTGGCGACGGTGCTTTCCACGCCAGACCCGGAGGAGATCGCCAAAGCCGTGGCCAACACGGCCGACTCGGGCGGGCGCGGCGTGATCGCCCGCGGCCTGGGCCGTTCCTACGGCGACAACGCCCAAAACGGCGGGGGCCTGGTGATCGACATGACCGCGCTGAACACCATTCATTCCCTCAGCGCCGACACCAAGCTGGCCGACCTCGATGCCGGTGTCAACCTCGACCAACTGATGAGGGCGGCGCTGCCGTTCGGCTTGTGGGTGCCGGTGCTGCCGGGCACTCGCCAGGTCACCATCGGCGGCGCGATCGCCTGCGACATACACGGCAAGAATCATCACAGCGCGGGCAGCTTCGGCAACCACGTGCGCAGCATGGACCTGCTGACCGCCGACGGCCAGGTACGCCACCTCACCCCGACCGGTGAGGATTCCGAGCTGTTCTGGGCCACGGTTGGGGGCAACGGCCTCACGGGAATCATCCTCAGGGCGACCGTCGAGATGACACCAACGGAGACCGCCTATTTCATCGCCGACGGCGACGTCACCAACAGCCTCGAGGAAACCATCGCATTTCACAGCGACGGCAGCGAGGCCAACTACACATACTCCAGCGCGTGGTTCGATGCGATCAGCGCACCACCCAAATTGGGGCGGGCAGTGATATCGCGGGGATCGCTGGCCACACTCGACCAACTCCCGGACAAGCTGCGAAAGAACCCCCTCAAATTCGATGCGCCGCAGTACTTCACGACACCCGACATATTCCCGAACGGCCTCGGCAACAAGCTGATCTTCGGCGCGGCTACCCGGCTGTGGTACCGCACGGGCAGCACTTACCGGGGCAAGGCACAGAACCTGACGCAGTTCTACCACCCGCTCGACATGGTCGGCGAGTGGAATCGGGCCTACGGGCCGGCCGGCTTTACTCAGTACCAATTCGTGGTACCCACCAATGCGGTCGATGAATTCAAGCGAATAATCGGCGACATCCAGAAGTCCGGGCACTACTCGTGGCTCAACGTGTTCAAGCTATTCGGACCGGGTAACCGGGCGCCCCTGAGCTTTCCAATTCCCGGCTGGAACGTGTGCGTCGACTTCCGGGTCAAGCCGGGTCTGAACGAGTTCCTCAACGAACTCGACCGCAGGGTCCTGGAATTCGGTGGCCGGGTCTATACGGCCAAGGATTCGCGCACCACCGCCGAAACCTTCCACGCCATGTATCCGCGCATCGACGAATGGATCGCCGTGCGCCGCAAGGTCGATCCCCTGCGGGTGTTCGCCTCCGACATGGCCCGACGCTTGGAGTTGTTGTAGATGGTGCTCGACGCCGTGGGAAATCCGCAGACCATCCTCCTGCTCGGTGGCACCTCCGAGATCGGCCTGGCCATCTGCGAACGCTACCTGCAGAACGCGCACGCGCGAATCATCTTGGCGGCCATGCCGAACGACCCGGGCCGCGACGACGCGGTGGCCCAGATGAAGGCCGCGGGCGCCCGGTCGGTGCAGCTGATCGACTTCGAGGCCACCGACACCGAAACCCACCCGAAGATGATCGACCAGGCCTTCTCCGACGGTGACGTCGACGTGGCCATCGTGGCGTTCGGCATCCTCGGCGACGCCGAGGAGCTCTGGCAGAACCAGCACAAGGCCGTGCTGGCCGCCGAAATCAACTACACCGCAGCCGTTTCCGTCGGCGTGCTGCTGGGCGGGAAGATGCGCGCGCAGGGCTTCGGCCAGATCATCGCGATGAGCACGGTGGCCGGCGAGCGGGTGCGGCGGTCCAACTTCGTCTACGGCTCCACCAAGGCCGGCCTGGATGGCTTCTACCTGGGACTGGGAGAAGCGCTGCGCGAGTACGGGGTCCGCGTGCTGGTGATCCGCCCGGGCCAGGTGCGAACCCGGATGAGCGCGCACGTCAAGGAGGCGCCGCTCACCGTCGACAAGGAGTACGTCGCCAACCTCGCGGTGACCGCGTCCGCAAAAGGTAAGGAATTGGTTTGGGCGCCAGCGGCATTCAGGTACGTGATGATGGTGTTGCGGCACATCCCGCGGAGCGTTTTCCGCAAGCTGCCAATCTAACCATGCGTAACGCGCTGGCCACCCTCGGCCAGATGGTCGCCGCGGTGGCGGTCGCCGTCGCCGCGGCGGTGCCGTCGCTGATCGCGATCGCCGGCGTGCAATGGCCCGCCTACCCGTCGTCGAACCAGCTGCACGCGCTGACCACCGTCGGGCAGGTGGGCTGCCTGGCCGGGCTGGTCGCCGTCGCCTGGCTGTGGCGCCGCGGACGGCATCGGACCCTCGTCCAGCTGGGCGGGCTGGTCTTCGTCTCCGCCTTCACGGTCGTGACGCTCGGCATGCCGCTGGGTGCCACCAAGCTGTATCTGTTCGGCATCTCGGTGGATCAGCAGTTCCGCACCGAATACCTGACCCGGCTCGCCGACAGCCCCGCGCTGCACGACATGACCTACCTCGGGCTGCCGACGTTCTATCCGCCGGGCTGGTTCTGGATCGGCGGTCGCGTCGCGGCGCTGACGGGAACGCCGGCCTGGGAGATGTACAAACCGTGGGCGATCACCTCGATCACCATCGCGGTGGCCGTCGCGCTGGTGCTGTGGTGGCGGATGATCCGCTTCGAGTACGCGCTGATCGTCACCACCGCCACCGCCGCGGTGACGCTGGCCTACGGCTCGCCGGAGCCCTACTCCGCGATGATCACGGTGCTCTTTCCGCCGGTGCTGGTGCTGACGTGGTCGGGGTTGCGCGCCGGCGAGCGTGCGGCTGGCCGCACACTCGAGCCCGAGCGTGAAGCTGGCCGCACGCTCGGCGCACCGCCGGCGGCGCAAGGCTGGGCCGCGGTCGTCGGCGCCGGGTTGTTCCTCGGCTGGACGGCCACCTGGTACACGCTGCTGTTCGGCTTGAGCGCGTTCACGATCGCGCTGATGGGGATGCTGTTGGCCAGCGCGCGCTGGCGGAGCCGCGGCTTCGGCGCCGCGCTGGACCCGCTTCGCCGGCTCGCGGTGATCGCGGCCATCGCGGCGGCCATCGCCAGCACCACCTGGCTGCCGTTCCTGTTGCGCGTGGCGAGCAGCCCGGTCAGCAACAGCGGCAGTGCCCTGCACTACCTCCCGGCCGACGGCGCCGAGCTGACATTCCCGATGCTGCAGTTCTCGCTGCTGGGAGCGATCTGCATGCTGGGCGCCCTGTGGCTCGTGGTGCGTGCGCGATCGTCGGTGCGGGCGGGCGCCCTGGCTATCGGCGTGTTGGCCGTCTACCTGTGGTCGCTCTTGTCGATGCTGACCACGCTGGCGCGCACGACGCTGTTGTCGTTCCGGCTGCAGCCCACGCTGACCGTCCTGCTGGTCGCCGCGGGGGCATTCGGCTTCGTGGAGGCCGTCAAACACCTCGCCCCGCGCAGCCGCGCCCTCGCCCCCGTGGCCGGCGCCATCGGCCTGGCCGCCGCGATCGCGTTCAGCCAGGACATCCCCGACGTGCTGCGGCCGGACCTGACCATTGCCTACACGGACACCGATGGCCACGGCCAGCGCGGCGATCGCCGCCCGCCGAGCTCCGAGAAGTTCTACGCCGAGATCGACGCGGCCATCCTCAAGGTGACCGGCAAGCCGCGCGACCAGATCGTGGTGATGACCGCCGACTACAGCTTCCTGTCGTACTACCCCTATTGGGGATTCCAGGGGCTGACGTCGCATTACGCCAACCCGCTGGCGCAGTTCGACCTGCGGGCCGCGCAGATCGAGAAGTGGTCCAAGCTCAAGACCCCCGACGAGTTCCTCCACGCGCTGGACACCTCGCCGTGGCCGCCGCCGACGGTGTTTCTGATGCGCCGCGGCGCGAACAGCAACTACACGTTGCGGCTGGCCCAGGACGTGTACCCCAACCAGCCCAACGTCCGCCGCTACACCGTGGACTTGCCGGCCGCGCTGTTCGCCGATCCCCGTTTCGTCGTCGACACCGTCGGCCCCTTCGTGCTGGCCGTCCGCAAGCCGGCGGTGTAACGGCCGATGCCCACCGAAACCACGGCTGACTTGGCCGCACAACTACCATCAACCCCCGTGGACGACGCGGGAGGTAACCACCGGATCGCCCGGCTTGTCGCTATCGTCGCCGGTCTGCTGGGCGCCCTGCTGGCGATCGCCACCCCGGTGCTGCCGGTCAACCAGACCACCGCCCAACTGAACTGGCCGCAGAACGGCACATTCGACAGCGTCGATGCGCCGCTGATCGGTTATGTGGCAACGGATTTGAACGTCGCCGTGCCATGCCAGGCCGCCGCCGGGCTGGCGGGCCCGCAGAACGCCGGCAAGACGGTGCTGTTGTCGACCGTGCCCAAACAGGCCCCCAAGGCCGTCGACCGCGGACTGCTGATCCAGCGCGCCAACGACTATCTGGTGCTGGTGGTGCGCAACGTCGCGGTGGTCACCGCCCCGTTGAGCCAGGTGCTCAGCCCGGCCTGCCAGCGGCTGACCTTCACCGCGCACGCCGACCGCGTCACCGCCGAGTTCGTCGGCCTGACCCAGGGGCCCAACGCCGAGCACCCCGGCGCGCCGCTGCGCGGCGAAAAGAGCGGCTACGACTTCCGGCCGCAGATCGTCGGCGTGTTCACCGATCTCGCCGGGCCGGCGCCGCCGGGCCTGAGCTTCTCGGCGACCGTCGACACCCGCTACAGCAGCAGCCCCACCCAGCTGAAGATGGCGGCGATGATCCTCGGGGTGGTGCTGACCGCCGCCGCCCTGGTGGCGCTGCACGTCCTCGACACCGCCGACGGCACCCGGCACCGACGCTTCCTGCCCGCCCGCTGGTGGTCGATCGGCGGCCTGGACGCCCTCGTCATCGCGGTCCTGACGTGGTGGCATTTCGTGGGCGCCAACACCTCCGACGACGGCTACATCCTGACCATGGCCCGGGTGTCCGAGCACGCCGGCTACATGGCCAACTACTACCGCTGGCTGGGCACGCCCGAGGCCCCGTTCGGCTGGTACTACGACCTGCTGGCGGTGTGGGCCCACGTCAGCACCAGCAGCATCTGGATGCGGTTGCCCACCCTGGCGATGGCGCTGACGTGCTGGTGGGTGATCAGCCGCGAGGTCATGCCCCGCCTGGGTCACGCCGTGAAGACCAACCGGGCGGCGGCGTGGACGGCGGCGGGGCTGTTCCTGGCGACGTGGCTGCCGCTGGACAACGGGCTTCGGCCCGAACCGATCATCGCCCTGGGCATCCTGCTGACCTGGTGCTCGGTGGAGCGGGCGGTGGCGACCAACCGGCTGCTGCCGGTGGCGATTGCCTGCATCATCGGCGCGCTGACCCTGTTCTCCGGTCCGACGGGCATCGCCTCGATCGGCGCGCTGCTGGTCGCGATCGGGCCGCTGCGCACCATCATCCACCGACGATCCAGACAGTTCGGGGTGCTGCCGTTGCTGGCGCCCATCCTGGCCGCGGTCACCGTCACCGCGATCCTGATCTTCCGTGACCAGACCCTGGCCGGCGAAATGCAGGCGACCGCGCTCAAGCGCGCGCTCGGACCCAGCCTGAGCTGGTTCGACGAACACCTCCGCTACGAGCGGCTGTTCATGGCCAGCCCCGACGGCTCGGTCGCCCGCCGTTTCGCCGTGCTGGCCCTGGTTCTGGCGCTGGCGATAACGGTGGCAATGTCGTTGCGCAAGGGCCGAATTCCCGGGACGGCGGCCGGGCCGAGCCGCCGGATCGTCGGGATCACCATCATCTCGTTCGTCGCGATGATGTTCACCCCCACCAAGTGGACCCACCACTTCGGGGTGTTCGCCGGACTGGCCGGGCCGCTCGGCGCGCTGGCCGCGGTCGCCGTGACCTCCGTTGCCATGCGATCCCGTCGCAACCGCACCGTATACGCCGCCGTCGTGGTGTTCTTGGTGGCACTGTCGTTCGCCAGCGTCAACGGCTGGTGGTACGTGTCGAACTTCGGTGTGCCGTGGTCGAATTCGTTCCCCGCGTGGCATTACGCCTTCGCCACCGCCCTGCTCGGGCTGACGCTGTTGGTGCTCCTGCTGGCGGCGTGGTTCCACTTCGTCAAACCGGACAACGGGCCGCCCAAGACCCGCTACGGCGCGCGCATGGCCGGAATCGTCCAGTCTCCCTTGGCAATTGCGGCGTGGATCCTGGTGGTGTTCGAGGTCGCATCCCTGACCCTGGCGATGACCGCCCAATACCCGGCGTGGTCGGTCGGCCGCTCCAACCTCGAGGCGCTGACCGGCAAGTCCTGCGGGCTGGCCGAGGACGTGCTGGTGGAGCAGGACCCCAACGCCGGCATGTTGACCCCGATGACGGGGCAAGTGGCCGACGCGCTGGGAGCGGGCCTGTCGGAGGCCTTCACCCCCAACGGCATTCCGGCCGACGTGCGCGCCGACCCGGTGATGGAACGTCCCGGCGACCGCAGCTTCATCAACGAGGACAGGCTGACCACCGGCGCCGAGCCCGGCACCGAGGGCGGCACCAACCCGGCCCCGGGCATCAACGGTTCGGTCGCCCAGCTGCCCTACAACCTCGACCCGGCCCGCACACCGGTGCTCGGCAGCTGGCGCGCCGGCATCCAGGTTCCCGCGCACCTGCGCTCGGGCTGGTATCGGCTGCCCGCCCGCGAGAAGGCGCGGCCGCTGCTGGTGGTCAGCGCGGCGGGCCGATTCGACCCCCGCGAGGTCCAGGTGCAGTGGGCCACCGACGACCAAGCCGCCGGGGGCCACTCCGGCGGGTCGTTGCAGTTGTCGGACGTCGGCGCCTCCCCGGCCTGGCGCAACCTGCGGCTGCCGCTGTCGGCCATCCCGAGCGACGCGACCCAGATCCGCCTGGTCGCCGACGACGAAGACCTGGCTCCGCAGCACTGGATCGCGCTGACGCCGCCGCGGATTCCGCAACTGCGCACGCTGCAGGACGTCGTCGGGTCCAAAGACCCGGTGTTCCTGGATTGGCTTGTCGGCCTGGCGTTTCCGTGCCAGCGCCCGTTCGGCCATCAAAACGGCGTGGACGAGACGCCGAAATGGCGCATCCTGCCGGACCGCTTCGGCGCCGAGGCGAATTCACCCGTGATGGACAACAACGGCGGTGGCCCGCTGGGCGTCACCGAGTTGCTGGTGAAGGCGACCACGATGGCGACGTACCTGAAGGACGACTGGTCGCGCGACTGGGGATCCCTGCAACGGCTGACGCCCTACTATCCCAGCGCCCAGCCCGCCCAGTTGCAGCTCGGGATCGCGACGCGCAGCGGCCTGTGGAACCCGGCGCCGCTGCGCCGCACCTAGCCGCGGGAGATGCGTGACGCGGCGGGCCGCGAGACGTCTATCCGACTGCCTGGTCGCGCGGTTCAGGCCGCATCGCGCGGGACGAGATGGGCGTCGGGCGCGGCCGGCGCGGTTCGCGGACGCCCGCGCCCCCGTCGCCGCTGAGCCACAACCGGACCGCGGTTCCCGGCTTGACCCGCGCGCCCGACTCGGGAACCTGATCGGTGACGATCCAGCCCCTGTCCCCGGGCGCGGATGGGAAGTCCGGTTGGACGTTCATGGCGACCAGCCCCGCGTCGTTGAGCGCCTCGCGGGCCGCGGTCCATTCGAGGCCGACGACGTTGGGCACCGTCACCTTCGCGCTCCAGGGCGCCTCCCGGAAGCGCACC
Source organism: Mycobacterium sp. 1081908.1 (assembly GCF_001673535.1). Lineage (GTDB taxonomy): Bacteria > Actinomycetota > Actinomycetes > Mycobacteriales > Mycobacteriaceae > Mycobacterium. Next base: position 32,819 of record NZ_LZLY01000020.1, on the reverse strand, counting down.
CGCACCGCCTCGGCGGCCGCGTCACCGACAGCCGTCGACTCGGAACCGCCCGGGGAGTCGTCGACGTCCCGCCAGCGTTCCCATGCGGATTGGCGCGTGATGCCCAGTTCAGTGGCGATCTCGGCCCAGGATTTTCCGTGCCGTCGGGCGGCCCGCACCGCGGCCAACTCTGCCTGATCGAGCATCCGGCGCACCATGCCGATGTCGGACAGCGCCTCCAGCCCGTCGCCGCTGGGACGCCCGCTTCGTGCGCCGAGCCGGCGCCAGGCCTGTTGGGCCTGCTCCCACGCTTCGGCGAGGCTCATGTTGTCAGGATAGCCTGACAGCGCCCGGCGGAAAACCCTTGCCGCGCCCAATTGGTAAGTCTAGACTTACGGTTCGTGGCCACTTACCGAGCCGCCGGCAACGGTGATGCCTGGCTGGCGCTGGCCGACGGGACGCGGCGCTCCATCGTGGAGCGCCTCGCGCACGGCCCGGCGGCGGTCGGCGAGCTGGCCCGCGACCTGCCCGTCAGCCGGCCGGCGGTTTCGCAGCACCTGAAGGTCCTCAAGTCCGCGGGCCTGGTCCGCGACCGCGCCGCGGGAACACGTCGCGTCTACCAACTCGACCCGACCGGCCTCGAGGCGTTGCGCGCCGAGCTCGACCGGTTCTGGGCCCAGGCGCTGGCCGCCTACGCGAAAACGATCGATGAGAGCAAGGGGGACCCGTCATGACCCGAACACCGAACGTCACGCACCAGGTCGTCGTCAACGCCCCGATCGAGCGCGCGTTCGCCGTCTTCACCGAGCGGTTCGGCGACTTCAAGCCGCGCGAACACAACCTGCTCGCCGTCCCGATCGCCGAGACCGTATTCGAGCCTCGAGTCGGCGGGCACATCTTCGACCGCGGCGCGGACGGCAGCGTCTGCCGGTGGGCGCGCATCCTGTCCTACGAGCCGCCGCACCGCGTGATCTTCAGTTGGGACATCGGCCCGACCTGGCAGGTGGAGTCCGATCCGTCCAGGACCAGCGAGGTCGAGGTCCGCTTCACCGCCGAGTCCGACGACCGCACGCGCGTCGAGCTCGAACACCGCCACCTCGACCGGCACGGTCCGGGCTGGGAGTCCGTCGCCGATGGCATCGACGGCGACGCCGGCTGGCCGCTGTATCTGGATCGCTACGGCCGCCTGGTCAGCGTCGAGGCGCATCGATGACGGCGACGCTGATGACCATGGCGCGCGCCGAGCGGGCCGACCTCGCCGACTTCCTGGCCACCCTCACGCCACAGGACTGGCAGACTCCCAGCCTGTGCACCAAATGGACCGTGAAAGACGTTGTCGCGCATGTGATCAGCTACGAAGAACTGGGCGCCGCGGGGCTGCTGAAACGGTTCGTGAAGGGCTGGGTCGTCCGGGCCAACCAGGTGGGTGTCGACGAGTTCTCCGCGCTCAGCCCCGAACAGCTCCTCGAGTTCCTCCGCGACCATCTCGAACCACGCGGTCTGACAGCGGGTTTCGGCGGGATGATCGCGCTCGTCGACGGCACCGTCCATCACCAGGACATCCGCCGCTCGCTGGGCCGGCCGCGGACCGTCCCCGCCGATCGGCTGCAGCGGGTCCTCGGCCTGGTGCCCGGCAACCCCCGGCTCGGGGCGGGGCGCCGGATCAGGGGTCTGCGCTTGCGCGCCACCGATGTCGATTGGACACACGGCACGGGGCCCGAGGTCAGCGGCCCGGGCGAGGCGCTGCTCATGGCGATGACCGGCCGGCCCGCGGCACTCGCGGAGCTCGGCGGTCCCGGCCGGGACACGCTGGCGCGCCGGCTGACGAAATAGCCTCAGACCGGGCCGATTTCGAAGGTGAACTCGTGGCCGCCGATGCGGATGCGGTCGCCGTTCGCCAGGGTGGCGCTGCCGCGGATGCGCTGGCCCTGCACCTCCACCCCGTTGGTGGACCGCAGGTCGGTCATCATGAAACCGGTTCCCGTGTCGGTGATGACGGCGTGGTGGCGGCTGACATCGGTGTCGTCGAGAACGACGTCGTTGTCGGTGAATCGCCCGATCCTGGTGGTCGCGCCGGTCAGCGGATGAACCCGCCCGGTCCGGTCACGCAGCCGCGCAACGGCGGACTCCGCCAGCTGGATCCCCGCGGTCGTGGACTCCTGCTTGTAGGCGCCGCGCTTGTGGGTGGTCAGGTCGGCCCGCTTCAGACCCAGCGGTTCCTGGCGCAGGATCCGCTCGTGCAGCGCGCTCACGGTGCGGCCGGGGTCGATTCCGAGCCCCTCGGCGAGCGCCGTCTTGAGCCGCCGGTAGGCGCCGAGCGCATCGGACTGGCGCTCGGTGACGTAGTAGGCGGTGATCAGCTGCGCCCACAGCGGTTCGCGGTAGGGATGTTCGGCGGTCAGCGCCTCGAGCTCGGCGATGACCTCACCGGCGCGTCCGCAGGCGATCTCGGCCTCGGCGCGGGCGGTGTGGGTGGCCACGTTTTCTTCCATCAGCGCGGTGGCGAAGGCTTCGACGAAGGCGAAGCCGCGCAGGTCGTCGAGCACCGGCCCGCGCCACTCGCCCAACGCCAACGAGAAATTCCTGCTGGCCTCCTCGAAGCGGCCCGCCGCCGCGGCCTGATTTCCCGCGAGCTTCGCGGCCGCGAAGCGCCCCAGGTCGCAGTCGGCGTCGGCGACGCTGAGCTGGTATCCCGGCGGGGCGCTCGCCAGCACCTGGTACGGGTCGGCCCCGGCGTCGCGAAGCAGCCGGCGCAGGTTCGACACGTGGGCCTGGATGCTGGTGCGCGCGGCGGGCACCGGGTCCTCGTCCCACACCGCGTTGATCAACGAGTCGACGGACACCGGCCGGTTGCGGTTGATCAGCAGCATCGCCAGCACCGCCCGTTGCTTAGGCGCGCCCACCGGCACCCGCACCCCGTGGCTGGTCATCAGCAACGGTCCCAAGACGCCGAAGCCGAGACCTGTGTTCGTCATCGCGCTGCCAGCCTCCAGGGGGATCGGGGCCGTTCTTGTCACGAGAGTTTATTTCGTGGGTTGGGCGCGGCAAATCACCGCGCCGCCCGCGCGGCCCTGCGTCCTCAAGTCACTCAGTCGCGTCCCTTACGATCGAGCCTCGTGCCCCCCGACCGGAATGAGCGATCGCTGCGCGTCCCGCGGTTGATCGCCGTCGTCGCGGGTCTGGCCGGACTGCTGCTCTGCCTGATCGTTCCGCTGCTTCCGGTGAAGCAGACGACCGCGACGATCCTCTGGCCCCAGGGCGTGGCCGACGGGCACGTCACCCAGATCACCGCCCCGTTGGTGTCGGGGGCGCCGCGGGCCCTGGACATCTCGATCCCGTGTTCGGCGATCGCCACGTTGCCTCCCAACGGCGGATTGGTCGTCTCGACGCTGCCGGCCGGTGGTGTGGACACGGGCAAGAACGGGCTGTTCGTGCGCGCCGACAAGGACATCGTGGTCGTCGCGTTCCGCGACACCGTGGCCGCGGTGGCGAAGCGACCGGCCGTCGCGGCCGGCGGCTGCAGCGTCCTGCACATCTGGGCCGACGCGGGTGCGGCGGGCGCCGATTTCGTCGGCATCCCCGGCGCCGCGGGGACTCTGTCGTCGGAGAAGAAGCCTCAGGTCGGCGGCATCTTCACCGATTTGAAGGTGCCGCCGCAGCCGGGACTGTCGGCCCGCGTCGACATCGACACCCGGTTCATCACGGCGCCCACCGCGCTGAAGACCCTGGCGATGGCCGTGGGCACGCTGGCGGTCCTGGCTGCCATCGCGGCGATGGCGGCGCTGGATCGGCGCAGCCGCGGCGGCGACATCGGGATCAATTGGCGTTCGCCGATCGCTTGGCTGTCCCGGTACCGCCCGCGGGCCCATCGGGCCACCTGGTGGCGCGTCGGGGCGGCGACGTGGCTCGCCGACGTCGGCGTGATCGGGACGCTGCTGGTCTGGCACGTCATCGGCGCGACGTCGTCGGACGACGGCTACAACCTGACCATCGCCAGGGTCGCGCCGAAGGCCGGATACGTCGCCGACTACTACCGCTACTTCGGCACGACGGACGCGCCGTTCGACTGGTACCTCGCGGTGCTGGCCAAGCTGGCGTCGGTCAGCACCGCCGGGGTATGGATGCGGCTGCCGGCGACGCTGGCCGGCATCGCCTGCTGGCTGATCATCGGCCACTGGGTGCTGCGGCGGCTGGGGCCGGGACGCGGCGGCCTGGCCGGTAACCGGGTGGCGGTGTTGACCGCGGGCGCGGTCTTCCTGGCCGCGTGGCTGCCGTTCAACAACGGCCTGCGACCGGAGCCGATCATCGCGCTGGGCGTCATCGTGACCTGGATGCTGGTGGAACGCGCGATCGCACTGAGCCGGCTGGCGCCCGCGGCCGTCGCGATCATCGTCGCGATGCTGACCGCGACGCTGGCCCCGCAGGGGCTGATCGCCGTCGGCGCGCTGCTGACCGGGGCGCGGGCGATCGCCCAGGCGATCCGGCGCCGCCGGGCGACGGACGGGCTGCTGGCCCCGGTGGTGGTGCTGGCGGCGTCCCTGTCGCTGATCACCGTGGTGGTGTTCCGCAGCCAGACGCTGGCCACGGTCGCCGAGTCGGCGCGCATCAAGTACAAGGTCGGCCCGACCATCGCCTGGTACCAGGACTGGCTGCGCTACTACTTCCTCACCGTGGAGTCCAACCCCGACGGGTCGATGGCGCGGCGATTCGCGGTGCTGGTGCTGCTGCTGTGCATGTTCGGCATGCTGGTGGTGCTGCTGCGGCGCGGCCGGGTGCCCGGGCTGGCCAGCGGACCGGCGTGGCGGCTGATCGGCACCACCGCGGCCGGCCTGCTGCTGTTGACGTTCACTCCGACGAAGTGGGCCGTGCAGTTCGGCGCGTTCGCCAGCCTGGCCGGCGCCCTGGGTGCGGTCACCGCGTTCGCCTTCGCCCGGATCGGGCTGCACAACCGCCGCAACCTGACGCTGTACGTGACGGCGCTGCTTTTCGTGCTGGCGGTGGCCACTTCCGGGATCAACGGCTGGTTCTATGTCGGCAATTACGGGGTGCCCTGGTGGGACATCCAGCCCGTGATCGCCAGCCACCCGGTGACGTCGATGTTCCTGACGTTGTCGATCCTGACCGGGCTGCTGGCCGCCTGGCAGCACTTCCGGATGGACTACGCCGGGCACACCGAGGTCAAGGACAGCCGGCGCAACCGCGTGCTGGCCTCCACACCGCTGCTCGTGGTGGCGACGATCATGGTGCTCGGTGAGGTCGGCTCGCTGGCCAAGGGGGCCGCGGTCCGCTACCCGCTCTTTACCATCGGCAAGGCCAACCTGGCCGCCATCACCTCGGGGCTGTCGCCGGCCAGCTGCGCGCTGGCCGACGACGTGCTGACCGAGCCCGATCCCAATGCCGGTCTGCTCCAACCGATTCCGGGCCAGACGTTCGGGCCCGACGGACCGCTCGGCGGACAAAACCCCGTCGGCTTCAAACCCGAGGGGGTGGGCGACGACCTGAGGTCGAACCCCGTGGTCACCAAACCCGGTGTGGTGAATTCAGACGCCTCACCCAACAAGCCCAACGCCGCCATGAGTGACTCCGCGGGCACGGCAGGCGGGAAGGGCCCGGCCGGAATGAACGGATCGCACGCGGCGCTGCCGTTCGGCCTGGATCCGGCCCGCACCCCGGTGATGGGCAGCTACGGCGAAAACTCCTTGGCCGCCACCGCCACGTCGGCCTGGTACCAGCTGCCGCCGCGGACGGGCGACCGGCCGCTGGTGGTGGTCTCGGCCGCGGGCGCCATCTGGTCGTACAAGGAGGACGGCACCTTCACCTACGGCCAATCGCTCAAACTGCAATGGGGTATTAGTCGCCCCGACGGCAGCACCCAGCCGCTCGGCGAGGTGCAGCCGATCGACATCGGTCCCGAGCCGGCGTGGCGCAACCTGCGGTTCCCGCTGGCCTGGGCGCCGCCGGAGGCTAATGTGGCACGCATCGTCGCCTACGACCCGAATCTGAGTTCCGAGCAGTGGTTTGCGTTCACGCCGCCGCGCGTCCCGGTGCTGCAGACCCTGCAACAGCTGATCGGGTCGCAGGCCCCGGTGCTGATGGACATCGCGACCGCCGCCAACTTCCCCTGCCAGCGCCCGTTCTCCGAACACCTTGGCGTTGCCGAACTTCCGCAGTACCGCCTCCTGCCCGATCACAAGCAGACCGCGTCGTCGTCGAACGGCTGGGAGGCCAGCGAGACCGGCGGCCCGTTCCTGATCACCCAGGCGATGCTGCGCACCTCGACGATCGCCACGTATCTGCGCGGTGACTGGTATCGCGACTGGGGATCGGTCGAGAAGTATTACGCGTTGGTGCCGCCCGATCAGGCGCCGGTCGCCGTCGTCGAACAGGGCGTCACCACCGTGCGCGGCTGGAGCCGGCCGGGACCGATCCGGGCGCTGCCATGAGCATCACCGACCACGAACGCCAAGCGGCCACCGCGCCGTCGGAGGCCCTTCGGGACGTGCGGGTGACGCGCTGGGTCGCGACGATCGCCGGGCTGATCGGTTTCATCCTGTCGGTCGCCACGCCGCTGCTGCCCGTCGTGCAGACCACCGCGATGCTGAACTGGCCGCAGAATGGCCAATTGAATAACGTTACGGCGCCGCTGATCTCGCTGACGCCGGTCGACGTGGCGGTGACCGTGCCGTGCTCGGTGGTGCGCGACCTGCCGCCCGAGGGTGGGGTGGTGCTGAGCACGGCGCCCAAGAAGGGCAAGGACGCCGCGCTCAACGCGTTGTTCGTGGTCGTCAGCAGCAAGCGCGTCGACGTCACCGACCGCAACGTGGTCATCGCCAGCGTGCCCCGCGACCAGGCGGCGTCGCCGCAATGCCAGCGCATCGAGATCACGTCCACGCTCGCCGGCACCTTCGCCACCTTCGTCGGGCTGAGCGATCCGGCGGGCAAGCCGGTGCGCGGTGGCTTCCCCGATCCCAACCTGCGCCCCCAGATCGTGGGGGTGTTCACGGATCTGACCGGTCCGGCGCCGCCCGGCCTGCGGTTCTCGGCGACCATCGACACCCGGTTCTCCACCACGCCAACGACTTTGAAGCTGGTGGCGATGGTGCTGGCGATCGTGTCCACCATCGTCGCGCTGGTGGCGCTGTGGCGCCTCGACCAGCTCGACGGCCGGCGCATGCACCGGTTGATCCCGACGCGCTGGCGCAAGTTCACCCTCGTCGACGCCGCGGTGATATTCGGCTTCTTGCTGTGGCACCTGATCGGCGCCAACTCCTCCGACGACGGCTACATCCTCGGCATGGCCCGGGTCGCCGACCACGCCGGTTACATGTCCAACTACTTCCGCTGGTTCGGCAGCCCGGAGGACCCGTTCGGCTGGTACTACAACCTGCTGGCGCTGATGACCCACGTAAGCGACGGCAGCCTGTGGATGCGGCTGCCCGACCTGGTCGCCGGGCTGGTCTGCTGGCTGCTGCTGTCGCGTGAGGTGCTGCCGCGGCTGGGGCCGGCGGTGACGTCCAGCACCGCCGCCAACTGGGCGGCCGGCATGGTCCTGCTGACCGGGTGGATGCCGTTCAACAACGGCCTGCGCCCTGAGCCGATCATCGCGCTGGGCTCGCTGATCACCTACGTGCTGATCGAGCGCTCGATGTGCGCCTCCCGGCTGACGCCGGCGGCGCTGGCGGTGATCACCGCGGCGTTCACGCTCGGCGTCCAGCCCACCGGCCTGATCGCGGTCGCCGCCCTGGTCGCCGGCGGCCGGCCGATCCTCCGGATCCTGGTGCGCAGGCATCGCCTGGTCGGCACCTGGCCCCTGGTGGCCCCGATGCTGGCGGCCGGTTTCGTCATCCTCACCGTGGTGTTCGCCGACCAGACGCTGGCAACGGTGTTGGAGGCCACCAGGATTCGCACCGCGATCGGCCCGAGCCAGGCCTGGTACACCGAGAACCTGCGCTACTACTACCTGATCCTGCCGACCGTCGACGGCTCGCTGTCGCGCCGATTCGGCTTCCTGATCAGCGCCCTGTGCCTGTTCACCGCCGTGTTCATCATGTTGCGCCGCAAGCGAATCCCGGGTGTGGCCCGCGGCCCGGCGTGGCGGCTGATGGGCGTCATCTTCGCCACCATGTTCTTCCTGATGTTCACGCCCACCAAGTGGGTGCACCACTTCGGGCTGTTCGCCGCGGTGGGGGCGGCGATGGCCGCGCTGACCACGGTGCTGGTTTCGCCGAAGGTGCTGCGCTGGTCGCGCAACCGGATGACGTTCGCGGCCGCGGTGCTGTTCCTCCTGGCGCTGTGTTTCGCCACCACCAACGGCTGGTGGTACGTGTCCAGTTACGGCGTGCCGTTCAACAACGTCATGCCGCGGTTCGCCGGAATCAGCGTCAGCACAGTGTTTTTCGTCATGTTCGCGATCGCGGCGGTCTGGGCGTTCTGGCTGCATTTCGCGTCGCGGGAACACGGCGAGGGTCGGCTGGCGCGGGCGGTGACGGCGGCGCCGGTGCCGATCGCTGCCGGATTCATGGTGCTGGTGTTCATCGCCTCGATGGTCGCCGGGATCGTGCGGCAGTACCCCACCTACTCCAACGGCTGGGACAACCTGCGCGAGTTCGCCGGCGGCTGCGCACTGGCCGACGACGTGCTCGTCGAGCCGGACAGCAACGCCGGCTTCATGGCTCCGCTGCCCGGCGATTACGGCCCACTCGGGCCGCTCGGCGGCGTCAACCCCGCCGGGTTCTCCCCCAACGGCGTACCCGACCACACCGTGGCCGAGGCGGTGCAGGAGACGTCGGTGCCTCAGCCCGGCACCGATTACGACTGGTACGCCTACGACTGGCGCGCGCCGACCAAGCTGAAGGCGCCGGGCGTCAACGGATCCCTGGTTCCGCTGCCCTACGGCCTCAACCCCGACCAGGTTCCGCTGGCCGGCAGCTACACCACCGGCGCCCAGCAACAGAGCAGGCTCACCTCGGCGTGGTACCAGCTGCCCAAACCCGACGACGGCCATCCCCTGCTCGTGGTGACCGCAGCCGGCACTATCGCCGGCAACAGCGTGTTGCACGGGCACACCAGCGGACAGACCGTCGTGCTCGAATACGGCCGGCCCGGACCCGGCGGTGAGATCGTGCCGTCCGGGCGGCTGGTGCCGTACGACCTGAACGGCGAACAGCCCAAGGCGTGGCGCAACCTGCGCTTCGCCCGCGACAAGATGGCCGCGGACGCGGTCGCGGTCCGGGTGGTCGCCGAGGACCTCTCCCTGACGCCGGACGACTGGATCGCGGTGACCCCGCCGCGGGTGCCGGAGCTGCGTTCCCTGCAGGAGTATGTCGGCTCGTCGCAGCCGGTGCTGATGGACTGGGCCGTCGGGCTGGCGTTCCCGTGCCAGCACCCGATGCTGCACGCCGACGGCGTCACCGAGATCCCGAAGTTCCGAATCACGCCCGACTACAACGCCAAGAAGCAGGACACCGACACCTGGGAGGACGGTGTCAACGGCGGCCTGCTGGGCATCACGGACCTGCTGCTGCGGGCCCACGTGATGTCGACCTACCTGTCCCGGGACTGGGGCCGCGACTGGGGCTCGCTGCGCCAGTTCGAAACCATCGCCGACGCGCATCCCGCGCAACTGGAGCTGGGCACGGCGACCCGCAGCGGATTGTGGTCGCCCGGACCGATCCGAATCAAGCCGTAATTAAACGCGGATACTGTAATTGCATCCATTTTATGGTCGCGCGCGCCATTAATTTGTCATCGGTCGAATAGCGTCCGGAATTGACGTTTGAGTAATTCCAGAGCGAATGTTTAATTTCGCATACCGCCGGTCAATAACTACTCCCCCTGTGAGGTAACTAACACAAACGTTAAAAGGCGGCCCAATGCACACGCTGACACGATTAGGGACTTGCACCGCGGCAATGACCGTGGCGATCTTCCCGGCGGCGACCTTCAAAATCGCCAACGCGGCCGCCGAAAGCGGCACCCGGGTCGCCCTGGACGCCGAGCAGCGGCGTTGCGATTTCAGCCTGGTGACAACGACGCCGATGGTGCCCCGGGCCCTCCTGGGCGACGGCTCCGCCGTTATCAGCACTTCGGGCTCAAAAGCCGTCGCGCAAGTGCACGTCACAATTCCCGACCGGCCGGGCACCCATTACGACGTCGGCCTGATCCAGGAGCCCCGCTCGTCCGCGGCCACCTGTGGCCCCGGCGACCCGGGCACCGCATTCACCGGAATGGACACCGACGCGGCGGGCAATGCGACGGTGACCGTCGCGGACGGCATTCGGCAGGGCACGACGGGCGTCTGGGTGGTTGTCCAGCGCGCGAACCCGAACTCGCAAAACCCGGCCGAGTCCTATGCGTCCGAATTCCTGGCGCCGGTCTAAGCGCTTTCGGCTTGGTCAGTTCCCGACCCGGTGCCGCGCCTTATCCTCCACCCGTTGGTGTTCGGCCGCGGTGACGACGAGGGCGTCCGGGCCGGGGAAGACCGTCGTCACGTGGCCGTTCGTCAGCCAGCGCACCACGTACGGCGGCGCGCCGTCGGGCCCGCGAACCTCCGTGATTTCGCCCCACTGATCCGCCAATTCGGTCGTCGTGCCCTTGATCACGAGCCAATCACCCACGCCGGCTTTCATCATCGACTCCCCTCGATCGTCAGCTTCTGAGCCGATCATCCGCCGCGGCCGTCCTCCAGGGAAGGGGCTACCGCGAGCGTCTTTCGCTCCTCATTCCAGCTGTAATACCGTCGCGTAATGAGCGAGTGCAATCCGCGCTACGGATCGGAAGCCGTCGACCGGCTACCCTTCTCCACCCAAGAAAAGTCGCAGCGCTACCGGACCGAGAACTACCGCGGCGCCGTGGGCCTGAACTGGTATCGCACCGATCCGACCCTGCAGTTCACGATGGCCTACTACCTACAACCCGACGAATTGGCCGTGGTGGAGCCGCATTTGGCGGGCATGGGCGAACTGATGGGCGGTCCGGTGGCGCGGTGGGCCGAGGCGACCGACCGCAACCCGCCGCGGCTGGAACGCTACGACCGGTGGGGACACGACGTCAGCGAGGTGGTCATGCCGGCGTCGTTCACGCAGTCCAAGCGCGCGGTGCTGGATGCCCAGCAGGCCCTGCGCGACGACGCGCGGGCGGCCAAGGTGAGTTCGGGCCTGCCCCTGTTCGCGTCCAACTATTTGCTCAATCAGGCCGATATCGGGATGGGCTGCGCGCTGGGTACCGGGGGCGGCATGGTGCAGTCGCTGGTGGCCGCCTACGCGCCGGCCGACGTCCGCGAGCACGTGCTGGCCAAGTTCGCCTCGGGTGAGTGGGCGGGGGAAACGGCGCAGCTGCTGACCGAACGCACCGGCGGCTCCGACCTGGGCGCGCTGGAGACGACGGCGACGCGCGCCGGTGACGCCTGGATTCTCAACGGGTTCAAGTGGTTCGCGTCGAATTGCGCGGGCGAGGCGTTCGTCGTGCTGGCCAAACCGGAAGGCGCCCCGGACTCCTCGCGCGGTGTCGCGAACTTCCTCGTGCTGCGCAACCGCCGCGACGGGTCGCGCAACGGGGTGCGGGTGCGGCGGCTCAAGGACAAGCTCGGCACCCGCTCGGTGGCCTCCGGCGAGGTCGAGTTCGTCGACGCCGAGGCGTTCCTGCTGTCCGGCGACCCGAGCGAGGAGGCGGGCCCGTCCGACGGCAAGGGGCTGGGCCGCATGATGGAGCTGACCAACGCCGCGCGCCTCGGCATCGCCCTGTTCGGGCTCGCCAACGCCCGTCGCGCCCTGGTGGAATCGCTGTGTTACGCCCGGCAGCGGCATGCGTTCGGCGGGGCGCTCATCGACAAGCCGCTGATGCGGCGCAAGCTCGCCGAGATGATCGTCGACGTCGAGGCGGCGCTGGCGCTCGTGTTCGACGGCACCGGGGCCGCCAACCACCGCCAACCCCGCGCCATCCGCCAGCGCATCGCCGTGCCCGTCAGCAAGCTCAGGGTATGCCGGCTGGGCATCACCGCGGCGTCCGACGCGATCGAAATCCACGGCGGCAACGGCTATATCGAGACGTGGCCGGTGGCCAGGCTGCTGCGCGACGCGCAGGTCAACACGATCTGGGAGGGCCCCGACAACATCCTGTGCCTCGACGTGCGGCGCGGCATCGAGCAGTCCCGCGCGCACGAGACGCTGCTGGCGCGGCTGCGCGATGCGGTGTCGGTTTCCGACGACGACGCGTCAACGCGCCTGGTGGCCGGGCGCATCGAGGACCTCGACGCGGCGATCACGGCCTGGAGCAAGCTCGACCGGGAGGTCGCCGAGGCGCGGCTGTTCCCGCTGGCCCAGTTCATGGGTGACGTCTATGCGGGCGCGCTGCTCACCGAGCAGGCCGCGTGGGAACGGGAGACCCGTGGCGGTGACCGCAAGGCGCTCGTCGCCCGGCTGCATGCGCGGCGCTACCTCGCCGATCGGGGCCCGCTGCGCGGGATCGAGGACGAATCGGACGAGGCGCTGGAGCGTTTCGACGAGTTGGCCGCCGGCGCGCTGGCGCTCTAGTCACTCGCGAGCTGGGGGCACCTCAGCTCGCGGTAAAAACTAGACCGGGATCAGCCCGTGCTTGCGCGCGACGCGGAACCACAACTGCTTGTCCCGCAGCAGGTGCATCGACTTGCGCAGCAGCAGCCGGGTCTGGTGCGGATCGATGACCGCGTCGATGAAGCCCCGCTCGGCGGCGGTCCACGGGATCGCCATGTTGAGGTTGTAGCCCTCGATGAAGTCCTTCTTGATCTGCTGCGCCTCGGGCGTGGTCGGGTCGGGGAACCGCTTCATCAGCAGCTGTGCGGCGCCCTCGGCGCCGATCACCGCGATGCGCGCGGTCGGCCAGGCGAAGTTGAAGTCGGCGGTCAGCTGCCGCGAGCCCATCACGGCGTACGCGCCGCCGTAGGACTTGCGGATCGTGATCGTCACCTTCGGGACGTCGGCCTCGACCACCGAGTAGAGGAAGCGGCCGCCGCGCTTGATGATGCCCCGCTTCTCCTCCTCGGCGCCCGGCAGGAAGCCGGGGGTGTCCACCACGAAGACCAGCGGGACGTCGAACGCGTCGCAGAACCGGATGAACCGGGCCGCCTTGTCCGAGGCCTCGTTGTCGATGGACCCGGACAGGTGCATCGGCTGGTTGGCGACCACGCCGACCGGGCGCCCGTCGACCCGGGCGTAGCCGGTGATGATGGCGGGGCCGTGCTGCGCGGCGACCTCGAGGAAGTCGCCGTCGTCGAAGATGCGCAGCAGGATCTCGTGCATGTCGTAGGCCATGTTGTCGGAGTCCGGCACGATCGAGTCGAGCTCCAGATCGGTCGGCGTGATCTCCGGCTCCAGCCCGGGGTTGACGATCGGCGGCTTGTCGAAGCAGTTGGACGGCAGGAACGACAGGAAGTCGCGCACGTACTGGAACGCCTCGGCCTCGGAGTCGACGACCTGGTGGATGTTGCCGTAGCGGGCCTGCGCGTCGGAGCCGCCGAGCTCGTCGAGGGTGACGTCCTCGCCGGTGACCTCGCGGATCACGTCGGGTCCTGTCACGAAGAAGTAGCCCTGGTCGCGCACCGAAACGAGCAGGTCGTCCTGGATCGGCGAATACACCGCTCCCCCAGCGCATTTGCCGAAGATTAGGGAGATCTGCGGCACCAGCCCGGACAGCGCTTCGTGGCGTCGGCCCAGCTCGGCGTACCACGCCAGCGAGGTGACCGCGTCCTGGATGCGGGCGCCGCCGGAGTCCTGGATGCCGATGATCGGGCACCCGACCATCGCGCACCATTCCATCAACCGGGCCACCTTGCGGCCGAACATCTCGCCGACGGTGCCCTGGAACACGGTCTGGTCGTGGGAGAACACCCCGACCGGGCGGCCGTCGATCATGGCGTGGCCGGTGACGCACCCGTCGCCGTAGAGCGCGTTCGGGTCGTTCGGGGTCTTGGCGAGCGCCCCGACTTCGAAGAACGTGCCGGGATCGACCAGCGCGTGCACCCGGGCGCGGGCGCTCGGGATGCCCTTCTTGTCGCGCTTGGCGGCGGCCTTTTCGCCGCCGGGCTCCTTGGCCAGCTCGAGGCGAGCGTGCAGCTCGGCCAACTTCTCCGCGGTCGTGTGCTGAACGGGCGCTGGAGCTGGCACGGTCTCCGTCACTGCTTGCCTACCTAACCTGTTCGGACTTGTCCTGCTGCCGTTCGGCATCGATCTGGTTCAGCGCCTGGGTCATGTGCGCGCCGACCTTGGCGATGATCGGCTCGTCGATGGCCTGGATGTGCTCGCCACCGATGGGCACGATCTCGAGGTCGGACACGTACTCTCCCCAGCCGCCGTCCGGTTGCCGCACCGCGTAGCGCGGCTCGAACGTGATCGCGTCGTCATGGTAGCGATCGGCCATGTAGAGCGTGACGTGCCCGTCGTACGGCTGGATCTGGGCGGTGTCGATGGCCCGGTTGTCCAGGTACGACGTGCGCTGGTGCTCGATGATCCCGGCCGGGATCTGCACCCCGCTCTGGCTGATCGCCTCCAGCACGAACCGGACCTGGCCCTCGTCGTCGAGCTGCTCGAGGTGCTCGTAGGGGATCGCCGGGACGGTGACGTTGAACGTCTTCTCGGCGAACCGGGCGTAACGGTCCCAGCGCTTGCGGATCTCCTCCTTGGTCTGGGGGATCTCCTCGCCGGCGCGCACCGCGTCGATCAATCCGACCCACTCGACGTCCTTGCCCATCCGCTTGAGCCCGATCGCGCACGCGTAGGCCAACACGCCGCCCAGAGACCAGCCGGCCAGGATGTAGGGCCCGTCGCCCTGCATCTCGATCAGCTTCGGAACGTATTGCGCCGCACGCTCTTCGATCGTGCCCTCGACGCGCTCGAGGCCGTACATCGGCGTGTCCGCCGGCAACCGGTTGAGCAGCGGCTCGTAGACCACCGTCGAACCACCGGCCGGGTGGAACACGAACACCGGTGTCCGGGTGCTGCCCTCGGGGCGCGCCCGCAGCGTGCGCACGAACCCGTCGACCACCCCGGCCTCCAGGTGCTCGCGCACCTTGTCGGCCAGCGCCTCGATGTTCTCCGAAGTCAGCACGTCCTCGGCGGTGATCGGACCCTCGGCGCGCTCCGAAAGCCGTTGCGCCATCTTGGCGGCCGTGTCGGCGTCCAGCTTGGGCAGCGGGTTGAAGATGCCGCCCGGGGACTTGCCCGTCACGATCGCCCACGTGGCGAAGGTGACCCGCTCGGCCGCGTCGCGCGGGGGCACGTCGGAGTTGAGCGCCTTGGCGACCGCCTCGGAGTTGAGCGCCTCGGCCGCCCCGGCCAGGTTCGGCTGCGCGCCATTGGTGCCGCCGGCCGGGCCCGACGGGTCGGTCGGCGGCGGCGGGACGGGAACGTCGGAGGCCGAGGGCGCTTGCGTCGCCGGCTCGGCCTGAGGATCGGGGGCCGGCGCCGCCACCGAGGCGGGCGTGGCGCCACTGAGCAATTCGGCCTGCTCCCTGGCGATTTCCTCCGCCGTCTGCGTCTTCTGGTGCTCGGCCAGCTGCTCGACCTCGTCGCGGTGCTCGACCGCGTACTCGATCAGCTTCTCGATGGCGTAGAGGTTGGCGTCGCGCACGGCCGTCAACTGGATGGGCGGCAGGTCGAAGTCGTACTCGACGCGGTTCTTGATCCGCACCGCCATCAGCGAGTCCAGGCCCAGCTCGATCAGCGGCACCTCCCACGGCAGGTCCTCGGGCTCGTAACCCATTGCGGCGCCGACGATCGCGCCCAGCCGGTCGGCGACGGTCTCGCCCGAATCCGGTGACCACTTGGTGAATCCGGCCGGCATGTAGCGGTTGGTCAAGCTGTCGCCGAGCGCCTCCTCCTCCGGACCATCGGAGGGAGCCTCCGCGACGGCCCCGTTGCTCGGGGCCGCGATCGCCGTGCCGGCGCCCACCGCGACCGGCAGCACCGACTCGGTGCCGCCCCGGGTCACCAGCGCGTCGTACACCAACGTGAACGACTCGTCGATGCGGGCGTGCACCTGGACCGACGCGCCGCCGGGATGCCGGGTCAGCGTGGTCACCAGCCGGGAGCCCTCGCCCGGCTTGGCGCGCTCCTCCGCGGCGGTCAGCTGCGCGTCCGGAAGGACTTCGGCCGCAGCGGCTTTCACCAGCGCCGCCAGGTCCGTCAGGCCGCGGGGCGCGTACTCCCAGACGTGCCGGCCGTCCGGCAGCGCGACGTGGTTGCCCGGCATGAGCACCGAGCCGCTGCTGGTGGCGACGTGCACGTCCAGCCAGTGCTCCTTGCGCTTGAACCGGGTCGGCGGGATGTTCGCGTAGTCCTGGGGCCCGGCGGCGCGGGTGAACAGGGTCCGGGGATCCAGGTCATGCCCGTAGACGTACAGCTGCGCCAGGGTCGAGACGATCGACTCGACCTCGTCCTGCTTGCGCGCCAGCGTCGGGATCAGCTGGGCGTCGTGCAGGCCGGCGTCCGCCGTCGTCAGGCCCACCTGCATCAGCGCCACCGGGTTGGGGGCCAGCTCGACGAAGGTGGTGTGCCCGCTGTCGACGGCGTTGCGGATGCCGTGGGTGAAGTAGACGCTGTGGCGCAGCCCCTTCTTCCAGTAGTCGACGTCGTGGATGGGCTCGGCGCCGGGCTTGATGTAGCTGCCCTCGTGCACGGTCGAGTAGATCCCGCACGTCGGGCTCATCGGCTTGATGCCCTGCAGTTCCGCGGCGAGCTCGCCCAGCAGCGGGTCCATCTGCGAGGTGTGGCTGGCGCCCTTCGTCTGGAACTTGCGCGCGAACTTGCCCTCGGATTCCGCGCGGGCGATGATCGCGTCCACCTGCTCGGGCGGGCCGCCGATGACGGTCTGGGTGGGCGCGGCGTAGACGCACACCTCCAGGTCGGGGAAGTCGGAGAACACCGTCTTGATCTCCTCGGCGGAGTACTCCACCAGGGCCATTAGCCGGATGTACTCGCCGAACAGCATCGCCTCGCCCTCGCCCATCAGATGGGAGCGCGAGCAGATGGCCCGGGTCGCGTCGCGCAGCGACAGGCCGCCGGCGAAGTACGCCGACGCGGCCTCACCCAGCGACTGGCCGACCACCGCGGCGGGCTTGGCGCCGTGATGCTTGAGCAGCTCGCCCAGCGCGATCTGGATCGCGAAGATGGTGACCTGGGTGGTCTCGATGCCGTAGTCCTGCGAGTCGTCCAGGATCAGCTCGAGCACCGAGTAGCCCAGCTCGTCCTGGACCAGCGCGTCGACCTTCTCGATCCACTGCGCGAAGACGTCGTTGCGCAGATACAGGCTCTTGCCCATCTTGCGGTGCTGCGCACCGAAACCGGCCAGCACCCAGACCGGCCCGTTGCTCACCGGCCCGTCGACGCTGAACACGTTCGGCCGTTGCTTGCCCTCGGCGATCGCGCGCAGGCCCTTGATGGCCTCCTCGTGGTCATGCGCCAGCACAACCGCGCGCGAGCGGCCGTGGTTGCGGCGCGACAGCGACCGCCCGATCGATTCCAGCGACGACGCCTGGCCCTCGGGGCTTTCCATCCAGTCCGCGAGCTCGGCGGCCGCGGCCTTCTTCCGCGAGGTCAAAAACGCCGAGACGACAAGCGGGATAACCGGCGGCGGAAGCTCCTGCGCCGCAAGCTCTTCCAGCGCGGCCTCCTTGAGGCTCAGTGCCTCTTCGGTGACCTCCGGAAGGTCGGGCTCTTCTCCCCCGCAAGCGGGAGGTGCCCCCACCTCGACCGCCGCGGAGGCGTCGGGGATGATGTTGCCGAAGTCGTCGAACCGCAGCGAGTGCGCCTCGAAGGTGGGCGCTTCGGCCGCTTCGGTGGCCGCCGTGGCCTCGGCCTGGGGCTCCGGCTCTTTTTCGACCACGTCGCGGGGCAGCACCTCGCGCACCACCACGTGCGCGTTGGCCCCGCCGAAGCCGAAGCTCGACACGCCCGCCAGCGCGTAGCCGCCGTAGCGCGGCCAATCGGTCGCCGTGTCAATGACTTTCAGGCGCATCGCGTCGAAGTCGATGTACGGGCTGGGGCCCGCGAAGTTCAGCGACGGCGGCAGCTTGTCGTGCTGCAGCGCCAGCACCACCTTGGCCATGCTGGCCGCCCCGGCGGCCGACTCCATGTGTCCCACATTGGTTTTCACCGCGCCCAGCAGCGCCGGACGGTCGGCCGGACGGCCCCTGCCGATGACCCGGCCCAGCGCCTCGGCCTCGATGGGGTCGCCCAGGACGGTGCCGGTGCCGTGCGCCTCGATGTAGTCGACGGTGCGCGGATCGATGCCGGCGTCCTTGTAGGCCCGGCGCAGCACGTCGGCCTGCGCGTCCTGGTTCGGCGCGATCAGGCCGTTGGACCGACCGTCGTGGTTGACCGCGGTGCCGGCGATCACGGCCAGGATCTGGTCGCCGTCGCGGCGGGCGTCATCGACCCGCTTGAGCACCAGCATGCCGGCGCCCTCCGAGCGGGTGTAGCCGTCGGCGTCGGAGGAGAACGACTTGATCCGGCCGTCGGGGGCCAGCACCGCGCCGATCTCGTCGAAGCCCAGCGTCACCGCGGGTGTGATCAGCGCGTTGACGCCGCCGGCCACCGCGACGTCGGCCTCGCCGTTGCGCAGCGCCTGCACGGCCTGGTGGATCGCCACCAGCGAGCTCGAGCACGCGGTGTCGACGGCGACGGAAGGCCCGCGGAAGTCGTAGAAGTAGGACACCCGGTTGGCGATGATCGACGGCGAGTTACCGGTGATCGCGTAGGGGTGCGCGACGGTCGGGTCGGAGATGGCCAGGAAGCCGTAGTCATGATTGGAGACGCCGACGTACACGCCGACCGCCTCGCCGCGCAGGCTCGACGCCGGGATGCGCGCGTGCTCGAGCGCCTCCCAGGTGAGCTCCAGCGCCATCCGCTGCTGCGGGTCGATGTTGTCGGCCTCGGTCTTGGCGATCGCGAAGAACTCGGAGTCGAAGCCCTTGATGTCCTTCAGGTAGCCGCCGCGGGTGCGGGCCTTCGCGACACGCTCGGCCAGCCGCGGCTCCTCCAGGAATTCCTCCCAGCGGCCCTCGGGCAGGTCGGTGATGGCGTCGCGGCCCTCGATCAGCGCCTGCCAGGTTTCGTCGGGGCTGTTCATGTCGCCCGGCAGCCGGGTGGCCAGCCCCACGACCGCGATGTCGACGCGCTCGGCCGGTCCCTTGCGCGACCAGTCGACGACGTCGTCGCCCGTCAGGTCCGGTTCGGGTTCGCCCTCGATGATCCGCGTTGCCAGCGATTCGATGGTCGGGTGCTGGAACGCCACCGCGACCGACAGCGTGACACCGGTCATGTCCTCGATGTCGGCGGCCATCGCCACCGCGTCGCGCGACGACAGGCCCAGCTCGACCATCGGCACCGACTCGTCGATCGAATCGGGTGACTGCCCGGTGGCCTTGGCGACGTAGTTACGCAGCCATTGGCGCATCTCGGGGACCGTCATCTCGGTCTTCTTGGCGGGCAGATTCTCCTGGGGTTCGTCTATGTCAGTCATGGTTCCTGGGTTCAGTCGTTTTCGCCCGCGAAGGCGGTCGGGGAACCGACGCCGCTGCGCAGGCTTCCGTCGAGGTAGGCGGCGCGGCACGCGCGGCGCCCGATCTTGCCGCTGGAGGTGCGCGGAATGGTTCCGGCCTGCACCAGCAGCAGGTCACGCACCGTGACGCCGTGCCGCACGGCGATGGCGGCCCGGATGTCGTCGGCGATGGGCTGGTAGTCCAGCTTGTGCGTGCCGGCGGCGCGCTCGGCGACGATCACCAGCTGCTCGGAGCCGTCCTCGGCGTCGTACTTGAGGCCGGCGTGCGGGTTGTCGAAGACCTCCTGGGGCAGCTGGTTGGCCGGCACCGAGAAGGCGGCCACATAGCCGGTCCGCAGCGCCCGGCTGGCTTCCTGCGCCGAGTACTCGAGGTCCTGCGGGTAGTGGTTGCGGCCGTCGATGATGACCAGGTCCTTGATGCGGCCGACGATATAGAGGTGGCCGTCGTAGTAGGTGCCGTAGTCGCCGGTGCGCACCCACATCCCGTCGTCCGCGGCGCCCTCGGCGTGCGACTCGCTGATCCGCGACTTGAGGATGTTGCGGAAGGTCGTGTTGGTCTCGGCTTCCTTGCCCCAGTAGCCGGTGCCCAGGTTGTTGCCGTGCAACCAGATCTCGCCGACCTGACCGTCGGGCAACTCGGTGGCCGTGTCGGGGTCGACGATGACCGCCCACTCGTCGACGCCGATGACGCCCGCGGACACCTGCGCGACGGCCTTGGGTGAGTCCGGGGCCACCTCGACGAAGCGTTGGTTGTTCATCTCGTCGCGGTCGACGTAGATGACCCGGGGCGCCTCGTCCATCGGCGTCGTGGAGACGAACAAAGTCGCCTCCGCCAGGCCGTAGGACGGCTTGATCGCGGTCTCGCGCAGGCCGTAGGGCGCGAACGCCTCGTAGAACTTGCGCATCGACGCCGGCGACACCGGCTCGCTGCCGTTGAGGATGCCTTTGACGTTGCTCAGGTCCAGCGGCGGCTCGCCTTCCTTGGGCACCCCGCGCACGGCGGCGTGCTCGAAGGCGAAGTTCGGTGCGACGGTGAAGACCTCGCAGTCCGGGGCGTCGTCGGGCTTGCGCGCCATCTCGCGGATCCACCGGCCGGGCCGCCGCACGAACGCGGCCGGGGTCATGAAGGTGAAGTTGTGGCCGAGGACCGGCGACAGCAGCGCGGTGATCAGGCCCATGTCATGGAAGAACGGCAGCCACGACAACCCGCGGTCGCCCTCCTTGCCCTCGAGGCCGTTGAGCACCTGCAGCACGTTGGTGGGCAGGTTCAGGTGAGTGATCTGCACACCGGTCGGGGTGCGCGTGGATCCGGAGGTGTACTGCAGGTAGGCGATGGTGTTCTCGTCGGCGACCGGCTCCTGCCAGGTGGAGGCGACCTCCGCCGGCACCGCGTCGACGGCGATCACCCGGGGCCGTTCCTTGGCCGCGCGGGCGCGGATGAACTTGCGGACCCCCTCGGCGGCCTCCGTGGTGGTCAGGATCGTCGACGGGGCGCAGTCGTCGAGCACGGCGTGCAAACGGCCGACGTGGCCCGGTTCGCTCGGGTCGAACAGGGGCACGGCGATCCTGCCGGCGTAAAGCGCCCCGAAGAAGGCGATCAGGTAGTTGAGGTTCTGCGGGCACAGGATCGCGATGCGGTCACCGGGTTGGGTGACCTGCTGCAGGCGCGCCCCCACGGCGCGGTTGCGGGCGCTGAACTCCGACCACGAGATGTCGCGGTACTCACCGTCGCGCTCGGTGGAGAAGTCGACGAAGCGGTAGGCGAGCTTGTCGCCGCGAACCTTCGCCCACTTCTCAACGTGACGAACCAGGTTCGTGTTGTCCGGGAACCTGATTTTTCCATTCACGATGAACGGGTTGTGGTACGCCATGCCGCCCTCTCCTGTCACAACCATGTCTGGTCGGCTTCGCCGACTCAATACCTCTGGCCGGCTTCGCCGACGCGTCCTCTATACACGAGCCGCCTATGCACGCACCCGCCTGGCAGCGCCGGTCCGTGCCTGTCCCAGCCGGCTCGACCCCCAATAGGGGCCGCAACGAAGTTCTGGTTGCTCTTAAATTTCTCTTAATGTTAAGGGCCGCCTGGCGGCAGACCAAATCACAAGGTACCGCCGATCGCGTCACGGATCGCCTACGTCGTCGCTGTGTCACCCATGTTTGGGATGCGGCGCGTTCTCGATCAGCCCGCGGGCCCAATTCAGCGTCCAATCGGTCGCCGGCGCCCCGTCGAGATTCCAGAACTGGGTGGTGGCGTAAAGCGCGTGGACCGGCTGCCCGGCGCCTCCGGCCAGCGTGTTCAGGGTGTCGGGCAGCTTGGCGACGCTGAACGCCTCGTTCGGTGCGGCGCAGATGAGATCGCCCGGCGCGCAGATCTCGTTGGTCTTGCCGTTCAGTGCGCCGAAGCCACCCGGCCGCGCGCCCGTCATGGTCAGGCCCAGCCCGGACAGCACCGGCACCTCGTGCAGGGTGATCTCGGCGCCCTCGCCCGGCGGGTTGGGCCCGACGTCGTTGCCCACGCCGTCCTGGCGACGGCCGTCGGCGATCAATGTCACACCGAGCACCAGGTCGTCGTCGACGGGTCCGCGGCCGTTGCCGATGTCGCTGGCGATGTCGCCGATGATCACCGCGCCCTGGGAGAAGCCCATCAGCACGTAACTCGTCAACGGGCACTTGGCGTTCATGTCCGTCATCGCCTGGACGGTCGCGCGGGTGCCTTCGGCCCGGCTTTCGTTGTAGGACATCTGCGTGTCGCCGCTCAGCGGATTGTGGAACTGCGCCGTGTAGGGGGTGGTGAACGTCTGCACCCGCGACGACGGGAACTGCTGGGAGATGTCCGCGGTCACCTTGTGCAGCAACGCATTCGGGAACTGCCCCGGGTTGAGCGGGTCGTCCTGCGGGGCGGACTCCCAGGTCCCCGGGACGTTGATCAGCTGCACGTCGGGGCACGAGGCGTCCTGGGACGCGGGCCGCGGCTTGTGGGGGTGGGTCGTGGTGGAGGGCGGCGGCAGGACGCCGGGGGGCACCGCGCTGGGCGGCGTTTCGGGGTTGCGCAGCAGCATGATGACGGCCACGACGACCAGCAACACGACACCGGCCACGGCGAGGGCGGCGATCCAGGCGAGGGTTCGGTGGCGCTTGCGCCGCGCGCTCGTCGTCATGTTCTCCTGCTAGCAGAGTTGGTGGATCGCAGCTCGGTTCCAGGCAAGCGGACGTCCCGCCCCCTGCTGCACTCCCTACACGGTACCGGCGTTTCGGGGCGGGGCCCCGGGCCAGCAAGCGGTGCCGTACTAGCGGATCGCGCCCACGATGTCGCCCGACATGGCCCCGAGCTGACCCGACCACGAGCCCCAGCCGTTGTCGCCGCCGCCGGGGAAGTCGAAGTGGCCGTTGTGCCCGCCGACGCTGCGGTACTGCTGGTAGAACATCCGACTGTTGCCCATCGCCTCGCCGGCCTGCCCGATCATGGCGGCCGGATCGCTGGCGGCGTCGGTGGTCGGGCTGAAGACCCACACCCGGGTGTTGTTCTGCGCCAGCAGGGAGGCGTGCACCCAGGGGTCGTGCCACTTCCACCGGCCCAGCTGCGGCGCCCCCCACATGCCGTTGCCGTCGACGCCGCCGAACTGCTGCAGGCCGGCCAGGATCGCACCGTTGGTGGTGGTGTTCGACGGGTACAGGAAGCCGGACAGCGAGCCGGCGAAGCCGTAGCGGTCGGGGTGGAAGGCGGCCAGCGCCATCGCGGCGTAGCCGCCCTGGGAGGCGCCGACGGCGGCGTGGCCGCCGGGCGCGAGGCCCTTGTTGGCGGCCAGCCAGTTGGGCAGCTCGCTGGACAGGAAGGTGTCCCACTGCTTGCTGCCGTCGTTCTCCCAGTTGGTGTACATGCTGTAGGCGCCGCCCGCGGGCGCCGCGACCGAGATGCCCTTGCCGGCCAGCGTGTTCATCGCGTTGCCCGCGGTGACCCAGTTGCTGACGTCCGGCGCGGCGTCGAACGGATCCAGCAACACGACCATGTGCGGACCGCCCGCCAGGAAGGCCACCGGAATGTCGCGGCCCATCGCCGCCGAGGGGACCATCAGGGTTTCGTAGCCCGCCGCCCGGGCCGTCCCGACGGGACCCGTCATCCCCAAGGCCAGCACCACTCCGAACAGCAACGTTGACAGACCCCGCACGACCCTCATGTCCACCCTCCATCGTCTAGTCGCTGTCTGCACATTAACCAGCGACGCAAGCGTCCCGTCCCGCGGGTAGTGAAACAGATCACACAGCCCGCGAACAACTAGCGGCGGGAACCCCGAAAGGCGCCCGCCGCTAGTTGCGTTGCTGCTCGGTTTAGGTGCCGGTGCCCTGGTTGCCCGCGGCCGCGGCGGTAGCCGGGCCGGCGCCGGGCGTGGCGCCCAGCGTGGACTGCAGGTCAGGCTTCATCGCCTGCAACTGCGCGCCCCAGTACGGCCAGTCGTGCGTGCCGTTGGCGTCGAAGTTGAACACCGCGTTGTGGCCACCGGCCTGGTTGTAGGCGTCCTGGAACTTCAGGTTGCTGGTCCGCACGAAGCCCTCGAGGAACTTGGCGGGCAGGTTGTCGCCACCGAGGTCGGACGGCTTGCCGTTACCGCAGTAGATCCAGATGCGGGTGTTGTTCGCGACGAGCTTGCCAACCTGCAGCGACGGGTCGTTGCGCTGCCAGGCCGGGTCGCTCGACGGACCCCACATGTCGTCCTTCTTGTAGCCGCCGGCGTCGCCCATGGCCAGGCCGATCAGCGACGGCCCCATGCCCTGCGACGGGTCCAGCAGCGCCGACAGCGAGCCGGCGTAGACGAACTGGTTCGGGTGGTAGGCCGCCAGGATCAGCGCCGACGAACCGGCCATCGACAGACCGACGGCGGCGCTGCCGGTCGGCTTGACCTGCTTGTTGGCCTGCAGGTACGCGGGCAGCTCGCTGGTCAGGAAGGTCTCCCACTTGTAGGTGGTGCAACCGGCCTTACCGCAGGCGGGCTTGTACCAGTCGGAGTAGAAGCTGGACTGACCGCCGACCGGCATGACCACGGCGATGCCCGACTGGTTGTACCACTCGAACGCCGGGGTGTTGATGTCCCAGCCGTTGAAGTCGTCCTGCGCGCGCATGCCGTCGAGCAGGTAGAGCGCGGGCGCGTTGGCGCCGCCGCTCTGGAACTGAATCTTGATGTCGCGGCCCATTGCGGCCGAGGGAACCTGCAGGTACTCCACCGGCAGACCCGGGCGCGAGAACGCCCCGGCGGTCGCCGATCCCCCCACGGCGCCAATCAGACCCGAGAGCAGGGCCGCGCCAACGGCCCCCACCACGAGCCGTCGTGGCATACCGGCCACGGCGCCGCGAAACCTGTCGACAAGCGTCATCCTTGCTTCCTCATCCTTCTTTCGGCCTTTCGGCGCATTTCTCCGATTGGACGCATCCCCGAATTGGGTCCGACTGCATACGCATCGCGCGCAGCAGTGCTCGTGTAGTCAACCACACGTTGGTGTGTCCCCTCTCATCGAGAGGCTGGGGCAAACCACGATTTGACGCTCCTACCCAACGATTTTGGGCCCAAACTCCGGCGGGGAGAACCGCGTTTCCGCATGTGCTTGCCCCCGGGTGCGCACTGGTGAGAGCACAGATGTGAGATTGCTGGCAATGTCTGGAGACACCCCGGCGG
This sequence comes from Mycobacterium sp. 1081908.1, assembly GCF_001673535.1. Lineage (GTDB taxonomy): Bacteria > Actinomycetota > Actinomycetes > Mycobacteriales > Mycobacteriaceae > Mycobacterium. The sequence continues at coordinate 7,644 of NZ_LZLY01000020.1, read as the reverse complement.
AGCCGAATTCGACACCGGCGGAAAAAAATTTCGCCTCCGGGTCCTCTACTCGCGCGGAGGCGGCGGGATTGCCGCCGGCACCGGCAGCCCGCACCGCGCGAGCTCGTAGAGCGGAACGCGATCGATTCGGTACTTGGTGAACTCGAAGGAGTGCACGACGTTGGAGACGAAGCGGTGCAAGGTCATTGGGGCTCGCACCGAGCTGAGCACCGCCTGGGTCTCGGGACATTTCAGGGCCGCCACGGCCTGGGCGACCCAATTCACGTCCAAATAGCCCGGAATCCCCGGATACAGCTTGACCCACGGACCGTCGGCGATCACCCAGTCCGGGAAGAGGTTCTTGTCGTGCCCGATCCGGCCGTGCTTCAGCCGCTCGGTGTGCTGGGCCAGCGGGTTTGCCAGACCGATCTGGTCGATCACCCTGACGTCGAGGCCCACGTTCATCCCGAGCATGCCCAGGTTGGTGAAAAACACCGCGTGCTGCGGCTTTTGCGGCGCCTTGGCGTCCCCGGGCGCGGGCTGCAGCATCGGCACCAGGTCCCACTGGGTGTAGTTGCCGGACGGCAGCAACAACGCCCCCTCCGGGGTGTTGTCGAGCGCGGTCAGGACGGCGGCCATCCTCGGGTAGTCCAGGTAGTCGGCGGCCGTCAGCGGGTGCGCGTGCCCGGTGGCCTGGGCGTAGAAGCGGCGCTCGTCGACGATGCCCGAATAGGTGACGTGGGTGGCGTCGTCGCCCATCCCGGGTGAGTTTGCTGCCCACAGCGACCAGCCCGCCACGCCCAGCCACAGCGCGGCGGCGGCACCGGCCGCCCAGTAGCCGGTCTCCCGGGAATAGTCCTGGCCGTCGGGAAGGGCGAGCGGAACGACCGCGACCGGCGCCAGCAAACAAAATAGCGGCGCCAGCAACACCCTCGCGTGCATGAAATCGCCGCCCTGCCGGATCCAATAAAGCCCCTGCAGCAGCCCGCTGACGAGGACGAATGCGACGACCGCCGACGGGCTCTGCACCGCGCGGGCCAAGCGCCCGTAATCCGGCGACAACGCCGGGCGCAGGAATGACGGGCGCCGCCGGGCGACCACCAACAGCACGCCCAGCGGCACCAGCAGCAGCACCGGCACCCACACGGCGTAGGGCGCGTTGAAGTTCGAGAGGTAGATCATCCCCTGCGACCACTTGTCGCCGGCCGCGTCCTTGGCCAGCGCCGTGCCGGGCACCAGCAGGCCGTAGTAGCCCATCCGGAAGATCTCGTAGGCGACCGGCAGGAATCCGCCGGCCACCACGATCAGCACCCGGCGCCGCCAGCTGCGGGCGGCGACCAGCATCATGATCAGCGCCAGCCCGCCCATCAGGGCCAGCTCCGGCCGGACGAGAACGCTGAACCCGGCCACGAAGGCCAGCGCGCCGATGAAGACGGGGCCGCCCGGGCGCCCGCGCACCGGCTGGGCCCAGCACACCATCATCCACCACAGCAGCCCGAGGTACGCCAGCGTCAGGCCGCTCTCCAGGCCGGAGGTGGCAAAGTCACGCGCCGGCGGCAGCGCGACGTAGACCAGCGCGCCGGCGGGCAGCATGATCGCCCTGCGGCCGCGCAGGCTGGGCGCGTACAACCGGCCGGCGCCCAGCATCAACAAGGCCACGCCGAGCACCGAAAGCGTCAGGGCCAGCGCCAACGCCACGTACTCCATGCGCACCGGCCCGCCGACCCAGCTGCCCAGGTACATCAGGTAGGTCCACGCGGTTGAGGTGTTCGCCTCGACCCGCTCGCCCTGGTTGAAGACCGGGCCGTTGCCGGCCAGCAAATTGCGCACCGTGCGCAGCACGATCAGCCCGTCGTCGGCGATCCAACGCCGCTGCCACGCGCCCCACCCGAACAGGACGGCCACCACCGCCACGCTGATCCACAGGCTGACCCGCACCGCGGTGACGTAGGGGAACAGCGGCCGGCCGGCCCGCCGGATCACCGGCCGGCGGCGCAGCACCCCCGCCCCCATTGCCTTCAGTTGGGGGCTAGCCGAAGGCAACGGCGGCACCCAGTGTTGCGATCCACGCCAGCGCCAGCAGCTGCAGCACCCGGTCGCGCAACGCAATGTCTTCGGGCTCCCCGGCCAGCCCGCCGTCGACGTCGACCGCGTAGCGCAGGATCGCGATGGTCCACGGAACCATCGACACCGAGAACCAGCCGGCCGAGCCGTGGTCGCGCTCGAAGGCCCACAGCCCGTAGCACATCACCACCGCGGTCGCCGACAACGTCCAGACGAACCGCAGGTAAGTCCCGGTGTAGCTTTCCAGCGCCTTGCGAATCTGCGCGCCGGTGCGCTCGGCCAGTTGCAGCTCGGCGTAGCGCTTGCCGGCCGCCATGAACAGCGACCCGAACGCCATGATCAGCAAGAACCATTGCGACAGCCGGGTATCGGTGGCCGCGCCCCCGGCGATGGCGCGGAGTAAGAACCCCGACGACACGAAGCAGATGTCCATCACCGCCTGGTGCTTGAGGCCGAAGCAGTAGCCCAGCTGCATGCCGATGTAGACCGCCATCACCACCGCGAGGTTGGGCGTCAGCCACCAGGCCAGGCCGAGTGATGCCACCGCGAGCGCCACGGCCAGGGCATAGGCCAGCCATTCGGGCACCACGCCGGCCGCGATAGGGCGGAACCTCTTGGTGGGGTGTTCGCGGTCGGCCTCGACGTCGCGGACGTCGTTGATCAGGTAGATGGCGGAGGCCGCCAAGCTGAACACCACGAAGGCCACCGACACCTGAATTGCCAGCTGGGCGTAGTCATACCGGTGGCCGCGACCGGCCGCGCTCAGCGGCGCGGCCAGGACGAGCACGTTCTTCACCCATTGCCGCGGGCGGATCGCCTTGACCACCCCGACGATCAAGTTCGCCGGAGGCCCGACCACCACGTCTTCGCTCATTCGGCGCACCTCTTCCGGCACCTCTTGTCGCCGCGGTCCGCGACTCCCGCGACGGCGGCACCGAGGGCGATGCCGAAGGCTACGTCGCTGGGATAGTGCACGCCCAGCAGTATCCGCGACAGCGCCATCGGGGGAATTAGCAACACGGCGAATATTCCTCTTGGCAGCCCGGTGGCGCGACTCATCAGGATCGCCGCGGCGGTGGTGGAGGTGGCATGCGCGGAGGGAAAGCTCAGTTGGCTCGGCGTGCCGACGTTCACCGCGACGGACGGGTGGTGGGGCCGCTTGCGCCGCACCACGCGCTTGACCAGCACGGCGGCGGCGTGCGCGACGAACGCGCCGGCCCCGGCCACCAGCCACTCGCGGCGCCGGCTCGGACTCAGCACCGCACCGAGCAGGGCCACAACCAGCCAGCCGAGGCTGTGCTCACCGAAGTGGGACAGCCCCCGGGCCGCGCCCAACGCGCCGGGCCGATCCGCCAGCGCGGACTGGACGGCCACCAGCGCGGCCACCTCACCGCGCGGGGTGGCCGATTCAACCATGTTTGGGTTCGCCGGCTGGCAACAACGCCGTCTCCCACTTCTGCTTGCTCGACAGCGCGGGCAGCGCCTCCCGGTAGACCCGGCGCATCTCGTCGAACCGGCTCAGCAGCCGGCGCTGACGGCGCAGCGATTTCAGCAACAGCGACATCATCTTTCGCCGGTCGCGCTGCCGGTACACCACGCCGCACCCGTCGGCGGTCGTGACGGTCACGCCGTCCACCGTGCACAGCCGGAACCAGCGCGCGTCCTGGGTCGGCACGTTGTACTCCGGGCGCGTGTGGGCTTCCGGGTCGGCCGCGGTCATGTTGTGCAAAATCCCGCGCGCCAGCCGGTAGCCGATGGAAACGGGGTTCACCGGCGGCTTCATCGCCTTGGTTTTGTTCTGCGGCGACGGCAGTTCGCTCGCGGCCGGCAGCACTACCGCGTCCGGGTACTGCTTGCGGATGCGGTGCACTTCCGGCAGCGCCGATTCCAGGATCGAGAAGATGTGCTCGGGGCCGGCCAGGAAGTCGTCGATCGCCCTGTTCTGGATCGCGACCGTCGAGTATTCAAGGCACGCAAGGTGTTTCAGCGTCGCCTTCAGGTGGCTGCGAACCAATCCGGTGATGTCGCCGTCCCAGTGCAGCGCCGCGACCACCAGCCGGTTGCGCAGGTGGAAGTAGGCCTGCCAGTCGATCGCGTCGTCCTTGTCGCTCCAGGCCATGTGCCAGATCGCGGCCCCGGGCAGGGTGACCGTCGGATAGCCGTGCTCGCCGGCGCGCAGACCATATTCGGCGTCGTCCCATTTGATGAACAACGGCACCGGCTGTCCGAGCTCCTCGGCGACCTGGCGCGGGATCATGCACGTCCACCAGCCGTTGAAGTCGACGTCGATGCGCCGGTGCAGCAACGCGCTTCGGTCGTTGTTGTCGTTCAACGGGAATTCGGCGAAGTCGTGGTCGTACTCGGCGTGGGGCGCTGCGGTCCACATGAAGTTCGACTGGTTGACCACCTCCCCCATGATGTGCAGGTGCGACGGCTCCTGCAGGTTGAGCATCTGACCGCCGATCAGCATCGGCGTCTTGGCGAAGCGGTCGAGCGCCAGCACCCGAAGGATCGTGTCCGGCTCGATGCGAATGTCGTCGTCCATGAACAGGATCTGTTGGCAATCGGTGTTTTTCAGCGCCTCGTACATCACCCGGCTGTATCCGCCGGAACCGCCGAGGTTCGGCTGGTCGTGGATGGACAGCCGGTCGCCCAGCCCGGCGGCCGCCGCGGGGAAGTCCGGGTGGTCGCGCACCTTGCGGACGCCCTGGTCGGGCACGATCACCGCGCCAATCACCTTGTCCACCAATGGATCCGTGGTGAGGTCGGCCAGCGCGTTGACACAGTCCGCGGGACGGTTGAACGTGGGGATGCCGACGGCCACGTTGGCCGTACCCGGGGCGGGCTCGGTCGCGTACCAGCCGCCGCTGAGCAGGCCGACCGCGGTGTCGGTGGTGATGTCGAACCAGATCCAGCCGCCGTCCTCGAAAGGCTTGAGGGGAACCTCGATCTCGACGACGGCCGGCTGATCGTCGGTGCCGACGAATTGGCGGCCCTCCACCGAGATCCGCACCCCGGTGGCCTTGGTCCGGTACATGTCGACGCGTCCGGTTCCGGTCAGCTCTACCCGCAACACCACCGACTGACAAATCGACCAGCGCCGCCAGTAGCTGGCCGGGAACGCGTTGAAGTACGTCGCGAACGACACCTCGGACTCGGCGCCGATCTGCAGCGAGGTGCGCGTCGTCGCGTGCGCACGCCGCGCGTTGGTGGTCGACTCCTCGAGGTAAAGCTTGCGCACGTCGAGGGGTTCGCCCGGACGGGGCAGGATGATTCGGGACAGCAGGCTAACGGCGCTCATGCCCGCGCGCCCTCCTCTTCGACTAGTGGCGCGCCGTCACGCAGGTGCGGCGCAAGGGTGTTTTCATACATGCTCAGCGCGCTCGCGATGGCCATGTGCATATCCAGGTATTGGTAGGTACCCAATCGGCCACCGAACAGCACCTTCGACGACGCGGTCTCGGCCTTCGCCCGTTCGCGATACGCGGCCAACAGGGCGCGGTCGGCCTCGGTGTTGATCGGGTAGTAGGGCTCGTCGTCGTCTTCGGCGAAGCGGGAGTACTCGCGCATGATGACCGTCTTGTCGGTCGGATAGTCGCGCTCGGTGTGGAAGTGCCGGAACTCGTGGATTCGGGTGTAGGGCACGTCGGGATCGTTGTAGTTCATCACCGGCGTTCCCTGGAAATCCCCGATCGGCAGCACTTCCACCTCGAAGTCCAGTGTGCGCCAGCCGAGCCGGCCTTCGGCATAGTCGAAGTAGCGGTCCAGCGGGCCCGTGTACACGACGGGAGCGTCCGGGGATTCCGCGCGCAGCTGGTCGCGCACGTCGAACCAGTCGGTGTTCAGCCGGACCTCGATGCGGTCGTCGTCGGCCATCCGCTCCAGCCACGCGGTGTAGCCGTCGACCGGCAGGCCCTCGTAGGTGTCGCTGAAGTAGCGATTGTCGAACGTGTAGCGCACCGGCAGCCGATTGATGACGGCGGCCGGGAGCGTGGCGGGGTCGGTCTGCCACTGCTTGGCGGTGTAGCCCTTGACGAACGCCTCGTACAGGGGCCGGCCGATCAGCGAGATCGCCTTCTCCTCCAGGTTTTGCGCGTCCGCAGTGTTGATCTCGGCGGCCTGCTCGGCGATCAGCCGCCGTGCCTCGTCCGGGGTGAAGTACCGGCCGAAGAACTGCGACACCAGGCCCAGCCCCATCGGGAACTGGTAGGCCTGCCCGTTGTGCATCGCGAACACCCGGTGGCGGTAGTCGGTGAAGTCGGTGAACTGGCGCACGTAGTCCCAGACCCTCTTATTAGAGGTGTGGAACAGGTGGGCGCCGTACTTGTGCACCTCGATGCCGGTCTGGGGCTCGGCCTCGGAGTACGCATTGCCGCCCAGATGCGGGCGCCGTTCGAGGATGAGCACGCGCTTCCCGAGTTGGGTAGCCGCGCGCTCGGCAATGGTCAGGCCGAAGAATCCGGAGCCGACGACGAGGAGGTCGAAACGAGCTGTCATCGGTTGCTTAGGGTATCCGACCGCGCGGGCCTTACCCATTTGGCGAGGCCACGGCGTCGGGCTTGGTCCAGATAACGACCGCTTTGGCGGGGCCGGTATCGGCGGTCACGGTCGGAGTCCCAATTACCTCACGATTCAATATCGGCACTCTAGTCACAGCAATCTCACTCGTACCATCGACTCTGTGTGCTTCATGCCGGATAGGACGGGCACGGCACGCCGACACAACAAGCAGTTCGAATAGTTGTCCAGATACGAGGAGACTTCCGTGCCGAATCGACGCCGACGCAAGCTTTCGACAGCCATGAGCGCGGTCGCCGCTGTGGCAGTGGCGAGTCCTTGCGCATACTTCCTGGTCTACGAATCGACCGCCGGCAGCAAGCCGGCCGAGCACCACGAGTTCAAGCAGGCCGCGGTGATGTCCGACCTGCCCGGCGAGCTGATGGGCGCGCTGTCGCAGGGGCTGTCGCAGTTCGGGATCAACCTGCCGCCGGTGCCCGCCTTGAGTGGCACCGGTGCCACCACTTCGGGTCTGGCCAGCCCTGGCCTGACCAGCCCGGGCCTGACGAGCCCGGGGCTGACCAGTCCTGGCTTGACGAGCCCTGGCTTGACCAGCCCGGGTCTGACCAGTCCGGCGCTGACCAGCCCGGGCTTGACGAGCCCGGCGTTGGCGAACCCGGGCCTGCCGCCCACGACGCCGGGTACGCCCGGGGTCACCGCTCCGGGCGCGGTGCCGACGACGCCGGCCGCCGGGCTCAACCCCGCGCTCGCCAACCCGGGGCTGACCAGCCCGGCCGGACTCACGCCCGGGGTGGCGAGTCCTGGCCTTTCGCCCAGCGAGGTGCCGATCGACTCGACGGCCGGATTGGACCCGGGCGCCGGCGGCACCTACCCGATCCTGGGTGACCCGTCGACGCTGGGCGGCACTTCGCCGATCGCGTCCGGCGGCACCGGGGGTACCTCCGGCGGGGGCGGCGGCCTGATGAACGACCTGATGCAGGCCGCCAACCAGCTGGGCGCGAACCAGGCCATCGACCTGCTCAAGGGCCTGGTGATGCCGGCCATCACGCAAGGTATCCAGCAGAGCGCCGCGGGCGCCGCGCC
>NZ_LZLY01000019.1 GCF_001673535.1 Mycobacterium sp. 1081908.1 | reverse complement strand
CTACCGGCCAGGACCAACTTCCTGACGGCAACCCACGTTCACATGTGAGCGAGGCCCCAGCCCCACATACCGTCTAGGGCATCGCCTCCGCCCAGGCGATGTGCCCGGCAAAGTCGAGCGATCTCGCCATGTCGCCGTAGCGATTCTTCAAGTCCGCATACGCGGCCGCATCGCGACGAGCATGCGCCACAAGGGCTTTCAGGCGCAGCAGCCAGATGTCGCGCATGGCCAGACCGTCGGTCGGCGTCGCCGCCAACCGCTCGATCGCCGCATCGGCTTCGGCGACGTCGGCGTCGCTCCCACGGTCCAGCAGTGTCTCCACCAGCAGACCCGTCGCGGGAAACGCCCACGCACCGCACGCCTGTTGTCCCTCGCGGAACAGGTCGCCGACGGCGGCGCGTACGAGCGACACGGCGTCGTCGCGGTCGCCGCCCCGGGTCCGCTCGCGCGCCACGTACGCGTCGACGATCGGCAATTCGCCGAGGTTGTGCCCCTGGCGCCGGAACACCTCGCTGAGTTCCGCCAGCAGCTCCTCCCCGCGCTCACGATCCGCGGCCGCCTGGCGGTGCACCAACGCGACGCCGGGCGCCATCTGGGCGAAGGCCAACGCGACGTCGTCACCGGATCGTTCGACGATCCGCACGGCGTCTTCGGTCTCGGCCACCGCCCGGTCGTCGGCCGTCAGGACCCCGAGCGGTATCCCCGGGTTGTAGATGTAGGCGACCACCAACGCGTACGACATCGGGTCGGCCTTGCGGGCCATGGCGAGACCCTGCTGCTGGTCGTCCGGCCAGCCGGGAAGACCCAGGCAATACCGGGCGATGGCCCGTGCGGTGAGGGCGACCGCCAGCGGGGAGCCGATGATGAAGTTGCCCTTCGACGGGTCGCCGTCGGCCATCTCGATGACCGTGTCCGACCACCGCAGCACGTCGGACCAATTGTTGTTCTCCATCTTGGCGAAGATCAGCGAAATCGACAGCCCCACCGTCAAGGTCGGATCGCCGAGCGCCTCGGCGAGGGTCCAGGCCTCCGACGCCAGCTGCGAGGCCTCGCGCGCCCGGGCCTGATGCGCGTGGTCCATCACCAACCCCGCCATCCCCATGGCCAGTGACACCTTGTCCCCGACGGCGGCGCACAGCTCGCGCAATTCGCTGAAGCGGTCGGCGACCCCTCGTGCATGGATTCGCCAGGCGATCGCGCACAACATGGTGCGCGGGGCGATGCGCATGGTCGCCCGGTTGGGATCCTCCGTGGGCAGGCGGTCGGCGATCGTCTGGGCGCGCTCCCAGCTCAGCCGGGCGGCGTTGATGTCGCGGTTGGTGGCCCACGTCGCCGCGCGCATGTGCCAGCTGAACGCGGCGTGCGGGTCGCCGGCGGCCTCCAGGTGCTCGGCGATCAGCGCCGCGTTCTGGTCGGCCTGATCGCCGGATTCGATTGCGGCGGCGACGCGCCGGTGCAGCTCGGCGCGATCCGATTTGAGTTGCGATTCGTAGGCCACGGTGCGGATCAGCGGATGGTGGAACACGTACTCGGGTTCTCCGGTGAACCTGATCTGGTCGACGAGCTCGGCCGCCAACAGGTCGTCCAGGCTGGGCTCGATGCCCAGCGTTTCCAGCAGGTCTCGGCTGAACCGCGAGCCGATCACCGCCGCGGCGCTCAACGTGCGCTTGGCCGCCCAGTCCAGCCGGTCGATGCGCGCGGCGATGGTCGCCTGCAGCGTGACCGGCACGCGGACTTCGGTGACCGCCGCCGCCGACACGTACGCACCGCGGTTGCCCCGCAGCACTCCGCGCTCGGCCAGTTCCCGCACCATCTCCTCGACGAAAAACGGGTTGCCGGCGGCGCGCTCGGCGATCGTGGCGTCCAGGCCGTCCACCGAGGGGTCCGGCCCGAGCAGCTCGCCGGCCAGCGCCGCGGCTTCCGAATCACTAAGCGGCGCAAGGGCGATGGTCTGCGCGCCGGTCACCTTGCTCAACGGGCCGCGATATTCGGGGCGGTAGGTGATCAGCACCAAGGAGGGAGTCTGCGGGGCCACCGCGACGAATTCGGCCATCATCGAGGCGCTGACCTGGTCGATCCAGTGCACGTCCTCGATGACGTAGACCGCCGGGCTTTGGCGGCCCAGCGCCGCGGCATTGACCAGCGCGGTCAACCGCCGCCGCCGCGCGTCCGGGTCGATCGTCGGTAGCGCGACGTCGGGATCGGCGATGCCCAACAGGTCATCGAAGAGCAACATGTCGTCCGGCTCGGCGTCGGGCACCCGGGACCGCAGCTCCGCGCGGGCCTCCGGCGCGTCCAGGTCGGCCACCCGGAAGCTCGCGCGCAGCATCCGCGCCACCAAATAGAATGGGACGTCGCTGGCGTGCGATTCGCAGTAGGCGGCGAACACGTCGACGCCCCGGGCCGCCGCCATCGCGGCGACCTCCCGCGCCAGGCGGCTCTTGCCGATGCCCGGCAACCCCACGACGCTGACCACGGCGCCGTGGACGTCGATGGCGCGCTCCAGCAAGCCCTCGATCGCGGTCATCTCCCATTGCCGGCCGACCAGATTCGACTCGGCCCGGCGGGCCGAACGATGCCCCTCGCCCGCGCCGAGTAGCCGATGGGCGGGCACCGGCGCGTCGACACCCTTGATCTGAACCAGCTCGGATTCGCCGAGGGCCGCGGCGCCCTCGACGAGTCGCGCGGTCGACACGCTGAGCATCACCGCGCCCGGCGGGGCGACCGATTCCATCCGCTGGGCAAGGCCGACCTGCTCGCCGATGGCGGTGTAGCCGAACGGCCCGGACCCGATCTCGCCGGCAATCACCTGACCGGAATTCAGACCGACACGCAACCGCAGTTCGATGCCGTCGCGGCGGTCGACCTCGGCGGCCAGCCGCGCGGTTTCCTCCTGGATGCCAAGCGCCGCAAGGCAAGCCCGGATGGCGTGGTCTTCCAGCGCCACCGGCGCGCCGAACACGGCCATGATGCCGTCGCCGGTGAACTTGTCGACCGTCCCGCCGTAGCGCTCGACGACCGCGGCGCACCGGTCGGCTAGATCGGCCATGATCTGCAGCAGCCGTTCCGCGCCGACCGCGGCGGCGATCTCCATCGAGCCGACCACGTCGGCGAACAGGACCGTGACCTGCTTGTACTCCGCGTGGGCGTCGCCGTCCTGGATCGGGGAACCACAGCTGTGGCAGAACCGGGCGTCCTTGAAGGGCTCGGTGCCACACGTCCGACACGCTGCTCCGGCCGTCATCCGACCTCCGCCAATCCGGGCCCACCGTTTGCTGGGTGATCTAAGGATAGGTTGCAGAGGTCACAAGGGCATCTTTGATACCAGTGTCGGCGATTTTGACCTGCGGGTATGACCATCGGTAAGCTGCTCGGTTGGCGTGCGGTACGCCGGGGCCTCGGGTCAATGTCGGTCGCCGAGATCAAACCCCACCGCGAACGCCTGACTGGCACCCGGCTCGACCCGGGATCCACCTCGAGAAGAAGAGAAGGTAAGCGCTGTGCCCACCTACGCGCCAAAGGCGGGTGACACCACACGGTCGTGGTACGTCATCGACGCCACGGACGTGGTGCTTGGCCGCCTTGCCGTCGGCGCGGCCAACCTGCTGCGCGGCAAGCACAAGCCGACGTTCGCGCCCAATGTCGACGGCGGTGACTTCGTCATCGTCATCAACGCCGAAAAGGTCGCCCTGTCCGGCGACAAGCTGCAGAGCAAGCTGGCTTACCGCCACTCGGGGTATCCCGGCGGGCTGCACAGCCGCACCACCGGCGAGCTGCTGGAAAAGCACCCGACCCGCGTCGTGGAGAAGGCGATCGTCGGCATGCTCCCCAAGAACAAGCTCAGCCGTCAGATCCAGCGCAAGCTCCGCGTCTACGCAGGTCCGGAGCATCCCCACACCGCCCAGCAGCCGGTTCCGTACGAGATCAAGCAGGTGGCCCAGTGACCGAGACAACCGAGGCCCTCGAGACCCCGGAGACGCCCGAGGCCCCTGAGGCCGAAGCTGCGGACGCCCGCCCTGCCGAGGCGTTCGTCTTCGAGCGGCCCATCCAGACCGTCGGCCGCCGCAAGGAGGCCGTGGTGCGGGTGCGCATCGTGCCCGGCACCGGCAAGTTCGACCTCAACGGCCGCAGCCTCGAGGACTACTTCCCCAACAAGGTGCACCAGCAGCTCATCAAGGCCCCGCTGGTCACCGTCGACCGGGTGGAGAGCTTCGACGTCTTCGCCCTGCTGCACGGCGGTGGCCCGTCGGGTCAGGCCGGGGCGCTGCGCCTGGGCATCGCCCGGGCCCTGATCGTGGCCTCACCGGAGGACCGGCCCGCGCTGAAGAAGGCCGGCTTCCTCACCCGTGACCCGCGCGCCACCGAGCGCAAGAAGTACGGGCTGAAGAAGGCGCGCAAGGCGCCGCAGTACAGCAAGCGCTGATCAGCGTCACTTTCTGGCGGCAACATCGCATCGTGCGGCGTGTCTGCGCGCGTTCGCGCGTGGTTTCGGTCAGAAAAGAACGGGCACGTTAGGTGTCTGAGCGCCAACTGTGAGAGGTTTGTCCGCATGGGTCGACTATTCGGCACCGACGGTGTTCGCGGGGTCGCCAATCGCGAGTTGACCGCCGAGCTGGCGTTGGCCCTGGGCGCCGCGGCGGCCCGGCGCCTGGCGAGTTCGGGCGGACCGGGCCGGCGGGTGGCCGTGATCGGCCGCGATCCCCGGGCCAGCGGCGAGATGCTGGAGGCCGCGGTGATCGCCGGGCTGACCAGCGAGGGCGTCGACGCGCTGCGGGTCGGGGTGCTTCCGACCCCCGCGGTGGCCTACCTGACCGGCGCGTATGACGCCGACTTCGGGGTGATGATCTCCGCGTCGCACAACCCGATGCCCGACAACGGCATCAAGATCTTCGGCCCCGGCGGCCACAAGCTGGACGACGGCACCGAGGACCAGATCGAGGAGCTCGTCGCGGCGGGGCCGGGGTTGCGGCCCGTCGGCGCCGGGATCGGCCGGGTCGTCGACGCCGAGGATGCGGCCGACCGCTACCTGCGCCACCTGTCCAAGGCCAGCACCCTGCGCCTGGACGGGCTGACCGTGGTGGTCGACTGCGCCCACGGCGCGGCGTCGTCGGTGGCCCCGCGCGCCTACCGCGCGGCCGGAGCGCGGGTGATCGCCATCAACGCCGACCCCAACGGGCTCAACATCAACGACGGCTGCGGTTCGACGCACCTGGACGCGGTGAAGGCGGCGGTCGTCGACCACCGCGCCGACCTGGGCCTGGCGCACGACGGGGACGCCGACCGGTGCCTGGCCGTCGACGCCAACGGGGAGCTCGTCGACGGCGACCACATCATGGTCGTGCTGGCACTGGCGATGCGGGACGCGGGCGAGCTGGCCTCCGACACGCTGGTGGCCACCGTGATGAGCAACCTCGGGCTGCACCTGGCCATGCGGTCGGCGGGCATCGCCGTGCGCACGACCGGCGTCGGTGACCGCTATGTGCTGGAGGAGCTGCGGGCCGGCGACTACAGCCTGGGCGGCGAGCAATCGGGTCACATCGTGATGCCCGCGGTGGGCTCCACCGGTGACGGCATCGTCACGGGCCTGCGATTGATGAACCGTATGGTGCAGACCGGCGCCTCGCTGGCCGACCTCGCCTCGGCGATGCGGTCGCTGCCGCAGGTGCTGATCAACGTCAAGGTCACCGACAAGGCCACGGCCGCCGCCGCGCCGTCGGTGCGGACCGCGCTCGAGGCGGCCGAGGCGGAGCTGGGTGACACCGGCCGAATCCTGTTGCGCCCCTCGGGAACCGAGCCGATGATCCGGGTCATGGTGGAGGCGCCCGAAGAGGGCGTCGCGCAGCGGGTCGCCACCCGGGTCGCCGAAGCGGTGAGTGGCGCCCGCTGATCGGTTAGCGGGGGAACCCCGGCGCGGCATCCGTCGTCGGATTAGGCATGAGATTCGACAGCTCGGCGGCGCTCAGGGTCGCCGACCAGATGGGCGCGGCGGCCGACGTGCTCGACCGCGCGGTGGCAGATCACTTGGCACGCTTGGCTTTCGGCGGTTCCGTCGCCGGCCGGGACCACGCCGCCCGCGGTGACGCCCTGCGCGTGCAGCTGGAGCGACTGACGGCCGAGGTCATGCAGTGGTCGCGCGCGGCGGCAGCGACGGCCGCGGCCCTGCGGGCCGGCGCCGAGAGCTACGCCGACGCCGAAATGTCCGCCACGGCGCGGATCGCCTGACCGTGGCCGACCGGTTGGACGTCGAAGGGCGCCTCGCCGAGGGCCGCTCGGCCGTCGAGCACACCGAGGCCTACGTGCGGGCGTGCCACGCGTTCGGCTACCAGCATCCCGGCCTGACGGCGCACCCCGCCCAGATCCGCGACTGGTACGAGGGCGAAGAAGGCCTGGACCTTCGCGCGCTGGACCGTGATTGCGCGGAACTGCGGGCCGCGGGCGCGGCGGTGATGGAGGCGCTCGCGATGCAGCGCGCGCAGCTCGCCCAGCTGGCCGCGGCGTGGCTGGGGCAAGGCGGGGACTCCGCGGTCCGGTTCCTGGAGCGCCATTGCGACGCCGCGAGCTCGGTGGCCACCGAGGTCCGCGCGGCGGCGCAGCGGTGCGAGTCGCTGCGCGACAACCTGTGGTACCTGGTCGATTCGAAGGTCACGACGGCCGTCGCCATCGACGAGGGCACGCGGGCGCAGCGGGCTTCGTGGTTGGCCGCGGTCGCCGCGGTCACAACCGGGGCGGGGGATCGGGCCGCCGCCGAGGAGGTGGTCCGCCGGGAGGTAACCCCATACGTGGACAACGAGATTCGCGACGACTGGCTGAGCGCGATGCGTTCGACGGCCGACGGGGTGGACACGTCCTACGCCATGGTGATCGACCGGATGGCCGCCGTGCCGGCGGCGCGCTTCGAGGTGCCCGGCGATTTCGGGCCCGGCGATCGGCCGCGCCCGGCCAGCCCGACGGCCGCGGGCCCGGTGGTCGCGCCCGCCCCGCCTCCCGCGCCGCCGGCGGATCCCGTTGCGGCGCCGGCGTTGTCAACCGCCGCGCCGCCGCTGCCCGACCTCGGGGCGGCGTCGGCCATGCCCGCGGGTGATGTGGGCGGTGGCCCGGGCGGGCTCGGCGCGCTGGCCGATCGGATCGTCGGCGCGATGGGGTCGCTGCTGGGTACGGCGGGTGACCGGGCGTCCATCGACGACGCCTTGGACGGCGACTTCGGCGACGACTTCGACGACGAGGATCCGTTCCACCCCGACGACGCCGGGGACAAGGCCGATCAACCCGAAGAGGCGAAAGACGTTGCCGAGGAGCGGGATTCCGCGGTCGCCGAGCCCGCGCAGCAGGCTCCGCCGGTGGACGAAGCCGCGCCGGCGCCGGTCGACGCGCCGCCGGCGCCGGTGGCCGCGCCGGTTGCGGAGCCCGGACCGGTCGCCGCGCCGCCGGCGCCCGGATCGACGCCGTGCGAGATCGCCGCGGACCAACTACCGCAGGCGGGGCAGTGATGGCTCAGGCGGGCCGCATCCGCAGCACGTCCTCGACGAAGCGCATCGATTCGCCGGGGTCGGTCCCCAGCGGGTTGACCAACAGCGTGGTCACGCCGGACTCGGCGAAGGCGGCCAGGCGTTCGGCGACGTATCCGCGGGGGCCGACGAGCGACATCCCGCGCACCAATTCGTCGGGCACCAACGCGGTGGCCTCGCGTTTGCGGCCCGACAGGTAGAGCTCCTGGATGCGGTCGGCGACCTCGCCGAACCCGTAGCGGGTGGCCAGGTTGTGGTAGAAGTTGCGGCCCTTGGCGCCCATCCCGCCGAGGTAGAGGGCCAGCTGCGGCTTGCTCCAGGCCAGCCGGTCTTCGACGTTGTCGCCGATTGCCAGCGAGGCGTGCACCATGACGTCGAGCGGCCCCAGCGCGGGGTCGCGCTTGGCGGCGCCGGCGGCCAGCGCCTCGCCCCACACCAGATGCGCCTTGTCCGGAAGGTAGAACACGGGCTGCCAGCCCTCGGCGATCTCGGCCGTCAGCTCGACGTTCTTCGGGCCCAGCGCCGCGATCGAGATCGGAATTCGTTCGCGCACCGGGTGATTGATGAGCTGGAGGGCCTTGCCCAGGCCGGTTCCGCGGTCGGCGGGCAGCGGGATCTGGTAGTGCTTGCCGGCGTATTGCACCCGCTCGCGGCGCCACACCTGCCGGCAGATCTCCACGATCTCACGGGTGCGGCCCAGCGGGGCGTCGAACTCGACGCCGTGGAAGCCCTCCATCACCTGCGGGCCCGAGGTGCCGATGCCGAGGCGAAATCGCCCGTCGGACACGAAATCCAGGCCCGCGGCCGTCATCGCCAGCAGCGACGGCGTGCGGATGTAGATGGGCAACACCCCCGACGCCAGCTCGACGGTGTTGGTCTTGGCGGCCAGATACCCGAGCTGGCTGACGGCGTCGAAGGCATACGCCTCGGCCACCACCGCCACCTCGATGCCGGCCTTTTCGAGCTCGACGACGCGGTCGACGGCCTCGTGAAAGCCGCCCGAATAATCCAGAGCGATCCCGATTCGCATCAACGAGAGATACCACGCGCGACCAGCCAGACCAGCAACGCCACCACCGCGGCGAAGAACAACGCCAGTAACGCGAGCCCGTACGCCTTCGCGAATCGTTCTCGGCGGTCGAGCCTCCCGGAGGCGTACTCGTCGACGACGAGGGCGCCCAAGCCAAGCCGCCCAACAAGATTGAGCCATTCGGCCTCGGTGACCACGTGGGTGGGGCCCTGTATCGACGAGCGACGTACGCCACCGCGCCAGGCGTATCGGAATTGCTTGCCACTCCACACCGCCTCCCGTATCGGGGCGGTCCCGATCCTCAAGTTCGGCGCGCCGGGAACCTGCAGGAGCAGCAGCGGCTGGGTGTACTCCTTCTTCGGCGGGCCTTCGGAGCTATCGGGCACCATGCGTGCGTATTTCGCGGGCGTCGCGTCGATCTGGGCAAGCCCGACCGAGGCAATGACCCGATCGGTGGCTTGATCAATGACCCGGATCGCGCCCTCGACCCCAAGGTCGAGGCTCAGGGTCGGCGGTGGCGGCACCTCGTCCAAGGGGGAGGGGACCGGAACCAGGTCGCAGCGCATCGTCGTCCCCAACACAGCCGATCCGTCGTCGCCGCGCTACTTCAGCAGCGCGACGACCTTCTCCTCGAGCGCGATCGGCTCGGCCTCGGGGTCCACCGGAACCGTCCGCGGCAGCTTCGCGTCCGCGTCGGCGAAGTCGCGGTACTTCTTGTCCCCGCCCAGCGCGTAGAGCAGGTAACCGGTCAGCAGCGCGCGGACGGATCGCTGGGTGCGCCGGTGCGGGCCCGGCAGTCCGACCATCTTGGTCAGCCGCCGGCCCTCGACCAGCCCCCCGGGCTGGGCCTTGGCGACGATGCGCAGCGTGGCCGCGTCCCACGCGGCGTCCAGCGCCAGGGCGTTGGAGTTCAGCGACTTCGGATCTCCCGGCGCGGTCAGGATCAAACCCGGGACCTTCAGCGTCGCGGCGGGCCGCTCGGCGGGGGGAGAGGTCACCGACGGGAACAGCGCCGCGACGGCGGCGGGTTTCTCGGGCATGCCGGCGGCGGCGAACACGCTCGCCGAGCCGCCGAAGCCGTGGCCCACCACGCCGAGCTTGGCCGGATGCACGCTGATCTTGCCGGGACCCAGGCGCACACCGGAAACGATGTCCAGGGCGGTGCCCAGGTCGAAGGCCAAGTTCAACACCGAGGGCGCCACGCCCCGCTGGGTGTCGGGGGCCCCGGCCACGATGCCCCAGGAGGCGAGGTGCTCCAGCAGGTCCGAATAGCGGGCTGCGCCGGCGAGCCAGTCATGGCCGAACGCGATGCCGGGCAGGTTGAGGCCCGCTTCGGGGGTGTACACCACCCCTGGCAAACCGGCGAAGGCCAGGTCACCGCGCAAAACCCGGTGCGGACCACGGCGGCTGAGGGCTGCGACGAGCTTCCGGATGCGGGCCACCCGTCGACGTTAGCGCATGCCGCCGCTAGGCCGTGACCTCGATAACACCCACCCGCCACAGCGCCGCGTACAGGTGGCGCAGCGGGATGCTCAGCAAACGCGAGGCCGCGTCTACCATCGGGTCGCCGCCGGCGGCCGGCGGGCGAGGGGTCCGCTTCGGCGCGGGCGCTACGGTCGGCCGTGGCGCGGGCGGCGCGGTCACCACTTCGTCGAACAGAACAGCGGTCATGATTCCCTCCTGAAAGATCTTTACCGGTCGTTCACCGATTCCCGGATTTCCGTTATTAATGTTTGCTGGATATTCATTTGCGTAAGGTTTACGAAAAGTTGAACTGTTGGCATATCACCCGATATTGAAAAGTCACTGGAGCGTTTACCCGCCGGATTTTCGGCGGTATCCCGTGGCGTTCAACCCCTGGCGTACAGGTAGATTCGCCGGTAAAGGCCGAGCGCCACCCCCGTTATTCGTTCCGCTGGCCTCGGGTTGTTGCCAGCTGTTACCCGACATTTCGAAGTGTAAAGCGAGTGGTTGCTGAGGAAAGGACGCCCACGGGAACGACACGAATACATCGGGTGAAATAAACGCCGATCGCTGATGAAGGCGGTATGAATGCATCGCTGCGGTCTCTCCCGTGCCGGTGTCCATGGCTACAGCCTCGGGCCCGCGCCTGGAGGGATTCTCAACGGTTTCTTGGCGCGGCCGGCGTGCGATATCCGCAGGTCGGGCCCGTGCTGGCGGTTCGGGCGCGATCGCTGCACTACCCTGTTCAGGATGTGCGGGATTGTCGGCTACGTCGGGCACCGCCCGGCCTGCGAGGTCGTCATGGACGCGCTGCGCCGGATGGAGTACCGAGGCTACGACTCATCGGGGATCGCGCTGGTCGACGGCCAGGGCAAACTCACCGTCCGGCGCCGCGCCGGGCGGCTGGCCAACCTGGAAGAGGCGGTCGCGGAGATGGCGCCGGCGGCCAAGGCGGGCACCGCCGGGCTGGGCCACACCCGCTGGGCCACCCACGGCCGTCCCACCGACCGCAACGCGCACCCGCACCGCGACGCCGCCGGCAAGATCGCCGTCGTTCACAACGGCATCATCGAGAACTTCCCGGCCCTGCGCCACGAGCTGGAGGCCGCCGGGGTGGAGTTCGCCAGCGACACCGACACCGAGGTGGCCGTGCACCTGGTGGCCCAGGCCTACCACCACGGCGACACCGCGGGCGACTTCGCCGCCTCGGTGCTGGCGGTGCTGCGCCGCCTCGAGGGCCACTTCACCCTGGTGTTCGCCAACGCCGACGAGCCGGGCACCATCGTCGCCGCCCGCCGCTCGACCCCGCTGGTGCTCGGGATCGGCGACGGCGAGATGTTCGTCGGCTCCGACGTGGCGGCGTTCATCGAGCACACCCGCAAGGCCGTCGAACTCGGGCAGGACCAGGCCGTGGTGATCACCGCGGACGGCTACCGCATCGCCGACTTCGACGGCAACCTGGACGTCGAGTACCGCGAGTTTCACATCGACTGGGACCTGGCCGCGGCGGAGAAGGGCGGCTACCCCTACTTCATGCTCAAGGAGATCGCCGAGCAGCCCACCGCGGTCGCCGACACCCTGCTCGGGCACTTCGTCGACGGCCGGATCGTCCTGGACGAGCAGCGCCTGTCCGATCAGGAACTGCGCGAGATCGACAAGGTGTTCGTGGTCGCCTGCGGCACCGCGTATCACTCGGGGCTGCTGGCCAAGTACGCGATCGAACACTGGACCCGGCTGCCGGTCGAGGTCGAGCTGGCCAGCGAATTCCGCTACCGCGACCCGGTGCTCGACCGCAGCACGCTGGTCGTCGCCATCTCACAGTCCGGCGAGACCGCCGACACCCTGGAGGCGGTCCGGCACGCCAAGGACCAGAAGGCCAAGGTGCTGGCGATCTGCAACACCAACGGCTCGCAGATCCCGCGCGAGTGCGACGCGGTGCTCTACACCCGCGCCGGCCCGGAGATCGGGGTGGCCTCGACGAAGACCTTCCTGGCGCAGATCGCGGCCAACTACCTGGTCGGCCTGGCGCTGGCGCAGGCGCGCGGCACCAAGTACCCCGACGAGGTCGAGCGCGAGTACCGCGAGCTGGAGGCGATGCCCGACCTGGTGGCCCGCGTGCTCGCGACGATCGAGCCGGTGGCCGCGCTGGCCCATCGGTTCGCGCAATCCTCGACCGTGCTGTTTTTGGGCCGCCACGTCGGCTACCCGGTGGCGCTGGAGGGCGCGCTGAAGCTCAAGGAACTGGCCTACATGCACGCCGAGGGGTTCGCCGCCGGCGAGCTCAAGCACGGCCCGATCGCGCTGATCGAGGACGACCTGCCGGTCATCGTCGTCATGCCGTCGCCCAAGAACTCCGCGATGCTGCACGGCAAGCTGCTGTCCAACATCCGGGAGATCCAGGCCCGCGGGGCGGTGACCATCGTGATCGCCGAGGAGGGCGACGACACCGTGCGCCCGTACGCTGATCACCTGATCGAAATCCCCGCGGTGTCAACCCTTTTGCAGCCGCTGCTGTCGACCATCCCGCTGCAGGTGTTCGCGGCGTCGGTCGCGCAGGCCCGCGGCTACGACGTCGACAAGCCGCGCAACCTGGCCAAGTCCGTCACCGTCGAATAGCCCGTACAATCTCCGGGCGGTCCATTCATCCGGAGTAGCGGGAGGCAAGTTGTCGGCGGACGGTTCCTCGGCGCGGGGCAGACGCTCCGGGAAAGTGTTGATCATCGGCCTGGTCGTCCTGTTCGTCGCGACCTATGCCGTCACGGTCGGGCTCTACTCCAGGTCCGGGTGCGGCTGCCCGCGCCAGGTCACCGAGGGTCAGCCGATGGCCGACGGCACCACCGTGACCATCGATCTGCAGGAGCTCCAGTCGGTCAAGGGCGGGCTGAACGGCAATGTCACCGTTTCGCCGGGGCGTGAGTTGCTGGATCCGCAGACCGGCGGCCTCACCGAAGATCTCACCGTCGCGGTCCACTCCGCGATGACTCCCACGAAGCGCAGCTGGCCGAAGGGCACGGTGCCCGGCGTCTCTCCCGTCCCGCTGACCATCACTGGCGACCCGTCGGATTGGCCCTTCGACCACTACCACTCGGGGCCCATCACGGTCGATCTCTTCCGCGGCGACTCCCCGGTGCCGCAACGGGCGTCGGTCACCTTCGTCGACCGCATTCCCGGCTGGCGGGTCGACATACCCGTCAGAGCCCGATCGGATATCGCCGCGCCCATCTCTGCGCCCTACCGCGTGGAATTGCGCCGCTCGCCGAGCACGGCGGCCTTCGCCGCCGTCATCGTCGCCATGATGATCGCGATCGCCGCGATCGGTCTCACGGTCGCCGTGCTGACGGCGCTCGACCGGCGAAAATTCCAGCCGCCGATGACGACGTGGTATGCGGCGATGCTGTTCGCGATCATGCCGCTTCGCAACGCCCTGCCGGACTCGCCGCCCATCGGGTCGTGGATCGATGTCACCGTCACGCTGTGGGTGATCGTCGCGTTGGTGAACGCGATGCTGATCTACATATACTGCTGGTGGCGACACCTGAAACCCGAGCCGGCCACCGTCGCGTAGCAACGCCCGGCATGCAACAGTTGAACTTGTGGCGAACGCATCGGTGGGCACGCGGCTGCGGCGCATCTGGCTCGCCGTGTGGCGCTTCGTCATCACCGCGCCGCTCACCTACACCTGGCTGATCGTCCTGGCGATCACCACGATCATCCAGAACGAACTGCCCGGCCGCCAGCTGCACTCGGTGCTGCTGCACCGCTCCACCAACATTCACGCGCTCGGCACCGATCCGCTCGACGTGCTGTTCTCCAGCCTGCTGTGGCTCGACGGCAAGAACCTGGAACCCTATCTGCTGCTGTTCACACTGTTCCTCGCGCCCGCCGAGCACTGGTTGGGCCAGTTACGTTGGCTCACAATCGGGTTGACCTCCCACATCCTGGCCACCTATATCAGCGAGGGCATCTTGTACTTCGCGATCGAGGAGCACGAGGCGCCCGAACGGCTGGTGCACGCCCGCGACATCGGGGTCAGCTATTTCCTTGTCGGCGTGATGGCGGTGCTGACCTATCACATCGCGCGGCCCTGGCGCTGGGGCTACCTCGGGGTGCTGCTCGTCATCTTCGGCTTCCCGTTGCTGACGATGACCCGCCACGGGGTGAACTTCACCGCGATCGGTCATTTCGCCGCGCTCCTGATCGGGCTCTGCTTCTACCCGATGGCGCGCGAACGCAAGCGGCCGCCGTTGAATCCCGCGAAAATCAGGGCGGCTTTCCGGCGAATCGGAACGCGCGAGGGGTAGGCGATGGGGCGGCAGGTACGCGCGCTGTACGGCGCGTCGCTGTCCCCGGACGCCACCGCGTTCGCCCACCTCGTCGACGACGGCGGCTATCCCCATGCGGTGCAGCGCTTCCTGCGCGGCCGCCGGGCCAGCTCGTCGCGCAACGTCGAACTTCCCGTCGAGGGCCCGGTCTCGCGGGTCATCCACTCCGCGGACGGACACTGGCTGGCCTGCGAGGTGGCCCCGGAGGGCTTCACCCGTCACCAGATCTGGGTCGTCACCACCGATCCCGACGACCGGATGGCCTGGCGCATCGACGCCGAGGAGGCCGGGACCGCCGAGCTGATCGGGTGGGACGGCGCCCGAGTGGCGGCGATCCTGACGGGCGAGGACGGGGTCGGGCAGTCCTGCCTGATCGATCCGGCCGACGGCAATTGCGTTGTGCTAGACCGCCGTTCCGGCGCCCGGCTCGTCGACGCGTGGGCCGGGGCTGCACTGATCCGGGTCGGGCCACGCGGCTACCAGGAGATGGTGATGCTGCACGGGGACACCGAAATCGCGCTGCTGCCTTCGGATCCGGGTTCGGTGACCGCCAAGGGCGCCATCCTCGACGACCACCATGCGCGCCGCCTCCGCTACGGCCCGGCCGGCGAGCTGACCCGGCTGTACCGGCCGGGCGTGGGCGGCGACGGGTACTTCCGGGCGTTGCTCGTCAGCGACAACGGCTGCGAGCACGCCCGGCTGGTGGAGGTCATCGCCACGCTCGACGGGGTGAGCTACTTCGTGGTGGCCGAGCGCCCCGACTGCGACCTCGACGAGTTCGTCGTCAGCGACGACATGTCCACCGTCGCGTTGCTGTGGAACCTGCAGGGCCGCAGCGAGTTACAGATCCTGCACTACACCGACTACTCGCTGGCCGAACCGATCGCGCTGCCCGGCGACGTCGCCGGCGAGCTGACCATCAGTGCCGGCGGCTCGATGGTGGCGATGACGGTGCAGGGCCCGGCGATGCCGCGGACCGTCGAGCTGGTCGACACCCGCACGCGGGCATGGCAACTCATCGACTCCGAACCCAGCCGCGGCCCGATCGCCTCGGGCTTCTCCGCCCGGCCGTCGCTGGAAACGATCACGGCGCGCGACGGGCTGCAACTTCCGTCCTGGCTGTACCGGGCGACCGCGACCGCCTCGGGCGCTTTGGTGTATCTGCACGGCGGCCCGGAGGGCCAGGCCCGGCCCGACTACAGCGAAATCTTCCCCGATCTGCTCAACGCCGGGATCAGCGTGCTGGCGCCGAACGTGCGCGGTTCCGGCGGGCTGGGCCGCACCTTCGTGCACGCCGACGACAAGGGCAAGCGGTTCGCGGCCATCGACGACGTCGCCGACTGCGTGCGCTTCCTGGTGGACAACGAGGTGGCCCACCCGGACCGAATCGCCTGCGCGGGCTGGTCCTACGGCGGCTACCTGACGATGGCGGCCCTCACGTTTCACCCGGACCTGTTCGCGGCGGGCGTCACCATCTGCGGCATGAGCGACCTGACCACGTTCTACCGCAACACCGAGCCGTGGATCGCCGAAGCCGCCTACCCGGAGTACGGCCACCCGGTCAACGACCGCGCGCTGCTCGAGCGGCTCTCGCCGCTGCGCAGCGCCGAGGCGCTGACCGCGCCGCTGCTGGTGGTGCACGGCGCCCACGACACCAACGTCCCGGTCAGCGAATCGGAACAGGTCGTCGACGCGTTGCGGCGCGCGGGCCGCGAGGTGCGCTACCTGTTGTTCGCCGACGACGGACACGAGATCGTCAAGCGCGAGAACCACGCCGCGCTGGCCGAGGCGATGACCGAATGGCTGACCGAGGCGTTCGAGCCGTAGCGCCTAGGGCATGGAATGCTTGCGGTGATGCGGCACTACTACTCCGTAGACGCCATCCGCGACGCCGAAGCGCCGCTGCTGGCCAGCCACCCCGACGGCGCGCTGATGCGGCGCGCGGCCTTCGGGCTGGCCACCGAGATCGTCGCCGAGCTGACCGCCCGCGCGGGCGGCGTCGCCGGCCGGCGAGTGTGCGCGGTCGTCGGCTCGGGAGACAACGGCGGTGACGCGCTGTGGGCGGCGACCTTCGTGCGCCGTCGCGGCGCGGCTGCCGACGCGGTGCTGCTCAACCCCGAGCGCACCCACGCCAAGGCGCTGGCGGCGTTCCGGAAATCCGGCGGCCGCGTCGTCGAAAGCATCTCGCCCACAACCGATCTCGTCATCGACGGCGTGGTCGGCATCTCCGGCTCGGGTCCGCTGCGACCGGCGGCGGCCGAGGTGTTCAAGGGTGCCGAAGGGATTCCCGTGGTCGCCGTCGACATCCCCAGCGGAATCGACGTGGCGACCGGCGCCATCACCGGGCCCGCGGTGCAGGCGGCGCTGACCGTCACCTTCGGCGGGCTCAAACCCGTGCACGCGCTGGCCGACTGCGGCCGCGTCGAGCTGATCGACATCGGCCTCGACCTGCCCGAGACGGATGTGCTGGGCTTCGAGGCCGCCGACGTCGCGGCGCGCTGGCCGGTGCCCGGACCCCACGACGACAAGTACACACAGGGCGTGACGGGCGTGATGGCCGGCTCGTCCACCTACCCGGGCGCCGCCGTGCTGTGCACCGGCGCCGCCGTCGCCGCCACCTCGGGCATGGTCCGCTACGCGGGCAGCGCGCACACGCAGGTCCTGGCGCGGTGGCCCGAGGTGATCGCGTCGCCCACCCCGGCGGCGGCCGGGCGGGTGCAGGCGTGGGTCGTCGGGCCGGGACTGGGCACCGACGAAACGGGGGCCGCCGCGTTGTGGTTCGCGCTGGAGAGCGACCTGCCGGTGATCGTCGACGCCGACGGGCTGACCATCCTGGCGGCCCACCCCGAGCTCGTCGTGAGCCGCGCAGCGCCCACGGTGCTGACCCCGCACGCCGGCGAATTCGGCCGGCTGGCCGGCAACCCGCCCGGCGACGACCGGGTGGCCGCGTGCGGGAAGCTGGCCGACGCGTTCGGCGCCACCGTGCTGCTCAAGGGCAACGTCACGATCGTCGCCGACCCCGGCGGCCCGGTCTATCTCAACCCGGCCGGGCAGTCCTGGGCGGCCACCGCCGGGTCCGGCGACGTGCTCTCGGGGATGATCGGCGCGCTGCTGGCGTCCGGGTTGCCGGCCGCCGAGGCGGCCGCGGCCGCGGCGTTCGTGCACGCGCGCGCGGCCGCGCTTTCGGCCGCCGATCCCGGCCCGGGCGAGGCGCCGACGTCGGCGTCGCGGATCGTCCCGCACATCCGGGCCGCACTGGCCGACCTATAGCAGCAACGAGAAAGGATCCGCCGTGTCCCGCAGCCATCCGTCCGTGCCGGCGCACTCGATCGCGCCCGCCTACACCACTCGTTTGTTCACCGCGCCGGTCCCGGCGCTGCGGCTGCCCGAGGAGTCGATGGATCCCGACGCCGCGTACCGCTTCATCCACGACGAGCTGATGCTCGACGGCAGCTCGCGGCTGAACCTGGCCACCTTCGTGACGACGTGGATGGACCCCGAGGCCGGCAAGCTGATGGCCGAGACGTTCGACAAGAACATGATCGACAAGGACGAATACCCGGCCACCGCGGCCATCGAACAGCGCTGCGTCTGCATGGTGGCCGACCTGTTCCACGCCGAGCACCTCAAGGACGACGACCCATCGAGTGCGATCGGGGTGTCGACCATCGGCTCCAGCGAGGCGGTGATGCTGGGCGGGCTGGCGCTGAAGTGGCGCTGGCGCCAGAAGGTCGGAAAGGGCTGGGAGAAGCGCACTCCCAACCTGGTGATGGGCTCCAACGTCCAGGTGGTGTGGGAGAAGTTCTGCCGCTACTTCGACGTCGAACCGCGCTACCTGCCGATGGAGGAGGGACGCTACGTCATCACCCCCGAGCAGGTCGTCGACGCCGTCGACGAGGACACCATCGGGGTGGTGGCGATCCTGGGCACCACCTACACCGGGGAGCTCGAACCGATCGCGCAGATCTGCAAGGCGCTGGACACGCTCGCGGCCGGCGGCGGCCTGGACGTCCCGGTGCACGTCGACGCCGCCAGCGGCGGCTTCGTGGTGCCGTTCCTGCACCCGGCCCTGGAGTGGGACTTCCGGCTGCCCCGGGTGGTGTCGATCAACGTCAGCGGCCACAAGTACGGGCTGACCTATCCCGGCATCGGGTTCGTGGTGTGGCGCAGCAAGGAGCACTTGCCCGAGGACCTGGTGTTTCACGTGAATTATCTGGGCGGCGACATGCCCACCTTCACGCTGAACTTCTCCCGGCCGGGCAACCAGGTCGTGGGCCAGTACTACAACTTCCTGCGGCTGGGCCGCGAGGGATACACCAAGGTCATGCAGAGCCTGTCGTCGACGGCGCGCTGGCTCGGGGACCAGCTGCGCGAAGGCGAGCATTGCGAGCTGATCTCCGACGGTTCGGCGATCCCGGTGATCAGCTTCCGGCTGGCCAAGGACCGCGGCTACACCGAGTTCGACGTCTCCCACGAGCTGCGCGGCTACGGCTGGCAGGTGCCCGCCTACACCATGCCGGACAACGCCACCGACGTCTCGGTGTTGCGCATCGTGGTGCGCGAGGGGCTCTCCGCCGACCTGGCCCGGGCGCTGCACGACGACGCCCGCAGCGCGCTGGCGTCGCTGGACAAGCTCAAGCCCGGTGGCCACTACGACGCTCAGCACTTCGCGCACTGAGCCTCTCTGCTTGTCACATCCGTCACATTGGCCCCGGCGCGGGAGGGATGTGTCTTTGTGCCCGCCTCCGAGCGACAACCCGGGATGCGGTGGCGATTTTGTCGCTGTGAGGCGGGCACACCGTGCGCCGCCCGGAACGGGTGACTCCTGTGACAGCTGAGGAGGAGCGGTTCTGCCCGAGGGCTTCTGGGACAATGGCGGGCGTGCCCGTTACGCCGATATCCCTGACGCCCGGCGTCCTCGCCGAGGCCGTGGTGGACCTGGGCGCCGTCGCGCACAACGTGCGGGTGCTGCGCGAGCACGCGGGCGCCGCGCAGGTGATGGCCGTCGTCAAGGCCGACGGCTACGGCCACGGCGCGACCCGGGTCGCCACGACGGCGCTGGCCGCCGGGGCGGCCGAGCTGGGGGTGGCCACCGTCGACGAGGCGCTGGCCCTGCGCGCCGACGGGATCACCGCGCCGGTGCTGGCGTGGCTGCACCCGCCCGGCATCGACTTCGGGCCGGCGCTGCTGGCCGACGTCGAGATCGCCGTGTCGTCGGTGCGCCAGGTCGACGAGGTGACCGACGCGGTGCGCCGCACGGGTCGCGCGGCGACGGTGACCGTCAAGGTCGACACGGGACTCAACCGCAACGGCGTGGCCCCGGCGGACTACCCGGCGATGCTGACCGCGCTGCGCGCGGCCGTCGCCGAGGACGCCATCCGGCTGCGGGGGCTGATGTCGCACATGGTCTATGCCGACCAGCCCGATAACCCCATCAACGACGTTCAGGCCCAACGGCTTTCCGACCTGCTGGCGCGGGCGCGCGCCGAGGGCGTGCAATTCGAGCTCGCGCACCTGGCGAATTCGGCGGCCACGATGTTGCGCCCAGACCTGGCCTACGACCTGGTGCGCCCCGGCATCGCGGTGTACGGCCTGAGCCCGGTGCCGCAGCTCGGCGACATGGGGTTGATCCCCGCGATGACCGTGAAATGTGCCGTCGCGCTGGTCAAGTCGATTCGTGCCGGCGAGAGCGTGTCCTACGGGCACACCTGGACCGCCCAACGGGACACCACTCTGGCGTTGCTGCCGATCGGGTACGCGGATGGCGTGTTCCGCTCGCTGGGCGGGCGGCTGGAAGTGCTGATCAACGGCAGACGGCGGCCCGGCGCCGGACGGATCTGCATGGACCAGTTCGTCGTCGACCTCGGCCCCGGGCCGGTCGACGTGGCCGAGGGCGACGAGGCGATCCTGTTCGGGCCGGGCACCCGGGGCGAACCCACCGCACAAGACTGGGCCGACCTGCTCGGCACCATCCACTACGAAGTGGTCACCAGCCCCCGGGGGCGGATCACCAGAACGTACCGCGAGGCCGAAACCGTTGAGCCCTGACAAAACCCGCAGGCGCCGCAAGGGCAAAGCCTGGCTTGCGGGAGGGGCCGGGGTGACCGCCGTCGCCACCATCGTCGGAGCCTCCGCCCGCCGATCGGTGACCCAGCGCGCGGCCCTGGCCGAAGATCCTTACGCCGAAGAGGATTTCGACACGATCGACAAGGACCGCGCGTACGTGGTGACCACGCCCGACGGGGTGCCGCTGGCGGTCCGCGAGGCCGGCCCGGTCGCCGCGCAGGTGACCATGGTCTTCGTCCACGGATTCTGCCTGCGCATGGGCGCCTTCCATTTCCAGCGCACCCGGCTTCCGAATCGGTTGTCCCCGCCCGTGCGGATGGTGTTCTACGACCAGCGGGGCCACGGGCGGTCCGGTGCCGGCGCGCCCGAGAGCTACACGCTCACCCAGCTGGGCGAGGACCTGGACGCCGTGCTGAGGGCCGCGGCGCCCCAGGGGGTGGTGGTGCTCGTCGGCCATTCGATGGGCGGCATGACGGTGTTGTCGCACGCCCGCCAGTTCCCCGACCAGTACGGTCGCCGGATCGTCGGCGCCGCGATCATCTCCTCCGCGGCCGAAGGGGTCACGCGCTCGCCACTGGGCGAGATCCTGAAAAACCCTGCGCTGGACGCGTTTCGGTTCACCGCCCGCTCCGCGCCCAAGCTGATGCACCGCGGCCGCAACGTGTCGCGATCGCTGATCGGCCCGATCCTGCGGGCCGCGTCCTACAGCGACCTGCAGGTCAGCCGGAGCCTGGACGCGTTCTCCCAGCGGATGATGAACGGCACCCCGATCGACACCATGGTCGGCTTTCTCGACGCCCTGGAGAAACACGACGAGACCGCCGGGTTGTGGACGTTGCTCAAGGTCCCGACCCTGATCGCGTGCGGCGACCATGACCTGCTCACCCCGGACGAATACTCGCGGAAGATGGCGGCCTCGCTGCCCCGCTCCGAGCTGGTCATCGTCGCCGGGGCGAGCCACCTGGCGCTGCTGGACAAGCCCGAGGCCATCAACGACGGGCTGGTCCGGCTCGTCCGCCGCGCCGTCCCGGGCGAGATGGTGCTGCGGTACCGGCGATTGCGAGAAAGGTTGCGGCGCAATGGCTGACGGGGGCACGGCCACGTGCGAGCGCGTCGAGGACACCGTCGCGCTGGGCTCGCGGCTGGGCCGGCAGCTGCGGGCGGGCGACGTGGTGGTGCTGTCCGGCCCGTTGGGCGCGGGAAAAACGGTGCTGGCCAAGGGAATTGCCGCCGCGATGGACGTCGACGGCCCGGTCACGTCGCCGTCGTACGTGCTGGCGCGGGTGCATCCACCGCGGCGGCCCGGCGCGCCGGCGATGATCCACGTCGACATGTATCGCCTGCTGGATCATGGCGGCGCCGACCTGCTGGGCGAGCTGGACTCGCTGGACCTCGACACCGATCTCGACGACGCGGTCGTCGTGGTCGAGTGGGGCGAGGGCCTGGCCGAACGGCTTTCGGAGCGGCACCTCGACGTCCGGCTGGAGCGGGTCAGCCACTCCGATGTGCGGATCGCGACCTGGGAGTGGGGGCGGTCGTGAACGTGCTTGCGCTGGACACCGCCACCCCGGCCGTGACTGCGGGCATCGTGCGGCTCGAGGATCTGACCGTGCTGGCCGAGCGGGTCACCCACGACGCCCGGGCGCACGCCGAGCGGCTGACGCCCAACGCGCTAGCCGCGCTCGCCGACGCCGGGTTGACCATGGCCGATCTCGACGCCGTCGTGGTGGGCTGCGGGCCCGGCCCGTTCACCGGCCTGCGGGCTGGGATGGCGAGCGCCGCCGCGTACGGGCACGCGCTGGGCATCCCGGTGCGCGGGGTCTGCAGCCTGGACGCCATCGGGGTGCGCACCACCGGCGACGTCCTGGTGGTCACCGACGCCCGCCGCCGCGAGGTGTACTGGGCCCGCTACCGCGACGGGTTCCGCATGGCGGGACCCGGAGTCAACGCCCCCGCCGACGTCGACCCCGGACCCGCGCGCACGGTCGCCGGCTCGCCCGAGCACGCCGCGCTGTTCGGGCTCCCGGTGTGCGGGCCCGCCCACCCGACGCCCGCCGGCCTGGTCGCGGCGGTGCCCGACTGGTCGGAGCGCCCGCTGCCGCTCGTCGCGCTCTACCTGCGCCGCCCCGACGCCAAGCCCCTGGCGGCGCCCCGATGACCGCCCCCAGCGAGCCCGTGACCCTCGGCGCGCTGACGCCCGCCGACGCCGAGCGCTGCGCCGAGCTGGAGGCGATGCTGTTCCCCGGCGACGACCCCTGGCCGGCGGTGGCGTTCAACCGCGAGCTGGCCGCCAAGCACAACCACTACGCGGCTGCCCGCGTCGGCGGCACGCTCGTCGGCTACGCCGGCATCTCGCGGCTGGGCCGCGTCCCGCCGTTCGAGTACGAGGTGCACACCATCGGGGTGGATCCGGCCTATCAGGGCCGGGGCATCGGCCGCCGGCTGCTCGACGACCTGCTCGATTTCGCCGGCGGCGGCGTCGTCTACCTGGAGGTCCGCACCGACAACGAGGCGGCCATCGGGTTGTACCGCAGCGCGGGTTTCGCGCAGATCGGCCTGCGCAAGCGCTACTACCGGGTCAGCGGCGCCGACGCGTACACGATGCGACGGGATCCCCAGTGACGATCATCTTGGCCATCGAAACCTCCTGCGACGAAACGGGAGTCGGCATCGCGCGCCTCGGCGATGACGGCGCCGTGACTCTGCTCGCCGACGAGGTCGCCTCCAGCGTCGACGAGCACGTCCGCTTCGGCGGCGTCGTCCCCGAGATCGCCTCCCGCGCGCACCTGGAGGCCCTCGGCCCCGCCATGCGCCGTGCGCTGGTGGCGGCGGGGCTGGACAAGCCCGACGTCGTCGCCGCCACGATCGGGCCCGGGCTGGCCGGTGCCCTGCTGGTGGGAGTGGCTGCGGCCAAGGCGTATTCGGCCGCCTGGGACGTGCCGTTCTACGCCGTGAACCACCTGGGCGGGCACCTGGCCGCCGACGTGTACGAGCACGGGCCGCTGCCCGAGTGCGTGGCGCTGCTGGTGTCCGGCGGACACACGCACCTGTTGCACGTGCGCTCCCTCGGCGAGCCGATCGTCGAGCTGGGCAGCACCGTCGACGACGCCGCCGGCGAGGCCTACGACAAGGTGGCGCGGCTGTTGGGGCTGGGGTATCCGGGCGGCAAGGTGCTCGACGACCTGGCCCGCACCGGCGATCCCGACGCGATCGCGTTCCCGCGCGGCATGACCGGCCCGCGCGACGACCCCTACGCGTTCAGCTTCTCCGGGCTCAAGACCGCCGTCGCCCGCTACGTGGAAAGCCACCCCGACGCCGCCACCCCCGACATCGCCGCCGGTTTCCAGGAGGCCGTCGCCGACGTGCTCACCGGAAAGGCGGTGCGCGCGGCGAGGAAGCTCGGCGTCTCGACGCTGCTGATCGCGGGGGGAGTGGCCGCGAACTCGCGGCTGCGGGAGCTGGCCACGCGTCGCTGCGCGGCGGCCGGCCTGACGCTGCGCATCCCCCGGCCGCGGCTGTGCACCGACAACGGGGCGATGATCGCCGCCTTCGCCGCGCACCTGGTCGCGGCCGGCGCGGCGCCCTCGCCGCTGGACGTCCCCAGCGACCCGGGCCTGCCGGTGGTAAAGGCACAGATGAGGTGATGCTCACCACCTGCGCGCGGTCGCTCAGTTGGTGCGCTTGACGTTTTGGGCCACCACTTTTGAGCCGTCCCGTCGCAGATCGGCGCTCATGTCGACGGTGCCGCAGCATTCAGGGTTTTTGGGATGATCGGTGGCTCCGAGGTTGGGCTCAGTGGTTGGGTCCGATGACCGTGGCGCCGTTGGGCAGGTGGTGGACGAATTGCGGGCAGTAGGCACTGGCGGCGTCGACGACGATGACCAGCGCGGTGTGATTGTCGATCCCGCGGTTGGCGCCGGCGATGTTGGCGCTAATGTCGCTTGGCTCTGCACCGTTGGCGAGCGCGTCGCAGACGTGGTGGCCGATGCCGATTGCGCGTTGGGGACTGCCGAAGCCGATGCCCTGCTGATCCAGCGTGCCCAAATACTGGTCGTCGGCGCCGTCGGCGTGCGCCGCACCGGCGGCGAGGATGCCGCCCACTCCGACGGAGGCGGCGGTGATGACAGCAAATCCAAAGCGTCGAGCGGTGAACATGGTGGTCAGGTTCCTTCCGGTTGGTTGTCTCGTCGTCGTCACGGGCTGTGCGGCCCTCGGCAATCCTCAACAGCGTGTGACCCCTACACCTCGCGGACGGCGGCTTGGGCTTCCTCGTAGCTGACGCCGCGCAATTCGCGGTAGCGCCGGATCGCTTCGAGCCGGTGGCCGGAGCGGGCCAGCTCGACGACCTCTGCCGGCGGCGGGACGGGCTCGCAGGCGGGGTGTGGTTCGTGTGTCACGCCCGTAGCGTGTCGCGGTTACGGGTCGGGCGGCGTCGGGGACGACACCCTGATCTTTTGTCCTAGGGGGTGGCCACGGCCAGTTGAGCCGGCAGTTCCCGCCGGGACCGGATGCCCAGCTTGCGGAACACGCGGTTCAGATGGGCCTCGACGGTCTTCTCGGTGACGAACAACGCCTGGGCGATTTCGCGGTTGTTCTGGCCGGTCGCGGCCATGTCGGCGACGCGACGCTCGGCGGCGGTCAGCGCCTCGACACCGGAGACCATCACTCGCCGCGGCCGCGCGCCGAGCACGAGAAGCTCTTCGCGCGCGGCGTCGACCAGTGGGGTGGCCTCGCACCGCGCAGCCAGGTCCATGCCCTCTTCGACCAGCGACCGAGCGGCGTGGCGGTGTCCTTGCCGACGCAGGACCCGGCCGCGATCGAACAGTGCCCGCGCCAACTCCAGGCGGTAGGCCGAATCGCGCAGCGAGGTGATTGCGCGGTCGAGCATCGCGGCGGCGTCACCGTCCGCGTCGACGGTGGCGCGGACCCGCAAGGCCTTGCCCAAGCCGCCCGGGGCGGCCCACACCGTCGAGATCCTCAACTGCTCGTCGGCCAGCGCGACGGCGCGTTGCTTGTCTCCCGCCGCGGCCAGCGCCTGCGCCGCCCACAATCGCCACAGCGCCCCGCGCTCCTCGTAACCGCCGGCCAGGGCCGCGTCACCGAACGCCAGGAAGTCAATTGCGGCGCCGTCGGCGTCGTGGTCGACCAGCAGCCGAAACCAGCCGCGTCCGGCGCGCGCCCACACCAGCTCGGGTCGGGTAAACGCGTCGAGGGCCTCGGCGCCGGCCAGCACCTCGCGCGCGGCATCGGTCTGCCCGCGCCCCAACAGCGCCTCGATCAACCAACTGGTGGCAAACGCGATGGAGCGGTGGGCGATTGGAGATTCACCCAGCGACAACCCATAATCGAGTGCGACCTCGAAATCCGCTGCGGCAGGAGCCAATTGACCGCGCGCGAGGGCCATCTGCCCGGCGATGATCGATGCCATCAGCAGTTCTGTGACCGATCCACGCTCACGCGCCCGCGCCAGCAGCGCGGTGATCGCCGACTCGGTGTCGTCGAACTGTTCCGCCATGACCAACACGTATGCCGGCTGTGCGCCGCCGACGTTGTCGACCGGGAACTCCGCGGTCAGCGCGCCGGCACCGAGCGCGCGGCCTGCCAGGATCGCCGCCGAGGAGCAGTGGGAGGTCGGGTCCAACGATTGACCGAGGGCGGCCTGCACGAGCGCAAAACGTTCCTCTGCAGTCGTACCCTGCAACTCCCGGAACTGCGCTAGCAGCGCGTCGCGCCACGGTGGCTGCGTGGAGTCGCGAACCCAATTGGCGAGCAGCACACGCTCAGTGTCCAGCCGCAACCGTTCCGCGGGGCCGATCAGCCGGCCCTCCCGCTCCAGCGCGGACAACGCCTCACCGATCCGGCCATCCGCGGCTAACGCCGCGGCGAGAGTAACCGCCGCACGCACCCACAGATCGGACGGCGGCGGCAATTGCAGCGCCCGTTCGAAACAACCGATCGCCTCGGCCACCGCGCCAGCGCGAAACTCGGCCTCGCCGAGCACCACGAGCACGGCCGCCAGATCGGCCGCTGCCGGGGGTTCGGCCAGTGCGCGCCGCAACATGGCACTGGCGGTGTGCGTGGCGCCGCGGGCGAGAGCCCGCTCGCCTGCGGTGCGCAACGTGGTCGCCACCGTCTTGTCACCGGCCGGGCTGGTGAGCACGAGATGGTGGGCGACTTCCTCGACCGGTGCGGCGGCGGCGTGGAGCGCAGCGGCGGCCGCTGCGTGCAGCGCCTCTCGGCGGTCGGGGCGGATGTCGTGGTAGATCGCCGTGCGCACGATCGGATGGATGAAGCCAACCGGGTCACCGGGAGTGGTGATACCCGCGCGGGAGAGATCGTCGAGCGCGGTCGCGGTCGCTGGTAACGGTTTCCGTACGATCGCGGCCAGGATCCGGACGGAGATGCCGTCCCCGGCCGCGGCCAGCGCCTCGGCGACACGGCTCGGTTCGTCCCCGATGCGCCCGAGGCGCAGCAGGATGGACAGCTGGACCTCGTCGGGAACCAGTGTCTCCACCTGCTCGATCAGTGCTTTCTCGTCGGATAAAGCGTTGCTCGGCAACGCATTTGCGAGTTCGCCGAGGAAAAACGGATTGCCGCCCGACACGCGGTGGCAGGCACGCATCACGGTGTCGGGCAGCGTGGAGTCGAAGCGGGCCCGCAATAGCGCCGCGCTGCCGGCCTCGGACAGCGGCTCGACGACGACGCGGCTGGCCGCCTGGGCGCGCAGGTGGCGGATCAGCGTGTGGTCGGCGGGTGCCTCGCCGGAGCGGATCGCCACGACGATCAGCACCCGCAGCGCGTCGGCGCGGCGGGCCAGATACAACAAGAACCGCAGCGATTGTGCGTCGGCCCACTGCGCGTCATCGACGATGACGACCAGCGGAGCGCCGGCCTCGATGTTGGCGACCAGCCAATAGAGCCCGTGATCGACTCCGGTGGACGGCGAGAACACCACGTCGGTTTCCGCAGTGATGGCGGCCTGCGCCAGGTTCGCCGCGCCGGACAACAGACGACACCGCTCTTCAGCGGGAGCGTCGTGCAGCCGGCGCTCGAAGAGTTGCCGGGCGATGCCGTAGGTGACATCGGTCTCCAGTTCGCCGCCCGCCGCAGTGAGGATTGTCATCGACCTTTCCCTCGCGCGCGCACGGATTTCGCTGAGCAGCCGTGTCTTGCCCGTACCCGCGCGCCCCTCCACGACGAGGAGTCCCCCGGCACCATTGAGCGCGCGCGCCAGCAGGTCGGTACCGGCCGCCACCTGCGCGTCCCGCTCGATCAGCTCCGCGACCACGCTGGCATTATCCTGCGCCGCGCAGCCTTTGACAGCGCACTTAGGCAACCCCTGGGGCAAAAGATCAGGGTGTCGGCCCTGATGCCGCCCGACCCGCGCCGCGACAAGGTAATCGCATGTCGCACGCAGAACACCCACTGACCGCCCGAGACGTCAGGAGTAGCACCATGACCAACCGTCGGTCTTCGACTGCCATGATCATCGGCGCACTGTCGGCCGTGGCGTTGGCGGCATGCTCCTCACCGACGAATAACGCATCACCGCAGCGACAACCATCTCAATCGACGGCGTCGGCGGTTCAACCGGCGGCGCGGGGAGTCGAGGCCCCGGCCGCATCGATACCGTGGCGGCAGGTCGGTCCGGGTTGGCTGCTGGCCACCTGGACACCGGCGGTCAGCCATATGCCCGGAGTGCCGCTGGCGCCCGGCGAACCGGAACGCGCCACCTCGAGCACGAAGCTGTACCTCGTCGACCCGGTTGGGGGCCGCTATCTCATCACAACCTTCGGCCCACCCGGGGACAAGGCGGGCCCCGAGCTTGTCGACTGGTCGGCCGATGGCAGCCAAGCCCTCTTCTACACACCGGGTGCGCATCAGCCGAACACCCTGGTGGACCTGCACACCGGCGCCCAAACCCAGCTGACGGTCGATGGTCACGCCCGCTTCAGCGGCCCCGACGGCAAAGCCCTTCTGGTCACCAAGCAGGTCGACACCTCCGGGCGCAGTTCGCTTGTGCGCGTTGACCTTAACGGAGATCGGCAACTGAACTACCGCACCGAGAATATGACCGGCAAGTTCACCGGCAGCTACCTAACCACCCCCGACGGCACTCGTTTGGTGCTGGGCACGTCGGCCGGGATGGCGCTGATCGGCAACGACGGCACGGCGGGGCCGTCTTTGCCGGTCTCGGGTCAAAGCGGCTGCGACCCCGTTCGATGGTGGGACGATCAATCCGACCCCGTTGTCGTCGCGGTGTGCGACAGCAGCGAACACAAGGGTAAAAGCCTGTGGGCCGTGCCCATCAACGGCGGCGCACCCACCGCCCTGACTAAGCCCAACGACGGGCAGAGCGGGCCGGACTACGGCGACATGGATGCCTGGAAGCTGCCGTCGGGCACCTTCGTTCAGGCGCAAGGGGCTTGCGGTGTCGTCTTCTTGGCCAAGATCAACGCCGACGGCTCGACCACGAAAGTCGACGTTCCCAACACCGAGGGCAGCGTCGGCGTCATCGGGACCAACGGCGGCCATCTGTACCTGCACGCGATGACGGGCTGCGGAGGCGGCAAGTCGCTGCTCGACTACGACCCGGCTGCCAACACCTCCACCGTGCTGCTTGGCCCACCGGTCATCGACGGCGGCGTGACCGACGTCCTGCTCTACCACGGCAGGCCGCAATGACCCACCCAGCTTGGAGGTGGTCGGCGAATGACATGAAACTGGCCTACGCTCAGACACGGTCGTTCGGGCCGCTCACCTGCAAACCTGGAGATCCGTGCTGGCTGTCAGCCAGCCAGAAGCGAAGGGAGCGCAACGTGACAGCCCCGTGTGACCATCTCGAGGCCGCAGCGTGAACGACCCGCGGCCGTGGTGGCTCACCTGGCAGGTCGCCGAAGTGGCGGCGGCGATCCTGCCGTGGTTCGGCGCCAATCCGCCCGAGTACGAGGGATTTGTGATGCGGCAGATCGTGCAGTGGATTCAGGGCGCGAAGAACCGCCCCGTCATGTACAAGCCGACCGATCCGTTCACCGATCCCGACATCGGTGCTGTCGCCGAGGCCATCCAGGTGCTTGAACATGCCGGACTGCTCATGCGATCACCCGGCGAGCGCGGCCATGTCGGCCTCACACGAAGGGGCAAGCACGCGTTGGAGACGCGGACGGTGCGTCGGCATCTTGGGCTCGAGGCCGCCGCACCGACCGAGTGATTGGTGCAGGCGCACCCGCCGGTGACCGCGCGTGCTGAATGAGTGGGCTCCGGTTGGGACCACTCGGGCTCGGGACTTGTCGGGTGTCATTGGGGCGATCATGGCTGGGCCGGCACCTCGGCGGGATTGCCACTACGGCTGTGGTCGGCACGCGGATCGCGACCCTGACGGCCATCTCGTCGACCCCCGCGCGCCTACGCTGTCGGCGAGAAGCACCATGGCGGCCTTGAGTGCTAGCACTCGCATGTATAGAGTGCTAGGTGGCAATCGGCCAAGCCCTGTGCCGGCACCCGCGACGACGGCGCTCGGGCAACGGATGGATGCTGCGTCAACTGAT
>NZ_LZLY01000018.1 GCF_001673535.1 Mycobacterium sp. 1081908.1 | reverse complement strand
GTGGCCGGAACGGTCAGCCCGGCGGCTGCCGACCGCAGCGCCGACGCCAGGTCGCGGCGCACTCGTGGCTGGCGGTGTTCGACGCGCTTGGGCAACGGCATCGAGCCGACGGGTGCCGTCGCGCCCGTGTAGTCCGCCGTCGAAATCCGCCCCGCCCAACGGTTTTCGGTGAGAACCAGCGGGCGCGGGTCGGAGCTGTCGCGCGCGGACTCCAGCACCACCGCCAGCCCGCCGCGCCGGCCGTGGGTGATCGTGATGATGTCGCCCCGGCGCAGCGCGGCCAGCGCATCGCTGGCGGCCTGCCGGCGCTGCAGCCGCGACGCGCGGGACTGCGCGCGCTCCAGCTCGGAGATCCGTGCGCGCAGCCGCGCGTATTCGAAGATCGGCGCGTCGCGCCCGCCGAGCTCGGCGGCGATCTCGTCGAGCATCCGCTCGCCGCGCTCGATGCCGCGTACCAGGCCGACGACCGAGCGGTCGGCCTGGTACTGGGCGAACGACTGCTCGAGCAGCTGGTGGGCCTGCTCGGGGCCCATCTGCTGCACCAGGTTGATCGTCATGTTGTACGACGGGGCGAACGAGCTGCGCAGCGGGAAGGTGCGGGTGGATGCCAGCCCGGCCACCGCGGACGGTTCGGTGGTTTCTTCGCTGGGATTCCACAGCACCACCGCGTGGCCCTCGACGTCGATGCCGCGCCGGCCGGCGCGCCCGGTCAGCTGCGTGTACTCCCCCGGCGTCAGCGGCATGTGCTGCTCGCCGTTGAACTTCACCAGCCGCTCGAGCACCACGGTGCGGGCGGGCATGTTGATGCCCAGCGCCAGCGTTTCGGTGGCGAACACCGCCCTGACCAGGCCCGCGGTGAACAGCTCCTCGACGGTGTGGCGGAACGCCGGCAACATCCCGGCGTGGTGGGCCGCCAACCCGCGCAGCAACCCCTCGCGCCACTCGTAGTAGCCCAGCACCGCCAGGTCGGCGTCGGCCAGGTCACCGCAGCGGTGCTCGATCACCTCGGCGATCTGCGCGCGCTCCTCCTCGGTGGTCAGCCGCAGCGGCGACCGCAGGCACTGCGCGACGGCGGCGTCGCAGCCGGCCCGGGAGAACACGAACGTGATCGCCGGCAGCAGCCCCTGCGAATCCAGGATCCCGATCACGTCCGGCCTCGCGGGCGGTCGGTAGAAGCGCGGCCGGGAGGGCCGCGCGGAGCGCCCGCGGCGGGGCTGCCAGTCCGACGTCCGGTCCGCCTCGCGGCGGTGGGCGATGTGGCGCAGCAGGTCGGGGTCGACGCGCGGCTTGGCACCGGCGTCCGGCTCGGCGTGCGAGTAGTCGAACAGGTCGAACAGCCGCTTGCCGACCAGCACGTGCTGCCACAGCGGAACGGGCCGGTGCTCGTCGACGACGACGGTGGTGTCGCCGCGGACGGTCTGGATCCAGCCGCCGAACTCCTCGGCGTTGCTCACCGTCGCCGACAGGCTGACCACGCGCACCTCGTCGGGCAGGTGCAGGATCACCTCCTCCCACACCGGGCCCCGCATCCGGTCGGCCAGGAAATGCACCTCGTCCATCACCACATAGGAAAGCCCTTGCAGCGCAGGCGAATCGGCGTAGAGCATGTTGCGCAGCACTTCGGTGGTCATCACCACGACGGGCGCGTCGCCGTTCACCGACATGTCGCCGGTCAGCAGCCCGATCTTGTCGCGGCCGTAGCGCTCGCTCAGGTCGGTGTGCTTCTGGTTGCTCAGCGCCTTGAGCGGCGTGGTGTAGAAGCACTTGCCGCCGGACGCCAGCGCCAGGTGCACGGCGAATTCGCCGACTACCGTCTTGCCGGCGCCGGTGGGCGCGCACACCAGCACGCCGTGGCCGCGTTCCAGCGCCGCGCACGCCCGCTGCTGAAAGTCGTCGAGCGTGAAGCGCAGTTCCGCGGAGAACCGGGCGAGCTCGGAAAGCTCCGTCACGCCGTCGCCGCGCGACGCCGACGTCTAGGTGACGTCGTCATGTTGCCCGGCCGTGAACGACGGCTCCGGTATCGGCTCCGGCCGTTCGATGACCGACGCCTCGTCGTCGGGAATCACGACCTGGGCCTCGCGCTTGGCCTTGCGCCGGTCGTGCAGTCGGGAGATCTGGATGGCGAGCTCGAGCAGCACCGACAGCGCGATCCCGAGCGCCGTCATCGAAAACGGGTCGGATCCGGGCGTGAAGACGGCCGCGAAGGCGAACATGCCGAAGATCAGCCCGCGCCGCCAGGACTTGAGCCGCTCGTAGCTGAGCACGCCGACCGCGTTGAGCATGACGATCAGCAGCGGGAACTCGAAGCTGACGCCGAAAACCACCAGCAGGTTGATCAGGAAGCCGAAATACCGGTCCCCGGACAGCGCGGTCACCTGCACGTCGCTGCCGACCGTCAACAAGAACCCCAGCGCCTTCGACAGCACGAAGTAGGCCAGCACGGCGCCGACGACGAACAGCACCGCCGCGGGCACGACGAACCCGACCGCGAAGCGGCGCTCCTTCTGGTAGAGCCCGGGAGTGATGAACGCCCACAGCTCGTAGAACCACACCGGGCAGGCCAGCACGAGCCCGGCCGTCAGCCCGACCTTGAGGCGCAACATGAATTGGTCGAACGGGGCGGTGGCGAGCAGCCGGCACTGCCCGTCGGCGCTGATGCTCGCCCGCGCCGATTGCGGCAGCGAACAATACGGATGGCGCAGCCATTCGCCGAGGCTCTCCAGCCCGAAGAGCGAATGCGAGTACCAGAAGAACCCGAAAATCGTGGTGACCAGGATGGCGGCCAGCGAGATCAGCAGCCGGGTGCGCAGCTCGGTGAGATGGTCGACCAGCGACATCGTCGCGTCGGGGTTGGTGCGGCTCCGCCTGTTACGAGGGTTGAGCCGTTTCAGCAGGCCCGCGGTGCGCGCTGAAACCTTGAAACCTTTCACGGTGGTCTTTGCGGTCGGTCAGGGGCGCTCGGGCACCGCGGCGACGCGGCTAGGCCGGGCGCGCTTCGGTGTGCCCCTGCTCGGTGGCCGCCGGCGGGTCGACCCGCTGCGACTGCACGGGCTGGGGGGTCTCGATCGAAGGAGTTTCAGACTTGCCTTCGGTCTGCATTTCCCGCATCTCGGACTTGAAGATGCGCATCGACTTGCCCAGCGAGCGCGCGGCATCGGGGAGCTTCTTGGCACCGAACAACAGGATCACTACGACCGCGAGGATCGCCCAGTGCCACGGACTAAGACTGCCCACTTTGATTACCTCCAGACGTCCACCCGATGCTACCGCAGCGACGGTCCCAGCTAGTCCGGCCGCGCCGCGACCTGGTAGGACTCCAGGGCCGCGGCGGCGGCATCCCGGACACGATGTGCCAGCGATTCCGGTTCGAGCACCCGCACCGCCGGCCCGAAGCCCAGCACCAGGCGCGTCATCCAGTCCTCCGAGGCGTAGGTCATGACGGCCTCGCACGACCCGTCGGCCAGCTCGAGCACCTCGCGCATCGGGTAGTACTCGAACATCCACGAGGCCGCGGGCGCCACCCACAGCCGGGCCGACGGCAGCGACGGGTCGCCGTCGAACAGCGACGTGTCCGGCGGCGCGTGCAGCGCCGGTTCCGGCGGGGCGGCCGGCTCGCCCAGCTCGGTGGCGTCGACGATCCGGTCGAAACGGAACAGCCGGACGCCCTCGGCCTCGCGCGACCAGGCCTCCAGGTAGCTGTGCCCACCGATCAGCAGGACGCGAATGGGATCGACGACCCGGCTGGTCAGGGTGTCGTGCGAGGCGGAGTAGTAGTCGATGGCCAGCGCGCGCCGGTATTGCACCGCCGTCCGGACGGCCGCGGCGGCGCGGCTCTCGACGGGTGCCGGCTCGTCCACGGCGGCCACGGCGGCCGTAGCGTCCTGCCCGACGGCGCCCGCGGCGGCCTCGATCTTGGCGATCGCGCTGCGCGCCGCCTCCGGGTCGACCACGCCGGGGATGTCGGCCAGCGCCCGGAGCGCCACCAGCAGGCCGGTGGCCTCCGGGGACGTGAGCTTGAGCGGCCGGTCGATGCCCGCCGAGAACGTCACCTCGATGGTGTCGCCGGAGAACGCGAAGTCGATGAGGTCACCCGGGTAGTAGCCGGGCAGGCCGCACATCCACAGCTGGTTGAGGTCCTCCTCCAGCTGCTTTTCCGATACGCCGAGATCGGCGGCGGCCTTGGCCCGGGTGACCTTCGGATTGGCCTGGAAATACGGGACCATGTTGAGCAGCCGAACCAGCCGGGTGGACACGGGGGTCATGCGCCGGGAACCTCCACGTGCGCGCGCAGCCGGGCCAGCACCTCGTCGCGCAGGGATTGCGGCTCGAGCACGACGGCGTCGGCGCCGTAGCCGGCGATGTCGCGCGCCAGCTGGTCGGCGGATCCGATGCCGAGTTCGATCACCTCGCCGTCGCGGCCGGCCACCTGTTGCGCCGCCATCGACCTCCCGGCGCGCCGCAGCGCGGTGGCCCGCCCGTCGGCGACCCACACCCGGGCCTGCCCGCCGGCCGGCCACTCGGTGACCGTCTGGGCCACGATCTTGCGCAGGTCGACGCCGTCGGGCACGGTGACCGCGCCGGGCGGGCCGATGGGGGTGATATCGGCCCCGATCCGGGACAGCCGGAAGGTGCGGGTGGCGTCGCGGTCGCGATCGTGCCCGACCAGGTACCAGCGCCCCTTCTCGGTGACCACGCCCCACGGCTCGACGGTGCGCGTCGTGTAGGGCTCCGCCCGCGACGGCCGGTGCTGAAACTGCACCGCCCGTCGGGAACCGATGGCGGACAACAGGATTCCGAGCACGTCCTCCGACCCGCGCAGGCCCGGCACGCCCGCGGGCGACGCGATGGCCACCGGCGCGTCCGGATCGACGTCCACCCCGGCGGCGCGCAGCTTGAGCAGGGCGCCCTGGGTGGCGGTGATCAGCTCGGGCGACTCCCACAGCTGCGTGGCAACGGCCACCGCGGCGGCCTCGTCCGGGGTGAGGTCGACCGGGGCCAGCGCGTAGGCGTCGCGGTTGATCCGGTAGCCCTCGGTGGGATCCATCGCCGACACCCGGCCGACCTCCAGCGGGATGCCGAGGTCGCGCAATTCGTTCTTGTCGCGCTCGAACATCCGCGAAAACGCCTCGGCGCTGGGGCTGTCGGAATAGCCGGCGACGCTGGACCTGATCTTTTCGGCGGTGACGTAGCCGCGGGTGGACAGCAGGGCGATGACGAGATTGACCAGCCGCTCGACTTTCGAGGTCGCCATTTGTCCCAGGTTATTCGATGGGCCGCCGCGGGCGCTTCCGGCGGTGGCCCGCTACATGCTGGCGATCAGCCGCTTGACCCGCTCGTCGACCGCGCGGAACGGGTCCTTGCACAGCACGGTGCGCTGCGCCTGGTCGTTGAGCTTGAGGTGCACCCAGTCGACGGTGAAGTCGCGGCCCGCGGCCTGGGCGGCGCTGATGAACTCCCCGCGCAACCGGGCGCGGGTGGTCTGCGGCGGGTTGTCGACCGCCTCCGCGATGTCCTCGTCGGTGGTCACGCGCGTGGCCAGGCCCTTGCGCTGCAGCAGGTCGAACACGCCGCGGCCGCGCTTGATGTCGTGGTAGGCCAGGTCCAGCTGGGCGATCTTCGGGTCGGACAGCTCCATGTTGTAGCGGTCCTGGTAGCGCTGGAACAGCTTGCGCTTGATCACCCAGTCGATCTCGGTGTCCACCTTGGCGAAGTCCTGGCTTTCGACGGCGTCCAGTTGCCGGCCCCACAGGTCGACGACCTGCTCGATCTGGGCGTTGGGCTCCCGGGTCTGCAGGTGCTCGACGGCCCGGCTGTAGTACTCGCGCTGGATGTCCAGGGCGCTGGCCTGCCGCCCGCCCGCCAGCCGCACCGGCCGCCGGCCCGTGATGTCGTGGCTGACCTCGCGGATGGCGCGGATGGGGTTGTCCAGCGAGAAGTCGCGGAACGGGACGCCGGCCTCGATCATCTCCAGCACCAGCGCCGCCGTGCCCACCTTGAGCATGGTGGTCGTCTCGCACATGTTGGAGTCGCCGACGATGACGTGCAGGCGGCGGTACTTCTCGGCGTCGGCGTGCGGCTCGTCGCGGGTGTTGATGATCGGGCGGCTGCGGGTGGTCGCCGAGGAGACGCCCTCCCAGATGTGCTCGGCGCGTTGGGAAAGGCAGAACGTCGCGGCCTTGGGGGTCTGCAGCACCTTGCCGGCGCCGCAGATCAGCTGCCGGGTGACCAGGAAGGGCAGCAGCACGTCGGAGATCCGGGAGAACTCGCCGGCCCGCACGATCAGGTAGTTCTCGTGGCAGCCGTAGGAGTTGCCCGCGGAGTCGGTGTTGTTCTTGAACAAGTAGATGTCGCCGCCGATGCCCTCGTCGGCGAGCCGCTGTTCGGCGTCCACCAGCAGGTCTTCCAGCACCCATTCACCGGCCCGGTCGTGGGTGACCAGCTGCACCAGGCTGTCGCACTCGGCCGTGGCGTACTCGGGATGGCTGCCGACATCGAGGTAGAGGCGGGCACCGTTTCGCAAGAACACGTTGGAGCT
The DNA here is from genome assembly GCF_001673535.1 of Mycobacterium sp. 1081908.1. Taxonomy (GTDB): domain Bacteria; phylum Actinomycetota; class Actinomycetes; order Mycobacteriales; family Mycobacteriaceae; genus Mycobacterium. The sequence goes on along the minus strand of NZ_LZLY01000018.1, from coordinate 40,254 downwards.
GCGGCCCCACGACACCACGCGCCGGAACAGGTACCGGGCGACCTCGTCCGGCGACAGCCGGCGATGGCCGTGGAACGTGCAGGTGACACCGAACTCGGTCTCGATGCCCATTATTCGTCGCTGCACGTAATCGAGCGTACTGGTTGTCGCACCGCAAAGGTGCGGAAGCCGCGCCCAGGATGTTATTGGGCGGATCTAGTCCGAGGCGTCGTCCTCGGCTTCCGGCGCTTCATCGCCGGATTTTGCACCCTTGGATTTCGGGCCGTCCGACTTCTTCAGCAAGTTTTCCAGGGTGGGGCGATTGATCCGCCTGAACGCCCGCCGCGGCCGGTTGGCGTCCAGGATGGCCACCTCCAGGCTGCCCACATCGAGGGTCGGCTGGTCGCCGTTGGACGCGTCCGAGCTGCCCGCCCGCAGCGCCGCGACCGCGATGCCCAAAGCCTCACGCAGGTGGGCGTTTTCGGCGTACGAGTCCTTGAGCGCCGTGACGATCGGCTCGGTGGTCCCGCCCATCACCACGAAATGCGGCTCGTCGGCGATCGAGCCGTCGTAGGTAATGCGGTACAGCTCAGGAGGTTTCGTCTCGCCGTGGTGGGCGACCTCGGCGACGCACAACTCGACCTCGTAGGGCTTGGCCTGCTCGGTGAAGATGCTGCCCAGCGCCTGCGCGTACGCGTTGGCCAGCTGCCGGCCGGTGACGTCGCGGCGGTCGTACGCGTAACCCCGGGTGTCGGCGAACTGGATGCCGCTGCGGCGCAAATTGTCGAACTCGTTGAACCTGCCCGCTGCCGCAAAGCCAACGCGGTCGTAGAGTTCGCTGATCTTCTGCAGGGACCGCGACGGGTTCTCCGCGACGAACAGCACACCGTCGGCGTAGGCCAGCGCCACCACGCTCTTGCCCCGCGCGATGCCCTTGCGCGCGAGCTCGCTGCGCTCGCGCATCGCCTGCTCGGGCGAGATGAAATACGGGAAGCTCACTTCTTCTTACCCCGCGGTTCGGCGTCGGGCCCGAAAGTGTCCGCCCGCGAGCGGCTTTCGATGACCTGCCGGGCCAGTTCGGCGATCCGGCTCTCCGGCACTTCCGCCGCCCCTTCGGCACCGATGGTGACCGCCGTGGGATAGATGCCGCGGACCAGGTCCGGGCCGCCGGTGGCGGAATCGTCGTCGGCGGCGTCGTAAAGCGCCTCCACGATCACGCGCAGCGCGGAATCGACGTCGGAGACTTGGGAATACAGCTTCTTCATCGACGACTTGGCGAAAATCGACCCCGATCCCACCGCCTGGTAGCCCTCTTCCTCGATGTTCCAACCGCCCGCGGCATCGAAAGACACGATGCGGCCCGCGCTTTCCGGGTCCGGCGCCTGGATGTCATACCCGGCCAGCAGCGGCAGCGCGACCAGTCCCTGCATCGCCGCGGCCAGGTTTCCGCGCACCATGATCGCGAGCCGGTTGACCTTGCCGGCAAACGTGAGCGGCACGCCTTCGAGCTTCTCGTAGTGCTCGAGTTCCACCGCGTAAAGCCGGGCGAACTCGACCGCGATCGCGGCGGTACCCGCGATGCCGGTGGCCGTGTAGTCGTCGGTGATGTACACCTTCTTCACGTCGCGCCCGGCGATCATGTTGCCCTGCGTCGAGCGCCGGTCGCCCGCCATGACAACGCCGCCCGGGTATTTCAACGCGACGATCGTTGTCCCGTGCGGCAGCTGGTCCCCGGCGGCGCCGCCTTGCGCGCCCCCGCTCAGGCTTGCCGGCAGCAACTCCGGCGCGTGGCGGCGGAGGTGGTCAGCAAACGATGACAGGTCTGCGGCCGGATTCCCGGAGAGTGGCGAGTTGAGGGACAGTCGATCGGCGAATGGCCAGGTCACTGTCCGCCCTTTTGGACATACGCGCGGACAAAATCCTCGGCGTTTTCCTCAAGGACGTCGTCGATCTCGTCAAGCAGGTCGTCGGTGTCTTCGGCTAACTTTTCGCGACGCTCCTGGCCCGCGGCCGTGGCGTCGCCGAAGTCGTCATCATCGCCGCCGCCACCACCACGCTTGGTCTGCTCCTGAGCCATCGCCGCCTCCTGCTTAGTTATCGGCCGCTCACACGCCCGCTGGTCTTCTCTACATTACCGGTCAACGCCGACGTTTCCCGGTCTAACGTCCGCTAGCTGGTCAGTTGTTCCACCAGTTCCACCGCGCTGTCCACAGAGTCCAGCAACGCTCCGACGTGGGCTTTGCTGCCGCGCAGCGGCTCCAGCGTCGGGATGCGCACCAGCGAATCGCCCCCGAGATCGAAAATCACCGAGTCCCAACTGGCCGCCGCGATGTCGGCGCCGAACCTGCGCAGGCACTCACCGCGGAAGTATGCGCGCGTGTCCGTCGGCGGATTGTCGACGGCGTCGAGCACCTGGTGTTCGCTCACGAGGCGCTTCATCGAACCGCGCGCGACCAGCCGGTTGTACAGCCCCTTGTCCAGCCGGACGTCGGAATACTGCAGGTCGACCAGGTGCAGCCGGGGCGCCGACCAGTTCAGGTTCTCGCGCTGCCGGAAGCCCTCGAGCAGCCGCAGCTTGGCCGGCCAGTCCAGCAGCTCGGCGCAGTCCATCGGGTCGCGCTCCAGCTTGTCGAGCACGTCGGCCCACGTCTCGACGATGTCGGCCGCCCGCGGGTCGGGGTCGCGGCTGTCGACCAGCTTCGCCACCCGGTCGAGGTAAATGCGTTGCAGCGCAAGGGCGGTCAATTCGCGCCCGTCGGCCAGCGCCACCGCCACCCGCAGCGACGGATCGCGGCTGATGGCGTGGACCGCGTGCACCGGCCGCGCCAGCGCCAGGTCGCTCAGGTCGATCCCGTGGGCCGGTCCGTCTTCGATCAGATCGAGCACCAGCGCCGTGGTGCCGAGCTTCAGATACGTCGACGTCTCGGCCAGGTTCGCGTCGCCGATGATGACGTGCAGCCGGCGATACCGGTCGGCGTCGGCGTGGGGCTCGTCGCGGGTGTTGATGATGCCGCGCTTGAGCGTGGTCTCCAGCCCGACCTCGACCTCGATGTAGTCGGAGCGCTGGGACAGCTGGAAGCCGGGCTCGTCACCGGCGGGCCCGATGCCGACCCGGCCGGAGCCGGTGACCACCTGCCGCGACACCAGGAAGGGCGTCAGGCCGGCGATGATCGCCGAGAACGGCGTCTGCCGCGACATCAGGTAGTTCTCGTGGGACCCGTAGGAGGCGCCCTTGCCGTCGACGTTGTTCTTGTAGAGCTGCAGCTTCGCGGCGCCGGGCACGCTGGCGACGTGCCGCGCGGCGGCCTCCATCACCCGTTCGCCGGCCTTGTCCCAGATCACCGCGTCCAGCGGGTCGGTGCACTCGGGCGCGGAGTATTCGGGGTGCGCGTGGTCGACGTAAAGCCTCGCGCCGTTGGTCAAGATCATGTTGGCCGCGCCGACCTCGTCGGCGTCGACCACCGGCGGGGGCCCGGCCGAGCGGCTCAGGTCAAAGCCGCGGGCGTCGCGCAGCGGCGATTCCACCTCGTAGTCCCAGCGGGTGCGCTTGGCGCGCTGGATGCCGGCGGCGGCGGCGTAGGCCAGGACCGCCTGCGTCGAGGTGAGGATCGGGTTGGCGGTCGGGTCCGACGGCGACGAGATGCCGTACTCGACCTCCGTCCCGATAATCCTTTGCATTACTTCAAGATAGGCCCGGTGACCATGTAGACCCCGAGGCGGGGTGATCTCGCGGCCCGAATTCGGCGCGATAACGGCCAGCACAAGGGCCGATCGCCGCTAGGGTTTGCCCGCATGGAGCTTTCCCTTCGCCCCTCGCGCGGGACGGCGAACGCGGCGGCCGAAAGCTGGTTCCTGAACCGGGGTTTGCCGTCGGTGCTGACGAGGCGGTCGCGCTGGCGGCGGCTGTGGCCGCGGTCGGCGCCCGCGCTCGCGGCGTACGCGACGTTGCAGGCCTGCGTACTGCCGGTCTACCTCATCACCGGCGGGCGCGACGTCCACATAAACGGGGAGCCGACAACCTCCGAAGTGATTCTCCTGACGATCATCGGGCTGGCCCTTCCGCTGATGGCCGTCGTGGGCTGGCTGGTGTCGCGGTCACGCAGCGGCCGCACGCGCGCGGCCGTCTCGACCGCCGCGGTGTTGGTCGTGGCGTGCGTCGGGGCCGTCGTGGGCGGGGCCGCGCAACTGGCGCAGGAAGCCGTCGTAGTGGCCGCGGTGCTGGTGCTGACCGGCTGCGGCGTCGGGTCGGTCGTCGGCTGGGCGGTGCGCATGATGCTGTCGCACCTGACGACGGTGGGTGCCCTGGCGGTGCGGGCCCTGCCCGTCGTGCTCCTGACCGCCTTGGTGTTCTTCAACACCTACGTCTGGCTGATGGCGGCGACGATCAGCGGGGAACGGCTGGGGCTGGCAATGGCATTCCTCGTCTCCATCGCCGCGGCCTTCGTCGTCTCCGCCACCCACGATCGGGCCAGGCCGATGTTGCAATCGACGGCGGCGCTGCCCAGGGACGCCGAGGGGCTGGCCGGCACGCCCTTCGCGGGCATGCCGGACACGCCCGACTGCGCGCCGCTGAAACGGGCCGAACGCCTCAACGTCGTCTTCGTGCTGGCCGCCTCGCAGCTGGCGCAGATCCTGGTGGTGGCGGTGGTCACGGCCACCATCTACCTGATCCTGGGGCTGATCGTGCTCAGCCCGTCGCTGCTCAACGAATGGACCCACACCTACACCAGCACCGCGACGGTGCTGGGATTCACGCTGCCGGTGCCCGATTCGCTGATCCACATGACGCTTTTCCTCGGCGCGTTGACGTTCATGTACATCAGCGCCCGCGCGGCCGGCGACGCCGAGTACCGATCGACGTTCCTCGACCCGCTCATCGCCGACTTGCACACGACCCTGATCGCGCGCAACCGCTACCGCGGGGCCGTGGCCGCACCGGCGTGTGAAGTTGACGCCAACCAGGGCAGTGATTAATTTCACAGGGTGTCCCGCCACCGCGCCGAAGAGGAAGTCGATGAACCGGTGAGCGACCTGGCCGGGAAGCGTTACGGGGAAGTGCTTCTCGTGACTCCCGGCGAGGCCGGCCCGCAGGCTTCGGTCTACAACAGCTTCCCGCTCAACGACTGTCCCGCCGAGCTGTGGTCGGCGCTGGACCCGCACGCGATCGCCGCCGAAAACGGCGCGGCCGCGGCCCTGCTCAACGGCCCCCGCTATTGGCTGATGAACTCCATCGAAAAGGAGCGCCAGGGCCCGCAGGTGACGAAGACCTTCGGGGGCATCGAGATGATCCTGCAGGCCACCGTTCTGCTGTCCTCGATGAACCCCGCGCCCTTCAGCGTGAACAAGGTGAGCCGCCATACGGTTTTCGTGTTCAACGCCGGCGAAGAGGTCTACGAACTCATCGATCCGCACGGGAAACGCTGGGTCATGCAGACCTGGAGTCAGGTCACCGACCCCAACCTCAAGCGCGAAGACCTGCCCGGGCTGGCGAGCCGGCTCGAACTGCCCGACGGGTGGAGCTATAAGCCGCGCGTGCTCACCGAGGAGCTGCGCGTGGACACCAGAAGCCAAGCCGCGCAGGTGTTACAGGACAACCTGACCAACAGCTACTCGCTGGAGATCGACTGACGGCGGCCGGAGCGGCCTGGGCCGCCGAAACTGCAACCACGCACACCCGCCTCGGCGTGTCGTGTGCGTGGTTGCAATGTCGCGGCGGCGCGACTCGAGCGTTTACAGGTACTGGCCCAGGTTCGACTCGGTGTCGATGGCCCGCGACGCGCTCGACGACTTGCCGGTGACCAGCGTGCGGATGTAGACGATCCGCTCGCCCTTCTTGCCCGAAATCCGCGCCCAGTCATCGGGGTTGGTGGTGTTGGGCAGGTCCTCGTTCTCGGCGAACTCGTCGACGATCGAGTCGAGCAGGTGCTGAATGCGCAATCCGGGTTGGCCGGTCTCCAGCACCGACTTGATCGCGTTCTTCTTCGCGCGGTCGACGACGTTCTGGATCATCGCCCCGGAGTTGAAGTCCTTGAAGTACATGACCTCTTTGTCACCGTTGGCGTAGGTGACCTCCAGGAACCGGTTGTCGTCGATCTCGGCGTACATCCGCTCGACGACCTTTTCGATCATCGCCTTGATGCAGGCGGTGCGGTCGCCGTCGAACTCGGCGAGGTCGTCTGCGTGCAGCGGCAGCGACTCGATCAGGTACTTCGAGAAGATGTCTTGCGCCGCTTCGGCATCCGGGCGCTCGATCTTGATCTTCACGTCGAGACGGCCGGGCCGCAGGATCGCGGGGTCGATCATGTCCTCGCGGTTGGAGGCGCCGATCACGATGACGTTCTCCAGCCCCTCCACGCCGTCGATCTCGGACAGCAGCTGGGGAACCACCGTCGTCTCGACGTCCGAGGAGACCCCGGTGCCGCGGGTGCGGAAGATCGAATCCATCTCGTCGAAGAAGACGATTACCGGCGTCCCTTCCGACGCCTTCTCGCGGGCCCGCTGGAAGATCAGCCGGATGTGCCGCTCGGTCTCGCCGACGAACTTGTTCAGCAGCTCCGGGCCCTTGATGTTGAGGAAGTACGACTTCGCCTCGCGGGCGTCGTCGCCGCGCACCTCGGCCATCTTCTTGGCCAGCGAGTTCGCGACCGCCTTGGCGATCAGGGTCTTACCGCAGCCGGGCGGCCCGTAGAGCAACACACCCTTCGGCGGGCGCAGCGCGTACTCGCGGTAGAGCTCCTTGTGCAGGAACGGCAGCTCGACGGCGTCGCGGATCTGCTCGATCTGGCGCGTCAGCCCGCCGATGTCCTGGTAGCTGACGTCGGGCACCTCTTCCAGGACCAGGTCCTCGACCTCGGCCTTGGGGATGCGCTCGAAGGCGTAACCGGCCTTGGTGTCGACCAGCAGCGAGTCGCCCGGGCGCAGCTTGCGGGGCTTGGTGTCGTCGTTGAGGGCGTCCGGAACGCCGTCCGGCAGATCCTCGGCGACCAGCGGCTCGGCCAGCCACACGATGCGCTCCTCGTCGGCGTGTCCGACGACCAATGCGCGGTGACCGTCGTTGAGCACCTCGCGCAGAGTGGAGATCTCGCCGACCGATTCGAACGTGCCGGCCTCGACGACGGTCAGGGCCTCGTTGAGCCGGACCGTCTGGCCCTTGCGCAACGAACCGACCTCGATGTTGGGCGAGCACGTCAGGCGCATCTTGCGACCGGAGGTGAACACGTCGACCGTGTCGTCCTCGTGGGACCCCAACAGGACGCCGTAGCCACTGGGCGGCTGACCGAGCCGGTCGACCTCTTCGCGCAGCGCCAACAGTTGCTGACGGGCCTCTTTGAGGGTTTCCATTAACTTTGAGTTTCGCGCCGCGAGGGAGTCGATACGGGCTTCGAGCTGATGCACGTCGCGCGCGGACCGAGTGCCGCCGGCCGATCCAACCGCGTGCTCCAGTTGCTCGCGCAGCACCGCTGCCTCACGGCGTAACTGTTCCAATTCGGCAGCATCATCGCTGGACATGCCAGTTTCACCGGCATTGCCGAATGCGCCAGAACGCTCTGAGTCACCCATGTTGCGCTCCTTTCCCGCCCCGAAATGTGCGGTGGTACTTCAACGCTACCGGCGATTGCCGGTTGATGTGCGGAGTCAAATGCTCACGAAAAGTTAAGACTTTGGTTCCACTGGTAATCTCGGCCACGAATCTTGCCGAGTGAAAGGACGGCCGTGGCCCGAAAAGCCCTTGCCATGGGCTCCGCCGGCACCGTCATCTTCGGCACGGCAGGCCCGGTGTGACTTCCATTGCACCCGTTGGCCCGACGGCGGGCGCGAACGCCTAGCCCCAGAACGAACCGGATGCACCGACGGTTGCTCGTCACGCTGAGCGCCGTCACCGCGGTGGCGGCGGCCGGTGTGACCGGGTGCGCGCACACCGGGCCCAAGGTGGTGTCGTCGTCGTCCTCCGCGGTTCCGGTGACGTCGACCCCCCTGGTCGTCGCCGCTCCCCCGGCCGCTCCACTCCCGCCGCCCGACGCCCTGATCGACGTCCTGAACCGGCTCGCCGACCCGAACGTGCCGGGCCTCAACAAGGTGACCCTCGTCGAGGGCGCCACCGCCGACAGTGCGGGCACGCTCGACAAGTTCACCAACGCGCTGCGGGACAACGGCTACCTCCCGATGACCTTCGTCGCGAACGACGTCGCCTGGTCGGACAAGAATCCGTCCCACGTGACGGCCACCGTCGCCGTCAAGACCGCGCAGGCGAACAACGGCAACTTCACCTTCCCGATGGAATTCACCCCGTTCCAAGGCGGATGGCAGCTCTCCCGCCGGACGGCGGAAATGCTTCTGGCGCTGGGCAACTCGGCCACCGGGACCTCGGCCATCGGGACCACGCCACCCGCCAACCCGGCGCCCAGCCCGCCTCCCGCGCCGCCGCAGCCCCCGGCCGCGACTCCCACGGGCTGAGCCGCGATGTGGATCGGCTGGCTCGAGTTCGACGTGTTGCTGGACCCGGAGCTTGGGGTGCGATCACTCAAACAGAAGCGGTCGGTGATTCGTCCCGTGGTGGCGGAGCTGCAGCGCAAGTTCGGCGTGTCGGCCGCCGAAACCGGTGCGCAGGACCTGTACCGACGGGCGGGCATCGGCGTGGCCGTGGTGTCCGGCGACCGCGGCCACGCGGTCGCCGTGCTGGATGCGGCCGAACGACTGGTCGCGGCGCATCCCGAGTTCGAGCTGCTGTCGGCGCGGCGAGGCCTGACCAGGAGTGACGACTAGTCCTACCCGTCTCGGCCCGGGCGCTTGCGGCCCAGCGGCGCCGGGGCGACGACGCCCGGCGCGAGCCGGCGCGTGAAGATCAGGAACGCCGTGTGCCCGCGCATCGAGTGCTGCGGCCGCACCGCCAGCCCGACGACGTTCCAGCCGCGTTGCAGCGTCTCCCACGAGCGGGGCTCGGTCCAGCACTGCTGGGCCCGCAGCGCCTCCACCGTCCGCGACAGCTGGGTGACGGTGGCGACGTAGATCATCAACACCCCGCCGGCTATCAACAGGCGCGCCGCCGCCTCGAGCACCTCCCACGGCGCGAGCATGTCGAGCACGGCGCGGTCGAAGGAGCCGTCGGGCATGTCGGAGTCCACGACGTCGCTGACGATCAGTTGCCAATTGTCGGGTTCGCCGTCAAAAAACACCGACACGTTGCGGCGGGCGTGTTCGGCGTGGTCGGCGCGCTGCTCGTAGGAGACCACCCGCCCTTCGGGCCCGACGGCGCGCAGCAGCGAGCAGGTCAGCGCGCCCGATCCGGCGCCCGCCTCCAGCACCCGCGCGCCCGGGAAGATGTCGCCCTCGTGCAGGATCTGGGCGGCGTCCTTGGGGTAGATCACCTGCGGCCCGCGGGGCATCGACATCAAGTAGTCGATGAGCAGCGGGCGCAGCACCAGGTAATCGGCGCCGTTGCTGGACTTGACCACGCTGCCCTGCTGCAGCCCGATCACGGCGTCGTGCGGGATCGACCCGCGGTGGGTGTGGAACTCCGCGCCGGGGGTGAGGGACATCGTGTAATGCCGGCCCTTGGCGTCGGTGAGCTGGACCCGTTCGCCAACGCTGAATGGGCCGGTCGCGGACACGCCGTCTAGCGTGCCAGCCGACGCGCCGCGGCCGGTGCTTGGGGGTTGTCGGCGTCCGGTTCTAGGCTGCGCACATGACGGACCAGCCGGAGGAACTGAGCCGGCCGGCCTCGAAACCGGCTTCCAAACCTGCGCTGTCACCGTCGCGCGCGGCGGATTTCAAGCAATGCCCGTTGCTGTACCGCTTCCGGGCGATCGACCGGCTGCCCGAGGCGCCGTCGACCGCACAGCTGCGCGGCTCCGTCGTGCACGCCGCCTTGGAGCAGCTCTACGGCCTGCCGGCCGAGATGCGCGGCCCCGACACCGCCACGTCGCTGGTGGAGCCCGCCTGGGACCGGGTGATCGCCGCCGAACCCGACCTGGCCTGCGACATGGATCCCGAACGGCGAACCGAACTGCTGGCGGAGGCCCGCGCGTTGCTCGCCGGCTATTACCGGCTCGAGGACCCGACCCGGTTCGACCCGCAAAGCTGCGAAGAACGCGTCGAGGTCGAACTCGCCGACGGCACGCTGCTGCGGGGCTTCATCGACCGGATCGACGTCGCGGCCACCGGCGAGCTGCGGGTGGTGGACTACAAGACCGGCAAGGCTCCACCCGAAGCGCGGGCGCTGGCCGAGTTCAAGGCCATGTTCCAGATGAAGTTCTACGCGGTGGCATTGCTGCGTTCCCGCGGCGTGCTGCCCACCCGGCTACGCATCATCTACCTGGCCGACGGCCAGGTGCTGGACTACGCGCCCGACCACGACGAGCTGCTGCGCTTCGAGAAGACGCTGATGGCGATCTGGCGCGCCATCCAGTCCGCGGCGCCGACGGGCGATTTCCGGCCCAGCCCGTCGCGGCTGTGCGAGTGGTGCCCGCACCAGCAGCACTGCCCGACCTTCGGCGGAACGCCCCCGCCCTACCCGGGCTGGCCGGATATCACTGCGGCGCAACCCATCTCGCATCCGACCGAACCGGCGGCGTGATGCCCCGGGGGGGCAAGAAACCGTCGAATACGCGAATTCGCCCCCGAGTGCGGTATCCTGGCTGAAGCGTCGGCGACCGAGTGGGTTGCCGACGAGTCGTGATCGATTCTTTGTTTTCTTTACTCAGATCCCTGCGGGGCGCCGAGTCCAAGACGACCAGGCGCGCCCTGCGGAAGCTCGAGTCGCGGCGACCGATATTGCCACACCGGCAATCTCGCCACCATCGAAGCTTTAGGGACATCGAAACATGCTGGAAGACAAAACTTTTGCTCACCTGGGTGTGAGCCCCCCACTGGTCGACGCGCTCGCCGCGCGAGGCGTCAGCCAGCCGTTTCCGATTCAAGTGCAGACGTTGCCGGACACGCTTGCCGGCCGCGACGTGCTGGGCCGCGGAAAGACGGGCAGCGGCAAGACGCTCGCATTCTCGATCCCGCTGGTCAGTCGGCTCGACCCGGCTGACCGGCGACCGGGCCGGCCCACGGGGCTGGTGCTGGCGCCCACCCGCGAACTGGCGACGCAGATCGCCGCGACCATCGAGCCGCTCGCCAAGGTGCGCGGGCTGCGCGTCGCGACCATCTTCGGCGGGGTCTCGCAGAACAGGCAGGCCGCCGCGCTGAGGGCCGGCATCGACATCGTCGTGGCCTGCCCCGGCCGCCTCGACGACCTGATGAAGCAACGCGTGATCAGCTTGGACGCCGTTCAGGTCACGGTCATCGACGAAGCCGACCACATGGCCGATCTCGGTTTTCTCCCGACCGTCACCCGCATCCTGGCGGCCACCCCCGCCGTCGGGCAGCGGATGCTGTTCTCGGCCACCCTGGACGCCGCCGTCGACACCCTGGTCAAGCGATTCCTCAGCGATCCGGTGACCCGGTCGGTGGTGGAGGCGACGTCGTCGGCGCCCGAGATGACGCATCACGTCTTCTGTGTCGACGGGATCGAAGCCAAGAAGGAATTGGTGCACCGGTTGGCCTCGGGAGAGTCCCGGCGAATCCTCTTCATGAGGACTAAGCATCAGGCGCGAAAGCTGGCCCGCCAGCTCACCCAATCGGGCATCGCGTCGGTCGAGCTGCACGGCAACCTGTCCCAACCCGCACGCGACCGAAACCTCGCGGCCTTCGCCGCCGGCCACGCCCGGGTGCTGGTTGCGACCGACATCGCCGCCCGCGGCGTGCACGTGGACGACATCGAACTGGTGGTGCACGTCGACCCGCCCGCCGAGCACAAGGCCTACCTGCACAGGTCCGGCCGCACGGCCCGGGCCGGCGCCTCCGGTGACGTCGTCACCATCGTGCTGCCCGAGCAGCGCCGGGAAACCGAGTCGATGATGCGCAAGGCGGCCATTCGTGCGGTGCCCCAGCGGGTCAGCGCGGCCTCCCCCGCCATCCACGCCCTGGTCGGCGCGGCCGCGCCCCGCAGGGCCGTCGTGCCCGTCGCGGCGCCCTCCAACCGTCCGCCCGCGGCGCGCAGCAGACGCCGCCGCTCTCGCCGCCCCGCAACGACCACCCACCGTTAGGGAAATCATGGCCGAACAGCAGATTCATCCGTCCAAGGTTCGCGTCGGCGATGTGATCGGCACGGCGAACCGCACCGATCTCCGCTATACGGTCAAGATCATCGGCGGGCCGCAGACCACGCCACAGCGGTGGACGTTCTTCGGCCGCGATGCCCAGGGCCAACAGCAGACGAGCTCGTTCGGTGAGGACGACGTCGTTCGCCGGTACGCCAAGGCGCCATAGCTCGTCGGACGCTCACTCGAGCGGCGACATCTCCTGCAGCATCGTGGGAATCAGCTCGCTGACCGTGGGGTGGATGTGCATCGTGCGCGACAGCGTCGTGTACGGCGCCTTGGCCGACATGACATCCAGAATGGCGTGAATCGCCTCGTCGCCGCCGACGCCGAGGATGGCCGCCCCCAGGATCTCGTCGGTCTCGGCGTCCACCACCACCTTCATAAAGCCTTGCGTCTCACCCTTTTCCACCGCCCGGCCGACCCGCGTCATCGGCCGCTTGCCGACCAGCGCCTTGCGGCCGGACGCACGGACCTGGCTCACGCTCATCCCGGCACGCCCCAGCGGCGGGTCGATATAGAGCGCGTAGGTGGTGATGCGGTCGCTCACCCGGCGGGGATCGTTGTCGAGCAGATTCGCGGCGACGATTTCGAAATCGTTGTACGACGTGTGGGTGAACGCGCCCTTGCCATTGCAGTCGCCCATCGCCCAGATGTGATCGACACTGGTCTGGAGCGCGTCGTCGACGACGATGTAGCCGCGGGCATCGGTCTGCACGCCGGCCGCCTCCAGGCCGAGGTCGTCGGTGTTCGGTCGCCGGCCCACCGCCATCAGCAGATGGCTCCCGGCGATGGGCTCGGCACCGGCACGCGGTGTCAGTTCAAAACCGTTGTCCATCTTGGTGATTCGCACGTCTTCGGCGCCGACGACGATGTCGATGCCCTCGGCCTCCAGGATCTCCCTGACCGTGGCCGAAACGTCCTCGTCCTCGCGGGACGCCAGCCGCGGGCCGCGCTCGACCACGGTCACCCGCGCCCCGAAGCGCCGGTACATCTGAGCGAACTCCAGCGCGATGTAGCTGCCGCCGACGATGACGAGATGCGCTGGCAGCGTGTCGAGTTCGAGGATCGACACGTTGGTGAGGTAGTCGATGTCCGACAGTCCGGGGAGGTCGGGCACGACGGCGCGCCCGCCGACGTTGAGGAAGATCCGCTCCCCGTGCAGCAGGTCGCCGTTGACGCTGATCGTGTGCGGGTCCTCGAAGCGGGCGTGTCCGCGAATGACGGTGCAGCCCTCCATGCCCTCCAGCCAGCTTTCGACGCCCTTGCGGTCGCCGAGCATGATGTCGTCCTTGCGCGCCTTGACTTTTGCCATGTCGACGTTGACCGAGCCGGTCCCCACGCCGTATTCCGCGCCGCGGCGCGCCAGGTGGGCGGCGTGCGCGCTGGCCACCAGCGTCTTGGTCGGGATGCATCCGGTGTTGACGCAGGTGCCGCCGATGAGCTTGCGCTCGATGATCGCGACGCGCTGCCCGGCCGCCGTCAGCCGGCCCGCCAGCGGGGGTCCGGCCTGCCCGGCGCCGACGATTATGGCGTCGAAGCGCTCCGTCACTTAACCGCCGTCAGGATGTATTCCGTCAGCACGTGACCCGTCACCGCGACGATGGCGAACCCGCCCAGGACCGCGATCGCATCCTCGAGCAGCGCGATCGGCAGATCCTTGCCGGCCACCGCGGCCAGCCGCTTGCGCGCCTGATAACCGCCGAAGGTGCCGAGCACCGCCCCGATGATGCCCGCGCCGAGCGCGGAAAAGGTCCAGTGCGGCCACGCGCCCAGCGCCGCGCCCGCCAACCCGCCCATGATGATCCGCGCGGCGAAGATCGGTGGCGCCGTACGGGCCGGCGTCTTTGGCAGCTTGTCGTTGACGAGTTCCCCGACGGCGAGAACGGTGAACACGACGGCCGTGATGATGTTCCCCATCCACGACGCCCACGTGCCATGCAGGTCGATCCAACCGAGATAGGCGCCCCAGGCGACGACGGCGGGAGCGGTCAGCGAACGCAACCCGGCGACGACACCGATCAGCAAAGCCAGCAGCAGAATTAGCGCATGTGTCACGAAGACCCTCCTGGGGACTAGACAGCCCGGCAACGGTGAGGGATGGCGGCCCATGGGATGACGCGGGCGACAGCCCTACGCGGACGCTAACACAGCGCCGAGTACGGCACCCGTTTGATCAGAACCGGCAGAACCTGATGTCGGACGCCAGGATCGCCTTGGCGCCGATGGAGGCGAGCTCGTCCATGATCTCGTTGACGCCGCGGCGCGGCACCAGGGCGCGGATCGCCACCCAATCCGGATCGGCGAGCGGCGCGATCGTGGGCGACTCCAATCCCGGCGTTATCGACGTGGCCTTGTCCAGCACCGAACGCGGGCAGTCGTAATCGAGCATCAGGTATTGCTGGCCGAACACCACACCCTGGACCCGCGCGACCAGCTGATCGCGCACGGCTTTGGTCTCGCCGTGGCCGCCCTCGTCGGCGCGCTCGATCAGCACCGCCTCCGAATCGCACAGCGGCTCACCGAACGCCACCAGGTCGTGCAGGCTCAGCGTGCGCCCGGACCCGACCACGTCGGCGATGGCGTCGGCCACCCCGAGCTGCACCGAGATCTCCACCGCGCCGTCGAGCCGGATCACCGTCGCCTCAATGCCCTTTTCCGCCAAGTCCTTTCGGACCAGGTTCGGGTAGGCGGTGGCGATCCGTTTGCCGGCCAGGTCGGCCGTCGTCCAGTCCCGCCCGGCCGGGCCGGCGTACCGGAAGCTCGACGACCCGAAACCCAGCGCCAGGCGTTCGCGCACCGGTGCGTCGGAATCCCGGACCAGGTCCCGCCCGGTGATGCCGAAGTCCAGCTCCCCCGAACCCACGTAGATCGCAATGTCTTTGGGCCGCAGGAAGAAGAACTCGACCTGGTTGACGGGGTCGATGACGGTGAGGTCCTTGGAGTCCGTGCGCCGACGGTAGCCGGCCTCCGAGAGGATCTCGCTGGCCGGCTCGCTCAGCGTGCCTTTGTTGGGTACCGCAACCCGCAGCATGCTCACAGCTTCCGGTAGACGTCGTCGAGGGACAGCCCGCGCGCGATCATCAGCACCTGCGTCCAGTACAGCAACTGGCTGATCTCCTCGGCCAGCGCGTCGTCGGGTTCGTGTTCGGCGGCCAGCCACACCTCGCCGGCCTCCTCCAGGATCTTCTTGCCCAGCCCATGGATGCCGCCGTCCAGCGCGGCGACCGTGGCGCTGCCGGCCGGCCGGGTGCGGGCACGGTCGCCGAGTTCGGCGAACAGATCCTCGAAGGTCTTCACGGCCAGCGATTGTTTCACGTGCCGGCGAGCGAAGTCACGGCGGTTTCGGCGCGGCACGGTTCGGTTTCGCCGGGAAAGCGCTTCACGTTAGGTCACCCTAATATAGGTTAGGCTAACTTTAATTCTTCTCATGTTGAAGGAGCCGGCCGTGACCTTCCCGATGTGGTTCGCTGTTCCTCCCGAAGTCCATTCCGCGCTGCTCTCCACCGGCGCGGGCCCGGGCCCGCTGCTCGCCGCCGCCGGAGCGTGGCGCCTGCTCGCCGCGGAATATGCCTCCGCCGCAACGGAACTCGCCGCGCTGCTCGACGTGGCTCGGGGCGCGGCGTGGCAGGGGCCGACGGCGGAGCGGTTCGTGGCGGCCCATCAGCCCTTTCTTTATTGGCTGGGTCAGGCCAGCACCCGCGCGGCCGCGGCCGCGGGCGGGCACGAGGCGGCCGCCGCCGGCTATACGACGGCGTTGGCCGCGATGCCCACGATGGCCGAGCTCGCGGCCAACCACGCGGTGCACGGCGTCTTGATCGCCACCAATTTCTTCGGCGTCAACACCATTCCGATCGCGCTCAACGAAGCCGACTACCTGCGGATGTGGCTCCAGGCCGCCGCCACCATGACCGCCTACCAAGGCGTCTCGGAGGAAAGCCTCTCGGCGATCCCAACGACATCGCCCGCGCCCCAAATCGTGAGCGCCGCCGCGATGCCCGCCGCGGGCAGCAGCTTCCCCGACCCGACCAAGCTGATCCTTCAGGCGCTGCAAGGCCTCCTCGACACCCTTCGAGACCTGGCCGCACAAACGTTGACCGGGCCGCTCGGCGGCGTCGTCGTCCAGGCGCTGGACGCGTTGATCTCGCTCGTATCCAGCGAAATATTCACGATCCTCGCCTACTCCGTGCTGGACCCCATGATCTATTTCGGCCCGTTCACTCCGCTGCTGGGCCCGCTCGCGTTGCCCGTCGGCCTCGCCGGTTTGGCCGGTCTCGCCGGGCTCGGGGCGGACTCCGGACCGGCGGTCGTGGCTGGGGGTGCCCCCGGGCACCAGAAGTGGCCCGTGGCCGCGGGAATCACGCTCGCCGGCACCGGCGCCGCCGCGCCCGTTGCCGCATCGATTGGCGCGGCGGGCGGCGCCGCGGCGCCGGCCTCCCCGACGGTTCCCGCCGCCCCGGCCGCCGAAGGTTTCTACGTGGTGGGCGGCGGTCCCGACGGCGACGGCGTCGCGCCGACCTCCGGCACCGACGCGGCCGCCGCCCTCAGCGCGGGCGCGGCGGCTCCCCCGGCCACCGTCCCGGCGGACGGCGACCAGGCGAGGGCGAAGCGAACCGCCAAGGCGCGCCGGCGTGCGCGCAAATACCGCGTCGAGTACCTGGAGCAAGACGGGCGTGCGACGCTGCCGTCCGACCCACCGCAAGAGGCGGTCATCGCCGCCACGGACGGCTCAGGCTCGCTCGGCTTCGCCGGAACCGTCCCGAAATCGGCTGCGGGACAGGCTCAAGGACTCATCAACCTGCGCGGCGGCGGGTTCGGCGCCGCCCCACCGGAGCCGATGCTGCCCAACTCCTGGGATCCCCGTGATTAGTCCCCGCCCAGCCGCGCCTCGGCGAGGATGGGTTCGAACAGCTCGATCGGGTTTCCAGAGGGGTCCTCGACAAGGATCTGCTTGCCGCCGACACCGGTGATGATGTCGTTGCGGAAGTGCGCTCCCTCGGCGCGCAGCCGCTCGACCGTAGCCGCCAGGTCGGTCACCTCAATCGAGAATCGGTTCCAGCCCCCCGGCGCGGGCAACGTCCCGTCGGGCATGGCCTGACCGCCGCCCGGGCCGGCGCCCGGGCTGCTCAACACCAGGCGCAGGTACCCCCGCGAGAGCATCGCGAACCCCGGCGCAGGGTGCATGTCTTCATGAAATCCCAACTGCTGGCAATAGAAATCGATCGCGGCGTCCACGTCGTGGACGATGTAGCGGACGCTGACCCTTGCGTCTCCAGCCATCTCGAGGCACCTCCCCGGTCGACTGGGCCGAGGATACGCCGCGCAGGCGACCGTCAGACGTTGAAGTGCTTGGCCTCGTAGGGCTCAGTCCTCGGGGTTGTAGCCGAGGTTGGGCGCGAGCCAGCGCTCGGCTTCGGCCATGGTCCAGCCCTTGCGCTTGGCGTAGTCGGCGACCTGGTCCTGGGCCAACCGGCCGACCACGAAGTACTGCGACTGCGGGTGCGAGAAGTACCAGCCGCTGACGGCCGCGCCGGGCCACATCGCCATCGACTCGGTCAGCTCGATGCCGGTGCGCTCCTTGACGTCCATCAGCTTCCACAGCGTCACCTTCTCGGTGTGCTCCGGGCAGGCGGGGTATCCGGGGGCCGGGCGGATTCCCTTGTACTTCTCGTCGATGAGCGCGTCGTTGTCCAGCTGCTCGTCCGGCTGGTATCCCCAGAACTCCTTGCGGACCCGTTGGTGCATCCGTTCGGCGAATGCCTCCGCCAGCCGGTCGGCGACCGACTCCAGCAGGATCGCGCTGTAGTCGTCGAGGGCCGCCTTGAACTCCGCGATCTTCTCCTGGCTGCCGAGCCCGGCGGTGACGGCGAAGGCGCCGACGTAGTCGGCCAGACCGGTGTCCTTGGGCGCGATGAAGTCGCCCAGCGACCGGTTCGGGATGCCGTCGCGGTGCTCGCCCTGCTGGCGCAGGTTGTGCAGCGTGGTCAGCACCTCGGTGCGGGTCTCGTCGGTGTACACCTCGACGTCGTCCCCCACGGCGTTGGCCGGGAAGAACCCGATCACGCCGTTGGCGGTCAGCCACTTCTCCTTGATCAGGGTGTCGAGCATCTGCTGCGCGTCGTCGTACAGCTTGCGGGCGGCCTCACCCGAGGCCGGGTTGTTGAGGATGTCGGGGAAGCGGCCCTTCATCTCCCAAGCGTTGAAGAACGGCTGCCAGTCGATGTACTCGCGCAACTCGGCGAGGTCATAGTCGGAGAACTCACGCACGCCGAGGCCCTGGGCGGGCACCGGCGGCGTGTAGCCGTCCCACACGATCGGCGTCCGGTTGGCGCGGGCCTTCTCCAGCGTCAGCATCGGGCGCTCGTTCTTCTGGGCGTGCCGTTCGCGCAGCGAGGCGTAGTCGGCTTCGGTGGCCTCCAGCAGGGCCGGCCGCTGCTTGTCGTCGAGCAGCGCGGCGGCGACGGGCACCGAGCGGGACGCGTCCTTGACCCAGACCACCGGGCCGCTGCGGCGCGGCGACACCTTCACGGCCGTGTGGGCGCGCGAGGTGGTCGCGCCGCCGATCAGCAGCGGGATTTCCAGCCCCTCGCGTTCCATCTCGACGGCGAAGTTGACCATCTCGTCCAGCGACGGGGTGATCAGTCCGGACAGCCCGATGATGTCGGCGTCGTGCTCCCTCGCCGCGGCCAGGATCTTCTCGGCCGGCACCATCACACCGAGGTCGATCACCTCGAAGTTGTTGCACTGCAGGACAACCCCGACGATGTTCTTCCCGATGTCGTGGACGTCGCCCTTGACCGTCGCCATCACGATCGTGCCGTTGGTGTCCTTACCGGCGGCCGCCCCGGACTCCTCCTTCTCCGCCTCGATGAACGGCAGCAGGTACGCCACGGCCTTCTTCATCACCCGGGCCGACTTCACGACCTGGGGCAGGAACATCTTGCCCGAGCCGAAGAGGTCGCCGACGACGTTCATGCCGTCCATCAGCGGGCCCTCGATCACCTCGATCGGGCGACCCCCGGCGGCGGCGATCTCGGCCCGCAGTTCCTCGGTGTCGGCGTCGACGTGGGCGTCGATGCCCTTGACCAGGGCGTGCGTGATCCGCTCGCGGACCGGCAGGCTACGCCACTCGGCCGCCGCGGGGTCCTCGCCCTTCTCCTTGCTGTTAAACCGTTCGGCGATCTCCAGCAGCCTCTCGGCCGCGTCCGCGCGGCGGTTCAGGACGACGTCCTCAATGCGGTCCCGCAGCTCGGGGTCGATCGAGTCGTAGGGCACCAGCGCGCCGGCGTTGACGATGCCCATGTCCAGGCCGGCCTTGATGGCGTGGAACAGGAACACCGCGTGGATCGCCTCGCGGACGGGGTTATTCCCCCGGAACGAGAACGACACGTTCGAGATGCCGCCGGAAAGGTGCACCCCGGGCAGGTTCTCCTTGATCCAGGCGCAGGCCTCGATGAAGTCGATCCCATACGTCGCGTGCTCCTCGATACCGGTGGCCAGCGCGAAGCAGTTCGGGTCGAAGATGATGTCCTCGGGCGGGAAACCGACCTCTTCGGTCAGGATCCGGTAGGCCCGCCCACAGATCTCCTTGCGACGCTCCAGGTTGTCGGCCTGGCCCTGCTCGTCGAAGGCCATCACGACGACGGCGGCGCCGTACTTGCGGCACAACCGGGCCTCGCGGATGAACTTCTCCTCGCCCTCCTTCATGGAGATCGAGTTGACGATCGGCTTGCCCTGCACGTTCTTCAGGCCCGCCTCGATGACCTCCCACTTGGACGAGTCGATCATCACCGGGACGCGGCTGATGTCCGGCTCCGCCGCGATCAGCTTGGTGAATCGGTCCATCGCGGCGACGCCGTCGATCATGCCCTCGTCCATGTTGATGTCGATGACCTGCGCGCCGACCTCGACCTGCTGCAGCGCGACCGACAGCGCGGTGTCGTAGTCCTCGGCCTTGATCAGGTTGCGGAACCGGGCGGAGCCGGTGATGTTGGTGCGCTCGCCGATGTTCACGAACAGCGACTCGTCGGTGATGTTGAGCGGCTCCAGGCCGGCCAGCCTGGTGGCGACCGGGATCTGCGGCACCTCGCGCGGCGCCTTGCCGTCGACGACCTTGGCGATCTCGGCGATGTGCGGCGGCGCCGTCCCGCAGCAGCCACCGACCAGGTTGACCAGACCGGCCTCGGCGAAGTCGGCGATGTAGCCGGCCTGGCGCTCCGGGGTCTCGTCGTACTCGCCGAAGGCGTTGGGCAGGCCGGCGTTGGGGTAGCAGGAGACGAAAGTGTCCGCGATCCGCGACATCTCGGCGATGTAGGGCCGCATCTCCGGCGCACCCAGGGCGCAGTTGAGGCCGACCGCGATCGGCTTCGCGTGCCGGATCGAGTTCCAGAAGGCCTCGGTGACCTGACCGGACAACGTCCGCCCGGAAGCGTCGGTGATGGTGCCCGAGATGATGACCGGCCAGCGCCGTCCGCGCTCCTCGAACAGCGTCTCGACGGCGAACACCGCCGCCTTGGCGTTCAGCGAGTCGAAGATCGTCTCGACGATAAGGAGGTCGACACCGCCGTCCACCAGGCCGTTGGCGGCCTCGAGGTAGGCGGCGACCAGCTGGTCGTAGGAGACGTTGCGGGCCCCGGGGTCGTTGACGTCCGGCGAGATCGACGCGGTCCGGGTCGTGGGCCCGATCGCGCCGGCGACGTAGCGGGGCTTCTCGGGCGTGCCGAACTCGTCGGCGGCCTTGCGGGCCAGGGCGGCGCCGGCGTAGTTCAGCTCGTAGGCCAGGTCCGCCATGTCGTAGTCGGAGAGCGAGATCGCGTTCGCATTGAACGTGTTGGTCTCCAGGATGTCGGCGCCCGCCTCGAGGTACTCGCGGTGGATCCCGGCGATGATCTGCGGCTGCGTCAGGTTGAGCAGGTCGTTGTTGCCCTGCAGAGCGGTCGGCCACTCGGTGAACCGGTCGCCGCGGTAGCCGGCCTCGTCCGGCCGGTCCCGCTGGATCGCCGTGCCCATCGCGCCGTCGATCACCATGATCCGCCGGCGCAGGGCAGCCGTCAGTTCGTCGGTGCAGTTGGGGCGGATGTTGGGCGCGAATGTCTTCGTAGCCGAGTCCGTGTCAGCGGGGTTCACACACGTTCCTTCCGTAGCGGAAGGCGTCCTTCTCGTCAACAACGTCGACTCTGCCGAGCGTGGCGGATACCGGCGGGGAACCGGAACCGTTGCAACGCCTCTCGACCAGAAAAGTCTACGTCGTCATGCGATCGACGTCTGGACGCCCAACTCGTCGCCGCGATCGACAGCTCGCGGGCCTGCCGGCGGCGTGATAGTTACCAAGGTTAACCAGTTTGCGGCCGGCCGTATTTCGGAGTCACGCCCCACAAGGATAGTCGTCCTATGCAAACGCCCCGGTCGTGCCGGATCCCCGCCCGATGTCGGCGAGCGATCGCGCCGGCCGCCTGACAGAGGCCGTACGCTGATTCTGTGAACCCGGCCGAAGGCAGCCCGCTGCCCGAATTGCACAACACCATCGTTGTGGCGGCGTTCGAGGGCTGGAACGACGCCGGCGACGCGGCCAGCGATGCGCTCGAGCACCTGGATGCCATCTGGGAGGCCGACCCGATCGTCGAGATCGATGACGAGGCGTACTACGACTACCAGGTGAATCGCCCGGTCATCCGGCAAATCGACGGGGTGACCCGCGAGCTGGTGTGGCCGGCGATGCGGATCACCCACTGCCGTCCCCCGGGCAGCGACCGCGACGTCGTGCTGATGCACGGCGTGGAGCCCAACATGCGCTGGCGGACGTTCTGCGCCGAGTTGCTGGCCATCGCCGACAAGCTCAACGTCGACACCGTCGTCATCCTCGGCGCCCTGCTCGCCGACACGCCGCACACCCGCCCGGTCCCGGTGTCCGGTGCGGCCTACTCCCCCGAATCGGCGAAACGCTTCGGCCTCGAGGAAACCCGCTACGAGGGTCCGACCGGCATCGCCGGGGTGTTCCAGGACGCCTGCGTGGCCGCCGGGATCC
This sequence comes from Mycobacterium sp. 1081908.1, assembly GCF_001673535.1. GTDB lineage: Bacteria > Actinomycetota > Actinomycetes > Mycobacteriales > Mycobacteriaceae > Mycobacterium. The sequence continues at coordinate 18,108 of NZ_LZLY01000018.1, read as the reverse complement.
CCGCCGTGACGTTCTGGGCCGCAGTGCCGCACTACGTGTCCAACCCGCCGAACCCGAAGGCGACGGTGGCGCTGCTGCGCCGCGTCGAGGACGTGTTGGACATCGAGGTCCCGCTGGGCGACCTGCCGGCGCAGGCCGAGGAGTGGGAGCAGGCGATCACCGAGATGGCCGCCGACGACGAGGACCTGGCCGAATACGTGTCGTCGCTGGAGCAGCGCGGCGACGCCGAGGTCGACATGAACGAGGCGCTGGGCAAGATCGACGGCGACGCGCTGGCCGCCGAGTTCGAGCGTTATCTGCGCCGGCGCCGTAAATAGCTACTCGGGGACCGAATCGCGCGTCTCGCGCAGCGACTCGACGTTGAACGCGGACAGGGAGCGGCCGAGCGCGGCGGCCTCCGCGTCCATCCGGGGCAACAGCGCGTCGGTGATGCCGCGGATGGGGAATTCGCCGACCGGGCTGGACAGCACCGGCTTGAGCCAGCGCATCAGGCCGACCCACTGGGGGCTGAAGATCCGGCGCTGGCGGCCCTCGATGCCCTTGACGAGGGCGTTCGCGCACTCGTCGACGGTGGTGGTCTTGTTGAGCGGCCACGGCAGCTTCGCGATCATCTCGCCGAAAGCGGGGATGTCGGCCCTGGTGTCGCGGACCAGGGCGGTGTCGATCCAGGACATGTGCGCCGAGCCGACGCTCACGCCGAGGTTGGCGACCTCTAGCCGCAGCGCGTTGGCAAGAATCTCGTTGCCGGCCTTGGAGGCGTTGTACGGCGCCAGGCCCGGGGCGGCGGCGTATGCGGCCAGCGACGAGACCATCAGCACGTAGCCGCGGCGGTCGATCACCGCCGGCAGCGTGGCGCGCACGGTGTGGAAGACGCCGAGCAGGTTGACGTCCAGCACCCGTTTGAACGCCTCGGGGTCGACGTGCAGGACGGATCCGTAGCTGGCGATGCCGGCGTTCGCCACGACGACGTCGATGCCGCCGAAGCGCTCGACGGCCTTGTCGGCCGCGGTCTGCATGGCGGGCAGGTCGCGCACGTCGGCGACGGCGGTGAGCACGCGCTCCTCGCCGAGTTCGGCGGCGAGCGCCGCCAGTTCGGCCTTGTCGAGATCGGTCAGCACCAGCCTGGCGCCCTTGTTGCGCAGCCGGCGGGCGACCTCGGCCCCGATGCCGCGGGCGCCGCCGGTGATGAAGACGACTTTGCCGTGCAGCGACGTCATGGGCGAAAACGTACCCCGTTTACAGCTGCACTCCCAGCAGCGCATCGACGGCGGTCGTCACCAACGATGGCGAGCCGGCGTCGTGGCCGCCGTACTCGAGCGCGTCGGTCGCCCAACCATCCAGCGCGGCAAGGGCTTTCGGCGTGTCAAGGTCGTCGGCGAGGTACCGGCGCACCCGCGCGATGACGTCACCGGCGTCCGGGGCGGCGGGCAGCGCGGTCGCGGCGCGCCAACGCCGCAGCCGCTCGGTCGCCTCGTCGAGCACCTGCGGGCTCCAAGACCGGTCCGCGCGGTAGTGCCCGGCCAGCAGGCCCAGCCGGATAGCCGCCGGCTCGACGCCTTGCGCGCGCAGCTCCGACACCAGCACCAGGTTGCCCCGGCTCTTGGACATCTTGTGCCCGTCCCAGCCGATCATGCCGGCGTGCACGTAGTGGCGGGCGAAACGCCGTTCCCCGCGCACGCATTCGGCGTGGGCGGCGGTGAATTCGTGATGCGGGAAGATCAGGTCGCTGCCGCCGCCCTGGATGTCCAGGCCGCTGCCGATGCGGCTGAGCGCGATCGCGGCGCACTCGACGTGCCAGCCGGGCCGGCCGTCCCCGAACGGCGAGGGCCAGCTGGGCTCGCCGGGCCGCGCCGCCCGCCACAGCAGGGCGTCCAGCTCGTCGGTCTTGCCGGGGCGGGCGGGGTCGCCGCCACGCTCGGCGAACAGCGCCAGCATGGTGTCGCGGTCATAGCCGGACTCGTAACCGAACTGCGGGGTGGCGTCGGCCCGGTAGTAGACGTCGGGGTATTCGCCGTCGAGCACGTACGCCGCGCCGGACGCCAGCATCTTCTCGACGAGTTCGACCACCTCGGCGATCGCCTCCGTCGCCCCGACGTACTCCCGCGGCGGCAGGATCCGCAGCGCCGTCATGTCCTCGCGAAACAGGGCGACCTCCCGGTCGCCCAGCTCGCGCCAGCCGATCCCGTCGCGCTCGGCGCGCTCCAGCAGGGGGTCGTCGATGTCGGTGACGTTCTGCACGTAATGCACGTCGTGGCCGAGGTCCAGCCACTGCCGGTACACCAGGTCGAACGCCAGGTAGGTGGCCGCGTGACCCAGGTGCGTCGCGTCGTACGGGGTGATCCCGCAGACGTACATGGTGGCCTTGGACCCGGCCGCCACCGGCCGCACCTGCCGGTCGGAGGTGTCGTACAGCCGCAGCTCCGGGCCGCGCCCGGGCACCACCGGGACCTGTGCGGAAGACCACGTCTGCATAACGTCGACTCTAAACGCGCACGCGATCAGTGAAATTCCTGCCGGATGGCGCCCAGCAGGATCGGCGCCAGCTCGGCGCGGCACATGACGAAGTCGGGCAGGTACGGGTCGAGCTGGTTGTAGCGCAGCGGCGAGCCGTCGAGCCGCGACGCGTGCATGCCCGCGGCCATCAGCACCCCGGCCGGGGCCGCCGAGTCCCACTCCCACTGGCCCCCGGCGTGCACGTAGGCGTCGACGTCGCCGTCGATGACGGCCATCGCCTTGGCGCCCGCCGATCCGATCGCCACAGGCTGAATGTGCAGTGTCTGGCGGATGCGGTAGAGCACCGCGGGTGGCCGGGTGGCGCTGACCGCGATACGGATGGTCGCGGGGACGCCGGTGCGCGCGGCGCCGTCGGTCACGGTGTCGCTGCGGTACACGGTGTTCCCGCGGGCGGGCAGCGAGACCGCCGCATCGGTGATCTCCCGCTGCCCGTCGGAGGGGCGCTGCCACAGCGCGATGTGGACCGCCCAGTCGTCGCGGCCCGGCGTGGAGAACTCGCGGGTGCCGTCCAGCGGGTCGATGATCCACACCCGGTCGTGGTCGACCCGGGAAAGGTCGTCGTAGGCCTCCTCGCTGAGCACCGCGTCGCCGGGCCGCTCGGCCCGCAGCCGGCGCAGGATCAGCGCGTTCGCCAGGCTGTCCCCCGCGTCGCCGAGCGCCCAGGGATGGCCGAAACCGATCTCGTCGCGCACCTTGAGCAGCAGCTCTCCCGCGTCCGCGGCGAGATCGGCGGCCAAGGCGGCGTCCGTCAGACCATCCGGGGCGGGGTTCACCGCATCAGTATCGCCGACTCAACGCGGACGTCCGCCACCTAGCGGAGCCCAAGCCGGGCACTTGACGCGAGAATCGCGCCCAATGCGGGAGATAAGCCCACCCTCGCGGCGAGAGGGAGGCCGCAAAACGCTTCCGCCGCAACAGGAACGCGATATCCGGCCACCGCCCTGACGAATCATCCTGTTATTACAAGATGATTGTTGCCTGACTCTGGGTCCCGGCTTGTGCGCCCGCCCGCACCGACCGGTCGACGCCTGCCGATACGGGAACACTCGATCTCACACGATTCGCCTCGGATTGTGATTATGCTCCGCTCGCCAGCCGTCTAAGGCTGACCGATTGCTGTCGAAGCGGATGGGTCAGACGGGAGAACAGATGTCTTTTGTGGTGGCTTCGCCGGAGGCGTTCGTGTCCGCGGCAGGCGATTTGGCCCGCATCGGTTCGTCGATCCAGATGGCCACCAGTGCCGCCGCGGGTCCAACTATCGGGTTGTTGGCGCCGGCGGCCGACGAAGTGTCAACGGCAATGGCGAAGCTGTTTGGCGGGTATGCCCAAAGCTATCAAGCGCTCACGGCCGAGGCCTCCGCGCTTCACGATCGGTTCGTCCAGGCCCTGACCGGGAGTGGCGCGTCTTATGCGAGCACCGAGGCCGCCAGTGCCCAACAGAATGTACTGGACGCGCTGAATGCGCCGTTCCAGGCCGTACTGGGGCGTCCGCTGATCGGTAACGGCGCTGATGGGGTGGCGGGCACCGGGCAAGATGGCGGTGCCGGCGGACTGCTCTACGGCAACGGCGGCAACGGCGCCTCGGGCGGCGCCGGCCACCCCAACGGTGGTAACGGCGGCGCCGCCGGACTGATCGGCAGCGGCGGTGCCGGCGGCGCGGGCCTGCCCGGGGTCGGCCCCGGCAACGGGGGCAACGGCGGTAATGGCGGCACCGGCGGATTGCTCTACGGCAATGGTGGCCGGGGCGGCCTCGGCGGCACCGGGCTGATCGGCGGCACCGGCGGAACTGGCGGCGCTGCATGGCTATACGGCGCCGGCGGCGCTGGAGGCGACGGCGGCGCCGGCCCCGTTACCAACGGGTCGGGCGGCCACGGGGGCTCGGGCGGCCTGATCGGTGACGGCGGCGCCGGCGGTAACGCCGGCGCGGGGATTGGTGGTGGCGGCTTCGGCGGTGCCGGCGGCCGCACCGAGCTCGTCGGCAATGGCGGTAGCGGCGGCAGCGGTTCGGGCACCCTGGCCGGCGGGGCCGGCGGCGGAGGCGGCCTGTTGTCCGGCAACGGTGGAGCCGGCGGCACCGGCGGCGCCAACGGCGGGGTGGGTGGCGCTGGCGGCAGCGCCAGCCTGTTCGGCAGCGGGGGAGCCGGCGGAAACGGCGGCGGCGGGGTGGGCAACCTGGGCGGAGCCGGTGGCAACGGCGGCACCGCCGGACTGCTGTACGGCCACGGTGGCGCGGGCGGCAACGGTGCGAATGGCTCAACTGTTCTGAGCGGGGCCGGTGGGAATGGCGGCGCCGGCGGCAACAGTGGCCTGCTCGGCCTAGGCGGGGTGGGCGGCGCCGGCGGCGACGGCGTCCTCGGCGGGTCCGGAGGCAACGGCGGCGCGGGCGGCCGCCTCATTGGCGTCGGTGCGTCGGGAGGCCAGGGCGGCACCGGCCTCCAAACCAACGGGAGCGGGGGCTACGGTGGCGCCGCCGGGCTGATCGGCAACGGCGGCGGCGGAGGCGCCGCCGGGGCGGGCGCCGGCACCGGTAACGCAGGCGGTGGCGGCGGTGACGCCCAGCTGATCGGCAGTGGCGGGAACGGAGGAAATGGCTCCAACGGCGTCACCGGGGGCCCCGGCGGCCTGGGCGGACTACTGTTCGGCATGGCCGGGACGGCTGGGATCCCGTAGCCCTAGAACGCCGGCCACGGAATCGGGCGGTGCCGGTTGGGCCCGGGCATGACCGGGTTGTCCAGCAGCGCGAGCGCACGCCCGCGCAGCGCCGCGATTTCGGCGCGCGTGATGTGCTCGGCCAGCTCGGCGCCGAACGAGCCGGCGAGGGACTCGGCGAGCCCACCGATCGCCTCGCACGTGTTGTCGTCGATCGGCTTGCCCGCCCAGCCCCACAACACCGTGCGCAACTTGTTCTCCACGTGCAAGGACACCCCGTGGTCGACGCCGTAGATGTGCCCCTCGAGGTCGCGCAGGACGTGGCCGCCCTTGCGGTCGGCGTTGTTGATCAGGACATCGAACACCGCCATCCGCCACAACCGAATGTCGTCGGCATGGACCAGGATGACCTCGTCGCCGGCGTAGTCGTAGGCCCGCAGCACCGGCAGGTAGCCCGGCTGCAGCTTGTTGGCGGGAAACAGGTCGACCAGGTCCGGGCCGGGCGGCGGGTCGGAGTCGGCCGCGTCGCCGGCCTGCTCCACCCACAGCTGCAGCATGCCCGGGCCCGCCGGCCCGTGCCGAATGATGGTGTAGGGCACGATGTTCCAGCCCAATTGTGTCGCGATCCGGTACGCGGCGACTTCGCGGCCGGCCAGGGTTCCGTCCGGAAAATCCCACAGCGGCGCCTCGCCGGAGACCGGCTTGTAGACGCAGTGCACGGTCGCCTCGCCGAGCGTCGACTCGCACAAGAAGGTGGCGTTGCTGGCCGAGCGGATGCGTCCGAGGACCGTCAGCTCCCCGTCCCGCAGCACCGCACGCTCGTCGCTATTCCTCGGGTTCATCGTCGGGCCCGAGCAGCGCGCTGCGCTTGTAACCGTTGGTGCGCGCGCAGATGTGGCCCTCGGGGTCCAACGGTTCGTCGCACAGCGGGCACGGCGGACGGCCGGCCGAGATGACGCGGTTGGAGCGGGTGGCGAACTGGCGCGCCGACTCCGGCGTCAAGAACACCCGCACCGCGTCGGGACCCTCGTCGGTGTCGTCGAGCACGACCGAGGCGTCGAACTCGGCGTCGGTGACGGCCAGCAACTCGACCACCACCGTCTGCGCCTCCGAATCCCAGCCGAGGCCCATGGTCCCGACCCGGAACTCCGCGTCGACGGGTGTGATCAACGGGTTGAGGTCGTCGATCTCGGCGGGCTCGGGCGGGACCGGGGTGCCGAACCTGCGGTTCACCTCCAGCAGCAGCGCGCCGATCCGCTCCGCGAGGACCGCGACCTGTTGCTTCTCCAGAACCACCGACACCACCCGCGAATCGCCCACGGCCTGTATGTAAAACGTGCGATTTCCGGGCTGGCCGACGGTCCCGGCCACGAAGCGGTCGGGCGTGCGGAAGACGTGAATTGCGCGGGCCATGGCACCTCCAAAATACCGGCTGTTGCCGTCGCCGTGCGATTCGATTGCCCCGCCCCAGGGAAACTAATCTGTCGACCCGCCGACCACCGCGTCGCTCGTCGGCACCGCTTCGGCCGGCCCGGTTTGCGATCCCCCCTTCGACTCACCGTGAGCCTCATCACCCTTGGAGTCGTCTTTGGGGGGCGGCCCCGCCCGCAGCGCGGCGGACAGCCCGGCGCCGGTGTGGTTGACGTGCAACACGAACGGCCGCAGCGGGGTGTAGCGGATCACGGTCACCGACCCGGGGTCGGCGGTGATGCGCTGGAAGCCGTCCAGGTGCATGCCGTACGCGTCGGCGACGACGGCCTTGATGACGTCGCCGTGGGTGCAGGCCACCCAGAGCGCGTCGCCGCCGGGTTCACCGCCATCTGTTCCGGCATGCTCCATGGCCAGCCGCCGGTCGTGCCCGCGGATGGCGGCGACCGCGCGGGCCTGCACCTGCGCCAGGCCCTCGCCGCCGGGGAACACCGCCGCGCTGGGATGCGCCTGGACCACCCGCCACAGCGGCTCTTTCGTCAACTCGCCGATTTTGCGGCCCGTCCAGTCGCCGTAGTCCACCTCGGCGAGCTCCTCGTCGATCAACGGCTCGAGGCACAGCGCTTCGGCCAGCGGCTCGACGGTGCGCCGGCAGCGCAGCAGCGGCGAGGTGACCACCGCGCGGATCGGCAGGGCGCCGATCCGGTCGATCAGGCCGGCGGCCTGCTCGCGGCCCTTGTCGTCGAGGTCGACGCCCTCCGAGCGGCCGGCGAGGACGCCAGCGGTGTTCGAGGTGGAGCGGCCGTGCCTAAGCAGGATGACGGTCACGACGACGACCGTACTCGGTAGGGGCGCGGAAGGATCGCTAGCGCGAGACCGGCACCGCGTGCGCGATCGAGTCGCGTACCGCGGCGGCCAGGCTGCGCTCGTCGGTGAGGTCGATGTCGACCAGGCCGCGGATCGCGCGCGCGACCACGTCCTCAGCCTGCGGAACGGGACCCGCAAGGCGTGGACGGTAAATTTCGACGACGAGCGATCGGTGCTCGATGTGGAAGGAGAAACTGCGCCCATCACCGAGTTGCCCGTACCCACTGGCAAAGATTCCGGTCGAGATGTCCTCGACAGCAAACTCTTTGTCCGAGATATGCCGGTCAACGATGACGGTCATGACGCGACCATACCTCTCCAGTCCGACCCGATGCAGGCAACATGGCCATATTGGATGCGAAACCGTTCCCTAAAATTTGACTTTCACGTTGGTGACGCGAGGGAAAATAATTGCTGCGACGAGATAGGGGCTGGGCTCAACACCCCTTTGCTGCCCTGTCAGCTTTGCTGGCGTTGATCACGCTCTGCGCGGGTTGCGCCAGCAATCCGCTCACAAGCGCGCCGCCGACGATCGAACCGGCCCAGGCCGCCGCCTCCCCGCCGGTGTCTCAGAGCCCGGCCGGAGCGGTGCGGCCGCTGCCCGGCCCCGCAGTGGCGGCAATCTTCGACGGCGCCACCCGTCAGCTGGCCGTGTTGGCTCCCGGCGCCGACCCGGAGGCGCCCGCCACCCTCACCGAATTCGGTGATCCGCAGGCCCCGCCGCGGGTGGTTGACCTGCCGGGCCCGGCGACCGCGTTGACCGGCGACGGGCACGGCACGGCGTACCTGGCCACCCGGGGCGGCTACATCACGGTCGACCTGTCCGCTGCTCAGGCAACCCGGGTGCCCGTCGCCAACTCCCAGCAGATCGACTTCACCGCGGTCACCCAGCGCGCCGACGGCACGCTGGTGCTGGGCAGCGCCGACGGCGCCGTCTACACCTTCGCCTCCCGGACACCGGCCTCGGTCAAGAGCGCCACCATCAGCAGCCGGAAGAAGATCTTCGCCCGCGTGGATGCCCTGGTGTCGCAAGGGAATACGATGGTGGTGCTGGATCGCGGGCAGACCTCGGTGACGACGATCGGCGCCGACGGTCGCGTCGAGCAGGCCCTGCGCGCCGGCGAGGGCGCCACCACCCTGGCCGCCGATCCGCTGGGCCGCGTCCTGGTCGCCGACACCCGCGGCGGCCAGCTGCTGGTGTACGGCGTCGACCCGCTGATCCTCCGGCAGGCCTACCCGGTGCGGCAGTCCCCCTACGGCCTGGCCGGTTCCCGCGAGCTGGCCTGGGTGTCCCTCACCGCGTCGAACGTCGTCATTGGTTACGATCTGTCAACCGGAATTCCCGTCGAAAGGGTGCGATACCCAACCGTGCAACAACCCAACTCGCTGGCTTTTGACGAAGCGTCGGGCACCTTGTACGTGGTGTCGGGGACGGGTGCGGGCGTCCAGATCATCGAGCACGCGCGGGGTGCGCCGTGACGCGGCCCGCGCCCCGGTGGAGCCGGCTGCCCGCGGGCTGGGAAGCGGAGATGTCCGACGAATACGAATGGATTCCGCTGCGCCTGCCGCCCGAGGTGACGCGGGTCAGCGCGTCCATCCGGCTGTCCATCGAGGCCGAATATCGCGGCTGGGAGCTCACCCGCGTGCGGCTCTACACCGACGGCAGCCGACGAGTGTTGTTGCGCCGCAAGAAATCTCGTCTGGACAGCCGGCGGCCCGACCAGCCGGAATTGTGATGTACCGGCTTATCCGCCGGCTGTTGTTCCTGTTCCCGCCCGAGCGCATTCACACGCTGGTGTTCGCGCTGCTGCGCGGCGCCACCGTCCTGCCCGTCACGCGGCGGTTGCTGCACCGCCGGCTCGGCCCGACCGATCCGGTGCTGGCCAGCACCGTATTCGGGGTGCGTTTCCCGGGCCCGCTGGGGCTGGCCGCCGGGTTCGACAAGGACGGCAAGGGGCTGCTCACCTGGGGCGCGTTGGGTTTCGGGTATGCCGAGGTGGGCACCGTCACGGCGCAACCCCAGCCCGGCAATCCCGGCCCGCGCCTGTTCCGGCTGCCCGCCGACCGGGCCCTGCTGAACCGGATGGGGTTCAACAACCGCGGCGCCGGCGCGCTGGCGATCCGCCTGACCCACCGCCGGCCCGGCGTGCCGGTCGGCGTCAACATCGGCAAGACCAAGGCGGTCCCGGCCGCCGACGCCATCGGCGACTATCGGGCGAGCGCCCGGCTGGTCGCGCCGCTCGCGTCGTACCTGGTGGTCAACGTCAGCTCGCCGAACACGCCGGGGCTGCGTGACCTGCAGGCGGTGGAGTCGCTGCGGCCCATCCTGCAGGGCGTCCTGCTGGAGGCCTCGACGACGTCGACACCGGTGCTGGTCAAGATCGCACCCGATCTTTCCGATTCCGACGTCGACGACATCGCCGACCTGGCTGTCGAGCTCGGCCTGGCCGGCATCGTCGCCACCAACACCACGGTCTCGCGGGACGGCCTGAGCACCGCGGGGGTGAAAACCCTTGGAGAGGGCGGCATCTCGGGGCCGCCGGTGGCGCGCAGGGCGGTCGAGGTGCTGCGCCGGCTCTACGGCCGGGTGGGTGACCGCCTGGTGCTCATCAGCGTGGGCGGCATCGAGACCGCCGACGATGCGTGGGAACGGATCACCGCGGGCGCGTCGCTGCTGCAGGGCTACACCGGCTTCATCTACGGAGGGGGCTTGTGGCCCAAGCACATTCACGACGGCATCGCCCGCCGCTTGCACGAAGGCGGTTTCGCGTCGCTTGGCGAGGCGGTGGGGTCCGCGGCCGTCGACCCGGGCAGGCCGGCGGGCAGCTCAGGCCAGGTCGGCGAGTCCGGGTAGACCACCTTATTGGGCGTGTGTCAATAAAATGGATTGACGGCCTTGCCAATCCGGGGTTGTGCATTTGTAGAACAAGCTGTTAGAAACAAGAAGAATACGTTTAGTACGTCACATTTTGGTCGACATTGTGACTGGTATGACGTAAATCGGGCAATGGGGAGTCTTCGAGGGGAGACGACGATGTCGTTTTTAGTCACTGCGCCGGAGACGGTGGGCGCCGCCGCGGGAGACCTAGCGGGCATCGGTTCGTCATTGCGGGAGGTCACCGCGGCGGCAGCGGGCCAGACGACCGCCATCACCTCCGCCGCCGCGGATGACGTGTCGCTCGCCATCTCGGAGTTGTTCGGCAGTTACGGGCAGCAATTCCAGGCGATGAGCGCCCAGGCGGCGGCATTCCACAACGAGTTTGTCAGCCTGTTGAACGGTGGGGCGGCGGCGTACCTCAGCACCGAGCTCGCCAACGCAGAGCAGGGCATGCTCGGCGGCTTCGCCGCCGGCGGCGCGGCCGCGTCGGACCCGATCCTCGGCGGGCTGCTCGGCTCGGGAGGCCTGCTCGGTTCGGGCGGCCTGCTCGGCCTGGGCGGCTCGAGCGGCGGCGGTGGCTTGCTAGGTGGGCTCGACGGACTGCTCGGCCTGGGCACCGGGGGCGGCGGGCTGCTCGGCGGCCTCGGTAGCGGGTTGAGCCAACTCCTCAGCCCCCTCAACAGCATCGGCAGCGCGTTCGCCAACGGCCTGGGCTCCTTGTTCAATCCGGCGATCCTGAATGCCTTCCCCACCCTGAGCGACTTCTTCGGGCCGATAAATCTCGGCAACCTGACGCCCGGCCTGAGCCTCACCTCGGGGCCCCTCGGCGCCTTGCTGGGGCCGACCCTCAACGGCGTCGGACTCGACCTGGGCAACTTCCTTTCCAACGAGCTCACCAACGGCATAACCCTGCCCAACCTGCTGGGCGTCGGCACCGGGCTCTTCCAGGACGTGCCGCTGCTCCAGGGGCTCCAACCCCTGCTGAATTCGTTGCTGCCAGGTCTGTTTGGGCCAGTGCCCCCCGGCAGCCCAGCGCCCTACCCCAACCCGTACACCGTCCTCTTCCAGAACACCTTCACGAACCTGAACCTGATGGGCGCGCAGTTCGCGACCCATCCGTTCCCGGTCCTGAGTCAGATCATCGCCAACCAGAGTCACTACGCGCAGCTCATCGCGAATGGGATCGCGACCGACCTGCAGGGTTTCCCCGCGAACGTGGCGCCGAACATTCAACTCGCCGCCCAGGGCGTGTCGACCTTCAACCCGGTGGCCATCGGGGAGGACTTCGTCAGCGGTGTGACCGGCTACGGGTGGACGGTCAGCACGTCGCTGCAGCAACTCGGCTCGGGCCTGCAGGGCACATTGCCCGCCGCGCTCCGCGACATGTCGGAGGCCCGGGACGCGGTAGCCGTCGGCAATTACTACGCGGCGGTGCAGGACGCGGCTCACGCGCCGATCGACCTGTTCATCACCGGGTTCGATACCAGCCACTTGGCGACCAACGTCAGCGGTTCCATACCGAACCTCAGCGCCACGATCTCCATCGTGGGCCCGGTCGGGTTGGAGGGCCCGGCGGCAGCCCTACTTCCCATCCTGACCGCCACCGGACAGCAGGTGCAGGGCGTCGCCAGCCTGGTTCCTTCCGGCTCGATCCCCGGGCAGATGCTGCACAACTTCGCCAATGCGGTCGGCGTACTCACCGACGCCGGCGTCTCGGCGAACTTCACGGTGACCCTGGCGGCGTTGCCTCCAGGCGGCACACTGGCCGGCACCGCCATCTTCGGGTTGCCATTGCAGCTGGGCTTCGCGATATTGGGCCCGCCGTTCGCGATGGCGAACGGGGTCGCGCAGGGCGCGACGGCGTTCGGTGCGGCCGCGCAGGCCGGCAACGTCCTGGGAATGCTGAACGCGGTCGGCGACATGCCGGCCTACGCGATGAATGGCTTCCTCAACGGCCAATTGCTGGTGGATCTGCCGCTGCCGGTGGCCGTGATGGAGCCTGGGGTGGGCCTGATTGTCCTGCCGGCCACAGCGCACGTGCCGTTCGACGGGCTTCTTACTCCGCCGGAACCGCTTTCGGTGACGATTCCGTTGAACCTCCTCGGCATCAGCGTCCCCATCAACCAGACCCTTGGCGGCACGGAATTCGGCGGCCTCTTCCCGACGTTGTTCAACACCATTCCGGAAGCGATCGCCGCGGCAATCACACCTAACGGCTAGCTAGCTCGATCGCTCAGACTGCGGTCAAAAGCCGGGATTTCGAGTGCGTGTGGGCCCCGCATTTGCGAACATGACCGCGTATGCGGAGGCAGCGTAAGTCGAGGGGGAAAGCATGTCCTTCCTAGTCGCCACGCCGGAAACGGTGTCAGCGGCGGCCCAGAGTGTCGCGGGGATCGGCTCCACCCTCGGCGAGGCCACCTCGGCCGCGGCGGGCTTTACCACTAGCGTTGCCGCCGCGGGCGCCGACGACGTGTCGTCCGCAATCTCGGGAGTATTCGGCCTGTACGGTAAGCGATTTCAGGCTTTGATCGCCCAGGCGGCGACGTTTCACAACGAATTCTCGAATCTGTTGAACGGCGGTGCGGCGGCGTACCTCGGCACCGAGATCGCCAACGCGGCCAACGCGATCAGCGCGCCCGCCGCGGCCACGGATCCAATCCTCGGTGGCCTGGGCCAGGTCCTCGGCGGGGGCGGCGGCGGGGTTTTAGGCGGGCTGCTCGGCGGAAACCCCCTGGGCTCGGTCTTCAGCGGGGCAGGCCAGCAAATCGGTTCCTTCTTGACCGCTCAGTGGGACGGGATCGAAGTCAGGCTGCTGCCATCGTTGTTCGCGGCCGGGACGACGGCCTCACAGGCCGGCGGTCCGTGGCAGATGCTCTTCGCCAACACCGGCGCCAACCTGCAAACCATCTTCAACGACTGGATGTCCGACCCGTTCCCCGCCCTGCACCAGGTCATCAGCAACCAGAACGGGTACGCGCATACCGTCGGGACGGTGGTGGCCAGCCAGCTGCAGAACTTCCCCACCACGCTCGGCAACATTCCGGCGAACATCCAGATCGCGATCCAGGGAACATCGACCTTCGCTCCGACGATGCAGTCGTTCATCAACGAGCAGAACAGTTACAACCAGGCGATCGGCGCGGGCCTGCAGAAGGCCGGCGCGGACCTGAAAAAAACCTTCCCGGTCTTCGAGCACGACATCGGAACGGCTGGCCACTCGCTCGTAACGGCTGATTACCACGGCGCGGTCGAGGCCGTCCCACGTGCGTTTCTGGACCTCCTCCTCAGCGGGGTCGACATCAATGTCGTCGGGGTCGACTCCAGCAACCCGTTGCTCCTCAGCGCGCCTTCATACAAGGTGGAGGGCCCGGCGGGAGACCTGCTCCCGTTGGCCTCCATCCCCGCCGCGGAGGAACAGTCCCTCGTCAACCTGATACCGCGGGGCTCCATCCCCGCACAGATGGCGCAGCACTTCGTCAGCGCGCTCAACACGACCACCCTCCCGTTGGGCTTCGCGATCATCGGCCCACCGATCGCCGCACTGGACGGGCTCGCAACGGGCGCCACGGTGTTCGGGGCGGCCGTTCAGACCGGAAACGGAGTGGCGGCGATGGGCGCCCTCGCCGACCTGCCCGCCTACGCCCTGAACGGCTTCCTCAACGGTCATACCGTTATCGACCTGACGATCCCGGTCACCGAGACGATAACTATCGGCGCCATCCCGCCGCTACTCCCGGGGATCACCATCGTCCCCGCCAATACACCGATCGTCATACACATGCCGTTCGATGGGATTCTCACTCCGCCGCAACCGATCTCGGCGACAATGGAGGTCTCCGCGGGTATCGGCCAGCCAGTTCAGGTCGTCACCGTCAGCTTGGGCGGAACGCAATTCGGCGGCCTGATCCCCGAATTGGTGAACTTCATGCCACGTCAGATCGCCGAGGCGATCGCACCGTAGGCGAGCCATCGAACGTTGCGCTTCCGCGGGGCGAACCTTCTGCTCGATATGAGCCGCGCCACCTACGTCATCGCGTCCACCCCATCATCGGGCAGTTCGATGGCCACTGATCGGCTGAGAGGATCCCGCTAGCTTGACGCCGAAATTCCCGGCGGCCTAAAGGTCGGCTAGTTATGCTGGCCCGTCTTCGTCGCCTTCGGCTCCTTCATCGGACCAGAGTTTTTCCGGGTGATGGAAGGTGTTGGTTCGTGGTTGGCCGTGGTCGAGTTGCGGGGGCGGGATCCATTCGGTGGTGCCGTCGTTGCGTTTTCGGGTGATCCAGCCTCCGGGTTCGACCAGGGGGTGATCGGCTCCGCAGGCCAGCGTCAGATTGTCGACGTCGGTGCAGTGGGTGGTCGCCCAGTCCTCGACATGGTGGACTTCACACCGGTAGCCCGGCACATCGCATCCGGGGCGGGTGCAGCCGCGATCCTTGGCGTACAAGACAATTCGCTGACCGGGCGAGGCCAGCCTTTTGGTGTGATACAGCGCCACCGCGTGGCCCTTGTCGAAGATCGCCAAATACTGATGCGCGTGGCGTGCCAGGCGAATCACGTCCGACATCGGCAACACGGTGCCGCCACCGGTCAAGCCTTTGCCGGCGGCGGCCTCGAGGTCCTGCAGGGTGGTCGTCACGATGATCGACGCCGGTAATCCGTTGTGTTGGCCCAGCTTTCCCGATGCCAGCAAGGCGCGTAGGGCGGCGTTGAGCCCGTCGTGGTTGCGCTGGGCCGCGCTGCGGGTATCGCGGCGCTGGGCCTGCTCATCGGGCGGGTCGTCGACGACGGGGGTGTCGTCCTCGGGATTGCACATCCCCGGGGCGGCCGTTTTGGCCAGCACCGCCTCAAGGGTGGCGCGGGCCTCGGGGGTCAGCCAGCCCCGCAAGGCCGACATGCCGTCGATGCCTTGTTTGCCCAGGCTCAGCCCGCGCCGACGCGCGCGTTCCTCATCGGTGTAGCTGCCGTCGGGATTGACGTACTGGGCGATCAGATCGGCCCACAGACCCACCTGCTCCGGGCGATACTCGGCGGCCAGCTTGGCCAGATCGGCCTCGGCCTGTTCGCGCGTGCCGGCGTCCACCCAGCAGGGCAACTCCTCGAGGAATCGGCGAATCACCCGCACATGACCGGCGCCGGCCTGCCCGGCGCGCTGGGCGGCGGCGGTGGCCGCCAACCGCGGCACCAACGGTTCCCCGGTCAGCGCCTGACGCGGCCCCAAGTCGGCGGCCTCGGCCACCCGCCGGCCGGCCTCACCGCGGGTGATGCGCAGCCGATCGGCCAGCACATGAGACAGCCGCCCGCCCAACTCCGCTGGCGTGGCCTGCGCACCCAGCTGATTGATCAACACATGCCCCGCCACCGGCAACCGCCGCGTCTCCTCTTCGAGCCGCGCCAACAACGCCAGCCGCTCCGGCGTCGTCAACGCGTCATAGCGATGCCCCACAATGCGCGAAACCACGGCACGCAGCGCGTCGAAATCCTCGACGATATCCTCGCGCGTACTCGAACTCATGTTCGAAAGACTACGCCGCGCCACCGACAAGAACCGGTGACGCCGGCTAAGTGCCCAGCGAGCTAGTTCTGCTCGTAGGTCCCGTAGATGTAGGCGCGCGCGATCGCGTGCTGGAACAGGTTGAACCCGAGGAAGGCCGGGCTGGCGTCCTCGGGCAGGTCGAGCTTCTCGACGTCCACGGCGTGCACCGCGACGTAGTACCGGTGCGGGCCGTGGCCCGGAGGCGGCGCGGCGCCGACGTAACGACGCATGCCGGCGTCGTTGACCAAAGTCAGTGCGCCGCCGGGCAACTCGCTGCCCTCGCCGGCGTTGTCGGGCAGCTCGGTGACGTTCGCGGGCAGGTTGGCCACCGCCCAGTGCCAGAATCCGGACAGCGTCGGGGCGTCCGGGTCGTAGACGGTGACGGCGAAGCTGCGGGTCTCCTCGGGGAACCCCGACCAGCTCAGCTGCGGGCTGACGTCCTCCCCGCCGGCGCCCATGATCCCGCTGATCTGCGGGGTGGCCAGCGGCTGCCCGTTGGTGATCGAGTCCGAACTCAGGCTGAACGACGGCAGCTTGGGCAGCGCGTCATAGGGGTCCTGCGGCAGGCTCATGGAGCGATCCTCTCGTTCGGTTGTCGTCGCTAGCAGTGTGTCAGGAAGTGTGCCAGCACCTCGGTGCCGAACCTCAGCGCATCGATGGGTACCCGTTCGTCGACGCCGTGGAACAGCGCGGCGAAATCCAGATCCGGCGGCAGCCGCAGCGGGCTGAAGCCGAAACAACGAATGCCCAAGCGCGCGAACGCTTTCGCGTCGGTCCCCCCGGAAAGCATGTAGGGCACCGTCCGGCCGTCCGGGTCGAGCGCCAGGACGGCGGCGTTCATGGCGTCGACCAGCTCGCCGTCGAAGCTGGTCTCGTACGAGGGGTGGTCCCTGATCCATTCGCGGGTCACGTTGGGGCCGAGCAGCTCGTCGACCTCGGCCTCGAACGCCTCCTTGCGGCCGGGCAGGATGCGGCAGTCCACCACCGCCTCCGCCGTCGCCGGGATGACGTTGGCCTTGTACCCGGCCTTGAGCATCGTCGGGTTGGCGGTGTCGTGCAGGACGGCCTTGAGCATGCGGGCCATGGGGCCGAGCTTGTCGATGGTCCCCGCCAGGTCGTCCGACTCGATGTCGAAGGTCAGCCCGGTCTCCTCGCTAACGGCGGCGAGGAATTGCGCGACGGTGTCGGTCACCACGAGCGGAAACTGGTGCCTGCCGAGCCGCGCGACCGCCTCGGCGACGGCCGTGACCGCGTTCTGGTCGTGCACCATCGATCCGTGTCCGGCCGGGCCGTGGGCGCTGAGCCGCATCCACGACATCGCCTTCTCGGCCGTCTCGATGAGGTAGAGCCGGCGCTCTCCTCCGTCGCGGCGCGGCACCGTCAGGGAGAACCCGCCCACTTCGCCGATCGCCTCCGTCACGCCGTCGAACAGCTCCGGCCGATTGTCGACCAACCATTGGGCCCCGTAGTGCCCGCCGTGCTCCTCGTCGGCGACAAACGCGAACACCAGGTCGCGGGGCGGCACGATGCGGTCCCGCTTCAACTGCCGGGCGACCACCAGCATCATGCCGACCATGTCCTTCATGTCGACCGCGCCTCGGCCCCAGACGAAGCCGTCGCGGATCGCGCCAGAGAAGGGGTGCACGGTCCAATCGGCGGGCTCGGCCGGGACCACGTCGAGGTGCCCGTGGATCAGCAGCGCACCGCGCGAGCTGTCCGCGCCCTTAAGGCGGGCGACCACGTTGCCGCGGCCGGGTGCGCCGGACTCGATGTATTGCGGGAGGTAGCCGACCTCTTGCAGCTGCTCGGCGACCCACTGCGCGCACTCGGCCTCGCCGCGAGTGGTCTCGGGTTCGCCGGTGTTGGTGGTGTCGAACCGGATCAGCTTGCTGACAACCTCGACCACGTCATCAAAGCGATTGGACGACAGCTCGGTGCGCTCGGTCACAACCACCTTTCCTACCACTGCCGGCGCCGCCGGGCTCGGGCCGGAACCTTCTGCCGGCGGCGAGCTGGGTTGGGTCCGCGCGGGCCGATCCGATAGCCTTAGCTGCCAACATTCGTTTGGTCTTGTCCGAGTGGCGGAATGGCAGACGCGCTAGCTTGAGGTGCTAGTGCCCTACTAATGGGCGTGGGGGTTCAAGTCCCCCCTCGGACACACCGTGATGTCGCGAGACATCGAGGACAGATGTCTCGCGACATAGTGAACACCTTCAGTTGTTGGCTGGGGGTGTTTTCT